>NZ_JBFAJV010000008.1:0-372015 GCF_040655415.1 Actinosynnema sp. NPDC050436 | reverse complement strand
TCACGCCAACCCCACCCGGTGCGAAACCGCCACAGGACCCCGTTGAACTGATCCCGCACCCGACGCGGCAACGGCCCCGTGGCCGCCACCGGCACGTGCGGCTCGATCAACGCCCACTCGGCACCGGTCAGATCAAAACGCGCCACACCCGCGTTCTACCAGCCCCGACCAGCGCACCACCCGACGCACCTGGATCCGAACCTCAACCAGCTCCTAGCCCGTGCCGCGACGCCGGATGAGCGGCGGGATCGTCCGAGCCGGGGTGGATCAGCGCTCCTCGACGGTGCGTCGCCGGGGATGGTGCGGGCACGACCTCCCGCACCACCCCCGGGCGGGCGGTGCGGGAGGTCGTTCGGCTAGTTGGTCACCTGCCAGTAGTCGTTCGCCGAGGGCAGGGAGAACGACAGACCGGTGCACCCGAGGCTTGCGCTGCTCACGCTGCCGGGCGGGGTGATCGAGGAGTTGGAGGTGTCGAGCAGGCTCCAGGTGCCACCCACGTTGATGGAGATGCCCGCCGCCGCGAACAGCGTGCCGGCGGTCTCCGTGCAGTAGTAGCCCTCACCGGTCGCCGAGTTGTAGTTCGTGTAGACCTCGAACATGCTCCACCCGCCGCCCGGGTTGGTGAGCTTGCCGGCGTCGGCGCTGGTGAACAGGGCGTCCCAGTAGCCGGTGGAGTAGTTGAACAGGTAGGCGGTCCACGAGTTCGTCACGGGGTCGGTCTGGACGTCCTTGACCGTGTACGCGGGCGGGCCGAGGTGGGTGTCGGAGTAGGTGCTCATGAAGGTGGCGTCGATCCAGGCCACGGCGGCGAAGCCGGGCGACGCGGCGCACCAGTCCCACGCCCCGACGCCGTTGCCGCCCTGCCAGTAGAACGTGGTGACCTCGATGCAGGTCTTGCCGCTCGGGTCGAGGGTCGGCGCGTAGACCACGTCCGGGTTGCCGGACGGGATCGAGATGCCCGGGTTCAGGGTGTGCGTCGCCATCGCGCCGTCGGAGTTGACGTTGGGGAACGCGCCCCACACCGCGTGCAGGGCCCCGCTCCACGGCGGCAGGCTCGTGGTGCCGACCGGCCGCTCCGCCGCGACCGGGCCGGCGGCCCGCTTGGCGTCCCGGGTTTCGCTGAGCTTCCGGAACTGCTCGTTGACCACGGGGCCGGTGGCCTCCCGCGCCGCTTCGCCGCGCAGCGCGGGCACCAGTCTGCCGCTGGTCGGCGAGTCCGGCCGGGCGACCTTGGCGGTGGTGTCCACTGTGGACTGGGCCGGGGCCGGTCCCGCCGTGGCGGGTGCGGTGGCGCCCAGCAGCGCGCCGAGCGCGAGCAGGGCGACGACGACCCGGCGGGCCGGTGACCGGCGCGACCGGGATGGTGAGGTGGGTGCAGACGGCATTGCGACAGTTGTCCTCTCGATGGGCAAACTGGCTCACCGCAGGCGAAGAAGGGCGCAAGCGACACGATTCCGGTGTCCCCCCAAGGACTTGCGGCTCTTCCGAGCCTGCTGCACGCCGGCGGGCGCGGCCATAGGTCAACTGGCCGCCGCGTGGGGTGATCACCGCAACGTTGAGGCAGCCGTCCCCATGTGGTATAGACCACATCGGGTCGATGGTCGTCGCCGGCGGTCCGCAGCCGACCGGGCGGCCGCAGCCGAACGCGGTGGTTCGCGTTCCCGAGGGGTCCGGGTCGCGCCGGGTGGCGCTAGCCTCGGCGCATGGGAAGGTATGCCGTAACCGCTGTCGTCCTGCTGACCGCACTCCTCGGCGTCGCGGCACCGGCCGCCGGGGCCGCGCCCGAGCGGACCGGGCCGGTGAAGCACTGCGCGTTCACCCCCACCCCCGACAACCCCGCCGCCAAGCCGGTCCGCCCGCCACGCGCCACCGCGCCGACCCGGGGCTCCGCGACCGTCGTGCTGCACACGAACTACGGCCCGGTGGTGGTCCGGCTGGACCGGTCGGTCGCCGCCTGCGCCGCGCACAACTTCGAGCACCTCGTGCGCAGCCTCTTCTACAACGACACCCAGTGCTTCCGCCTGACGAACTCGCCGCGACTGGGCGTGTTGCAGTGCGGCGACATCCACCGCCAGGAAGAGGGTGGACCCGGCTACCGGTTCGACGACGAGGTGACCGGCACCGAGACGTACCCGCGCGGCACCGTGGCGATGGGGAACCAGGGACCGGGCACCAACGGCAGCGAGTTCTTCGTGGTGCACTCGCACGCGAACATCCCGCCGGTCTACAGCGTGTTCGGCCGCGTGGTGCACGGGATGGACACGCTCGACCGGATCGTCGCGGCGGGCATCGCCGGCGACGCGCAGGACGGGCCGCCGAAGCGCCCCGTCCGCATCCACTGGGCGTTCACCCTGCCCTTCTGACGCACGCCGCCGACCGGCGCACCGGCGACCGTCCACTCAGGACGTCGCGGCGGTGCGCCGGTCGCACGTAGGATCGGCGGCGTGGAAACCGACACGTGGTGGGGGATCGTCGACCGGGCGCGGGCCGCCGTCGGCGACCGGGCGGACGACCGCGACAGCGCGGACGACCCGCTGCCGGACGCGCTGGTCGACGCCCTGGCCGCGCTGCCGCCGGAGCAGATCGCCGAGTTCGCCGTGACGCACGTCGAGGTGAAGGACTCGGCGTACCGGCACGAGCTGTGGAACGCCGCCTACCTGATCGAGGGCGGGTGCGGCGACGACGGCTTCATGGACTTCCGCGACGGCCTGATCCTGCTCGGCCGCGACGTGTTCACCCGCGCGGTCGCCGACCCGGACTCGCTGGCCGACCTGCCCGTGGTCGCGCGCATGGGCGGCGACGGCAAGGGCTGGATCGGCTACGAGGCGGTGGGCTACCGGGTCGCCGACGCCTACCGGCGGGTCAAGGGCGAGACCGACACGCTCGACGCCGTCCTGGAGGACGCCCTGCGCGCCATGGACCGGCCCGACGAGCCGGCGGGCGAGAACTGGGACCCGGAGGACGAGGAGGAGACCCGGCGCCGGCTGCCCAGGCTCGCCGGGCTGTTCGCGGAGTGACCCGGTCGGCGCGGACCCCGGGAGCCACCACCCGCCCGGGACCGGCCGGTCGGTGCGGGCGTTCCCGCGCCTGACCCGCGTGAGATCCACCACGGCCGCGTCGGGCCGGTGAGCCCTTGACGCCGGCCGCGCCGTCGTCGTGCCCTCCCGGGCCGTGCGCCGGCCGTTCCCCGGCGCGGAGGTGCGGCCGCGACGCACCCGTGATACCGCGCGTGACGTGCGCGGAGCGGCGGATGATGCCAGGGTTGGCGGCATGATCGCTGTGTCTCGCCTGCGGCAGGTGTCCTGGACCGACGTCGTCCCCGTGCTGGGTGCGGTGGTGCTGGCGCTGGTCTGGGGCCGAGACCTCGGGGCCGTGCTGGTGACCATCGTCGCCCTGGTGCTCGCGGGCACCGTGCTGGCCGCCGTGCACCACGCCGAGGTGGTCGCGCACCGCGTGGGCGAGCCGTTCGGGTCGCTGGTGCTCGCGGTCGCCGTGACGGTGATCGAGGTGGCGCTGATCGTCACCATGATGATCTCCGGCGGCCCGGAGACCGCCTCGCTGGCCCGGGACACCGTGTTCGCGGCGGTCATGATCACCACCAACGGCATCGTCGGGCTGTCGCTGCTGGTCGGCGCGTTCCGCTACGGCGTGACCCTGTTCAACTCCGAGGGCAGCGGCGCGGCGCTGGCGACCGTCGCCACCCTCGCCACGCTGTGCCTGGTGCTGCCGACGTTCACCGCGAGCACGCCCGGCCCCGAGTTCTCCACCTCCCAGCTCGCGTTCGCAGCGGTGGCCTCGCTCGCCCTGTACACCACGTTCGTGCTGACCCAGACCGTGCGGCACCGCGACTTCTTCCTGCCGGTCACCGCCGACGGCGAGCCCGACGCCGAGGAGCACGCGTCGCCGCCCTCGGCCCGGGAGACCTGGACCAGCCTGGCGCTGCTGCTGGTCGCGCTGGTGGTCGTGGTGGGCCTGGCGAAGGTGGAGTCGCCCGCCATCGAGGCGGGCGTGCAGGCGGCCGGGTTCCCGCCGTCGTTCGTGGGCGTGGTGATCGCGCTGCTGGTGCTGCTGCCGGAGACCCTGGCGGCGGGCCGCGCCGCGCGCCGCGACCGGGTGCAGATCAGCCTGAACCTGGGCTACGGCTCGGCGATGGCCAGCATCGGCCTGACGATCCCGGCCATCGCGCTCGCGTCGGTGTGGCTGGACGGCCCGCTGGTGCTCGGCCTCGGGCCGACCCAGATGGTGCTGCTCGCGCTCACCGTCCTGGTCAGCGTGCTCACCGTGGTGCCGGGCCGGGCCACCCGGATGCAGGGCAGCGTCCACCTCGTCCTGCTCGCCGCGTTCCTGTTCCTCGCCATCAACCCCTGACGTCGCCCGGACGGGTGAGGCTGCCGGGCGCGGGCCGCCCGGTCACGCGGTGCCGGCCATCAGCGCCGCGAACGCCCGCGCGGCGACCGGCGAGGTGAGCAGGCGGGCGAGCCGGGCGCGGGCGAGCCGCCACTCGAACGCGCCCGCCGTCGCCTCGGCCGCGCCGTGGAACACCACGTCGCTCAGCCACCGCGAGAACTCCTGGTCGTTCCACACCCGGCGCAGGCACGTCGCCGAGTACGCGCGCAACGGCCCGGGGTCCTCGCGCACCGCCGCGACCAGCGCGCCCGCCAGCACGTCCGCGTCGGCGATCGCCAGGTTCATCCCCTTCCCGCCCATCGGCGGCACGATGTGGGCGGCGTCCCCGACCAGGAACAGGCGGCCGTAGGACATCGGGTCGACCACGGAGCTGCGCCCGTCGATCAGCGCCTTGTCCACGACCGGCCCCGCCACCAGCCCGTCGTCGGCCAGCCGCAGCCGCAGTTGCTCCCACACCCGCTCGTCGGTCCACGACGCCAGGTCGTCGCCCGGCGGGCACTGGAGGTAGAACCGGCTCGCGCCGGGCCCGCGCCCGAAGTGCGCGGCGAACCCGTGCCGGCTGACCGCGATCAGCGGGTGCGCCGGCGGCGGCGAGTCGGTCAGCACGGTGAACCACCCGACGTCGGCCGCGTGCCGGTAGGTGGTCAGGGCGTCGGCCGGCACGCTCGCCCGGCTCACCCCGTGGAACCCGTCGCACCCGGCCACGTACTCGGCGTCCACCCGGTGCGCCGACCCGGCCGGGTCGCGGTAGGTGACGTGCGGCCGGTCGCCGTCGAGGTCGTGCAGCGCCACGTCGTGCGCCGCGAACCGGAGGTCCCCGCCGTCCTCCAGGAACGCGGCGACGAGCCGCCGCACCAGCACCTGCTGCGGGATCAGCCGGCCGACCCGCCCGTCGGCGTGGGCGGCGACGTCGAACAGCCGGGTCTCGCCGTCGACCCGGAACTCCAGCAGGCCGGACCTCGGCGCACCGGAGAGCAGCCGGTCGGCCAGGCCCGCCCGCTCGTAGACCTGCTCGGCCGCGAAATCGATCACCCCGGCCCGCTGCCGCTGCTCGACGTGCTCCCGAGTGTGCCGTTCGAGCACCACGCAGCCGATCCCGTTCCGGTGCAACAGGGTGGCTGCGGTCAGCCCCGCCACCCCGGCCCCCACGACCACCACGGTCGTCCCCTCGCGCGCGCCGTCCACCGCCACCCCTCCCGAAGGCCGATCCCCTCGACGCCAGGTCCGCAGAGGCAGGTCGCCGGCGCTGCGGCACGTCGGTTGCCTAACCGCGTCTACCGGCATTGCCCCGACTTGTCCACAGCCGCGCGCCGACCACCACGGCCAGAGCAAGCGCCACGAGCCCGACAGCGACCCCGAACGTCCAGCGGGTCGCCCGTGCCACGTCCGTCGCGGCGGCCGTGGTGACGTCGCCGGCTGCGGCGGCGAAGACCGCGCCCATCACCGACGCCCCGGTGATCAGGCCCAGGTTCCGGGACAGGGTCAGCACCCCCGACACCAGGCCGCGCCGGCCCGCGCCCGCGCCGCGCATCACCGAGGTGGTGTTCGCGGCCTGGAACAGCGCGTAGCCGGAGGTGACGACGACCAGCGGCAGCACGTACCCCAGCACGCCGGCGGACGCGGGGGCGAGGGACAGCCCCACCGCGCCGACGAGCACGCCGACGAGCCCGGCGACCACCACCGCCGAGGTGCCGAAGCGGTCGGTGGCGCGGCCCGCCGGGACGCCGGCGAGGGCGGCCACCACCGGCCCGGCGGACATCACCAGACCGACCACCACCGGGGCCGCCCCGAGCGCCCGCGCCAGGTGGAACGGGCCCACGACGAGCGTGGTCATCACGACCGTCGAGACCAGGGCTCCGGCGACCAGGCTCGCGCTGAACGCCGGGTCGCGCAGCACCGACAGGGTCAGCAGCGGCGTCGGGACCCGGCGCTCGACCACGACGAACAGCGCGAGCCCGACCGCCGCGACCACCAGCCCGTACCACCCGCCGTCGACCGTCATCGCCAGCGCGTACGCGCCGAGCGTCACAGCCAGCAGCGCCGTGCCGGCCGCGTCGAACCGCTGCCCGGCGCGCTCGGGCGCGGAGCCCGGCAGCGCCCGGACGACGAGCACCAGCGCGAGCACACCCGCCGGCACGCCCGCCAGGAACAGCGCCCGCCAGCCGAGGGCCGCGACCAGGACGCCGCCGAGCGCCGGCCCGAGCGCCGTGCCGATCGCGGACGTCGTGCCGAGCAGCCCCATGACCCGTCCGGTGCGCTCCGGCGGCACGCTCTCCCCGACCAGGGCCGTGGTCAGCGCCATCATCGCCGCCGCGCCGACCCCTTGCAGCGCCCGCGCGGCGACCAGCAGCGGCAGGGTCGGGGCGAGCCCGCACAGCAGCGTGGCGAGGGTGAACACGGCGGTGCCGGCGACGAGCACGCGGCGCCGCCCGGCGAGGTCGCCGAGCCGGCCCGCGCCGACGACCAGCGCCGTCATCGCCAGCAGGTAGGCGATCACCACCCACTGGACCTCGGCGAACGACGTGTCGAGACCTGCGGCGACGTCCGGCAGGCCCACGTTGGCGATGCTGGTCCCGAGCGAGGGCAGCAGCGCGCTCAGCGCCAGGGCGGCCGGTGCCCGGACGCGGGCGGGTGCGGAGGTCGTTTCCACGGGGACTCCCGGTGTCGGAGGGGTGCTGCGGCCGACGCTAAGCGCGGTCCCGACCTGGCGGAAGACGCAAAGACCGCAACCGACCTGTGCACCGGACGCCAGGTGTGGCAGCCTGGCCGGATGGCCCTCCCCGACCTGAACCTGCTGGTCACCCTGGACGTGCTGCTCGACGAGGGCAGCGTCACGCGCGCCGGCGCACGCCTCGCCCTCAGCCCGTCGGCGATGAGCCGCGCCCTGGCCCGCCTGCGCCGGGCGACCGGTGACCCACTGCTGGTGCGGGCCGGCCGGGGCCTGGTGCCGACCCCGCGCGCGCTGGAGCTGCGCGACCGGGTGCGCCACCTGGTCCGGGACGCCGAGGAGGTGCTCCGGCCGGCCGCCGCGCCCGCGTTGGCCGCGCTGGAGCGCACGTTCGCGCTGCGCACCGGGGACGGGTTCGTGGAGCGGTTCGGCCCGGAGCTGGTCGCCGAGGTCGGGCGGGTGGCACCCGGCGTGCGGCTGCGGTTCCTGCGCAAGGCCGTGAAGGACACCGGGTCGCTGCGGGCCGGCGGCGTCGACCTGGAGACCGGTGTCGTGGACCGGCCGCTGCCGCCGGACGTGGTCGCCACACCCCTGTTCACCGACCGGTTCGTCGGCGTGGTGCGCGCCGAGCACCCGCTCGCCTCGGGCGAGGTGACCACCGCCCGGTACACCGCCGCGCGTCACGTGCACGTCTCGCGGCGCGGGCGGACCGACGGCCTGGTGGACGCGGCGCTCGCCGGGGACGGTCCGGATCCGGCGAGGCGGGACGTGGTGACGGTCGTGGACGGCTTCGGCGCGGCGCTGGCGATGGCCCGCGCCTCCGACCTGGTGGCCACCGTGCCCGAGCGGCACACCGAGACCCTGCGCGACGGGATGCACGCCTTCGCCCTGCCGTTCCCCGCGCCCGAGGTGGTGGTGTCGCTGCTGTGGCACGCCCGGTTCGACGCCGACCCGGCCCACCGCTGGCTGCGCGACCTGGTGCGCGGGGTGACCACCGGTCGTGCGGCGGCCGTGCCCCGGTGAGGTGGTGTCGGGCGCACGGGGGAGCGCCCGCGCCCGGCGACGTGCCAGGATCGTGCCGACACCCGGGTGCGGAGGGACGGCCATGACCGACGAACGCCACGACCGGGACGTGCGCGTGATCGAGGAGTTCCGGATCAACGGGGGAGTGGTCGGCGGCCGGCACGCCGGGCGCACCCTGCTCCTGCTGCACCACACCGGGGCGCGGTCGGGGATCAACCGGGTGACCCCGCTGACCTTCCTGACCGTCGGCGACCGCTGGGTGGTCGCGGCCGGCAACGGCGGCCTGCCGGAGAACCCCGCCTGGTACCACAACCTGCTGGCCGACCCGGAGGTGTCGGTGGAGGTCGGCACGGAGACCCACCGGGTGCTGGCCCGCGTCGCCGAGGGTGCGGAGCGCGACGAGCTGGCGGGCCACTTCCGCGCCGCGCCGTCCCGCTTCGCCGCGTTCGAGCGGGCACTCGCGCGGGTGATCCCGATAGTGGTCTTCGAACACCGCTGACCACCACCCGCCGCTGCCGCCTGTCGACCGCCGGGACCGCAACCGACCAGTGTCGCGCACGCCGTCCAGGTGTGTTCACCGTGTGAGAAGCCGACTACTCCGTGTTGACCGCGCCGGGTGGTCCTGTTGGAGTGGTGGCGTGCCTCCGACGACCGTGTTGACCCGGCGGCGGCACGTGGACCTCGTCCGCGTGGCCGCACAGCGCTGTTGCCCCCGATAGGCCCGCTCACCCTCCGTCCCCTGTGGACGGTCACCTGCCCGTCCGACCCCTGGAGCCCTGCCGTGCCCGAAGAACGGGAGCGGGAGCCGTTGAAGTTCGCCTACTGGGTGCCCAACGTCAGCGGTGGTCTCGTCGTCAGCGACATCGAGCAGCGGACCGACTGGTCCTACGACTACAACCGCGAGCTGGCCGTGCTCGCCGAGGACAACGGGTTCGAGTACGCCCTGAGCCAGGTCCGGTACATGGCCGGTTACGGAGCCGCCTACCAGCACGAGTCCACCAGCTTCAGCCTCGCGCTGCTGCTCGCCACGCAGCGGCTCAAGGTGATCGCCGCCGTGCACCCGGGCCTGTGGCACCCCGCCGTGCTGGCCAAGTTCATCGCCACCGCCGACCACCTCTCCGGCGGGCGGGCGGCGGTCAACGTGGTCAGCGGGTGGTTCAAGGGCGAGTTCACCGCCCTGGGCGAACCGTGGCTGGAGCACGACGAGCGCTACCGCCGCTCCGAGGAGTTCATCCGCGTGCTGCGGGCGAGCTGGACCGACGAGCCCGCCGAGTTCGCCGGCGACTTCTACCGGCTGCGCGGCTACGACCTCAAGCCCAAACCGCTCGACGTGCCCGGCCGCGCCCACCCGGAGATCTTCCAGGGCGGCAACTCCACCGCCGCGCGGGCCATGGCGGGCCGCGTGTCCGACTGGTACTTCAGCAACGGCAAGGACTTCGACGGCGTCACCGAGCAGGTCGAGGAGGTCGCGGCGTCCGCCGGCGGCCGCCGGGTCCGCTTCGGGCTCAACGGCTTCCTGATCGCCCGCGACACCGAGGCCGAGGCCCGCGAGACGCTGCGCGAGATCGTCGCCAAGGCCGACGTGCGCGCGGTGCACGGGTTCCGCGACGCCGTCCGGCAGGCCGGCGGCTCCACCGACGACCGCAAGGGCATGTGGGCGGACTCGACGTTCGACGACCTGGTGCAGTACAACGACGGCTTCCGCTCGCGGCTGATCGGCACGCCCGAGCAGGTCGCCCACCGGATCGTGGAGTACCGCCGCCGGGGCGTGGACCTCCTGCTGCTCGGTTTCCTGCACTACCACGAGGAAGTCGCCTACTTCGGCCGGCACGTGCTGCCGGTCGTCCGCGACCTCGAAGCCTCCCTCGACGCCTCCGCCGCCACCCCCGAGCCGATCGGAGTCCGACCGTGACCACGTCCGCCCAGCGCACCTGGACCACCACCCCCACCACCGCCGACGAGTGGCTCGCCCGCGCCCGCGAGGTGGCCGCGCTGCTCGCCACCGACGCCGTGGCCCGCGACCGCGCCGGGGCCACCCCGCACGCCGAGGTCGCCCTGCTCAAGGACTCCGGGCTGGTCACCCTGCTCGGCCCGGTCGAGCACGGCGGCGGCGGGCAGGACTGGACCACGGCCTACCGGGTGATCCGCGAGGTGGCGACCGGTGACGGTTCGATCGGTCAGCTCGTCGGCTACCACTACCTGTGGTTCTGGGCGGCCCGATTGGTGGCGACGCCGGAGCAGGTCGCCGCCGTGGAGGAGCAGGCGACCCGCGAGCGGTGGTTCTTCGGCGGCGCGGTCAACCCCCGCGACGACGACCTGGTGATCGCGGAGGACGGCGACGACCTGGTGTTCACCGGCCGCAAGTCGTTCTCCACCGGCGGGAAGGTCTCGGACGTGACCGTGCTGGAAGGTGTGCTGGAGGGCACCGACAAGCACATCTTCGCCATCGTCCCGTCGCACCAGGAGGCGATCGTCTTCGAGGACGACTGGGACAACCTCGGCCAGCGGCTCACCGAGAGCGGCGGCGTGCGGGTGGAGGGCGTGCGGGTGCCCTGGGCGCAGGCCGCCGGGTACGTGGACAAGGAGTTCACGCCGAAGGTCTACAACACGCTCAACGTGCCGCTGATCCAGTTGGTGTTCACCAACTTCTACCTCGGCATCGCCCAGGGGGCGCTGGCCGTGGCCGGCGCGTACACCAGGAGCACGACCCGGCCGTGGCCGTACGCGGTGGACGTCAAGGCGTCGGCGGTCGAGGAGTTCCACGTCCTGGAGACCTACGGCGACCTCCAGGCCAAGCTGTGGGCGGCCGAGGCGCTCGCCGAGCGCGCCGCCGCCCTGGTCGAGCGGATCAACGCCCACCCCGACGACGTGACCGCGCGCGAACGCGGCGAGGCGGCCGTGGTCATCGCGGCGGCCAAGGAACGGGCGATCGCCACCGGCCTGGAGATCGGCACCCGGGTCTTCGACGTCACCGGGGCGCGCGCGACCGCGAACCACGTGGGCCTGGACATCTTCTGGCGCAACATCCGCACCCACAGCCTGCACGACCCGGTGCCGCACAAGCGCGCCGAGGTGGGCCGGTACGCGCTGCTCGGCGAGATCCCGGAGCCCACCTGGTACACGTGAGCGCCGGCGTCCGGGCACCCGGCCGCGTCACGGGGTGCCGCGGCGTCGGCTCGGGGCGTCCGAGCGGTGGTCGACGGCGTCGGCGCTGCCCGGCGCGGGTGAACTCGACCCGGAGGGGCGTCGTCGGTCGCGATCACGGCCCGGCGCTCGACGTTGGAGGTGCTGGGGACCGGGCCGTGTTGGCGGTCGCCGTGCGCCCTGACGGCGCAGCCGCTCCCCGCCGCCGGCCCCGCGTCCACGCCCACACGCCGCAGTTGTCGCCGACCTCGGTCCGCCCGACCACCTCCGGGGCCGCCGGAGGACCGGCCCAGTACGCCGTGCTCGGCGGTCGCCGGGGCGGTCGCGGCGGCCGGGGTCGCGCCCAGCGCGGCGGCGAGCAGCCGCCGCCGGGTGGTCTCCGGGACGAGGGTGGCTTCGGTCGAGGGAACTCCTCCGCGCTCGGGTCGTCCGATCCGGGGGTGCGACCCCGCCGGCCGCGCCCGGTCCCACCCCGTCAGCCGGTGAGTGGGCGATCCACACCGTGGCCTCGGACCAGCGGTGCAGGAACGAGTCCGGCGGCGCGGGCGAGGACTCCCGGGAACCCCTTCACCCCGGTGGTCGCGGACGCGAGTCGCCACCCTGTCGCGCTGGACGTGGTGCCGCTCGCAGCCGGGGTCGTGGAGGTGAACGCGCAGGGGGCGGCCGTCTCCTCCAGCACCTGCTGCGTCCCGCCACTGTTCCGCCATGCGGGCGAACTGCTCGGGCGGCAGCGGCAAGCACGACCGAGTCGCCGAACAGGGGGAGGACCGGGGTGAGGCACACCGCTGCCACGAATGGCCGGGCGGTCGGCCGCCGCTCGACCGCGTCCACCTCGCAGTGGGTGCTTGTCGGGCGCGGTGGCCCGGTCACGGGCGTGGTGCCCGTCGCGCCTTCCGACGGGCACCACGGATCGGTGGTGGGATCAGTGGTCGTGGCGCATCGGGATCTCCTCTCGGTCCGGGTCTTGCGGGCGCGCGGTGCGCGTCAGCCCCAACCGAGGTCGAGGCGTTCGAGTCCGCGCAGGGTGGCGTTGCGGCGGAAGCGCGGCTGGTCGAGCAGGCGGAGCGGCCTGGGCAGGCCGGCGAGCGCGCCGAGCGCGGTGCGGGTGAGCAGCAGGGCGAGTGGTGCCCCGAGGCACGCGTGCGGCCCGCGACCGAACCCGATGTGCGGGTTGGGCGTGCGGTCCAGGCGCAGCGAGTGCGGGTCGTCGAAGACCCGGTCGTCCCGGTTGGCCGCCGCGAGCAGGACGGTGACGACCTGGCCGCGCCGGACCGGGTGCCCGTTCACCTCGGTGTCCGCGACGCAGCCGCGCGCCTCGGCCTGCACCGGTCCGGCGTACCGCACCAGCTCCTGCAAGGCGGTGTCGTCCACGCCGCCGCTCAGGGCGTCCAGCGAGCCGGGGGAGTCGAGGCAGGCCAGCAGGGCGTTGCCGAGCAGCCTGGACGCCGACTCGTAGCCGGAGTGCAGGACGACGCGCAGCGAGTTGCGCAGGACGGCCGTGGTGACCCGCCCGCTGTCGTGGTGCGCGGCCAGGTGCCCGACCAGCCCGCCGGACGTGCGGCCGTCGAGCCACTGCCCGGTCAGCTCGGCCAGCGCGGCGCGCGCGGCGCGACCCGGCCCGACGGTCTCCGGGCGCAGCGCGTAGTCCATGGAGTCCACGATCTGCGCCGAGACGACCGGGAACCGGTGGTCCTCGGGTGGGTGCACGCCGAGCACGTCGACGATGGTGTCGAGGGCCAGCGGCACGGCGAACTCGGCCATGAAGTCGAACGCCGCCCGGTCGGCCACCGCCGCGAGCCGGCGCTCCACGTTCTCGGCGACGCGGTCGCGCACGCCGTCCCAGTCCAGCGCCCGGAACGCGCGGACGAGCTGCGCCCGCACGGCGGTGTGCTCGGGCGAGTCGAGGATCTGCACGGTCAGCCTGGAGTCCGGGACGTCGTTGCCGAGCTTGCGCCAGTCGGAGCAGAACCGGTCCGCGTCCGCGAGCACGGCCGAGCAGTCCGCCAGCGAGGTCGCCACCCAGGAGTCGAGGACTTCGCTCCACCACAACCCTTCCCGGTGCCGGAACGGCTCCCAGGCGGCGGCGGGGTGCCGCAACGCCTCAGGGGTCAGCAGGTGGTGGATCGGATCGCCGAGCGGTGCTTCGATCACCGGGCCCCTCCAGCCGTCGACCGGCAACGCCACCCAACTCAGCACGGCCCGCGACAGCCGCACAACCCCGCGCGCGCCCTGTCACCCGTCGGTCGTCCCCGACCGCCCACCTGCCGGCGGGCCGCCCCGGAACCCGCCACGGTCCGTGGCGCGGCCGTCTCGCCTCGCCCGGTTCGGCGCAACGCCCGCCGACTGTCCGTCGAGGACAGTCGGTGTCGGATGTGTTGCCACGTCGGGTGGACAGGGTTCGGCAGGGGCGTCGGGTGCTGGGCTCTCGTGCCGGTGTCGGTGGGAATCGACGGGGCGTTTGTGCGGTGCGCGTGGGCAAGTACACCCACTCCGGCGTCGGCCGACGCGCGGTACCGCCCGCCGCGCCCAGCCGTCAAGGTGAATCGCGGCAGGCGAGTAGACCCGAACGGGGGCAGGCGATGGCTTGGTTGCGGCACGTTGTCCGGTTGGCTCTGTGCGGGGTGCTGGTGGCGTCCTCGGTCGTGGTGACCGCCCAGCCCGCCGGGGCGGTCAGTTCCGGGTGGAAGACCGTGTACTCCGACCTCTTCGTGTGCCTCAAGGGCACCACCGCGATCACCCGGAGGATTCCCGGCACGCTCGACGGCAACCACGCCACCGCCGACGCGAACCTGTTCGGCTACGCCCTCGACCGCTCGTGCACCAGGGCCGCGACCGGGTACGGGCGGGTCCGGGTCGAAGCGGAGCGGTACTACGAGAACGACGACACGTCGTGGTGGTCCACGTGCCGGGACTCCGGCTGGAAGTACGCGGCGTTCGGGTGGCGCGACGGGCCGTTCCCCGGTCCTTACGGCCCTTCGGTGCTCCTCGACTACGGCGGTGCGGTGTGCGGGGCCTCCTACTACCGGGCCGAGGCGTTCTTCGAGTACCTCAAGGACGGTGCCTGGACGGTTGCGGGCTCGGTCAGGTCGCCGTCGATCTGGGTTGACTGACCACAGCCCGGCGGCGTGACCGGGGATGTCCCCCGACCGGCGCTCAGGAGGTGACGGCGACGCCTTCGGGGGTGCTGCCCACGGGCACGGTGGCCACCAGGGCGGGCGAACTCGCGCTGATGATCGACATCAGGTCGGCCCCCGAGTTGGTGACGAAGACGTAGCTGTCGTCCGGGCTCGCCGCCGCGCCTTCGGGGACGGCCGCGACCGGGATCGGGCCGCTGATCGGGTCGCCGTCGCGGTCGAGGACCGAGACGGTGTCGGAGCCGGAGTTGGTCACGTGCACCCGGCCGCCCGGGGTGACCGCCACGCCCACCGGGGCGTTGCCGACCTTGGTCGTGGTGACGGGGCGGCCGGTCCGGGTGGAGACCACGGTGACGTCGTCCGAGCCGGTGTTCGCCACGTAGAGGCGGTCGCCTCCGGGGCTCAGCGCGAGGTTCGCCGGGAAGAGGCCGACCGGGATGGTGGCGACGGGCTCGTTGTCGGACGTGTCGATGACCGTCACGGTGCGGTCGCCGTTGTTGGCGACGTAGACGCGGTCGCCGTCCGGGCTCGCCACCGCGCCGTGCGGCAAGCGGCCCACCGGGATGGTCGTCACCGGCTCGTTCGTCGAGACGTCGATGACGGTGACCGTGTCCGACCCGTAGTTCGTCACGTACGCCCGGGTGGGGGTCACCGCGACGTTGAACGGGTGCGACCCGACCGGCACGGTGGCCACGACCTCCAGGGCCCTGGCGTCGATCACCGACACGGTGTCGGACTGCTCGTTGGTCACGTACACCAAGTCCCCGTCGGGTGCCGCGCCCACGCCCACCGGGGTGAGGCCGACCGGGACCGTGGCGACCACTTCACCCAGCCGCGTGTTGAAGACCGTCACGGTGTTGTCCCCGCTGTTGGCCACGAACGCCTGGACCCGGGTCGGCCACCGGGGTTCCCCCGGGGTGGCGGTCACGGGCGTGCCGCACACCGCGAGCACCAGCGCGATCACCCCCAGGCAGGCGGTGAAACGTCGCCCGGAAGCGCGCCCGGTCGGCCTCGCGTGCATTTCCGGCCCAGTGGTCGGCCGCATCTTCGACTCCTTCTCGCCCTGGACCCTGCTCATTTCCCGCTGTGCCCGAACATCCGGTGACATGGCCGCTGACCTGCACTTCACCGTGAATGGTGCACGGCAGGAAAAATCGGCGGGTCGCTCCGGTCGCAGCCCTTCCACCCGTCGAGATTATTCGGCCGGGACGCCCGAGCGCCGAGCGGGAAGAGCGTGATGCCCTGGTAGAGCGGTGAATTGCCGCCATGGTGCTGCCTGTGCCGCGAACCGATTAGGTGCGCGCGCAATGACGTGACTCACGGAGAGGCCGGGACGCGGCACGGCGGGCGGGGGTGAGGAGCGGGGACGAGCGGGGAAAAGCCCGGTTTCACCTGATGGGGTGGCTCCGGTCGTCGACGTGACATCCGGGCGGTCGCGTCGCAAAAGGCGGGGGCGGCGCCGCAACGCGACGCCGCCCCCGCCGGGTCGGATCAGGTCCAGCGGCCGATGCCGATGGCCTTCGCGCCGTCCAGCAACTGTTCGCGCAGTTGCACCCGGCGGATCTTCCAGGTCGCCGTGCGGGGGAAGTCGCTCCAGCGCACGTGGATCGGCTCGGCCAGCTTCGGCAGGTCCTCGGTCGCCTTGGCCCACTGCTCGGGGTCGACCGGGGTGTCGTCGTCGGTGGACAGCACCGGCACGGGCAGGCCGTCGCCGTTGGGCAGCACGACCACCTCGGTGGTCTGCGGCAGGCGGTCGAGCAGCACGTCCTCCAGTTCGAGCGCGCTGGCACCCGGGATGCGGTCGATCTCGCGGTCCACCAGCCGCACCGCGCCCTTGCCGCTGACGGTGCCCAGGTCGCCGGTGTTCCACCAGAAGTCGTCGGTGCGCTTGAGGTCGTGGCGGTCCTGCTCGCCGACGTAGGCCAGGCAGCGGCCGGGCTGCTTGATCTCGATCAGGCCCACGGTCCCCGAGGGCACCTCCCGGCCGGTCTCCGGGTCCACCGCGCGCGCCTTGCACAACCCGGGGATGGGCCAGCCCAGCACCTGGGTGGGCGGCGGGCGGTGGCCGACCTCCCGCACGGCCTTGCGGGTGTAGGGGCGGATGACCAGCGCGCCGGCCTCGCTCTGGCTCCAGGACTGCACCCAGATCGGCGAGCTCTGGTCGGTGGCGTCGAGGAAGGTGCGGATGGTGCGGGTGTGGATCGCGTCGAAGGAGTTGATGAACACCCGCACGTTGGCGAAGGGCCGCTCGGGGCTGCGCGCGAACTGCTCCCAGTACAGGTAGATGTTCGGCAGCGTCTCCATGACGGTGGGCTTGTGGCGGACCAGCAACTGCCGCGACTGCTCCGACTGCGGGTCCGACAGCATGATCATGCGCGGGGTGACCGTCGCCATGGCCAGCATCCCGGTGGTCAGCCGCTGGTGGCAGAACGGGTCGCAGAAGCCGACCACGTCCGAGGACTTCAGGCCGAACTTCGGCCACCGCTCGGCCTCGATCAGCGTCAGGGCGTGGGCCGTCTCGGCGGAGTGCATCACCAGCTTGGGCACGCCGGTGGTGCCGGAGGTGTGGGTGATCACCATCGGCTCCTCCAGCGCCCGCAGGGCGACCTTGAACGCGGTGGCGCCGCGCAGGTCGTCCAGCGCCACGACGTCGGTGCGCTCGCCCCGCCCGTCGACCACCACGGTGCGCTTGACCAGCCGGGCCAGCACCTCGGGGTCCAGCCCGCACTGGACCAGCCGCTCCTGGTCGGTGATCAGGAACGGCTGGTCCAGCCGCTCCAGCATGGGGTGGGCGAACTCCGGCGGGTGGGTCCACGCCAGCTCGGCGGGCACCGCGCCGAGGCGGGCAGCGGCGCACGCCAGCAGCGCCACGTCCAGGTGGTTGGACTTCATGATCGCCACCCGGTCCCACTCGCGGACCCCGGCCGAGTACAGCCAGGCGGCGGTCTGGTCGACCAGCGCGGCCCAGCCGGCGTAGGTGCGCTCGGTCGCGCCGGTCGGGTCGATGTCGGCGGGCCGGTCGGTGATGACGAGCTGGTCGCCGCCGCGCTCGCCCGCGACCTGCCACAGGTCGCCCAGGTGGGCGGTGGCCGGCACGCGGGACAGCGGCGTGAGGCGCTTGCGGCCCCACGTGGGGGCGTAGTCGCGCAGGAACGGGGGCAGCGCGGCGGGGTCGGGCCGCGCGTCGGTGTCGTGGGTCATCCGGGTGTCACCAATCGGGTCGGGGTGTCGTGGCGGTGCCGGCGCGCGGCTACCGGGTGGCGGCGAGGGCGGCCTGTCCGTCGGTGCCGAACACGACGGTGTCGCCCAGCAGGCCGCGCAGGATCGACTGGATGTTGTCCACGAGCGCCTGCTCGGCGATCGGGTCGATGATCGCCGCCAGGGTCGGCATCCCCAGGTCGAACGCGGCGCTGAACAGCACCGCGACGTCGCCGTCGACCTGCTCGACCCGCCACGAGCCGGTGAACGCGGCGAAGTCTCCGGCGGTCTGCTCGAACTCGATCTCCAGCGCCCGCGGGTCGATGCGGTCGCGTTCGGTCCAGCACAGCACGCCGTTGCGGAAGTTCACCGACCACACCGAGGTCAGGAACTGGCCGTCCCGCTGCTCCACGCGGACTTCGCGCACCGCGTCGGTGTAGTCCGCGTAGCGGGGGAAGTCGCTGATCCGCTCGAACACGGCGGTGGCGTCGGCGTCGGGCACCAGGGTGCGGAGCGAGGTTTCGCGCATGGTCAGGAGGTCCTTTCCGGGACGGGCGCGTGGCGGGCGGCGACGACGCGCACGGCGTCGGCGAAGGCGGTGAACAGCCACTCCAGGTCGGCGTCGGTCAGCACGGCGGGCGGGGTCAGCCGCAGCACGCCGCCGGCGTTGAGCGAGTGGTTGACCAGGACCCGGCGGTTGTACAGCTCCAGCACCAGGTCGCCGGCCACGTGCGGGGTGGGCGGTTCGACACCGATCAGCAGGCCCGCGCCGCGCACCTCGGTGGGCAGGTGCGGGGCGTGCTGGTCGAACACCTCCCGCAGCCGGTCCACGATCACCGCGCCGAGCTGCCCGGCGCGGGTCACCAGGTCCTCGTCGCGCAGGACGGCGATGCTGGTCGAGGCGGCGACCATCGCCACCGGCGAGGCCGCGAACGTGGAGGTGTGCAGCAGCGGGTCCTGGGAGAACGGCTCGTAGACCTCATCGGTCGCCAGCACCGCCGCCACCGGGATCACCCCGCCGCTGAGGTTCTTGCCCACCAGCAGGACGTCGGGCGTGGTGCCCTCGCGGTCGGCGCCCCACCAGTGCCCGAGCCGGCCCAGGCCGGTCTGGATCTCGTCGAGCACGAACAGCGCGCCGTGCTCGCGGCACAGCCGCTCGACCGCGAGCAGGTAGCCCTGCGGCGGGATCACCACGCCGCCCTCGCCCTGCACCGGCTCGACCACGACGCACGCGGGCCCGCCCGCCGCCAGCGCCTCGGCCAGCGCGGCGATGTCGCCGTACGGGACGTGCGCGACGTCGGGCAGCAGCGGCCGGAACCGGTCCTGGTAGACCGGGCGGGCGGTCAGGCTCAACGCGCCGGTGGTCTTGCCGTGGTAACCGCCGATCGCGGAGATCAGCCGGGTGCGGCCGGCGGCGCGGGCGAACTTGATCGCCGCCTCGACCGCCTCGGCGCCGGAGTTGACGAAGTGCACCCGCTGCAACCCGGGTGGTGCCACCTCGACCAGCGCCTCGGCGGCGACGGCGGCGGTGGGCTCCAGCAGCAGCCGGGTGGACATCGGGTTGCGGTGGATCTGCTCGACCACCGCCGCCGTGACCCGGGGGTGGCGGTGGCCGAGGATGAACACCCCGTAGCCGCCGCAGTCCAGGAACTCGTCCTGCTGGGTCCTGACGCGGGCCCCGGTCGCGGTGGACTCGACGTGGCCGCCGGTGAACTCCGAGATCAGCGCCCGTCCGCTGCTCAGGTGGCGGCGGTAGATCTCGACCGTCCGGTCGCGGCCGGCGCTCACGCGGCGTCCTCCGCGCCCTCGCCGCGCGGCGGGGTGCCGTCGGTCGGGCGCGCGAGCCGCTGGGCGTGCACCAGGTACTCGACCCCGTTGGTGAAGGCGGTGGTGAGGTCCCGGGTGGTCAGCGGTCGGCAGCCGGGGACGTCGCCCAGCGTGGACGGGAACGCGGCGGCGTTGGCGAACAGCGCCGTCATGGCGATCATGTCGTCGAAGCGGCGGCGCACCGCGCGCGGCAGCGGGTCGATGAACACCGGGCGGATCAGCCGCTCGACCATGTCGGGTTCGACCAGGCGCGGCGGCTCGGCCCGCACGCCGTGCCGGGCCCCGGCCCGCACGCACAGCTCGATCATCGCGCTGGTGGTCAGCGCGGCCTCGCCGGCGGTGATCCAGTAGTCGCCCGAGGTGACGCCGGCGTCGACCAGGTTGGCCACCGCGTCGGCGAGCACGTCCTGAGGGACGAAGTCGACCCGCGCACCGGGGCGCAGCGGCACCAGCGGGAGGCTGCCCCGCAGCACCGCCCGGATCAGCGTGTGCAGGCCCTGGAACTTGGCGATCGCGCCGGTGGCGCTGTCGCCGACGACCACTGACGGGCGGATGATCGTCGCCGGCAGGCCCGCGCCGGTGACGACCTGCTCGGCGGCCCGCTTGGTCTCCAGGTAGGCGCTGGGGTCGGTCATGCCCTCGCGCACGTCCTCGCGGGCCAGGTCGGTGCGGGCGACGAAGGCGGTGCTGACGTAGTGCACGACCGCGCCGGAGCGCTCGGCGAACTCCAGGACCCGCCGTGTGCCCAGCACGTTGAGCTCGTGGGTGGCGTCGGCGGTGGCGGTGAAGTCGGTGACGGCGGCGCAGTGCACGATCGCGTCGACCTCGTCGGCCAGCCGGTGGGCCCGGTCCGGGTCGAGGCCGAGGCCGGGCGCGGTCAGGTCGCCCCGGACGTGCTCGCCGGCACCGGCGGGCACGGTGTTGTGGACCAGGCTGACCACGCGGTGGCCGGTCAGCCGGGGCAGGAGGGCTTGGCCGACGACGCCGGAGGCGCCGGTCAGCAGGATGGTGCGGCGTGGGGCGGGCACGGTTCACCTGTTCGTCGGAGGGACGACCGCTGCTCGGGGCGCGGCCGGGGACCCGGCCCGTTGCGGTGAGCGGGCCGGGGTGGCGTGGGCGGACCCGCTGGGCGCTGCGGGCGCGCAGGTCCGGACACGTCGGTCGAACACGTCGTTCCGAGTGCGCCTTTCGAAGGCGCGTCGTGCTGAGTGCGCTGTTCTGGGGTGTGCCGGTCAGGGCACGCGCAGCGGCTCGCCTGCGGCGTGCTCCAGCAGCGCGGTGGCCATGCGCGCCCGGGACGGCGGGTGGAAGGCCAGCGCCCGGCAGGCGGAGTTGAGGTAGGCCACGTCACCGGAGCCGATGAACGCCATGCCGCCCAGCGCCTCGACGCAGCGGCCGGCCACCGAGGTGATGACGTCCTGGGCGTGGAAGCGGCAGGTCAGCGACCGCGCCAGGGTGTCGTTGTCCGGGCCCTCGGCGGTCGCGGCGCGGGCCAGCCCCTCGACGGCCAGCACCGCCGCGTCCAGGTCTGCCAGCACCGAGGCGCGCAGCGCCGGGTCGACCTTGTCGACCGCGAGCACCCGTTCGACCAGGGCGGAGGCCGCGCCCAGGTAGGAGGCGGTCATCAGCAGCTCGAACCACACGAACCCGACGGTCTGGAGGTGGTCGAGGTCGCCCTCGGAGGTGACCCCGGTGCGGACGATCAGCTCGGCGGGCACCTCGACGTCGTCGAGCACGACCTCGTCGCTCTCGGCACCGGCCAGCACCGGGCTGTTCCAGAACGGCCGCACGCTCACGCCGGGCGCGTCGGCGGGCACCAGGGCGACGGCCAGCCGCGTGCCGCCGTCGTCGGCGGGCAGCGCGACCGAGGCGGTGAGCAGGTTCATCGAGCGGGCCAGGCTGCACGGCTTCTTCGACCCGGACAGCCACACCTTCTCGCCCTCCACCCGCGCGGTGAGACCGGGGGAGAGGATGTGCTGGCCGGTGCGCCCCTCGGCGAACCCGGAGGCGAGCAGCAGCCCGTCCTGGGCGATGGCGGCCAGCAGCATCCACTCCATGCCGTTGCCGGTGGCCGAGGTCTCCACCAGCGAGGCCACCGAGAAGTGGTGCATGGTGGTCGCCACCGCCAGCGAGGGCGACCGCGACCCGATCGCGCGCTGGACCCGCACCGCCGCCAGCAGGTCGGCTCCGGCGCCCTGGTGCTCGGTGGGCACCAGCAGGCCCGGTCCGCCCGCCTCGCGGAACGCCGCGAGTCCGGCGTTGCCCGGCCGTTCCAGGTCTTCCAGGCGCGCGCCCGCGAGGACGGCGTCCAGGCCGGGCAGCAGCCGTTCGAGTTCGGCGCGTTCGCGTTCCAGGAACCGCATCCCTGACCAAGCCCCCTGCATTGTCGCGGAGTGTGACATCCCCTGCGCCGAACCCACCCGTTGGACGGATCAGGCCCGACTGTCTGGGATCACGCTAAGTACGGCGCGTGCAGGGCAGGTGCAAGGGAACGTCAACTGCGATCCAGACTTGTGTCCGATTTGCCCTGGCCGGGAATTGTTTCCCCGCCGGTAGGTGACCAGCGGCGAGGACACCTCACGTCGCAGGTCACGGCCTCGGCGGGGTGCGCCGGGACAGGACGAAGCCCGCCCCGGCCGGGGCCGGGACGGGCTTCGCGGGTCGACGCGTCCGGAGCAGGCCCCGGAACCGGTCAGTCCGACAGGCCGATCTTCTCGTGCAGGCGGCGCAGCGGCCGGGGTGCCCACCAGTTCGCGCGCCCCGCCAGGCGCATGAAACCGGGGACCAGGATGCCGCGCACGAGCGTGGCGTCCATGATCACCGCCAGCGCCAGGCCGACGCCGAGCAGCTTGAGCGGGGTCAGGCCGGAGGTGGCGAAGGCCATCAGGATCACCGCCACCAGCGCGGCGGCGGCCGTGACCAGGCGGCCGGTGCGCTCCAGGCCCCACGCGACGGCGGCGACGTTGTCGCCCGTGCGGTGGTACTCCTCCTTGATCCGCGACAGCAGGAACACCTCGTAGTCCATCGACAGGCCGAACGCCACGCAGAACATCAGCACCGGCGTGTCGATGTCGATCAGGCCGGTGATCGTCGGGCTGCCGATCAACCAGCTCAGGTGCCCCTCCTGGAACACCCACACCATCGCGCCGAAGGTCGCGGTGAGGCTGAGCAGGTTCAGCACGATCGCCTTGAGCGGGATCAGCAGGCTGCCGGTGAACAGGAACAGCAGGACCATCGTGGACGCGGCGATCAGGCCCAGCGCCCACGGCAGCCGGTCGCCGATCGTGGCCTTGGCGTCCACCAGCACCGCGGCCTGCCCGCCCACCAGCGCCTCCGCCGGGGCCTGCACGTCGCGCACGGTGCCGACCAGGTCCATGCCGCGCTCGGAGTAGGGCTCGGTGTCGGAGATGACCGACAGCGCGGTGCCCGCGTCGGCGGTCAGCCGCTCGGTGGCCGGGCCGGGCGGCGCGACGAGCACGCCCTTGGCGTAGGAGCCGGTCGCCGCGTCGACCCGGGTGATGCCGGGCAGCTGGGAGAGCCGGGTGGCGTAGTCGCCGATCTCGGTCCCCCTCGCCGCCGGGTCGACACCGGGCAGCACGACCGAGATCGGCGAGCCCTCCTGGCTGTCGAACTGCTCGCGCAGCACCTGCGCCGCCTGGTGCGACGGCGCCTCGGGCGGCAGCACCCGGTCGTCGCTGTCGCCGAACTCCACCCGCAGGAACGGGATGCCCAGCGCGATCAGCAGCGCGGCGACGGCGAGCGTGAACGGCACCGGCCTGCGCATCACCGCCGAAGCCAGGCGGTGCCAGAACCCGGCGGTGTCCGCCACCGCGCCGGACTCGCGCCGCCGGTCGCCCTTGGCGCCCTTGCGGCGGAACGGGCGGCGGACGTCGAGGGCGTCGATGCGGCGCCCCAGCACCGCCAGCAGGGCGGGCAGCACGACGATCGAGCCCAGCGCGGCGAGCAGCACCACGGCGATGCCGGAGTAGGCGAACGAGCGCAGGTGGTACATCGGGAACACCAGCATCGCCGACAGCGACAGCGCCACGGTCAGCGCGGAGAAGATCACCGTGCGGCCCGCCGTGCGCAACGTCTGGGCGATGGCGTCGGAGACGGTGCGCCCGCCCGCCAGCTCCTCGCGGTAGCGGGTGACGATGAACAGGCTGTAGTCGACCGCCAGGCCCAGGCCGAGCGCGGTGGTGATGTTGACCGAGAACACCGACACCGGCACCAGCATGTCCAGCAGCCGCAGGATCACGAACGAGCCGATCACCGCCAGCACGCCGACGGCCAGCGGCATGCTGGCCGCCACGACGCTGCCGAACACCAGCAGCAGGATGATCAGCGTCAGCGGCGCGGCCAGCAGCTCGGCCGTGACCAGGTCCTCCGAGCTCTGCGCCTCGATCTCCACCCGCACCTGGGTGGCACCGGTCGCCTTGACGGTCAGGTCGCCCTGCTGCCCGACGTAGGCGGGCACGATGCGCTTGGCGGCCTTGCGCACCGCGTCCTCGTCACCGTCCAGGCGGACCATGACCAGCGCCGAGCGGGTGTCCTCGGAGCGCAGCGGGTCGGCCTGCTGCAGCGACCAGTAGGACACCGCCTGCACCACGCCGTCCTCGTCGGCCAGCCGCTGGGTCAGCCGCGTGCCCTCGGCGCTGATCTGCGGGTCGTCCACCGGCTGCGGCGCGGAGACGACGAACACCAGGTGCGGCGAGCCGGATTTGAACTCGTCGTTGAGCAGCTGCTCCGCGCGCGCCGACTCCGAGTCCGGCGCGGTGATGCCGCCCTCGGACAGCCTGCTCTCCACGTCCGCGCCGAAGGGGATGGCGAGGCCGACCGCGACGACGGTGGCCACCAGCACCCACAGTCTGCGGCGGAACAGCAGCCCGCCGAGTCGGGCCAGCGGGGAGCGACCTGCCGGCCGGTCCGCCGGCGGGGCGGTGGTTCGTTCGGCGCTGTGTTCCGGCGCCTTGTTGCGGCTCACGCCTCGTCCTCCAGGATCGGGCGACACCGGGCGGTGCCGCCGGGGGTGCTGCACGACCGGCGGATGTCGTTGCCGCAGCGTAGGAATTCCGGATGCAGGGGTGATCCAACTGCGATGCAGGGTTCGTACAAGCCGAGGGCGGCACGGGCCCGTCCGGTCACGTCCGCACCCCGCCAGACTCGCGTTCACTCACGTCCGCGCCCCGTCACGCCCGCGTGCGGAGGGGGTGTCGTGGTCGACGGTCCACAGGGGCAGGACCACCGCCGCCTCCAACCCGCCGGTGGACACCGGTTGCAGCCGGATGCGGCCGTTGCTCGCGTGCGCCAGGCTCACCGCGATCGACAGCCCCAGCCCCGACCCCTCGGTGTCCAGGGTCTGCGGGCCGCGCCAGAACCGGTCGCACGCGCGGCCGGCCTCCTCCGGCGTCATCCCCGGCCCCTGGTCCCGGCAGTAGACGACGACCGACGTGCCGGCGACCTCCGCGCCCACCGCGATGCGCCCGCCGGGTGGCGAGACGCGGATCGCGTTGTCCAGGAACACGTCCAGGATCTGGTCCAGCGTCCCGGGCAGGGCCAGCGCCCGGAGGTCCGCGCCCGGCTCCACCAGCACCCGGACGTCGGTGCTGTGCGCGAGCACCTGCCAGGACGCCGCGCGGTCTTCGAGGGTCGCGGCCACGTCCACGCGCTCGTAGGCGGCGTTGCTGCCCTCGGCGCGGGTCAGGGTGAGCAGCGCGTTGAGGATCAGCCCCATCCGGGTCGCCTCGCGCAGCGCGGCGTCCATCTGCGACCTGCCGCACGGCTTCACGTGCGGTTCGAGGTTCTCCAGCCGCAGCCGCAGCGCCACCAGCGGGTTGCGCAACTGGTGGGAGGCGTCGCCGACGAACGAGCGCTGCGCCTGGAGCGTCCGCTGCAACTGGTCCGCCATCCGGTTGAACGTCTCGCCCAGCACGCGCAGCTCGGGCGGGCCGCCGTCCACGGCGACGCGCGCGGCGTAGTCGCCGGCCGCGAACCGGTGCGCGGCGCGGTCGAACAACCGGACCGGCCGCAGCAGCCACCGGGACAGCGGTTCGGCCAGCAGGGCGCTCAACGCGATCGCCAGGATCTCTATCACCGCCGTCGTCGCCCACACCGTCCAGCCGTGGACCTTGAGGCCGGCCAACGACGAGCAGGTGATCACCGCGCCCCAGTGCTCGCGGTCCCGGATGACCGGTGTCGCCACGACCAGGCTGCTCCGCCCGTCGTCCACCGAGTAGGAGGCGGACTCCAGGTGACCGCCGCGCAGGGCGACCCGGACGGCCCGCTGCTCCATCACCGGCGGGTCGGCGTCCGCGCACGGTGCGCCGTACACGGCCCGCCCGTCCGGGTCCACGACGACCACCGTCGCGGCCGAGTCGCGCTCGTAGTCGAGCAGGCGCTCCGGCGCGGTGGCGGACTGGCGGCGCAGCACGGCGGCGGCGTGGTCGACGAGCTGCTCGGCTTCACCGATCCGGGTGATCACCAGTTCGTGGCCGGCCCGGTCGATCCGGTGCATCGCCAGCGGCCACCCCAGGGCGCACACCACGACGGTGGGCAGGGTGGTCAGCACCGCGACGAGGTGTCTGCGCACCGCAGGAGGTCCTCTCGGCGCTCAGGAGCCGCCGGGCGCGGTCGACTCCGGCACGCGCACCCGGAACCCCACCCCGCGCACCGACTGGATCCACTCCCGGTGGCCGAGCTTCGAGCGCAGCGTCCCCACGTGCACGTCGAGCGTCCGGGTCGAGCCGTGCCAGTGGGTGTCCCACACCTCGTCGAACAGCTCCTCCCGCGACCGCACCGCCCCCGGGTCGGTCATCAGGGCGGCCAGCAGGTCGAACTCGCGGCGGGTCAGCTCGACGGGCGAGCCCGCCACCCGCACCTGCCGGGTCCGCAGGTCCACCCGCAGCGGCCCGGCGCTGCGGACGTCCGGCGGGGTGGTGTCGGCGGGCGGCTCCTGCGCGGCGGCCAGGCCGTGCGTGCGGCGGCTGACGGCGTCGATGCGCGCGATCAGCTCCCGCGTGCTGTACGGCTTGGCGAGGTAGTCGTCGGCCCCCGACTGCAACAGCACTACCCGGTCGACCTCCTCGGACCGGGCGGTCACCACCATGATCGGCACCTGCGAGGCGGCCCGGACCCGCCGGCACACCTCCTGCCCGTCCAGGTCGGGCAGACCCAGGTCGAGCAACACGAAATCGGCGTCGGCCGCCGCTTCGACGGCCCGCTTGCCGGTGGCCACGTGGTCCACCGCGTGCCCGAACCGCTCCAACGCCTCGGATAACGCGCCCGCGACGTGGGCGTCGTCCTCCACCAGCAGGATTCGCACTCCAGACTCCCCACAGCCGTCGCGCCCCCAGGTGGGATCCCCCCACAAGAACGATCTTAGACGATTTCATCGTCGGAACCTGATGATTACTGGCCGGTAACCGCTGTCGGGTGGTGGGGGGAGCCCTTTGTGGAAGACATCGTCATGAGGTGGTTATTGGTTTCACCACTCATGGCGATCGGGTGTTGCCGCTGGTGGGCGGGGTGGTGTTTGTTGCGGCGGGTGGTCCGGTTGTCCGGGTGAGTGCGGAGGTCGACTGCGGATGTTCGGTGAGTGGTCGACCTTCTCCGCAGTCGCCTGCGGAGGCTCATCGACTCGTCGGCTCATCGACTCAGCGGAAGACTTTTCGGACCTTTGCGGACTTGTCGGACTGGGTGCTGCGGTTCGGGCAGAGGGTCACTGCGTTGCCGGTGGCGGTCAACACCCGTTCGGCGGAGGCCAGCAACTCCAGCAGTTCGGGCCGTGCCAAGCTGTAGAAGACCTGCCGCCCTTCCGGACGGCCCACGACGAGGTCGCAATCGCGCAGGCACGCCACGTGCGCGGACACCGTGGACTGGGCCAGCCCGAGTTCGGCGACCAGGTCGACCACCCGGGCCTCACCCCCGGCCAACCGCTGCACGATGGCCAACCTCGTGCCGTCGGACAAGCTGTGGAACAACGCCACCGCCGGAGCCAGCACGTCACCGGCGGACACCAGCCAACCGTCAGGGCTCATCGGCATCCAGCGATGATAGCCGGCAGTGGTCGATGAATCGATAGCGAGAACCTCTCGACTTCGCTGATTTGTGTGGTGGGGGAGCGGCTTTCGTACGGCGGGGTGTGAAGTCGGCGCGTTGGCTCGGACGGCCCTGCACACCCCCGCTTGAGCGGGGAGGGCCCACCGTCATCGGCGTCCCAAGGCTTAGCCCGTGGACCACTCCCGCTCACGCGGGGAAAATGCCGCGTCCCTCAGGAGGCACTACCTCACGCCGGGACCACCCCCGCTCGCGCGGGGAAGACGGTCAGCGCATCCTACGGACCACGGTGTCCAGCGATCACCCCCGCTCGCGTGGGGAAGAGGTGATGGCGATCCACGAACGCGCGCCGCGACTGGGGCCCCCGCTCGCGCGGGGAAGACCGCCCTGGTCCTCGTCGTCCGCGCGCCGCGCGGCCGGACCACCCCCGCTCGCGGGGAAGACAGCATCTGGGCCGCCCGCTCGTTGTGCCTGCGCGGACCACCCCCGCTCGCGCGGGGAAGACACCGGCCGGGCGCTTGGCGATCGTCCGGGCGTCGGACCACCCCCGCTCGCGCGGGGAAGACCCAACCGCCTCCCCATCACAGCCGAGGAGGCTCCGGACCACCCCCGCTCGCGCGGGGAAGACACTCCTTGGCCTGGGAGTTTATCGGGCGGCGGACCAGTTCTCATTCGGTGCACGTCGGTCCCGGTCCGAGTCGTGCCGCTTGAGCCGAACACGAACCGCCCCTTGACCGCATCAGGTTTGCGGTGCAAACCTGTCTGCACCACAGACGCTGGGGGAGAGCAACGATGTCCGACGCGGCGACCGCCGGTCTGATCGATGAGATGAGCAGCCTGCGCAAGCGGACCAGGCGGGTGCGGCGGGGGTATTGGTTTCCGTTACTCGTGTTCGGGTTGCTGACCCTCGGGGCGCTTCCGCTCATGCGCCCCTTCGACTGGGAGAACTCGCCCGACACCCGGTGCGAGTACAACCCCGACGGCTCCATGAGCATTTGCCGGGTCTTCCACCCGAACACCGCGTTCGACGTCCCCGGGCTCGGGCGGGTCGATCCGCTCCGCGTCTTCAACAGCGGGTTCGTGGAGCCGGTTGCCCACCCGCTCGCGCTCGGGCTCTACTGGCTCGCCGTCCTGGTCTTCGGGTTTCTCGCCACGGTCTGGTGGTACCGGTGGCGGGCGTCGCGGGTGGGGGTGGAGACGTCGACCAGGGCGTACGCCCAAGTCACGTACTGCGGCCTGGCCGTGTTGCTGCTGGTGCCGCTGATCAGTGCCGTCTCCGGCCGCGCGCTGAGCCTGCACCACTGGGCGCACCGCTTCGGTAGCCTGGCGCTGATCGTCATCTCGCTCGGCGCGGTGCTGGTCGCGATACGCCTGTCGCGGGCCGAACACCCGCCGACGCGACGGCAGCGCGTGCTCCGGGCCGTGGGTGTCGTGGTCACCGTGCTGGTCGTCGCCACCCTCGCCACCGCCACGATCGACAAGACCGGGGGCCTGCTGCTGATCGCCGTCGGCCTGCTGACGCTCGCCGTGCTGGAGCGCAGTGCGTGGTGCACGGTCGTGGCCGTCGCGTTCACCGGGGTCGCGCTGCTGGCCAACATCTCCTACATGGGTACGATCTTCTACCGCCTGGGCTGGGAGATCGGCCCGAGGGAGACCAACCTCCTGTTCAACGGCAAGGACGTGGTGCTGCCCGGTGCGGTGCTGGTCATCGGAGGTGTGGTGGCGCTGGTCGGGCAGTGGCGGACGACCCGGGCCGGGCGGGCGGGGTGAGCGGGCAGCACCCGACCACCGGGCTCGACGACGTCGTCCACCAGCGCCACCGGCTCGGAATCCTGACCATCGCGGCCGAGGCGAAGCGGGTCGAGTTCGGCTACCTGCGGTCCACGCTGGACCTCACGGCCGGCAACCTCTCCCGCCACATCACCGTGCTGGAGGAGGCGGGCCTGGTCCGGGTGGACAAGGGGTACGACGGTCGCCGGCCGAAGACCTGGGTGAGCATCACCGGGCCCGGCCGCACCGCGCTGACCAACGAGATGGCCGCCCTGCGCGCGCTGCTCACCCGCCACGACGGCAGTCCGCCGGGCTGAGCCGAGGGGGCCGGGGCCGGCCCCCTCGTGCCGGTGCCTCAGCCGCACAGGGCCTTGGCGACGACCTTGTACTCGGCGGCCCTGATCTTCAGGTTGGCCGCCTGCTCCACGAAGTCGTACACGCCGTGGTTCTCCGACATCACCACGCGCCGGCCGCCGTCCACCGAGCTGTACATGTAGGTGGTGTAGCCCTGGGTGCCCCCGGTGTGGCCGATGCCGAAGCAGCCCGGCGCGAACTCGTGCAGCTCCAACCCCAGCCCGTACCCGTCGTTGCCGCCCGTGGGCGTCGTCTTGCGCATCTCGGCCAGCAGGTGCGGCGGGAGGAGCCTGCCGCCCAGCAGGGCGCCCAGGAAGCGGTCGAGGTCCTCGGTGGTGGAGATGATCTCGCCGGCGGGCCCGGCCCACGACATGTTCTGCCGGGTCACGTCGACCGTCTTGAGCCGGCCGCCGTCCGGGTAGCTGTGGTAGCCGTGCGCGTGCCGGCCGGGGATGGTCGCGCGGGTGCCCGGCAGGCTGGTGTCGTTCAGCCGCAACGGCTTGAGGATGCGCCGCTCGACCTGGCTCGCGTACGGCGTGCCGGTCGCCTTCTCGATCAGCATCCCGGCGAGCAGGTAGTTGGTGTTGGAGTAGGAGAACTTCTCGCCCGGCGGGAACAGCGCGGGCTTGGCCAGTGAGAACTTGATCAGGTCGTCGGTCCGGTAGGTGCGGAAGCGGTCCTGCGCCCACTCCTCGCCGAACGCCGGGATGCCGACGTCGATCGTCCCGTCCGCGCGCGGCGAGCCGGTGTAGTTGTAGAGGCCGCTGGTGTGCTGCAACAACATCCGGACGGTGATCCGCCGGTCGAGGCCGTACCGGGGGAGGTGGCGGGCCACCGGGTCGTCGAGCCGCACCCTGCCCTCGTGCACCAGTTGCAGGACCACGGTGGCGACGAACGCCTTGGTGGTGCTGCCGGCGCGGAACCGGCCGCTGGTGGACGGCTTGCCGGGCTCGCCCAGCTCTCGGACGCCCGCGCTGCCGGTCCAGCCGCCCGGCCGGTCGTGCACCCGCAGCTGCGCACCCGCGATGCCGGTCGTCACCAGCTCCGCGACGGCCTGCTTCAGCGGCTCGCGGGACGGGGTGGCGTGCGCCGCCCCGACCGCGCTCGTGCCGACCAGTCCGACCAGCAGCGCGGCCGACACGACCACCGCTGCGGCACGGCCGTTCTTCGATCCCACAGGAATGTCCCCTCATCGGTAAAGACCTGATCAGCCTTGCCGTGAGGACATTAGGGGCGGTTCGGGCGGAGCGGACATGACGCAGACGCCCGACCCGGGGTAGCGCCTGCACCACCGTTCGCCGCCACGGTTTCCGGGTCGGGTGCGACGCCAGGAGTGGTCGGGGGCGGTCAGCGCTTCCGGCGGCGCAGCAGGTAGGTGTCCATGATCCAGCCCTTGCGCTCGCGGGCCTGGTCGCGCAGCGGCGGGATGCCGGCCGCGACCTCGGCCAGCGGTCCGGCGACCGTCAGCTCGTCGGGCGTGCCGAGGTACGCGCCCCAGTAGATGTCCAGGTCGGGGTCGTCCAGGCCGGCGAACGCGCAGTGCGCGTCGAGCATCACCACCACGTCGTCCACGTCGTCCGGGAAGCCGTCCGCCGCCAACCGGCGCCCGGTCGTCACCAGCACCGGTCTGCCGATCTGGTTCAGGCTGATCCGGTGCGCCGCGACCAGCGCGGACACGCTGCTCACGCCGGGCACGACGGTGTAGTCGAACCCGACCCGCCCGCGCCGCCGCACCTCCTCGACCACGGCGATCGTGTTGTCGTACAACGTCGGGTCGCCCCAGCACAGGATCGCGCCGACCTGCCCGTCCGCCAGCTCGTCGCGGAACAGCCCCTCGTACAGGTCCGCCCGCCGCCCGTGCCACTCGGCCACCGTCTCCCGGTAGTTCTCCGGCGTCCGGTCCCGGTCCACGTCGACCGCCCGCACCACCCGGTAGGCCGGGTCCGGGACGTACCGCTCCAGGATCGCGAGCCGCGCGTCCACGAGGTCGCGCTTCGCCTCCCCCTTGTCCAGCAGGAAGAACACGTCGACCTCGGTCAACCGCCCGACCGCCTGGACGGTGACGTGCTCGGGGTCCCCGGCACCGATGCCGATGAGGTGGATGGTCCGCATGGCCGCAGTCTCCCACGCACCCGGCCCGGCACCGCCGTCCACTGTGGAGGTGGCGACCGGGATCACCCGCGCGCGAGCCGTCCGACCGGCGCGGACGGCGTGGTCGGCGGTGGTCGCGGGCGGCTTCGGGACGGCGCACCCCGGGCCGTGTGGGGCTGGTCACCGACCTTTGTCGGTGGTGTCTGGTCTACTGCGGGTGGACCGACCACAGTGGAGGAACCGATGGGTGTGCTGACCGACTACTTCCGGGCGACCGACGCCGGAGCCGTGGCGCGGACCATGGGCGAGGGGGACTCCGGGCCGTTGGAGCTGGAGGGTGCGCCCTTCGACGGCTTCGCGGACAAGGGGCTCGACCCGGCCGTGCGGCTCGGGGTGCTCGTGGCCGTGGTCCGGGGCGTGGAGTGGCGGCCGGACCTGGTCGGCTCGCGCCCGGTGTGGCCGGCCGTGCCGGAGGAGGCGGACTCGTGGGTGTTCGAGCTCGACGCCGGGGTGCGGGACGTGCTGGCCGCCGTGCCCGACGCGGCGGTGGCGGGGCTGGCGGCCGAGGTGGTCCTGACGGAGGACTGGGCCGGCACACCGGTCGAGGACGTGCGGGCGACGCTGGAGGACCTCATCGCCCTGTCCCGACGAGCCCGCGACGCCGGTGACCTCCTGTACTGCTGGTGCACGGTGTAGCCGGGCCGGTGCGGCGGGCCTGGCGGTCGAGCCGCACCGCTGCCCCGCCGGAGCCTCGTCCGGCGGGGCAGCGGTCGCGGTCGGCCCGGCCGGGTGGTCAGGCGTCGTGGTCGGGCATCTGGATCACCGGGCGGGCCGGGGCGTTCGGGTTGGCCGGGTCGGTGACGGTGAGGGTGTTCCAGTGGGCGCGGGCGGCCTGGAACTCCGGGGTGAGGCCGGTCCGGTCGGCCAGGGCGGCGATGTCGCGGAGCTTGACCCGGCTCGCGCCGGCGTCCCGCGACCAGCCCCACGACACCACGGCGAGGTACTTGTTCTTCCGGACGCCGGCGGTCGTCTGGTACTGCAGCAGCACCGCCGTCTGGAAGTCCATGCCCAGCAGGTCGGAGCCGAGCGGCACGTTCGGGTTGTCCCGGAGCGTGGCGCGGTTCTGCTTGGGGCCCGCCGTCTTCCAGTCGGTCGCGAACAGGGCGTTGCCGCCGGTCTGCTCCTCCTGGGTGGTGAACAGCGGGATGGTCTCGGTCAGCCGCTGCTGCGCGTAGCGGAAGTCCAGGCTCGCCAGCACCCCGTTCTGCGGCACCGGGCCGTTGACGAGGGTGTCGTCGGCGGTCTGCTGGGCCTGGTAGTCGGCGGCGTGGTTCGCCGGGTTGGCCAGTTCGGCCCGGCGGGCGGCGGCGATCTTGCGGAAGGACTCCAGGACCGGCCTCTTGGTGATCAGGTCGACGTCGAGCGCCCAGCCGGCGTGCGGCGAGTTGGCCGGCACGCACCGCTCGGCGTAGCCGATGTTGCCCTGCACCGGCTGCGGCCCGGCGTTGTGGCCGGGCTGCTGGACCTCGCGCGCGATCTGGACGAGGTGGAACTCCACCCGCGTGCCCGGCTGGTAGTCGGCGAACTTGTCCTTGATCTTGAAGGTCGCGGGCTGGTACTCCATCGAGACCTTCGCGCCCACCTGCCCGTCCTCGCCGTAGGGGTCGAAGCGCGCGGCGTAGAAGGTTCCGGTGCTGAGTTCGAGCGGAGCCAAGGCTTTCCTGTTCCTGACGCGTCGGCGGAGTCGGTCATCCGGGTGATCTCCCCCCGAGGGGGTCGCGTTACGCGCCCCGCGCCCGACGGGTTCGTGGTCGCGCAGGCGGCCGATCGGCGGACGGTCGCCGGGTCCGCGCGCCGCGACCCGGTGCGCCGGGTGGTCGTCGCGGTCAAGAACGCGCTCCTGTTAACGCGCGCGGGGTGCTGCCGGCGGCCTGCGCGAGCCGGCACGCTTGACCTGCTCCCGGAATCCGGGCACCGCCGTCCCGGACACCGCCCCCGCACCGCGCAACCCCTGCTCAGCCGGGTGGCGCACGGGGGGTGAGCCGGTCGGACCAGTCGGGTCGACAGCTTGACCCGGGACGATGATGACGTCTATGGTCTAGACCACTTGCCGGTGGTGTCCGCCCTCTCCCGGGCGGGCGCACCCGGTCGATCCGGTCGCCGCGGATTTGGACCCTGCCCAGGGAAACCCCCCTCGGGGTTCCTCCGAAGGAGCTGGACAATGAGTCTGAAACGGAAGCTCGCGGCGGTCCTCGCCGGCGTGGGCATCGCCCCGTTCATCGTCGTGGTGTCGGCGGGCCCGGCCAACGCCCACGGGTACATCACCTCCCCGCCCAGCCGGCAGGCGAACTGCGCGGCGGGCAAGGTCTCCAACTGCGGCGACATCATCTACGAGCCGCCGAGCGTGGAAGGCCCGAAGGGCCAGCAGAACTGCCACGGCGGCGACGCCCGCTGGGCGCCCCTGAACGACGACCGCAAGGCGTGGCCCGCCGCCTCGGTGGGCGACAACGTCACGTTCAACTGGCTGATCACCGCCAACCACGCCACCTCCACGTGGCAGTACTGGGTCGGCGGCAGCAAGATCGCCGAGTTCAACGACCACGGCCGCCAGCCGGGCCGCACGGTCCAACACGCCGTCAGCCTGGGTGGCCGCACCGGCCGCATCAAGCTGCTGGCGATCTGGAACATCGCGGACACGGCGATGGCGTTCTACAACTGCGTCGACCTCCAGGTCGGCCCCGGTGGCCCCGGCCCGACGACCACCCCGACGACGACCACGACCACCACCACGCAGCCGACCACGACGACCACCACGACCCCGCCCGTGACGGGTCCGTGGGCGACCGGCGTGACCTACCCGGCCGGCTCGCAGGTGACCTACGGCGGCTCGTCGTACCGCTGCATCCAGTCCCACACCTCGCTGTCCGGCTGGGAGCCGCCGAACGTGGCGTCCCTCTGGCAGCGGCTGTAGGTCGCCTGCCGGTGCGGGAGTGCGGCACCGGTGACCGACCGAGCGGAGGGCGCCCCCGGCACGCGCCGGGGGCGTCCTCCCGTCTCCGGGGCGGTCGGCCCACGCGGGCCGACGTCGCCGTAGCCGAGCGGTCAGCCCACGCGGCCGACGCCGCCGTAGCCGAGGGGGCGGGCCACGCTGTCGGCGTCCTCGACGCGGCCGTCGGTGGTCCAGTCCGGCAGGCACACCAGGCCCGGCTCCACCAGGGTCATGCCGTCGAACCAGGCGAGGATCTCCTCGTGCGTGCGGACGTGCACGTACTCGTCGGCCGCCGCGTAGGCTTCGACCAGCCGCGCCACCTCGGCCTGCAACTCCGGCGGGGCCTGCTCGCTGGCGATGTGCGACAGGGCGACCAGGCTGCCGGGCGCGAGCCGCCGCCGGTAGGCGTCGACCAGCTCGCCGGGCCGGTCCTCGTCGGAGATGAACAGCAGCACGCCGACCATCAGCAGGGCGACCGGCTCGGAGAAGTCGATCAGCCGCTTGGTCTCCGGGTGCTCCAGGATCGCGTCCGGCTCCCGGATGTCGGCCTGGATGATCGCCGCGAACGGGTTGCCCGACAGGAGCTGCTTGGCGTGCGCGTAGGCCACCGGCTCGTAGTCCACGTACACCACGCGCGAGGCCGGGTCGACCTGCTGGGCGATCTCGTGCACGTTGCCCACGGTCGGGATGCCCGACCCGAGGTCGAGGAACTGGCGGATGCCCTGGTCGAGGCAGTACTGGACGACCCGGCGCAGGAAGGCCCGGTTGAGCAGGGTCACGGCGGGCACGGAGGGCGCGATCCGGAGCACCTGGTCGGCGAACGCGCGGTCGACCGCGAAGTTGTGCGCGCCGCCGAGGAAGTAGTCGTAGGCGCGGGCCGCGGACGGCACGCTCAGGTCCACATCGCTGCGCGGCTCGAAGGAGGTCATGCGCCGGCCTTCCTGGGGTGGGGGTGACTGCGGGGACCCGCAGCTTAAGCCGCCGGGAGCGATTCCGGTCAGTTCATGGCGACCAAGATCATGCTGTTCCACCAGTAGCCGAGTTTGTCCAGTTCGTCCGGACCGGTCGCGGAGGTGGACAGCAGGCCGCCGACGGTCGACGTCCGGGTGTCCACCCACCACACCTGGCCCACGCCGTCCTTGACGAAGCACGTGGTGAACTCGCCGGGCAGCGGCCCGCTGGTGTCCCGGTAGTACAGCGCGTAGTGCGCCGGCTGGGTCTTGGGCCGGCAGCCGCCCCAGTCGTCGTCGCGCGGGATGCCGTTCGCCTGGACGATGGCCAGGAAGAACGCGTCCTGCGCGGCCCGGTCGGGGAACAGGTGGAACACCGCGCGCTGGGGCGGCGCGAACAGCGGGTGCGCGGAGTTGGCCTCGGTGCACACGACGCTCGCACTGGCACCCGCGCCCCGGTCCGGTTCGGACTTGCAGGACCGGTTGTCCCGGTAGACGCCCGGCAGGCGCTGCCGCAGCGCCACCTCGTTCGGATCGGGCTGCGTCGTGGTGGTCGACGTGGTGGTGGTCGTGGTCCGGCCGCTGGTGGTCGTCGCCGTGCTGGTGGACGCCGTGGTGCTGGTGCTCGCGGCAGCCTGACCCCCGGTCGACCAGTACTGCGACGACCACACCACCAGGCCCGCGACCAGCACGATCGCCACGCCGGCCACGATCAGCGGTGCGCGTCTGCGCCGGGCGGCGGTCGGCCTGGGCTGGTTCGGCGGCGGGAACGGGCCGGGTGGGTGGCGGTGCGGCGGTGGTGGGAAGTGCGGGCGGCCGGGGAGGCTCGCCGGGCCGAGGCGGGTGCCGGTCGGGCCGGACAGCCCCTGCGGTGGAGATGGCGTGGTGGACTGCCGGACCGCCGGGCCGGGCGGGGTGGCGGCAGCGAAGGGGCCCACCGGGGTCGCAGGCGGGGAAGCGGCTGAGGGGCCCGCTGGGGGCGCAGGCGGGGAAGCGGTGGTGGAGGGGCTTGCCGGGCTGGCGGGTGGGGCGGCGGCGGCGGTGAGGGCCGCTGTGGCGGCGGCGGCGAAGGCCCCGGCCGTCTGGTGGCGGTCGGCCGGGTTCTTCGCCATGCCCCGCCGGATCACCTCGTCCACGGCGGCCGGGACCGCCGGGTTGAGCAGCGCGGCGGAGGGCGGCACCTGGTGCAGGTGCGCCCAGATCTGGGCCGCCACCCCGTCCGCCGCGAACGGCCGCTGCCCGGTCACGCACGCGTAGAGCACGCAGGCCAGCGCGTACACGTCGGCCCGGCCGTCCACGGCCCCGCTCCCGAAGCGCTCGGGCGCCATGTAGTCCAGCGTGCCCACGAGCACCCCGGACGCCGTCGCGTCGGCCCCGCGCGGCAGCAGGTCGCGGGCGATGCCGAAGTCGACCAGGTACGCGAAGTCGTCCGGCGTGACCAGCACGTTCGACGGCTTCACGTCCCGGTGCACGACCCCGTCCGCGTGCGCCGCGTCGAGCGCGCCCGCCACCTGCGCGACGATCCGCACCGCGCGTTCCGGCGACAGCGGCCCGGCCGCCGCCAATTCGCCGAGGTCCTGCCCCTCGACCAGCCGCATGTCCAGGTAGAGCCGCCCGTCGATCTCGCCGTACGCGTGGATCGGGATGACGTGCGGTTCGCGCAGCCGCGCCACGATCCGGGCTTCCCGGCGGAACCGGGCGCGGTACTCCTCGTCGTCCAGCGCAGGGGACAGCCGCTTCAACGCCACCACCCGGTCGTGCGCGGTGTCGTGGGCGCGGTGCACCTCGCCCATGCCGCCGCGCCCCAGCAGCTCGCCGATCAGGTAGTGGCCGAACGACTCTCCCATGACTCCCTCGCGTCCGCCGGTGGCTCCGTTCCGAGTCGACGTGCGAACCCGGCTCCCGGTTCCCCCGATCGGCGGTGGGACCGGGTGCGCCGGCGGCGACCGGCTCCGGGCACGGCCGGTCGCACGGCGGGAATGCCGGTCTCAACCTGTTAAACCTGAAGGAACGCGCGGCCGGCGACGGGGGAGTCCACTGTGGATGTCCGAACGGGCCGGCGACCACGTGCGATTACCCGTCATATCGGACAAACCGTTGTGCAGCAGTGCAACTACCGCCGAGGTGGACTCGGAATTCGAAGCCGCGCACAGCGTTGCCGTCAACACCCCACCCGGTCGCACCCGACTTTGGTAGGTGGTCCACCACTGCGCGCCTACTTACAGTGCGTAAGGCCGGGTATCCAGACCGCGACGAACCGGCAGTGCGAGGTAACGCACATGAGTCATGAGGTCCACGTGCTCGCAGGAGACCAGTCGGCCCCCGTGCCGCCGGGCGAGCTCGCCCAGGCGCTGCGCTACGGGCCGTTCGACCGCGCACTGGCGACGGCCATCCGCCGGCGCGGGCTGTCGCTGTCCCGGCTGCGGGCCCACCTCAGATCCCACGACGTCACCATCGCCCAGTCCACGCTGAGCTACTGGCAGCGCGGGCTGCGGCACCCCACCGTGCCGCGCGCGCTGGACACCGTGCGGGCGCTGGAGCGGGTGCTCCAACTCCCCGAGGACAGCCTCGTCGTGCTGATCGGGCCGCACCAGCGCGGGCCGGAGGTCGACCAGCGCGTGCCGTCGATCCCCGACCTGACCGAGAGCTGGGCGGGCACCGGGGCGCTGCTGGCCGAGTTCGACGGCGTGTCCGGCAGCCCGTGCAACACCGACCTCGACATCGCCACGGTGTTCGACGACGTCCGGCTGACCGCCGCCGGGGAGATCGCCGAGATCTCCTCGACCATGGCGGTCCGCGCCCGCCGGTCCGGCCCGGACGGCTTCGTGGTCACCCACCAGAGCGAGCCCGACGCCGACATCGACACCGCCCGGGTGCTGGCCGGCGACGGCTGCCGGATCGGCCGGGTGCGCAAGCGGCCGTCCTCGGCGGGCATGGTGTTCGAGGTCCTGTTCGACCGCAGGCTCACCGAGGGCGACGTGCACATCTTCAGCTTCTTCCTGGCGTTCAGCACACCGGTCCGCGCGCCGACGTTCTACCGGGTGGTCCGGGGCCGGATGCAGAGCTACCTGATCCGGCTGTACTTCGACCCGTCGATGCTGCCGGTCCGCTGCACCAGGGTGGAGCGGGCGCACGAGGGGCTTCCACCCTCCGTCAGCGAAGCGCTGCTGTGCGCGCCCAACGGCTTCGCGTGCGCCTACTTCGAGGGGCTGGACTCCTCGCTGGCCGGCGTCGACTTCCTCTGGGAGTAGCGCCGCCGCACGACCAGCGCGAACGCGAGCACCACCAGGGCCGCCGCGCCGGCGATCGCCCACCCGGGCCACGCCGACCCGGGCGGCGCGGGTGCCGCCGGCGGGGCGGCGTCCTGCTGGGGGAACCCGATCCCCTGGTCCTTCTCGTAGTCCGAGCCGGGCAGCTTGTCGCCGTAGCGGGCCCGGACCTGCGCCTGGTAGTCGGCGATCGGGACGAACGCGCCGACCGGCGTCTGCGGCAGGCTCGCCTGGAGCAGCACCACGCCGGTCGGCGTCAGCTCGTACCAGCCGTTGATCTGCGGTTCGTTGAGCAGCACCGAGCCGTCCGGCAGCCGCCGGCCCAGCGTCTCCTCGTCGTCGCCGGAGAATACGCTGCCCACGGTCCAGCCGCCGGCACCCTGCGGGTCGGCGCGCAGGGTCGCGCGCTTCCCGTCGTCCGCCGTCGCGGTGACCGCGATGTACTGGAGCACCCCGGCCGGCGCGTCCGGGACGCCCCGGACGAAGTCGGGGTTCAGCACGTACGCCGCGACCCCGTGGTCGGCGACCGTCACGGTGGCCGGCTCGGTGCCGTGGACCTGCCGGAAGTTGGTCTTGGCGAAGCTGATCGCGGACGGTGCCCGCGCGGCGTCGAGCGCGGCGGCGAAGTCCTCCGGAGAGGGTGGAGGAACCGCCCCGCGCACCGACACCGCGCCGGGCACCGCCCCGCGCCCCGACGCGGTGTGGGCCGCCAGGCCCACGCGCACCGCGCCACCCGTCGCCGCCTGGCCCGCCGCCGCACCGGAGGCCGCCGGGCCCGCCGGTCCCGCGCCGGTGGCAGCCTCGCGGCCCGGTGCCGCGCCGAAGGCCGCCGGCCCCGCGCTGCTCGACGCCACGCCCACCGGCCTCGTGTCGGCCGACGCGGTGCCGACCGGTGCCGTGGCGAGCAGTGCCGTGGCGAGCAGTGCCGTGGCGAGGGCGGGGGAGGACCACTTCCGGCAGATCACGACCTCGACCCCTTACCGCGCCTTGGCGATGTTGACGATGGTGTCGTTCCAGCGGAACTTGGCGTTGCTCCGGTACTGGTTGTACGACCACGTCTGGTAGCGCTGGTAGGTCGGCCACGGGTCGCCGACCAGGATCGACTGGTTCGCCGAGTCGTAGCCGTAGATGACCTCGGCGTGGCCGCCGCCGGAGGTCCAGTAGATACCGGTCAGGTTCGGGATGCCGGCGTCGATCTGCTGGGTGATCGAGGCGAAGCTGATCGGGCCGCGCGCGTCCTGGGCGCTGAAGCCGGTGCCCCGGAAGCCGCGCACGATCTCCGGGATCTGCGCCGGCTGGTTCGGGCAGTAGCCGGGCGACGAGCCCTTGCCGGCGGCGCAGAACGCCGTCTGGCTGACCGTCACGCCGAGGGTCTGCTCGATGCTCGCCCCGGTCGCCGCCCAGCACCACTGGTTCTGCTGCTGGACCTGCTGGGTGTAGTTGAGCCGCTTCGCCGCCTGCGCGGTGAAGCCGCCCTTCGGGGTGACCACCGGGGCGATCTCGCGGACCTGGGTGTGGTCCTCGGTCTTGATCAGGCCGTGCGGCGTGCCCTGGTCGGCGGGCGCGGCCGTCGCCGGGGACGGGAGCGCGACCGACGCGCTGAACGCGGCGGCGACGGCGAGCAGGCAGGGCAGCCCGCGTCGGGTGGTTTTGCGGTCCACGGGTGTTCTCCTCGCAGGGGAAGAAGACGGGTGCGGTTCGCCGGCCGGGGCGGGACGGCCGACTGGCCACTACCGTGCGCGGAGTTCCACCCCCGGACAACTGCCCCGGGTTTCCTCGCGGGCCGTGCTGTGATCGTTCACCGGCGGCCGGCGGCGGCGCGAACGAGCGGCAACTGCCCCTGCGGACCGCGCCGGTCACGGGGGCGCGGCCCGGTCGAGAACATTCACCGGCCGTTCACCCCGCTGTGAACGCCACGCGCCGGCGGGACCCCTCGCCCCGCGCCGCCGGCGGTGCCGCGCGAGGATGGCCGTCGACCGCCCGACCAGCCGAGAGGACCCCCATGCGCGCCATCGAGTTCGCCGAGTACGGCGGTTCCGACGTCCTGCGCCCGCTGGACGTCGACCTGCCCGACCCCGGTCCCGGCCAGGTGCGGGTCGCCGTGCGCGTGGCCGGCGTGAACCCGTTCGACTGGAAGCTGCGCAGCGGCGCGATGGTCGGCGTCGTGGAGCTGTCGCTGCCGCACCGGCCCGGTCTGGAGCTGGCGGGCGTGGTGGACGCGGTCGGCGCGGGCGCGGGGTTCGCGGTCGGCGACGAGGTGTTCGGCTGGGCGCTGACCGGTTCCTACGCCGAGTTCGCGCTGGCCTCCGTCGTCGCCGCCAAACCGCCCGCGCTGACCTGGCACGACGCCGCCGCGCTGCCCTCGGCGGGCGAGGCCGCGCTGCGCGGCCTGCGGCTGCTCGACGTCGCCGAGGGGGACGTGCTGCTCGTCCACGGCGCGGCCGGCGCGGTGGGCGGGTCGGCCACCCAGCTCGCCGTCGCGCGCGGCGCGACCGTCATCGGGACCGGGGCCGACCGCAGTGCCGACACCATCCGCTCGTACGGCGGCACCCCGGTCCGCTACGGCGACGGCCTGGTCGACCGGGTGCGCGCGGTCAGCCCCCGGGTGGACGCCGTGCTCGACGCCGCCGGCAAGGGCGCGTTGCCCGACTCGGTCGAGCTGCGCGGTGGCGTGGACCGGATCGTCACCCTCGCCGACCCGGCCGCGTTCGAGCTGGGCATCACGTTCTCCGGCGGCGAACCCGGCGACCAGAACGCGGGCGTGCTCGCCGAGCTGGCCGAGCTGACGGTCACCGGGCGGCTGGTGGTGCGCCACGCGCGCTCGTACCCGCTGGCCGAGGCCGCCCGCGCGCAGGACGACAGCGCCACCGGCCACAGCGGCGGGAAGATCACGCTCGACGTGCGCGGCTGAGGACTGCCCGTCGTCCGGCCCCGGCGCGCGGTGCCCCGTGCGGGGAGGGCCTGCCGGGCGCGGGGCCCGGCAGGCGGGGCGCTACCAGCAGATGCTGCCCTTGCTGCTGGTCGTGAGCACGGTGCAGAACTCGTCCTCCTGCGCCACCTCAGCTTGCAGTTGCAGGGCTTCCTCCATGTCGGCCACTCCTTTCCCGTGGTGGTGGGACCTCTCCCGGCGCGGCGTCGAGCAGCCGGCGCAGGGCGAGCAGGATGCCGGCGGAGCCGGACCACAGGTCGGCGGACAGGCGGTGGCCGGGCTCGCCCAACCAGGCCACGCCGCGACCGTGCGGGATCGCGTGCCGGAACAGGCCGCGCGCGGAGGTGAGCGCCGCGTCCACCAGCTCCGGGCGGTCCAGTCGCCGGCCGACGTCGGCCAGGGCGCAGGCCAGTCCCGCCAGGCCCGGGAACAGCCCCGGGAGCACCGTGAACCGCACCTGGCAGGCGCGCAGGCACCGCCGCAGCACGTCGTCGGCGTCGAACCCGAAGTCGGTGTCCGGCCGGTGCGCGAGGTAGCGGGCGAGCACGGCCGCGTAGCCCGCGCTGCCCGCGTACAGGTAGGGGTAGACCCGGCCGTCCCGCAGCGCGACCCGGAAGCCCAGCCCGTCCACCGGTAGCGGCTCGGCGAAGGCGAGTTCCTCGCGCAGCATCCGCACGCCGCGCGCGAACGGCCGGGCGTCACCCGTCGCGCGGTGCAGCCGGTACAGCGCCAGCGCCACCCCGGTCCGCCCGCCGGCCAGGCCCGACCGGTTCACCGGGCTCAGCCGCGCGGTCAGCTCGTCGCCGTCCGGGACGCGGTCGAGCAGCCCGCACGCCAGGTCCAGGTGGCGCTGCTCTCCCGTGCGCCGGTACGCGGACAGCAGCCCGAACGCGGTCCCGGCCGCGCCGCCGCCCAGCGCCGCCGCCGTGTCGTTGAGCGGGTGCGCCGCCGCTGCGGTGAGCAGGGTTCCGGCCGCGTCGCCCTCGCCGAGATCCGCGAGCACGCACGCGATCCCGGCGGTGCCGTGCAGCAGGCCGGGGGCGCTCGTGCCGGCGTTCGCCAGGGCCTCGTCGCGCAGCCTCCGGACCACCTCCGGGTCGCACGCGCGTCCGGCGCGGTGCAGGGCGTGCAGCACGCCGGCGGTACCGGCGGCCACCGCGCGGGTGTCGGTCCGGTAGCCCAGCGGGGTGGTGGGGAAGACGCGGTCGGGGTGGTCCGGGTCGGCCATCGCCTCCAGCGCGTCGGCGGTCCGCTCGGCCAGCAGGCGCAGGGCGGCGATCGGCGCGGCGCGGACCTCCTGCGGCGTGGGGACCACACCGGGCGGGGGCGGGTGGTCGGCGGGCGGCCCGGGGCGCGGGTGGCCCCGGGTGGCCCGGTCCCACAGGCGGGGCTCCACCGGGGCGGTCTCGGACAGGTCCGCGTGCAGGTGGTCCAGCGCGCCGGGGTGCCGCTCGGCGGTCTCGTGCAGCGGGAACACCAGCATGAGCGCCAGCGCGGCCAGCCCGTACCGGTCCAGCGCCACGGGGTCGCGCTCGGCCACCGCGAGCGGGTCGGGGTGCTGGTAGCCGGGGGTGCCCATGATCCGCCGGACGTCCTCGACGCGTTGCACCGCCTCGAAGTCGACCAGCCGGACCCGGTCGTCGTCGTCCACCAGGACGTTGGTCGGGCTCAGGTCGACGAAGACGTGACCGCTCGCGTGCAGGCGGTCGAGCTGCTCGGCCAGCTGGTCGAGCAGCGCCAGGCCGCGCCGGTGGTACTCGGCGTGCTCCGCCGGGCCCGCCCCGACCCGGATCGCCGGGTGGTGGGTGACCATCCACCGGTACAGCGAGACGCCCGGCACCACCTCGGTGACCAGGTAGCTGTGCTCCCAGTGGTGGAACAGCTCGACGGGGCGCGGGCACAGGCCGGGCTCGCGGGCGTGGACGGCGCGCAGGACGAGGTACTCGGCGTCGAGCCGGGTCTTGGCGTCGGTGCCGTCGACCGTGTAGCCGTTGTGCGCCTTGGCCTCCTTGACGAACACCGGCTCGCCTTCGGCGGAGCGGAACCGGTACGCGCCGCCCGCGTTGCTGTGCTGCACGACCGACTCGAAGGTGTAGCCGTGCAGCGTGACCGGTCCCCGCGCGGGCTCGGCGGCCGGTGCGCGGAACGGGTCCGCGACGCCGGGCGGCAGCCGGAACTCCGGGCGGCGGTCGTCGTCGACCTCGCGGCCGTCCGGGCCGGTCATGGTGGGCACGGTGCCGCCCTCGGCGTCGACCCTGGTCCGGCCGGCGAACGCCCCGTAGCGGTAGGAGACGCACGTGCTCGCGCCGAAGCGGCGGTCGGTGAGCACGAACGGGCCGCTGATCCCGGCCAGCGCCGACTCCAACCGGCGCAGCACCCGCTCCGCGCACTCCGCGCCGGGCGGGTAGAGGGTGCAGAACTTGCCGCTCTGCACCCGGGCCGCGTGCTTTTCGTGCGCCAGCAGGAACGTCCGGCGGCCGGCCAGGTGCTTGAACGGCACGCCCGATTCCGCGCACACCGCCGAAACGACCGCCAGCACCGGGCGTGCATTGTCCAGGGAACTGGAGACGTGCACTTTCCAGCCCTGTTCGGGCAGCGCGCACCCCTCGGGCCCCCAGTGCGTCCACGCGCCGGCGTCGTGGCAGGCCCAGCCCGCCGGCAGCGGTCCGGCCCGGTAGCGGGGGCCGGGATCGGCGCTGTCCCACGGCTCGTAGAAGTCGTCGTCGGCGATGAGGAACGACATGTCCACTGCCATCCGGTCACCCCTCCCCGGTGGTGGGGCGATAGCGGCGCGCGGTCGGTGCGACGTTCTCAAATGATCTCGACGGCGGTCAAGAACCGCTTCCCGGCGGTCCGCCCCGGCCGAACGGGGTAATTGGTAGGAACGGTGGAGTGAATTCGGCGGGAATCGCGCCGAACGTCGGACGCGGGTTGTCCGGAGGGTGCGCGAAATCGTTCCAGTGCGGCCGGCCGGGCGTTCGTCGCCGACGTGCTCGTTCTACGGGGAGCCGAAGCCGACGCCCGGAGGACCCGGCCCGCCCGGCAAGTGCGCAAGGTGCTGTTCCCGTCGCGCAACGTAACACCAGTCCTCGGGCGGCGATGCACATCGGCAGACGCCCTCGTCGCGGCGAGGTTTCCGCTTTCGCCGTGGCGGAGGGCCTCTCCGGGCCACAATGGGTGATCGGGCGAGTACTCGGAGGTGCGGGTGCCGGACAGGTTGTCGAAGCTGCGCGTGTCGTCCAGGAGGACCGAGCACCGGCTGTCCACGTTCGCCGCCCTGGTCGTGGTGCTGGGGCTGCTCACCGGGCTCGTCGGGTGGGTGACCTTCGGTTTCCGCCAGGACCGGGTGGCCGAGGCGGCGGACCGGCGCACCGAGCTGACCACCCGGGCGCTGGACGTGTACCGGGCCATGGCCGACGCGGACGCCGCCTCGCTCAACGCCGTGCTGGTCGACCCCGAACGCGCGGTGCCGCTGCGCGACGGGTTCCGCGCGAACATCCGCGCCGCGACGGAGGCCCTGCGGGTCGCGTCGGCGCGCAACGCCGACACCGAGGACCGCGCCGCCGGGCTGATCCGCGACCTGTTCGACCTGCTGCCCCGGTACGAGGCGCTGGTCGAGGTCGGCTGGGTGGAGAGCCGCGCCGGGCACCCGGTCGGCACCTCCTACCTGTCCAACGCGTCCTTCCTGGTGCGGGAGAAGATCCTGCGCCGGGCCAAGGAGCTGCACGCCGACCAGGTCGACGCGCTGGTGCTCGCCCAGCGGGACGCCGGGGCACCGCCCTGGGCGGTGGTCGTCGCCGGGGCGGCGCTGCTGGCCGTGCTGGTCGTGGCGCAGCGGTTCGTGCGGCGGCGCACCCGCCGGCGGGTGAACCCCGGCCTCGCCCTGGCCACGGCCCTCACCGCGGCGGCGCTGCTGGGCGGGGTGGTCGTCACGGTGGTCGCCGCGAGCCGGGGCGACGAGGCCGGGCGGGAGATCGCGGTCGTGCAGGGCTTCGCCGAGGCGCGCAACCTCGGCCGCGAGGCGGACGAGGCCGAGGCCCGGATCATGATCTTCCCGAAGGAGGGCGACGTCGCCGCGCTCGGCCGGACCTTCGGCCGGATCGGCGAGGCGATCCAGGCCGCCGGCGGTGACGCGGAGGCGTCGGCCGCCCTCCAGTCGTGGGTCGACCACGACGCGGCGCTGCTGGCCCAGGCCAACGGCGCCAAGCCACTCGCCTTCACGGTGGTGGTGAAGACGATCACCGACCCGCCGGCGGGCCGGGCGCAGACCCACGGGGAGCTGCTGGACGCCCGGCTGAGCGCGCTGGTCGACCAGCACGCCGGGGCCGCCGCCGACGCCACCCGCGCGGCCAAGTCCGCGCTGGCCGGGTGGGACGTGCTCGTCCTGCTGCTCATGGCCGCCGCCGTGGTGTCGGGCGTGTTCGGCCTCGGCGTCCGGATCAGGGAGTACTACACGTGACCAGGTACCTCGCGCTCGTCGCCGTGCTGGCCTGCCTCGCCGGCTGCACCGCGCCCCCCGCCACGGACGGCCGCGCCGCCACGTCGACCCTCGCCCCCGACCTGCCGGAGGGGTACACCGAGGCGCCGGAGCCCAGCCCGCCCTGCACGAAGGCGCCGGGCGGCACCCTCGACCCGGCCGGGGGACCGCTCGGGCCCGACGGCCTGCCGGACGGGCCCACCGTGCGGAAGATCCGGGAGAAGGGCCTCACCGTCGGCGTCAGCCAGACCGCCCAGTTCCTCAGCAAGCGCGACTTGGCGACCGGCGAGCTGTCCGGGTTCGAGGTCGAGGTCGCCCGCGCGATCGCCGCCGCGCTGGGCCTGCCCCGGGGCGACGCGCCCGTCACCCTGGTCAGCCTGCCCACCGGTCGCCGCCTGCTCGCGCTGCGGACGGGGGTCAATGCGGCCAAGCGGTCGCTGGAGGTCCCCGAAGTGGACCTGGTGATCGCCAGCGTCAGCGTCACGTGCGGGCGCGAGCAGGAGTACGGCCTGAGGTACAGCCGGGCCTACCGGGCCACCAGCAGCGCCCTGCTGGTCCGCGCGGGCCTGCCGGACGTGGCTGGGCCGGACGACCTGGCGGGCCGCAAGGTGTGCTCGGGCGCCAAGACCACGAACGGCGACGAGCTGATCGCCATCCGGGACGAGCAGCGCCGGCGTGGACCCGACCGGGCCCTGACGGTGGTGACGGTGTCGGACACCAGCGACTGCCTGATGCTGTTGCAGCGCGGCGTGGTCGACGCGGTCTACTCGGACGCGGTGATCCTGCTCGGCTACCTGTACCAGACCCCGGGCTCGGTCCTGCTGGACTACCGGCACCCGAACTCGGTCAAGACGGCGGTCGCGGTGAGCGGCGACGAGGAAGACCTGGTCCGCTTGGTCAACCGCGTGCTGGACGACCTGCGCGGCGGCCGGTTGCAGGCCCTGTACGACGAGCAGTTCGCCGCGTCCCCGAAGAAGATCCCGCTCTCCGTTCCCGACGAGCCGTACGTGCGGTAGGCGAACGGAACGCGGGGCCGCGCCTGCGCAGGGGTCTCCCGACCCTGATCCTTCCGGACTCCCCGCCCGGACACCGGCTTCGGTCGGGGAAACCCGGAACGGGGGTGCCGCGCCGTACACTCCGCAGGTACCAGGACCGTTCACGCCCGGTGGACACGGGGAGCGCGATGACCGGCGGATTCGCCCCGCTCACCCCCGACGACCCGCGCGAGGTCGGGGGCCATGTCCTGCGCGCCCGGCTCGGCGTCGGCGGGATGGGCCGGGTCTACCTCGGGTTCAGCGCCGGCGGGCAGGCGCTCGCGGTCAAGGTGATCCGGTCCGAGCACGCCGAGGACGAGGAGTTCCGGCGGCGCTTCGCGCGCGAGGTCGCGGCGGCCCGGCGGGTCCGGGGCGCCCGCACCGCGCCCGTGGTGGACGCCGACCCGGACGCCGCGCTCCCGTGGCTGGCCACCGCGCACGTGCCCGGCCCGTCGCTGCGCCGCGCCGTGGGCGAGCACGGGCCGTTCCCGGCGGCGGCCGTGCTGCGGCTGGTCGCCGGGGTCGCCGAGGGGCTGGCGGCGGTGCACGCGTGCGGCGTCGTGCACCGCGACCTGACCCCGGCCAACGTGCTGCTGGCCGGGGACGGCCCGCGCGTCATCGACTTCGGCATCGCCCACGCCGCCGCCGCGACGTCGCTCACCCGGACCGGGATCACCGTGGGCACGCCCGCGTTCATGGCGCCGGAGCAGGTGCGGGGACGGCCGGTGACGCCCGCCGTGGACGTGTTCGCGCTGGGGAACCTGGCGGTCTTCGCGGCCACCGGCCGGCCCGCGTTCGGCGAGGGCAACCGGGAGGCGATGTTCTTCCGGATCCTGTCCGAACCCCCGGACCTGGACGGCTGCCCGGAGGAGGTCGCGGCCCTCGCCCTGCGCTGCCTGGCCAAGGAGCCCGCCGAGCGGCCGTCACCGGCCGAGGTCGTGGCGCTCGCCGGCGGGCCGCTGCCCCCGGGCCGGTGGCTGCCGCCGGCGGTCGCCGCGTCCCTGGACGCCTACGAGCCGTCCACGTACCGGTCCACCTCGCCGTCGACCACCCGTGTACTCGACACCCGAGCGCTCGACACCCGCGTCTTCGGCACGCAGGTCGACCACGGTGCCGAGGTGCCCGCGGGCGACGCCCGGCCGGGCGTCTCGGCGACGCGCACCCCCGGGTCCCGCCCGCCCGGCGTCCGGACCGGGTACCGGCCGCCCCGCCGGGGCGGTCGCGGCGCGCTGGTCGCAGGACTGGTGATCGTCGCGGCGGCCGTCCTGGTCCTCGTCACCGGTCCGCGCGAGGCGTGGGACACCGCGACCGGGCTCCTCGGCGAACCGGGGGAGGCCGCGACCACGACGACCGCCCCGCCGACCACGACCGAAGCCCCGGCGCAGACGTTGGCCGAGGGCTGCGCGGAGGCCATCGCGAGCATCACCGCGTTCCAGGAGCTGCCCCGCAGCGGCGACTGGACGTCCGGCGTGGCCGGGCTGCAGCACCTGGCGACCGGGATCGCGGCGGCCGGCCGGGCGGCGACCAACCCCGAGGTGCGCGCGGCCGTGGAGACCCTGGCGACCGACCTCACCGCTGCCCTCGGCCACGGCCTCACCGGCGGCGGCGACGAGTTCCTGGCCGCCCTCGACAAGATCGCCACCGACGGCGACGCCCTGATCAGCGCCTGCCAGGGCACCCGCTGACCGCCCGGGGCGGATAGGCTCGACCTCGGCCGGGAGGGGGAGCCGTGACCGACGAGGAGCTGCTGGTCGAGTTCGCCCTCGCCCGCCTCGACCACCCCGACGTCGACCTGGACGAGGTGGCCGCGATCGTGGTCCGGCGGATGGGGCCGGACCGCGCGGTGGAGTTCGCCTCCCGCACCCTGGCCGCCCGGGGTGAGCTGCGCGGCGCGCTGTTCCCGGCCGCCGTCGAGCACGTGCTGCGGGTCGTGCTGACCATGCGCGGCCCGGCGGACTGACCGCCCTGCCGGTCGCGCGGGCGGGTCGGATCGCGCCCTTGTGCTGGAGTGCGCTCCAGCTCCTAGGCTGCGGGGGTGCGCCTGGGAATCCACGTCATCGAGTTCACCGTCCCGTCCGGCCCGGCCGGCATCGCGCCCGAGCTGGCGGCGGTCGCCAGGGCGGCGGACGCCGCCGGGGCCGCCCGGCTGTCCGTGATGGACCACTTCTTCCAGATGGAGGGGTTCAAACCGGCGACCGACCCCATGCTGGAGGGCTACACCACCCTCGGCTTCCTCGCCGCCCACACCACCGACGTGCAGCTCGGCCTGCTCGTCACGGGCGTCACCTACCGGCACCCCGGCCTGCTCGCCAAGATCGTGGCCACGGTCGACGTGCTGTCCGGTGGCCGCGCCGAACTGGGCATCGGGGCCGCCTGGTACGAGCGCGAGCACCTCGGGCTCGGCGTCCCGTACCCGCCGGTGGCGGAGCGGTTCGAGAGGCTGGAGGAGGCGCTGCGGATCTGCCGGCAGATGTGGGACCCGGCCGACGACGGGCCCTTCGAGGGCAAGCACTACCGGCTCGCCGAGACGCTGTGCTCGCCCCAGCCGATCCGCCGGCCGCCGATCCTGATCGGCGGCGGTGGCGAGAAGAAGACGCTGCGGATGGTCGCCCAGTACGCCGACGCGTGCAACCTGTTCGCCGGCGACAAGGACCAGGTGCGGCACAAGCTCGACGTGCTGCGCGGGCACTGCGACGCGCTCGGGCGCGACTTCGCCGCGATCGACAAGACGTTGACCTACCGGCCCTCGCCGGAGGCCGGCACGACCGACGAGTTCCTGCGCGACGTCGCCGACTACGCCGCGCTCGGCATCGACACCGTGATCGTGGTGCCGCCGGGCGACGCCCCGGCCCGGTGGGTCGAGCAGGTCGCCGCCCCGCTCGTGCCGCGCCTCGCGGACCTGTAGCACCGCACGCGCCGCCCCGCCGCGACCACCGGGCGGGGCGGCGTGCGTCCGGAGTGGAGGATTTCCGGTCCCGGCAACGGGTTCCGGTGTACGTTGCGGCGGTGATCATGCGCTGTGCGACGTGGGACGAGGCTACCGGGCTGTTCGCGGAGCGGGGTCTGCCCGAATCCGTCTGGGAGAACCTGTACGAGGGCGAGTACGTCCTGCACTCCGGCAACGCCACCGTGACGGGCAACTTCCCGCTCAACAGCGGGGAAGAGCACCCGTGGGACGCGGAGCACGCGGAGTGGGACATCGGGTACGTGGTGGACGGCGACCTGACCGTGACGGGATCGCTCTACGACGTCGACGACGGTGCGGCGGCGTTGGTGGTGCTCGGCGACCTCAAGGTGGTCGGCCTGCACACGACGTGCGACCCGAAGATCGTGGTCGCCGGCAACACCACCGCCGAGGTCGTGTTCGGCCGGTACACCGACAAGTACCTGTCGTTCGGCGGCGACCTGCGCGCGGTCGTGCAGCGGTGGGTGGACGAGTGCGCGCCCGACTTCGTGGGCGGCACGCTGGCGGGCAGCCTGTTCCTCCCCGACTACCTGAAGGAGTCCGACCTCGGCGCGGCGCACGTCGAGAACAGCGGCGTCCCGGCGGCCGACCTGCTCGTGCCCGAGGTGCTCGACGCCTCCGGCGCGGTGGACGGCGAGGCCCTGCACGTCCGGCTCGTCGCGGGCCGGCCCGTGCTGCTCGACGGCGTCCGGTAGTCCCGGCTCAGGGGCGGGCGTGCCACGGGTCTCCCGGTGTCACGACCCGCCCTTCCGGAAGTGCCACACGAGCAGCGCCGGCCCCGCTGCGGCGGCGCGTGCCGCGTCGGGCACCAGGCGGGCCAGGGCCCACGGCCACAGCTCCCACGGGCCCGCCTCCCACGGCTGCGCCGCGTTCTCGGCGTCCGGACGTCCGACGGCCGGCAGGGGAGGTTCCTCGCAGCGGCGCACGTGCAGCCCCACCGGCAGGGCCGCGCGCAGGTAGTCGCCGACCAGGTGGCGGTGGGCGCTCAACCGCCCGGGTCGGCCGTCGTCGCCGCGCACGGGCGGCACCCCGCCCTGCGCCACCCGGTCGGGGTGCACGTCGGCGGTCACCAGGTGCCCGCCCGGCCGCAGGACCCGGGCGAACTCCGTCAGCACCGGTCCCAGCGCCGGGACGTGGGTCAGGGCCAAGGCGCACACGATCAGGTCGACCGAGGCGTCGGCCACCGGGAGCCGGTGCAGGTCACCGAGCAGGAACCCGCCCTGCGGCACCCGCTCGCGCGCCCGGGCGAGCATGTCGGGCGAGCTGTCCACCCCGATCACCCGGTGGCCGCGCCCGGCCAGCAACTCCGCGTGCCGACCGGTGCCGCACGCGGCGTCGAGGGCGACACCCACCGGCAGCGCGCCCACGATCTCCCGGACCACGGGCTCGTCGAGGTCGAACGCCGAGTTGGGCCGGTCGTACGTCGCGGACCACAGGCGGTAGCCCGTGACCGTGTCGACCCGGTCGACCTCCACGGCCGCGCCCGCCAACGCCTCGTCGGCGAGCACCCTGCGGACCTCCGCGATCCGGGCCTCCACGAAGTCGCGGTCGAACTCCCCGGTGAACGCGCGCATCAGGGCGATGCCCTCAAGCCCGAGCAGGTACGCCCTGGGGTCCTCGCAGATCACCCGACGGAGGCTAGCGACGGGCTTGCGGGCAGGCCACCGACTTACGGGTCCGCAGCGCCGCGAACGCGTCGGGCCGTGTCCGGGACAGACGTCGCACCGGGGAGAGAACGTGGCGGGCCCCGCGCCGGTAGGTGGCGCGGGGCCCGCAGGAGTCCGGTCGGCAGGAAGCGGGGGGAGCCTCCCGCCGACCGGTGGGCTAGCTCGTCGTGAAGACCACGTCGACCCAGTAGTGGTTGCCCTGGTAACCGGCGTTCGGGAAGCCCGCCCCGACCCGGTACAGGCCGTTGAGGGAGCCCTCGACCGTCGCGGGCGAGGTCAGCGGCGGCGACGTCACGGAACGACCCGCGAAGTAGCCCTCGTTGACCGCGTAGTGCCCGTTGGGCGCGAGGTAGGACGCGATGTACTGCGTCCCCGCCGTGACCGCCAGCGGCGTGTCGAACGTCAGGGTCTGCCACCCCTTGTCCGTGCCCGTGCCGAACGTGCCGGTCTTGAGCAACGTCCCGTCGAGCGCCCACACCGAGCCCGTGTGCTGCCCGGAGTTGCCGGTGCCCTTGTAGAACTTCACGCCCGTGACGAACCCGTTGACCGACGGCGTGAACCGCACGCCCAGCTCGTAGGCCGCGGTCTCCGACACGGCCGGGATCGTCGGCAGGGTCGCCTCGCTGAACAGCGAGCACGGGCACCCGGCGGACTCGACCGTGGTGAACGACCACGACACCGGGGTCACCATCACGTTGCCGCCGGCGTCGGCCGCCACCACCGTCACCGAGTACTTGGTGGACGCCGCGAGCGGCGCGGCCGGCTTCCACACCGCCGTCTGCTGGTCGGCCGACCGCTCCAGGGAGCCCTGGATGGTCGCGCCGCCCGGGTCGGTGACCGCGAACGTGGTGTTGTTCAGGTCGATCGGCTCGTCGAACGACGCCGTCACCTGGCTGGTCGGTCCCACCGCCACCGCGTCGCTGAGCGGCGTGTGGCCGGTGTGCGCGGGCGGCGAGGTGTCGCTGCTGGGCACGTAGTCGACGTCGACCCAGTAGTTGTTGCCCTGGTGGCTCAGGTTCGGGAAGCCACCGCCGACCATGAACACGCCGTTCGGGTTGTCGAAACCGGTCTGCGACGCCTTCAACGGCGGCGAGTCCACGTCCGTCGTCTGGAAGTACCCGGAGTTGATCGCGTACCGGCCGGTGGGCGCGGTGTACGACGCGACGTAGGTCAGGCCCGGCGCCACCACCACCGGCTGGGCGAAGGTGAGCGTCTGCCACCCGCTCGCGGTCTCCCCGGTGAACGTCCCGGTGGCCAGCAGCGCGCCGTTGCGGGTCCACAGCGTGCCCGTGTGCGTGCCGGTGTTCTCCAAGCCCTTGTAGAACTTGACGCCGGTGATCCGGCCGCTGCGCGTCGGCGTGAACCGGACGCCCAGCTCGTACAGGCCGGTGTCCTGGGCCGCCGTCACGTCCGGCACGGTCGCCGTGCTGAACAGCGAGCACGGGCACGACGGCGTGGGCGTCGTGGTGAACGTCCAGGCGACCGTGCTCGCCATCGCGTTGCCGTTGACGTCCGCGACGAGCACGAACGCCTTGTACGTCGTGTTCGGCTTCAACGCCCCGGTGGGCGTCCACGTCACGGTCTTCTGGTCGCCGGACAGCGCGACCGTGCCGTCGAGCCGGGCGCGACCCGGGTCCTCCAGCCAGATCTGCGTGGACGCCGGGTCCATCGCCTCGGAGAACCCGAGCGACAGCACGGACCCGAGGGGCACGCCCGTCGCGTTCTCCGAGGGCGTCCGGGTGTCCAGCGTCGGCGGCGTGGTGTCGCCGTTGAGGCTGCTGCGGTAGATCGCGTCGACCCAGTAGTTCGTCGCGTTGTGGCTCGACGTCGGGAAGCCGGTGCTGTTGTACCGGTACAGGCCGTTGGGCCCGTCGACTCCGCTGGCCAGTGCGCGCAGCGCGTTGTACGACCGGCTCTCGCTCAGGTGCCCCGGTGTCGCCGAGTAGTGGCCCTGCGGCGCGAAGTACGACACGACGTAGGTGGTGTTCGCCTGCACGACCACCGGAGCGGTGAAGGTGAGCGTCTGCCAGCCGCTCGCGGTCTCGCCGGTGAACGTCCCGGTCGCCAGCAGCAGGCCGTCGGACGACCACAGCGACCCGGTGTGCGTGCCGCCGTTGCCCGGTCCCTTGTAGAACCGGACGCCCAGCACCTCGCCCTTGCCGTCGAACCGGATCTTCGCGCCCAGCTCGACCGGTGTGCTCTCCGGCGCGCTGAGCACCGACGGGTCGACGAAGTCGTCCCACACCGTGCACGGGCAGGAAGCCGGGCGCAGCGCGCCCGTGGTGAACGACCAGGTGTGCGCGGCCGTCTGGTTGCCCGCCGCGTCGCGCACCCGCACCGACGCGGTGTAGCCGGTGCCCGGGGTCAGCGGGTCGTTCGCCTTGAACTGCGCGGTCAGGCCGTTGGGCGTCACCGACGACGTGCCGGCGACGGCGGCCCCGCCGGGCCCGGTGAGGGTGAACTGGAGGCTGCCGGGGTTGACCGCCTCGTCGTAGGTCGCGGTCAGCGTCGGGGACAGCGCCACGCTCGCCGCGTTGGCCTGCGGCGTGGTGCCGGTCAGCTCGGGGGCCCGCGTGTCGGGGCCGGGGTCGGGTGCCCACAGCACGTCGACCCAGTAGTTGCTGTCGTCCGAGGACTCCCGGTCGGGGTAGCCCGCGCCGGCGCGGAAGACGCCGTTGCGGCCGGCGACACCGCTCTGCAGGCCGGTCAGCGGTTCGAGGTACTTCGAGGTGCGGCTGAAGTACTCGGTATCGGCCGAGAAGTGCCCGGTGGGGGACAGGTACGACACCACGTAGGTGGTGCCGCCGCTCACCGCGACCGGTATCGGGAACAGCAGGGTCTGCCAGCCCGACGCGGTCTCGTTGACGAACGTGCCGGTGGCGAGCTGCCGCTGGTCGGGACCCCACAGGGTGCCGGTGTGCGTGCCGGTGTTGTTGGGGCCCTTGTAGAAGCGGACGCCGCGCACGTAGCCGTCGGTGGAGGCCCGCCACTTCACGCCCAGCTCCAGCGCCGAGCCGTCCACGTTGTCCGGCGTCTTCGGGGACTCGTGGTCGGCGAAGATGCCGCACGGGCACGTGCGCGCCCCGACCCCCGGCGACGCGGGCACCGGCGCGGACAGGTTCACCGAGTCGTCCACCGCGCGCACCCGAAGCTGCGCCGGGCCGGACACCGAGGGTGTGTAGGTGTACTGCCACGTGGTCTGGCCGGCCTGCCACGCGGCCGGGTGCCAGCGCACGCCGCCGTCGGTGGACACCTCGACGCCCGCGACCTGGCCGTGCGCGTCGGTGACCGAGCCCTTGAACGTGTACTGCCCGCCCACGGTCGACAGCGTCGGCACGTCGGTGTAGGTGACGACCGGCGCCGTGGTGTCGGTGATCCCGTTGTCCTGGGTGAGGCCGGGCATCAGCGAGCCGGCCTGGACGCCCATGTCGGCCAGGACGTTGACCGTCGCCTGCTGCATCCGGATGTCGGAGGTCGGCGTGTTGGTCAGGAACGCGTGCTCGTCGTCCAGGCCCCACGCCCACTGCACCGTGCCCGCGCCGAACACCAGCGAACCGGACGGGTGCTTGTAGTAGGTGATCGCGTGGGTCTCGGTGCCGGGCGCGTACAGGTCGCCGTGGTTCTGGAGGATGAACGGGCCGTCGTGCATGTCCACGGTGGTGCGCGAGAGCTGCGCGACGCCGGCCGGCTGCTCGCCGTTGTCCGGCACCTTGTTCCACTCGTAGCCCAGCGTGCCCGGTTGGAAGACGTGGCTGGTGCCGGCGGCCAGGTCCTTGAGGTCGGTGTGCCGCCACAGCCGCATCTTGCCGTGCGCGGCCGGGACGGTGAGCGCGTCGTCGCGCCGGCCGTTGACCGAGAAGATGTTGCCCAGCAACGCGTTCTCCGGGCGACCGCCGTCCTGGTCGGGGTAGCGGGGGTCGCGCCAGGTGCCGGTCCAGTCGCTCAGGCCGTCGCTCTGGGTGCCCTTGGTCTCCTTGAACGACGCCAGCGTCCGCCAGTCGGTCTCGGAGCCGTCGATGCTCTTCTCCCAGCGGGTCTTCCAGAAGATCTCGTTGCCGGTCAGGAACGCCAGGTGCACCCCCGCCTCGCGCGCCGCCTCGACGTTGGCGCGCTGCTCGTTCGACCAGTACTCGTCGTGCCCGACCGCCATGAACACCTGGTGGTTCTTGATCAGGTGGCCCCGGCGCGCGGTGTCGACGTCGGTGGTGTAGCTCAGGTCGTAGCCGTTGCGCTCCAGGAACTTCAGCATCGGGAACTCGGCGTTGAAGATGAAGTTCTCGTCGCCGTCGCCACCGGTGTACGGGCGGTTGTAGCTCACCTTGTACGCCTGGCCGCCCTGACCGGGGCCGTCACCGAAGTACAGCGAGTTGCCGCCGTAGCGGTTGTAGGCCGCCCACGTCGAGTCCGAGGTCTGGAACAGGACCTTCGAGCGGCTGGTGTCGTCGCGGACGATGAACACGATCTCGTTCTGGAGGCCGTTGTCGTCGCGGGTCACGCGGGCGTAGTAGATGCCCGACACCGCGTCGGCCGGCACGGTCCAGGTGACCGACACCGCCCAGTTGCCGCAGTCGTTCAGCGCGGTCGGCCCGTCGCGCAGGCACGGCGGCTGGGTCTGCGAGGTGGTCCGCCGCACGGTGTCGACGTACCGGGCGCCCCGGTTGCCGTAGTAGCCGAGGCGGAAGATGTCGAGGGTGTAGGCCGGTGCGTTCGTGAGCATCTTGAACTGCACCTGCTCGCCCGGGGTGGCGCTGATGTCCGTGGTGAAACCGAGGATGGAGTCGTCGCGGGACGGGACCTGCCAGTCCAGCGCGCCTTCCTTCAAGTTTTCACAGAGGACCTTGTTGACCACGGGCGGGTCGCACGGGGCGGCCACCGCGACGGGAGCGAACACGACGGGTGGCGCGACGACGGCGGCGGCGAAGACGACGAGTGCCAGCACCCTCGTCCACACCGCGCGGGATCTGTGACGGGCACTGCCCGGTAATGACATGGTCTCGCCTCTCCCCCTCCGGGGCGGGGGCCCCGGGTACACGGCGGGAATCGGCCGGGGGACACCGGCCGTTACGGTGACGTTCGATCACCCCACCATTCGGCCGGTCCCCGGGAACGTGTGCAGCGCAACGGGAACCGCCGATGTGCGGAAGTCGCGCCCGACCGGCCGCGCCCACCGGCGCTGCTCCCGACGGCCGCCGCGCTGCCCGGTGCGGGGGATACCCGCCGGCAGCACCCCGGCCGACCTCTCCGCCCGCCACCGAGCCGGACTCCCGCGCGACCGCCGCCCTACTGCTGGGACTGCGCCAGCAGGAGCAGCGCCAGGCGCTGGAGCTCGGGACCGGCCTTGTCCGGGCTGCCGGTGTCGAAAGGCGGTTGCGGGTCGTACTCCAGGGCGAGCTGGACGGCCTGCGCCGTCGTGTCGTCGGTCAGCGCGGCGGCCAGCCAGATGCCCATGTCGATCCCCGCCGACACGCCCGCCGCCGTGACGTACTTGCCCGAGCGGACCCAGCGCTGCGGCACGTAGACCGCGCCCTTGGTGGCCAGCACGTCCTTCGCCGACCAGTAGGTGGTCGCCTCGCGCCCGCGCAGCAGCCCCGCGTAGGCCAGGATCAACGACCCGGTGCACACCGACGTCGTCCACGTGCTGCGCGCGTCGATGTGCCGGATCCAGCGCATGGTCGGCTCGTGCTCGACCACCGCCGTCGCGCCCGCGCCGCTGCCGCCGGGCACCAGCAGCACGTCCAGCCGGTCCACGTCGTCCGTCCGCAGGTCCGCAACCAGCGCGCCGTGCCCGGTGTCCCCGCGCACCGGGCCGCGCCGGCGCCCGATCAGGCTGACCGACGTGCCCGGCAGGCGGGACAGCACCTCCGCCGGTCCGACCGCGTCCAGCAGCGTCATCCGGTCGTACACCAGGATCCCGATCCGCCGGGCCGGTGCCGCGCCCCGGTCCTCCTCCGCGCCCACGCGCGGGTCCTCCGCGCCTTCGGCCGTTGCGGTGCCGGCGGTGACCGCCGTGGCGACCACGCCGGCGACCGCCGCCCGGAGAACCTGTCTGCGTCCCTGCATCCCGCACCCCCGTGTGTGTTCCCAGGTGGTCGGGTGGAGGGCCGCCGTGGTTCCCGGCGTCAGGAACGCGCCCGCAGCAGGGTGATCCGGTTCGCGCCCAGCTCCGTCACGTACAGGTGCCCGTTGGCCGGGTGCTGGGTGACGTCCAGCGGCTGGTTGAAGCCGGTCAGGCCGGTGATCCCGGTGGTCCGGTTGGACAGCGCGCCGCCCGGTGCCACGTCGAAGGTCTGGATGTCCTGCCCGGAGGAGTAGCGCACGACCAGCAGCTTGCCGTCCAGCCGGCCGCCGAACGCGCCGCCCCGGTACTCGATCACGCCGTTGGCCGACGCGTGCAGCCCGGCGTCGTAGGTGCCCGCCAGGTCGAAGTTGCGGTCCGGCCGGGTGCCGACCGGGTAGGCGGAGTCCTGGAACGGGTCGGTGCCGGCGGTCGGGTTGCCGCCCGCGAGCACCCACTCGCACCGGACCGGCGCGGGGTGGCCGTAGTAGCGGCCCGGCTTGACGTCGAAGACGTAGTCGGTCTCGGCGGTGGGGTTGTCGGTGATCGCGGGGACGGTGGGGCCGGTGTACGGGCCGTCCGGGCGGTTCGCGCACGACGCGGGCAGCGGTGCCGGGGTCGCGGGGGTGTTGCCGCCGGCCGCCGAACCGTTCGTCGGCGCGTACAGGTGGCCGTTGCGGTGCCAGACCAGGTCGTAGGCGTTGCGCACGCCGGTCGCGTGGATGGTCAGCGGAGCCGTTGCCGCGTACGGGTTGTAGCTGCCGCCGGCTTCGGTGCGGACGTTCACCGGCAGCGTCGCGGGCAGGCGGGCCGGGCGCAGCCGCAGCACCGCCGCGCTGAGCAGGTGCTCTGACCGGTTGCCCCAGGTCGGGTCGGCCGCGCCCATGGCGTTCATCGACCCCTGCGACAGGTACAGGTCGCCGTCCGGGCCGAACGCCAGCGAGTTCGTCTCGTGGTCCTTGACCGAGCGCGGCAGGTCGGTGACGACCTCGGTGTAGGTGCCCAGGTCCGGCCCGCTGAGCCGGGCGACCTTGCCGGACCAGTCGGGCGCGTTCGCGGTGCCGCCGAAGTTGTCGGTGATCCACAGCACCGGCTGGGTGGAGCGCGGGTCGAACGCCATCCCGATCACCGTCCGATTCGGCGCACCGGGCAGCCCGGCGGCCGTGGCGTGCGCGCGGACGGTGTCGATCACCGTCGCCGCGCCCAGCGTCCCGTCCGGGTCGACGGGGAAGCGGTGGATCTGCCCGGTGGAGGTCGCCGCGTACAGCCGGCCGTCCGGCCCGACCGCGACGCTGGTGAACGGCGCACCGCCCGCCACCCCGACGACCTTGTCGAACGCGATCGGGCCGCCGCCGGCTCCGGCTCCGGTGGTGAACACCGACGACCACGGCAGGAACCGGTTGCCCGCCACGTCCCGCACCCCGTCGGTCACGTCGAACCGGTAGAGGGTCTGCGGCGCGAGCGGCGCGGTGGGGGAGAGGTTGACGACGTCCCCGCCGCCGCTGGTGATCACGTTGGCGGGCACCGCGCCGCCGTCCGCGACCCGGGTCAACCGCACCGAGGACGAGGTGAGCGACGACGGGTCCACCGCGCCCGCCGGCAGGCGGAGGTCGGCCACGACGCCGGACGTGGGCGGCACGCCGGTCGCCAGGTTCGCGGGCGTGACCGTGCGGACCGAGGGCCGGGCCGCCGCGCCGGCGACCTCGGCCACGTCGACGTAGTGGAACTTGGTGTTGGTGCCGGCGCGCGGGCTCAGCGTGAGCCGGCCGTCGGCCACCACGACCACCCGGGTGGCCAGGGCGTGCTTGGCCGTCGCGGTCGGCTTGAACGCGGCGACCGCGTTCTGGTCCTCGACGCTGAGGTAGTGGACGCTGTCGGTGGCCGTCCCGGCGTCGCCGACCGCGACCGACACCGAGTAGACCCCGTCGGGCACGGCCAGTTCCCAGCTGCCCGGTGCCGACACGCCCGCCGACCCGGCCGGGAGCTGGGCGTGCACCAGCGTGGCGAGCCGGACGTCCGGCCCGCCCCGGTTGCGCCCGTTGCCGACCAGGCCGAGCGGGGTGGTCGTGCCGAGTGCCACCCAGCCGTAGGTGTGGCCGCCGGCCCGGGGGCCGTACGCCTCGCCGAAGTCGCGCGCGTACCCCGCCGGGGGTGTCGTCGCCTGGTCCGAGAAGTTCACCTTCAGGCTGAACGCCGCGTTCGCGTGAGCCGGGATTCCGGCCCACAGCAGGGCGACGACGACCACCAGCGCGCGCATTCCGCTACTCCTCCGGGGTTTTCCGGGCGACGATGAGCGATTGTCCGGGCGCGGACTCGAGGGGGTGGGTCGTGGGGTCGGCGAAACCCGCGCCGGTCAACCAGGTCCCGATCTCTTCGGCGGAGTAGACCTGCCCGCCCTGGCCGTGGAACAGGTTCAGGCTGAACACCCGGGCGAACGCGTCGGACGCCGGGTCCGCGCAGTGCTCGTCGTGCTCCAGCAGCACGACCGCCCCGCCCGGTGCCAGCGCCGTTGCGACCCGCTCCAGCAGCGCGCGGTTCGCCTCGACCGGGCGGCCGTGCACCACGTTGAACAGCAGCGCGGTGTCGTAGTCGCCGCCCAGGTCCAGGTCGTCGTAGTCGCCCGCCCGCAACGTGATCCGGTCGGCCAGGCCCGCCTCCGCCACGGTCCGCCCGCCGACCGCCAGCGCGTCGGCCAGGTCGACCACGGTCGCCCGGAGGTCGGGGTGGGCGGCGCACAGCCGGGTTGCGTACTTGGCGTGCCCGCCGCCCAGGTCGAGCAGCCGCCGGCCCACCGGGACGACCTCGGCCACCTCCGGGCCGATGTGGTCCGCGTGGCCGGACAGCATCCCCTGGAAGCGGGCCAGGGTCTCCGGCCGCGCGGACAGCCAGGCGTAGAAGTCCAGCGCCGGCCGGCCGGTGCGGACCGACTCCTCCAGGTCGTCCCAGGACTCGAACAGCACGGTCGCCCAGAACCGGTCGACGGTGCTGTACCCGTCGTCGGACAGCCACTTCGTGGTCATCGCGGTGTTGCGGTAGCCGTCCTCGCCGTGCTCCAGGTAGCCGAAGGCCACCAGCGCCTCGGCGAGGAGCCCGGTGCCGCGAGGGTCGGTGCGGAGTTCGGCGGCGAGGTCCGGGGCGGTCAGCGGGCCGTTGGCCAGCGCGGCGAACGCACCCAGCCGCAGCGCCGCCGCCATGGCCCGGTACCCGGCCGTGGCGATCAGGTCCGGGAACGACGGCGGGCCCTCGCCCGGTGGCAGGTTCAGTGGCATGTCAGGACCTCTCCGGCATGACGCCCGCGCGGGCCAGGTACTCGATGTGACGGGTGATCATCGCGGCGTCGGCGGGTGGGAACTCGACGCCGCACTCGGCCGCCGCCCGCCGGGTCGCGGTGGTGTCGAACCGGGGCGTCGGCCGGCCGGTCGTGGTCAGGCCGAACGCCAGCGGGCCGAACGCGCTGTCCGGGGTCTCCATCATCAGCGCCCGCCACTCGGGGTACTCCAGCACCTCGCACGGCCAGCCCAGGGAGGTGAGCACGTCGCCGAGGTCCGGGTAGCCGAACCCGTCCGCCTGGTAGTAGTGGTAGTCGCGGCCGTACAGCTCGGGGCGCAGCGAGACGCCCGCGATGGCGGCGGCCAGCCGGTCCACCGGCAGCATGTCGATCAGGTCGGTGGTGCGCGGCACCGCCCCGGTGGCGGCGCAGGTGGCGATCTGCCTGCTCAGGTAGGACTCGGTCTTCGCCGTGCCGGTGCGCACGTCGCCGACGATCGCCGCCATCCGGTGGATGGACACCGGCAGGCCCCGGTCGCGGGCCAGCACGCCCATCATGTCGGCCACCCACTTGGTGGTGTGGTAGCCGGTGTCCAGGCCGGTCGGGTCCTCCGCGCGGTCGGTCTCGAACACCAGCCGCTTGTCGTAGTTCGTGCCGAGGAACACGCCCAGCGTCGAGGTGAGGTGCAGCGGCTTGGTGGCGTACTTGGTCGACATCCGCAGGATGTCCACCGTGCTGCCCACGTGCGGCGGCATCATCCACTGGTAGGTCAGCACGAAGTTCATCAGCGCGCCGTTGTGGTAGATCGCGTCCATGCTCTCGGCCAGCTCGTCGAACCCGCGCTCGCCCAGGCCCAGCAGCGGCTGGGACATGTCGCCGACCACCGGCACGATCCGCGCCAGGTGCTCCTCCGGCACGTCCAGGTGCGCGCGCCGCAGGTTGGCCCGGATGCGCGCGTCGGCCACGGCCGGCGTCTCCGCCCGCACCAGGCAGTGCACCTCCAGGTCGGACCGGTCCAGCAGCTCGGCCAGCAGGTGCGCGCCGAGGAACCCGGTCGCCCCGGTGAGCAGCGCCCGCTGCGGCGGGCCGGTCCGCCGGGGGTGCTCGGCCACGATGTCGTCCGGCGGCTGGGCGTCGGCCCACATCTGCTCGACCGACGGCAGGCCGGAGCGGTACCGCTTGGCGAACGTGTGGTCCGACGCGGCGGCCTCCTCCACCACCTCGGCCAGCTCCGCCAGGTCGGCGGTGGCGAACAGCGCGCGCAGCGGCACGGCCACGCCCAGCAGCGCGCGGACCTTCGCCAGCACCGCCGCGGCGACCAGGGAGTGCCCGCCCAGCCCGAAGAACGAGTCCCTCCGGCCGACCAGGGGCGCGTCGAGCACCTCGGCCCAGATCTCGGCGAGCACCCGCTCCACGGGCGTCTGCGGCGGCTCGTACGGCGCGGCCTCCAGTGTCGGGTCCGGCAGCTTCGCCACGTCGACCTTGCTGTGCGCGGTCAGCGGCAGCTCGTCGAGCACGACCCGGGCGCCGGGCAGCATCGCCTCCGGCAGGTGCTCCGCGCAGAACGCGCGCAGCACGTCCAGCTCCGGCGCGGTCCCCTCGGGCCGGGGCACGACGTAGGCGACCAGGGTGTCGGACCGCACGGCCACCGCCGCGTCGGCCACCGCCGGGTGCTTGAGCAGCGCCGCGCGCACCTCGCCCGGCTCGATCCGGTGGCCGCGCAGCTTCACCTGGTCGTCCACCCGGCCCAGGAACTCCAGCGTCCCGTCCGGCAGCAGCCGCACCAGGTCGCCCGTGCCGTACATGCGCCCGCCCGGCACGGTCGGGTCCGGCAGGTACGCCGACGCGGTGCGCGCCGGGTCGTTGCGGTAGCCCCGCGCGGGCGCGGTGCCGCCGACGTGCAGCTGACCGGGCACGCCCACCGGCGAGGGCCGCAGGTCGGGGTCGAGCACGTAGCAGCGCACGCCGTCCAGCGGCCGGCCGATCGGCAGCGTCGCCGCCCGGCGGTCGACCTCCGAGCCGTCGACCGTGCGGTGGGCGGTGGCGCACACCGTGGTCTCGGTCGGCCCGTAGTGGTTGACCAGCTCGACACCGGTCGCCTTCGCCCAGTCCGCGACGGCCTGCGGCGGCACCGCCTCGCCGCCGATCATCATCACCCGCAGCGGGGTGTCGGTCTCGGTCACGCCCTCCAGGTCGGCCACCCACCGCTTCCACAGCGGCGCGGGGCCGTCCACGGCGGTCAGCCGGTGCTCGGTGCACAGCCGCAGCAGGTCCGGGCCGCTCACCGTCGCGGGCTCCGGGTGCACGACCACGGCCGCGCCCGCGCACCACGCCGGGAACACGTCGCCCACCGACGCGTCGAAGCTCAGCGGCGGCACCATCAGGATGCGGTCGCCGGCGGTGAAGTCGTGCAGGTCCACGAACGCGCGGGTCAGGTTGGCCAGCGTGTCGTGCTGCACCTGCACGCCCTTGGGCACGCCGGTCGAGCCCGACGTGTAGATCACGTAGGCCAGGCCACCGGCCGGCACGTCCACGGCGGGCGGCTCGGCGGCCTGCCCGGTGAAGGCGTCGTCCGAGGTGTCCAGCAGCGCGCCGTGGAAGTCCCCGAAGCGGTCCCGGCTGCCCGGCGCGGTGATCACGACCGGTGCCGCGCAGTCGGCCAGCAGGCCCGCCAGCCGCGCCGGCGGGTGCGCCGGGTCCAGCGGTACGTACGCGCCGCCCGCCTTGAGCACCGCGAGCAGCGCCACGAGGGCGTCCGGGCCCGCCGTGAGGGCCAGGCCCACCGGCACCTCGGGGCCGACGCCCCAGCCCGCCAGGACGTGCGCCACGCCGTTCGCGCGGCGGTCCAGCTCGGCGAAGCTCAGCTCCGCGACCGCCCGGCCGTCGTGGTCCAGGGCGAGCACGGCCGGGGTGGTCGGGTGCGCGGCGACCTGCTCCGCGATCCGGGCCAGCACGCCGGTCGCCGGCTCGACCGGCCCGCCGTTGAGCGCCCGCGCCGCGACCAGGTCGGCCGGTGCCGTGGTGTCCAGCTCGGACAGCCGGGCGCCGGGGTGGGCGACCAGCGCCGCCAGCACGGCCGCGAGGTGGTCGGCCATCCGCGCCACGGTGTCCGGCTCGAACAGGTCCGTGCTGTAGTCGAGCTGGGCCTCCCACGGGCCCTCGGTCTCCCGCACGTGCAGGGTGATGTCGAACCGGCTGGTAGCCCGGTCGACGGCCACCGCGCCCGCCGGGTACCCGGCCCACGTGCCCCGGCCGCCGCCCCGGTTGAGCACCAGCATCACCTGGAACAGCGGGTGGTGGGCCAGGTCGCGGCGCGGCGCGACCCGCGCGGCCACCTCGTCGAAGCTCACCTCCGCGTGGTCGAGCGCGTCGACGGCGGTGGCCCTGGCGCGCTGGAGCAGCTCGCCGACGGTCGGGTCGCCCGACAGGTCCACCCGCAGCGCGGTCGTGGTGACGTACATGCCGACCGAGCGCTCCAGCTCCGGGAACGGCCGGTGCGTGGTCGGGGAGCCGACGACCAGGTCGTCCACGCCCGCGCGGCGGCCCAGCAGCAGCGAGAACGCGGCGAGCAGCCCCGCGAACGTGGTGCACCCGTGCGCGCGGGCCAGGTCGGCCAGGCCGGTGGTCAGCTCGGCGGGCAGCACGAACCGGTGGGTGCCTCCCGCGACCGTCCGGTTGCGGGTGCGCGGCCGGTCGGCCGCCAGGTCGAGCACGTCCGGTGCGCCTGCCAGCCGCTGCGCCCAGTGGTCGAGCTGCCGCTGCCGCTCGCCCTCGGCGAGCCGGCCGGACTGCCAGTGCGCGTAGTCCGGGAACTGCGCGCCCACCGGGCCGAGGTCGACGCCCTCGTAGGCGTCGCCGATCTCGCGGGCCACCAGGGTGAGCGACAGGTCGTCGCAGACGATGTGGTGGCCGATCACCAGCACCGCGCAGTCGCCCGGCGCGACCCGGATGAGCCGGACCCGCAGCAGCGGGCCGGCCTCCAGGTCGAACGGGTCGTCCACCTCGGCCGCGATCACGTCGGGCAGGTCGCGGCCGGCGAGGTCCACGACCGCCAGGTCGGGCACCGGGTCCGGCGACACGACCTGCTCGGGCACGCCGTCCTGCTCGGCGATCCGGGTGCGCAGCGCCTCGTGCCGGGCGAGCACGGTCGCCGTGGCGGCCCGCAGCCGGTCCTCGTCCAGGTCGGCACCGACCCGCACGGCGGCGAACATGGCGTACGCGCCGGCGTCCAGCCCCAGCCTGCTGGTCAGCCACAGGCCGCGCTGGTTGCCCGACAGCGGGACGGTCGCGCCCTCGGGCCGGCGGGTGACCTCGTGCTTCTCGGCGGCCAGGCCGCGCTGGGCGAGCAGGCGCTCCAGCAACTTCTCGCGGTGGTCGGACAGGTCGGTCACTGGAGGGTCCTTTCCGGGGTCTCGGCCACCGCGTCGGGGAGGTCGTCCACGGCCCGCAGCCGGGGGCGCGACCAGGCGTAGGCGGTCAGCGCGAACATCAGCACGCCGACCACGAGGAAGACCAGGGCGATGCCCCGGCCCTCGCCGGTGCCGATCACCGCGCCGACCGTGGAGGCCAGCGCGCCGTCCGGCGCCATCAGCGGTTCGGCGACGCCGTCGGACAGCGGACCGATCAGCAGGTAGGCGATCGGCATCGCGGCGGTGCTGAGCATCCGCACCACCGCCAGGACCCGGCCCAGCACCGCCGGGTCCACCTTCGTCTGGAGCAGCGTCACGCAGCAGGTGTTCATCAGCGGCAGCGTGAACAGGAACGCGGGCGCGGCCAGGCCGATCAGCCACGGCGAGGGCGCGAGGCTGTGCAGCACCAGGAACACCCCGCCCAGGCCGAGCCCGAGGTAGATGCCCTGGACCCGGCGCTTCGGCCCGCCCCACGCGCCCATCACCAGCCCGCCGACGAACAGCCCGCTGCCGCCGGCCGCCATCAGCACGCCCAGCGTGGCCGGGCTGGAGAACGACAGGATCAGCGGCTGCACCAGCCCGCCCGCGATGGCGAACAGGAAGTTCCACACGCCGAACACCGCGCACAGCGTGAAGATGCCGGGTGCGCCGCGCAGCCAGCGCAGCCCGGCCCCGATGCCCTCCCGGCCGCCGGCCTTCGCCGCGCCCCCGGTCACCACCGGGAGCCGGGCGGCGAGCAGCGCGCCGACCGCGAACACCATCGTCACCACGTCGATCACCAGCACGCCGCGCAGCCCCACCAGGCCCAGCAGCGCGCCCGCCACCAGCGGCGCGGCGATCTGCACGCCCTGGGTGATCTGCATCAGGCCGTTGATCCGGCCCAGGTGCTCCTTCGGCACCAGCGCGGGCACCAGCGCCTGGTAGGCGATGATGTGGAAGGTGTTCAGCGTCGCGGTGAGCGCCGAGGCCAGGTAGACCTGCCAGACCGCCAGCGAGTCGGTGCTCACCGCGACGAGCAGGAACACCGTGACCAGGCCGGCGGCGGAGTCCGCGCAGAGCATGATCTTCTTGCGGTCGTACCGGTCGGCGAACGCGCCCGCGTAGGGGGCGAGCAGGATGCCCGGCAGCACCGCGCAGAACTGGATGAGCACGAACTGCGTGACCGATCCCGTGCCGAGGTAGACCCACACCCCCAGCACGAACGCGGTCAGCGCCGACCCGATGACCGAGACGAGCTGTCCCGCCCAGACCACGGCGAACCGCTTCACGGTGCCTCCCCGAGCATGGCTTCGATCTCCTCGTCGGTCATGCCGGCGAGCTGCACGCGCAGCTCGGCGACGGCGGTGATGCGCCCCGGTTCGTCCAGCGCCACCAGCGCGGTGGCCAGGCCGGCGACGGTGGGCGCGGCGAACATCCGGCCGATCGGCACCGTCACCGCGAACGTGCCGTGCACCCTGGCCAGGGCCTTCGCGGCGAGCAGCGAGTGCCCGCCCAGCGCGAAGAAGTCGTCGTGCACGCCGATGTCCGGCAGGCCCAGCACCTCGCGCCAGATCCCCGCCAGCACCTCCTCCACGGCGTCGCGCGGCCCGACCCGCTCGCCGTCCGCCGCCCAGGTGGGTTCCGGCAGGGCGTTGCGGTCGGTCTTGCCGTTGGGCGTCAGCGGGAGGGCGTCGAGCAGCACGGCGGTCGCGGGCACCATGTACTCGGGCAGCCGCAGCGCCAGTTCCGCCCGCAGCCGGGCCCACAGGTCCTCGGAGCGCTTCGCCGGCACCAGGTAGGCGACCAGGCGGGAGTCCCGGGGGACCACCACCGCCTCGCGCACCTCGCCGGAGGTCAGCAGCGCCGCCTCCACCTCGCCCAGCTCGATCCGGAAGCCGCGCACCTTCACCTGGTGGTCGGCCCGGCCGAGGAACTCCAGCGTCCCGTCCGCGCGGTGCCGCACCAGGTCGCCGGTCGCGTAGAGCCGGCCGCCCGGCACGCGCCCGAACGGGTCGGGCACGAACCGGCTCGCGGTCAGGCCCGGCCGGTCGTGGTAGCCGCGCGCCACGCCCAGCCCGCCGACGTGCAGCTCGCCGACCACGCCGGGCGGCACCGGCTCCAGCCGGTCGTCCAGCACGTAGAGCCGGGTGTTGCCGATCGGCGGCCCGATCACGACCGGCGCGGGCGGCGGGTCGACCAGGCCGGCGGCCGACCACACGGTGGTCTCCGTGGGGCCGTAGACGTTCCACAGCAGCGACTCGTCGGTCAGCAGGTCGTCGGCGAGGTCGCGGGGCAGCGCCTCGCCGCCGCAGATCCGGGTGGTGACGCCCGCCGGGACGTCGCCTGCCGCGTGCAGCAGCCGCCAGGTCGCCGGGGTCGCCTGAAGCGCCGACACCCGCCGGTCGGCCAGCAGCCGGCCCAGCGCGACGCCGTCGCCGGCGGTGTCGCCCGGCACGACCAGCACCTCCGCGCCCGCCACCAGCGGCAGCAGCAGCTCCAGCACCGAGATGTCGAACGACAGCGTCGTCACGGCCGCCAGCCGGTCGCCCGGGGCGAGCGAGAACAGCTGCTGGAACGACGTCAGCAGGTTCACCACCGCGCGGTGCGGCACCTCGACGCCCTTGGGCGTGCCGGTCGACCCGGACGTGTAGATGACGTACGCGAGGTCCTCGCCCGCCACCGGGGTCGGTCGCGGCACAGCTGGTTCGGCGTCCGTCAACGCCAGCACGGGCCCGTCGAACGCCAACGGGTCCAGCGCCGGGTCGGTGAGCAGGACGGCCGCGCCCGAGTCGGCCAGCATCAGCGCGAGCCGGTCGCCCGGCCAGCCGGGGTCCAGCGGCACGTACGCCGCGCCCGCCTTCCACACCCCCAGCACCGAGGCGACCAGCTCCGGGGTGCGCGGCAGGTGCAGCGCCACCAGCGAGCCCCGGCGCACGCCGTGCCGCTGGAGCAGCGCCGCGACGTGGTCGGCCAGCCGGTCCAGCTCGGCGTAGGTCAGCGCTCCCGAGCCGGTGCCCGACACAGCGACCGCGTCCCCGTCGCGCGCGACGAGGTTGAGCGCGGTGGTCGCGGCGGGCAGCGGCAGGTCGGTGTCGTTGAAGCCCTCCAGCACCTCCCAGCGCCGGACGCCGGTCAGCGCGTCCAGCTCGGAGATCCGCTTCTCCGGGTGCGCCGCCGCCGCCACGAGCAGCGCGACCAGCCGGTCGGTGAAGTCGGTGACGGTGGCCTCGTCGAACAGGTCGGTGCTGTACTCGACGCCGAGCGCGAGCCCGTCGTCCCGGTGCTCGACGGCCAGCGTCAGGTCGAACTTGGACACGCCCGGGTCGGGGGTCAGCGACGACAGCCGCAACCCGGGCAGGGCGAACTCCAGCGGCGGCGTGTTCTGCAGGATGAGCTGGGCCTGGAACAGCGGCGCGTGCCCCAGGCTGCGCTGCGGGCTCAGGTGCTCCACCAGCCGTTCGAACGGCAGGTCGGCGTGCGCCAGGCCGTCGACCGCCGACTCGCGGACGCGGCCCAGCAGCTCGCTGAACGTCGGGTCGCCGCCCACGTGCGCGCGCAGCGCCAGCGTGTTGACGAAGAACCCGATCAGGCCCTCCAGGTCGGCGTGCGAGCGGCCCGCGACGGGCGTGCCCACCACGACGTCCTCCTGGCCCGCCAGCCGGCCCAGGCGGGCTGCGAAACCGGCCAGCAGCACCATGAACAGCGTCGCGCCGTGCGCGCGGGCCAGGCCCTCCAGCGCGGCCAGGTCGGCGGCGGGCACGTCCGCCGGGTGCAGCGCGCCCCGGTAGGAGGCCACCGCCGGCCGGGGACGGTCGGTCGGCAGGGTCAGCAGCTCGGGCGTGCCCGCCAGGTGCCCGGCCCAGTACTCCAGGTGGCCGGCGGCGGTCTCGTCGCCCATCCGGTCGCGCTGCCACACCGCGAAGTCCGGGTACTGGAGGCGCAGCGCGGGCAGCACCGGCTCCCGGCCCTCCACGGCCGCCGCGTAGCCCTCGCCGACCTCGGCCAGCAGCACCGACAGCGACCAGGCGTCGGACACGATGTGGTGCAGGCTCAGCACCAGCACGTGGTCGTCGTCGGCGAAGCGGCCCAGGGACGTCCGGAACAGCGGCCCCCGGTGCAGGTCGAACCCGTCCGCGCCGCGCTGGTCGGCGTACGCCTGGGCCACCGCGTCCCGGTCGCCGTCGGGCAGGTCGTGCTCGACCAGTTCGGCGGTCCCGGTCGGGGCCACCAGTTGCACCGGCTCGCCGCCGGAGTCGGGGAACGTGGTGCGCAGCGCGGCGTGCCGGGCGACGACGCCGTCCAGCGCGCGCCGCAGCGCGTCCCGGTCCAGCGCCCCGCGCACGCGCAGCGCCAGCGGGATGTTGTAGACCGCGCCTCCGGGTGCGAACTTGTCCAGGAACCACAGCCGCTGCTGGCCGAACGAGAGCGGGTAGGCGGCCGGTTTCGCCGCGCGCTCGCGCAGCCTGCGCGCCAGCAGTTCCCGCTTGCGCGCGGCGGACCCGGCATCGGGGTCGGTCATGTCAGCTCCCGGACGTGGCAAGTCGGTCGGCGGCGGCCCGCACGTCCTGCCGCAGGTACGTGGGCACCCGGTCGCCGAACAGGCGCAGGTAGACGGACAGCGTGGCGTCGTCCCCCCGCACGAAGGGGAAGTCGGTCGGCACCATGTGCCGCATCCCGAGCAGCGCCACCGGGCTGACCAGCGGCCGGAACTCGGGGTTCCACAGGCCCGCCTTGTCGGGCGGGCCGGGGTGGAACTCGCCCAGCATCAGGCCCTCGGCGGCGTACTCGACCTTGAGCAGCTCCTGGGTCCGGTCGACCACGGCGAAGTCGGCGGGCCCGACCAGATCCGGGAACAGCACCAGGATGGTCTTGAACTGCGCGCCCGCCCCGCCGGTCGGCTCCAGCTCGGGGAACCACTCGCGGTAGTGCCGCAGCAGCTCGGCGAGTTCGGCCGGGTCGGTCGGCTTGCCGGGGTGCACGGTGAGGAAGAACAGGTTCTTCTGCAACGAGGTCCCGGTGTACGGGCACACGTCGCCGCGCCGGCCGAGGTCGGCGTGCGGCTCGCACAGGTACTCCCACGCCCAGCGGTGCACCACGCGCAGCGCGTCCTCGTGGGCGGCGACGGCGTCCGGGAGCCGGTCGGCGGCGAAGTCCGCCGGTTCGACCAGCGGGTGGACGGGTCGGGTCGGGTGGACCAGCATCACTTCACCTGCCTTGTGCCGCGACGGCGGGACCGGCGGGCGAGCCCGGCCAGCGCCGCACCGACCAGCGCGGCGGTGGCGCCGCCGAGCAGGCGGTCCTGGCGGCGGGCGCGGGCCAGCGCCTCGCCGTAGGGCACCGTGGTGTGCGTGATCAGCGTGTAGAGCGGCACCCAGGAGCGCGGGAAAGCCCGGTGCAGCACCAGGTCCGCCTTCCGACGGGCCAGGAACAGCGGGGAGCGCACCTTCTCCCGCAGCTCCACGAAGTTCCGCTTGGACAGCTCGGCCAGCACGTCGGTGTGCGGGCGGCGGGCCCGCTCGAACTCGGCCAGCGCGCCCCGCAGGTCGTGCGGGTGGGCGGCCAGGCACCGGTCGAGCACCGAGCAGTCCTCGAACGCGGCGTTCATGCCCTGCCCGAAGAACGGGTACACCGCGTGCGAGGCGTCGCCCAGCAGCACCGTCCCGCGCCCCTCGCCGGCGGGCACGTGCCACGGCTCGGTGCGGATGGTGACCAGGCTGGCCACGTCGCGCGCGAGGAACTGCTCGACCAGGTCGGGCACCAGGGTCAGGGTGTCGGGGAAGGCGCGGGCGAAGAAGTCCCGCACCCGGGAGGGCGTGGTCAGGCCTGCGAACCCGCCCGGACCCTCGAACGGCAGGAACACCGTGGCGGTGAGCGAGCCGTCCACGTTGGGGTGGGCCACGATCAGCCCGTCGTCACCCGGCCACACGTGCAGCGCGCGCAGCTCGGTGCGCGGCTGCCCGTCCTCGCCGACCGGGATCAGCAGCTCCTTGTAGCCCCACTCCAGGAACTCCTGGTGCAGGGTCGTCCGCGCGCCCCGGGCGAGCTGGGCGCGCACCGCCGAGAACGCGCCGTCCGCGCCGACCACCAGGTCGGCGGCGTGCTCGACCACCCCCTGCGGGCCGACGGTCGTCACCGACGGGACGTCCCGGTCGACGGCGGTGACCTTGTGGCCCCACGAGAACTCCACGCCGTGCTTCTCGGCCTCGTCGACCAGCGCCACGTTCAGGTCGTGCCGCAGCACGGAGTGCAGGACCTGGTCCTCCTCCGTGCCGTACGCCTGGAACCGCTGCGAGCCGTCCGCCAGGTGCACGACCCGGCCGCGCATCGGCACGGTCGCGGGCGCGAGCGCCTCGAACAGGCCGATCTCGCGCAGCGCCACGACCGCCCGCTGCGACATGCCGAGGTTGAACGACCGCCCGGACTCCCGGACGCCGGGCGTGCGCGGGTCCTCGCGCCGCTCCAGCACCCGCACGGTGAACCCGCGCCGCGCCAGGTACACCGAGGCCAGCGAGCCCGCCAGGCCCGCGCCCACCACGACCGCGCCGGTCATCGCCGGTCCCGGTGCGCAGGCCGGTCGACTGCGTTGTCCTGCATAGCTTCCCCCGTAGAGTGGTGCGCCTGGTTCACAGGTCGTCGTCGCTCAACGTGCCGAGCAGCCGGTCGATCTCGGCGTCGGACAGGTCGTCCAGCTGGTCCAGCAGCGGCACCGGGCCGCGCAGCCCCTCGGCCGCCCCGGCCAGCGCGGTGCACAGGCCCGCGATGGTCGGCGCGGAGAACAGGGCCGCCAGTGGCAGGTCCGCACCCAGCGCGGTGCGCACCCTGGCCAGCATCTGGGTCGCGGTCAGCGAGTGGCCGCCCAGCGCGAAGAAGTTGTCGTGCACGCCGAGCTGCCCGGTGACCGGGATGCTCAGCACGTCCCGCCAGATCTCGGCCATCCGCGCCTCGGTGCCGTCGCGCGGCGCGACGTGCTCGGCGGTCGAGGTCGACCACTCGGGCTCCGGCAGCGCGTCGCGGTCGGTCTTGCCGGTGCCGGTGCGCGGCAGCTCGTCGAGCACCACGATCGCGGCCGGGATCATGTAGTCCGGCAGCTTCGCCGCGAGGTGCGGGCGCACCGCGTCGAGCGAGCCGCCGGGGTGCAGCACGGCGTAGGCGACCAGCCGCACGTCGGCCGCGCTCGCCGACCACGTGGTGACCGCCGCGTCCGCGACGTCGGGGTGGCCGCGCAGCACGGCCTCCACCTCGCCCGGCTCGATCCGGAAGCCCCGGATCTTGACCTGCCGGTCGGCCCGGCCGAGGAACTCCAGCCGCCCGTCGGCGCGCAGCCGCACCAGGTCGCCGGTCGCGTACAGCCTGCCCTCGCCGAACGGGTCGGGCCGGAACCGGTCGGCGGTCAGCGCGGGCTGCCCGTGGTAGCCCCGGGCCACGCCCGCGCCACCGATGTGCAGCTCGCCGATCAGCCCGCGCGCCACCGGCCGCATCAGCGGGTCCAGCACGTGCAACGTCGTGCCGGCCACCGCCGCGCCCAGCCGGATCGGGGCCGGGCCGCGCGGCACCACGCCCGCCGCCGAGTACACCGTGGTCTCGGTGGGGCCGTAGCCGTCGACCAGGGTCGCGCCGTCGGACTGGAGCTCGTCGGCCAGGTCGCGGGTCAGCGCCTCGCCGCCGGTCACCCGCAGCCGCACGTGCGCGGGCACGCCGCCCGCCGCGACCACCATCCGCCAGCTCGCCGGGCCGCCCTGCACGACCGTCGCGCCGGACTCGGCGATCCGCTGCCGCAGCAGCGCGCCGTCCGCCACGTCGGCGGCGGCGACCGAGGTGAACCGCGCGCCGGCCAGCAGCGGCACCAGCATCTCCACCGTGGAGACGTCGAACGCCGGGGTGCTGATCGAGGCCAGCCGGTCGGCGGGGGACAGGCCGAGCATCGCGTCCATCGCGGACAGCAGCGCGGCCAGGCCGCCCTGCGTCACCCGCACGCCCTTCGGCCGCCCGGTCGACCCGGAGGTGTAGATGACGTAGGCCAGGCTGCCCGGGATGGGCGGGACGGCGTCCGGTCGGGTGTCCGGGCCCGTCACGCCGTCCAGGTCGACGTGCTGCCACGGCCCGTCGAACCCGCCGAGCACCGCCCGCGACGCCGCGTCGGTGACCACGACCGGGACCTCCGCGTCGGCCGCCATCGCGGCCAGCCGCTCCGCCGGCCACGACGGGTCCAGCGGCAGGTAGCCCGCGCCGGCCTTCCACGCGGCGAGGATGCCGGTGATGGTCGGCTCGCCCCGGCCCAGGCACAGCGCCACCGGCTGGTCGGGCCGCGCGCCCGCCGCGAGCAGCGCGTGCGCCAGGCGGTTCGAGGCGAGGTCGATCTCGTGGCACGTGGAGGTCTCCACGACGGAACCGGGGTGCGCCGCCAGCGCGGCGGCGACCAGCCCGAGCGCGGTGCCCGCGCCGGGTGCGGCCTCCTGCCGCGCCGGGGTCTCGCCGGTCAGCGGCAGCTCGGCGACCGGCACCGCGCGGTCGGCGTGCCCGGCCAGCGCGGCGAACACGTCGTGCAGCGCCGCGATCGTGGCCTCGTCGAACAGCTCCGCGTCGTACTGCCAGCGGCCGAACCACCGGTCGCCGTCGCGTTCCACGGTCAGCGACAGGTCGAACTTCGCGCCGCCGTTGGCGACCGGTTCCGGCCGCATCGACACCGCGCCCGCCCGGCGTGCGGGCGGCAGCGGCTCGACCGCGAACATCACCTGCACCAGCGGGGCGTGCGCCAGCGTCCGCTGCGGCGCGACGATGTCCACCACCTGCTCGAACGGCAGTTCCTGGTGGGCCAGCGCCGACACGGTCGCCGCCTCGGCGGCCTCGACCACCTCGCCGAACGTCGTCCCCGGCGCGAACCGGGCACGCAGCGGCAGCGTGTTGGCGACGAACCCCACCAGGCCCTCGGTCTCCGGCCGGGTGCGCGCGGAGACCGGCGTCGCCACCAGGAAGTCCGCCTGCCCGGTCACCCGGTGCAGCACGCACTGGAACGCCGCCAGCAGCACGGCGAACGAGCCGTCGCCGACCGCCAGCTCCCGGCGCAGCTCCGCGCCGCGCCCGCCGGGCGCGTCCGGCCGGGGCCGGTCGCCGGGCAGCGGCAGCACGGTCGGCGCGTCCCGCAGCGCCTCCCGCCAGTACCGGGCATCGGCGGCGAACGCGTCGCCCTCGACCTGCTCCCGCTGCCACACCGCGTAGTCCGGGTACTGCACCGGCAGCTCCGGCAGCGCGCCGCCGTCGCCGGCGTAGCACCGGGCCAGCTCGTCGAACAGCACCGCGCACGACCAGCCGTCGGCGATGCTGTGGTGCAGCACCAGGACCAGCACGTGCCGGTCCGGCAGCCGCAGCAGGTCCGCCCGCAGCAGCGGCCCGGCGTGCAGGTCGAACGGCCGCCCGACCAGCTCGCGGACCAGCCCGTCCAGCTCGTCGTCGGCCACCTCGCGCACCGGCAGGTCCACCGGCTGCGCCGCCGACACCACCTGCACCGGCACGCCGTCCTCGGCCGCGAACCGGGTGCGCAGCGCCTCGTGCCGCGCCACCACCGCGTTCAGCGCGCCGTGCAGCGCCTCCGCGTCGACCGGGCCGTCCAGCGCCACCCGCCAGCCGATGTTGTACACCGGGCCGGGCATCAACTGGTCCAGCAGCCACAGCCGGCGCTGGCCGGACGAGGCGGGGAACCGGAAGACCTCGCGTCCGTCGGGGATCACCGTGCTCACCGCGCTCCTCCCTTGCGCCAACCCCGGCGGTCCACCGCGACGAACCGGAGTTCGGCGGTGTGCCGGTTGCCCTCGGCGTCGGTCAGCCACAGCCGGTCGGGGCCGGGCAGCATCTCGCCGACACCCATCGGCGCGTCCGGCCGCTCCCGCTCCAACGCGCGCACCGCGTGCGCGAACAGCTCGACCGACGGACCGCTCTCCAGGTCCACGTAGAACGGCTTGTGCTCGACGGGGCTCTTCACGAACACGAACCGGGGTATGCCGTGCTCGCGCCGCCACGCCTGCGCGCCCAGGAAACGCCCCGGCTCGTCGGCGGCGAACGCGAACCGGCTGCGCGCGGCGGGCAGCTGCCAGCTCTCCCGCGCCACCACCAGCCGGTCCAGGCTCACCCTCGGCGTGTGCTCGCCCGAGGGCAGCAGCCGGAACTTCTGCACCAACTGCGCCATGATCTGCTCGCTGAGCAGCTCCACCAGCTCCAGGTCGACCCGGCCGTCCCGGCTGCGCGCGCGCAGCCGGCCGTTGTCGTCGACCACCTCGCAGTCGCCGATCGGCACCGCGCCGTGGATGTCGGAGCCGCACGAGTCGTGCCCGAACGCGATCCGCAGGTCCTCCGGCAGCACCAGCGCGTCCGCCAGCCGCTGCGGCGTGCCGCCCTGCTCACGGGTCGTGGTCAGCACCACCCGGGGCCCGCCCATGTCGCGCCGCATCGCCTCGTGCAACTGGGTCGGGTCCGGGTGCTGCGACACGAACAGCGCCGAGCGCATGGTGTTCACGCCGGGGTGCACCTCGCCCAGCACCCAGTCGAAGTCGCCCGCCCGCACCGCCTCCGCGTCGCGCGCGGCGATCAGCACGTCGGGGCTGTGCTGCACCGCGCCGCGCCACCCGGGCCGGGGTGCGGCGAACAGCCGCAGCACCGCCTCCCGGGCGTCGGCGACCGAGTGCCGGACGTGCCGCGCGGCCGGGTCCTGCGGCCCGAGCGCGGTCGCCCACCGGTCCTGCAGCGCGGTCACCAGGCGGCCGACCATCCGGTCGTCCAAACGGAAGATGGTGTCGTTGGCCCACATCCAGAAGTCGGCCAGCCGCACCGAGGTCCGCCCGCCCGCGTGCTCGCGGAACACCTCCTTGAGCGCCCGCGCGTAGAGGGCCGAACCGGCGCAGGTGAACCAGCGCGCCGCCTCCAGCACCAGCTCCAGCGACGGCCACAGGGTGTCCAGCAGCGCGGGGGAGAGGTCGACCTCCAGGTCGCGGCGGCACTCCTCGTGCACCAGCGTCCGGCCCGCGTAGAACAGGCCCGGCCGGCGGACCGCCTCGCTGCCGGTGATCGCGGTGAACCGCTCCTGGAGGTCGGCGATGGCGTGGACCAGCCGGTCCGGGTCGCCCACGGCGGCGGCGACCCGGTCGCGACCGGCCACGACCTCGTCCACGGCGGCGGTGACCCGCTGCCGGACCTGCGGGTCGTCGATCCCGTCGACCTGGGCCCGCAGCGCCGTCTCCGGCACCAGCGCGGACGGCGGCACCTCCAGCGTCCAGGCGATGCGGCGGGCGTGGTGCAGCCGTTCCAGCGCGGTCAGCACCTCGGCGCGGTCCGCGCCGAGGTGGTCGGCGACGTCGTGCGCGCGCCGGCGGCCGTCGCAGGCGGCCAGCACGGCGGCGTCCAGGGGCGGCAGGCGGATCGGCTCGGTCAGCGGGACGTGCAGCACGTCCCCGACGACCCGCACGTACGGCATCGGCCGGGGAACCGCCCACGGGCGCACGTCGGGCGTGGTCAGCGCCTCGGCGAGCTGCTGCACGGCCCAGTTCTCCAGGTAGGTGGTGCGCCGGTCGACCAGGTGCGGGCCGGGGCGGGTCACCAGCGGCGCGGCGGCGTCGTCCCGGACCCGGGCCCAGCCGACGGGGCCGAAGAACCCGATGGTGTCGTTCTTGGCGCAGTAGCGCTGGAGGTAGCTGACGACGGTGTGCTCCCACCGCCGGTAGTCGACGTTGCGGCCGGCGCTGCGCTGCCCGCTCAACGCCTTGTGCAGCGCGTCCACGGCGGTCTGCAACGCGCGCGGGTTCTGCCACGCCACGGCTTCCCGGAACTTCGGGTCGCCGCTGACCGCGTGCAGCACCCCCGCCGCCTCGCGCCGGCCCTGTTCGAAGCGCCTCGCGTAGTCGGCGAGCGCCGCCTCGTGGTCGCGCGCGGCCTGCGCGGCGTCCGCCAGCGCCCCCGCCACTTCCGACGAGTGCTCCAGCGCGTCGCGCGCCTCGGCGAACCGGCCCTTGCGCACCAGCCTGCCGACCTTGCGCAGCGCCGCGCGCTGCTCGCCCCCGGCCTGGTCCTCCACGGCCCGCAGCACCTGGAACGCCGCCCAGCGGGCGTTGCCGAGCGCGTCCTCGGCGGCGAGCACGGCGTCCGCCGCGCGGGCCGCGTCGGGGCTCGCCACGGCGAGCAGCGGCTCGATGCCGAAGCCGGTGCCGCGCAGTTCGACCCACCGCCACGACGCCCAGTTGCCGGTCCCGCGCGGCAGCACGAGGTGGTCCGGGAAGGACCCGGCAGTGCTGCCGGCGGCGCGCTCGGGCGCCGTGGCGGACTCGCCGGCCTGCTCGGGCGTGCGCTGCGCGGGCACCAGGTAGGCGGTCCGGTCGCGCCGGGTGATGCCCCGGTCCGGCGTCGTGGTCCGGGCGCGGTCGACCACCTCGGCGCACGCCGCCAGCGTCCGGGCCCGGTGCAGCTCGGCCACCGGCACGTCCACGCCGAACTCCTCGCGCACCCGGAACGCCAGCCGCACGGCCAGCAGCGAGTTGCCGCCCACGGCGAAGAAGTCGTCCTCGGCGCGCACGTCGTCGGTACCGAGCAGGCGGTGCCACAGCCCGGCCAGCCGCGCCTGCGTCCCGTCCAGCGGCCGGGTCCGGGCGGCGGCCCTGGCCCCGTCCGGGCGCACCGCGCGCAGCGCGGCCCGGTCCACCTTCCCGCTGCGGTTGAGCGGCAGCGCCTCGACCACCGCGTACCGCGCCGGGCACAGGTAGGCGGGCAGCCGCTCGGCCACGTGCCGGCGCAGGTCGTCCTCGTCGGCGTCGCCGACCAGGTAGGCCACCAGGTGGCGGGCGTCGCCGTCGCCGACCGGCAGCACGACGGCCTGCGCGACGCCGTCGTGCTCGCGCAGCACCGCCTCCACCTCGGCCGGCTCGACCAGGAAGCCGCGCACCTTCACCTGCTGGTCCGCGCGGCCCAGGAACTCCAGCACGCCGTCCGGCCGCCAGCGGGCCAGGTCGCCGGTCCGGTACAGCCGCGCGCCCGGCTCGCCGCCGAACGGGTCGGGCACGAACCGCGCGGCGGTCAGCGCCGGGTTCGCCCAGTAGCCCCGGGCCAGGCCCGCGCCGCCGGTGTACAGCTCGCCCGGCACGCCTACCGGGACCGGCCGCAGCCGCTCGTCCAGCACGTAGACCGTGCTGCGCTGCACCGGGGTGCCGATCGGGACGGTGGTGCCGACCCGGCGGGGGTCGGTGAGCACGTGGCAGGTGGTGAACGTGGTGTTCTCGGTCGGGCCGTACCCGTTGACGACGGGCTTGCCGCCGCGCACCGCCAGCGCCGCGCGCACCGCGTCGGGCGCGAGCACGTCACCGCCGGCCAGCAGCGCGTCGACCTCCGCCAGCACCTCCGGTGCGTGCGCGACGAGCTGGTGGAAGAACCCGGCGGTCAGCCACAGCACGTCCACCCGGTGCTCGCGCAGCAGCCCGGCCAGCACGGCCGGGTCCGGCGGGCCCTCGGGCGCGGCGACCACCCGGCCGCCGGTCAGCAGCGCGCCCCAGACCTCCAGCGTGGTCAGGTCGAACGCGGTCGCGGACTGGTGCAGGAACGTCCGGCCCGGCCCGAACCGCGCGAAGGTCGGGTTGGTCACCAGCCGCACCACGCCCCGGTGCGGCACCGCCACGCCCTTGGGCCGGCCGGTCGAGCCGGAGGTGTAGTTCAGGTAGGCCACGCCGAGCGGGTGCGCGCGCGGCGGCAGCGGCGTGACCGGACCGTCCACACCGGACAGCAGGACGGCGGTGACGCCGTCGGGCAGCGGGCGCTCCCCGTCCGTGACGACCAGCGCGGTGCCGGACTCGGCCAGCGCCGAGGCGTCCCGGGCGGCCGGGTTGCCGGGGTCCAGCGGCAGGTAGGCGGCACCGGTCTTGACCACCGCGAGCATCGCGGTCACCAGGTCCGCGCCGCGCGGCAGCGCCAGGCCCACCGGGTGGTCCGGCCGCGCGCCGCGCGCCACCAGCGCGTGCGCCAGGCGGTTGGACCGCGCGTCCAGCTCGGCGTAGCTCAGCCAGCGGGTGCCGTCGTGCACGGCGTCGGCGTCCGGGCGCAGCCGCACCTGCTCGGCGAACAGGTCGGGCACCGTCGCGTCCGCCGGGTACTCCACGGCGGTGTCGTTCCACTTCTCCACCACGCGCACCCGCTCCGCGCCGCGCGGCTCGGTCAGCTCGCGCACCGGCCGGGTCGGCGCCTCGGCCATGCCCGCGAGCAGCTCGCGGAACTGCGCCAGCAGCGCGTCCGGTGCCCACTCCGGGAACCGGGTGGTGTCGTGGATCAGCCGCAGGCTCAGGTGCGGTTCGGCGAACGCGTAGAGCGTCATGGCGTAGCTCGGGCTGCGCAAGATCTCCACGTGCCGCCCCGCCGGCGCGGACGGCCGCGCGGACAGCACGGTGTTGATCTCGCGGTGCTCGAACAGCACCAGGCTGCGCATCAGCGCGTCGTGGCCGGCCGCGCGCTGGATGTCGGGCAGCGGGCACAACTGGTGGTCGCGCGCGGCGACCGAGCGCTGCCGCACCTCGCGCAGCCAGTCGGCGACCGGCAGGTCGAGGTCCACCGGCAACCGCAGCGGGACGGTGGCCAGCAGCAGTCCGACCATGTCCTGCGCGCCGGGCACCGAGCCGTGGCGGGCCGCGCGGGTCACCCCGAACACCGCTTCGCCGCCGCCGGAGTGCGTGGTGAGCAGCAGGCCCCACGCGGCGAGCACGGCGGTGTTCACCGTGACGCCCGCCGCATCGGCCAGCGCGCGCACCGCCGAGGTCTCGGCGTCGGACAGGTCCAGCGCGGCCGTGCCCATCTCGGGCGTGGCGGAACCGCTGTGCTCCAGCGGCAGCAGCACGGGTTCCGGCAGCCCCGCCAGCTCCCCGGCCCAGAACCGGCGGTCCGCGTCGGCCTGCGGGTGCCCCGGCGCGGTGCGCTCGGCGTACCAGCGGGCGTAGTCGGCGAACTCCGGTCGTGCCGGGAACTCCGCCGTGCCGCCGGAGGCATAGGCGTCGTCTATCTCGGAGAGCAGGATCGCCAGCGACCGGCCGTCCAGGATGGCGTGGTGGAAGGTCGCCACGACCACGTTGCCGGGCAGCGCGCGCACCCGCAGCGGCGGACCGCCGACCGGGTCGACCCCGGCCCGCCGGTCGGCCGCCAGGAACGCGGCCAGGTCGGTGACCGAGTCGTCCACCACCAGCGGCACGTCGTCGGCGGGGCCGGGGAGCTGCTCGGCGTCCCCGTCCGGCCGCCAGCGGAACCGGGTGCGCAGGATCGGGTGCCGTTCCACCGCCGCCCGCCACGCCGCCAGGTACTCCCCGGCGTCGAACGGCCCGGTGAACCGCTGCACGCACTGGATCACGTCCGTGCCCGCCTCCGGGTCGCGCAGGCCGGCCGCGATCATTCCGCGTTGCAACGGCAGTGCCGGGGTGGTCCGGACAACCGGATCCGTGTACACCAAAGCCTCCCCCATGAATGTGCCGGTCGGTACGCGCGCGGAATTGGCAGTTATTCCGGGCAGCGTCGGGCCACCCGGAAACACCGGGTGGCAGAATTGAGCCGGCCGGCTCAGCCGCCGTGCGCGGCGAGGTGTTCGAGCACGCTGCGCGGGCGCAGGTCGGTCCAGACCCGCGCAATGTGGTCCAAGCATTCCTGCCTGGTCCCGGTGGTGCCCTCGGCACGCCAGCCGAGAGGGAGCTCGCGGTCGGCGAACCAGACCGAGTACTGCTCCTCGGTGTTCACCACGACCAGGAATTCACGTGAATCCACGTTCTCGACGCCCATGTCGTTCGTTCTCCTGCCCTCCGTCGGCGGACGGGTTGCCGTGGCGTCAAAGCTACGCGCCGGCCGGACATTCCTGGAATCCACTAAACGGTCGAACCGGCCATTTGTCGATCGGGCCTCGAACTATTTGAATAGGCTATAGCTCGTCACGCGGTGTGGTCGTGCGGTAGCGGAAATGCGCGGCGGCGCGGCAGTCGGAATGGCCCTGACCCGCCGGGGTGAGGTCGGGCGGCGCTGTTCGCCGCGCCGCGCGCTCCACAAAGGACGCCGAACGGGCGCACGGCGGGCGGACGGCCCGCCGGCCCGGCGGTGCGGCGGTCAGCGCGAGCGCAGGGTCAGCAGCGAGATCTCGTTCGGCGCGAACACGCGGAACGGCGGCCCCCAGAACCCCGCGCCCCGGCTGGTCCACAGTTGCGTGCGCCCGCCGTGCGCGCTCAGCCCCTGCACCACCGGCTGCTGCAACCGGACCAGGAGGTGGAACGGCCAGATCTGGCCGCCGTGCGTGTGCCCGGACAGTTGGAGGTCGACGCCGGCCGCCGCTGCTTTGCGGATCTCGCTGGGCTGGTGCGCCAGGAGCACCACCGGGTCCTCCGGCCGCACGCCGGCCAGCGCCGCGTCGAGGTCGGCCGCGTGGCCGTGCTCGCCGGAGTGCGCGGCGGTGATGTCGTCGGTGCCCGCGAACACCAGCCGCGCGCCGCCGCGCTCCAGCACCCGGTGCCGGTTGTGCAGGCTGGTCCAGCCCAGCTCATCCATGTGGTCCATCCACGCCTGGGCGTTGCTCAGGTACTCGTGGTTGCCCGACACGTAGAACCGGTGCGCCGCCTCGACCCCGCCCAGGGGCGTGGACTGGCCGCGCCGCTGCTCGACCGTGCCGTCGGCGATGTCGCCCACGTGCACCACGACGTCCGCGCGCAGCTCGTTCACCGCCGCGACCAAGCCCTGTGACCACCGCGTGCGGTCGATCGGCCCGTAGTGGGTGTCGGCCAGCACGGCGATGGTCAGCCCGTCGAACGCCGGGTCCAGCCGGGGCAGCACGACGTCGGCCCGCCGGACCGGGGGCACGCGCATCGCCACGTGGTGGCCGTAGGCGGCGAGCCCGACCACGACCACGGCGAGCAGCACGGCGACCAACCGCGCCCGGAACGGGTTCTCCACGCCCGCGACCGCCAGCACGAGCCGCAGCACGTGGGTCACCAGCGTCCAAGCGAACGCGATCCACACGACGCCCAGCAGCGGCAGGGCGACCCGGGCGGCCCGGTCGGAGTGCCGGCGGCCGAGGGAGCGGACGAGCAGCACCGGGAACGCGAGGTAGCCGACGGCGAACACCGCCGTGCCGACCACCACGACCGGAGTCGGCCACTGGGCGCTCGGCGCGAACAACGCCGCCCACGGCGCCGCGAACAGCAGCGTGGTGATGGCGAACAGCACCAGCCCGAACACCACCCGGCGCCGGGTCGCCCTCGGTGGGGCCGAGGCGGCGGCCGTGGTCGGTGCGTCGGTGTCGGCCATGGGTGTCTCCGTAGCGGCGTGGTTTTAGAGACCGGTGGTCTCTCCAGCGTACGCGGGTCAGCTCGCCCGGACGACGAGACCGATGAGCTGGTCCACCAGGCACTCGGTGAGCGCCGCCGCGAACGCCTCGCCGGGCGGCGGGTGGCCCAGGGCGGCGACGGCCCCGGCGACCGCCTCGGTGGGGTGCGCGCGCGGCCACAGCCCGGCGGTGACGGCGAGGACCGCGACCGCGAAGTGCCGGGCGGCGGCGGCGTCGAGCTGCGGCACGGCGGCCCGGACCAGGTCGGCGAGCCGGGCGGTGTGGGCCTCGGCGCGGGCCGCGCACTCGCGTGCCGCGTCGGGCCCGATGTTGCGCTCCAGCACGCCGGCCGCGTTCGCCACCAGCTCGCACAGCACCGGGTGCCGGGGCAGCGAGGCCGCGACGGCGGTGGCGACGGCGATCGCCCGCCCGTAGGGGACCGGCTCCGGCCGGACCGCGCGGACCAGCGGGTCGACCTCGTCCAGCCACGCCGACCGGCGGCGGTCGAGCACGTCGAGGAAGACCGCCTCCCGGCTGTCGAAGTAGCGCAGCACGTTCGACTTGGCCAGCCCGACCCGGCAGCTCAGCTCGCGCAGGCTGATCCCGGCGAGCGGTCGCTCGGCGAGCATCGCCTCGGCGGCGTCCAGGATCGAGGCCCGCCGGACCTCGACCTGCTCCGGGCGCCGGGCCCGTCGGAAGTCCACCGGGCCACTGTAACGAACCGCCGGTCTGTTGTTCAGCTCCGGACGGCCAGGTCGAGCCGGTCCAGGGCGTCCGCCCAGGGCCGGGCGGCGAGCACCGGCAGCCCGTGCCGGCGTGCCTCGGCGGCCAGCCACTCGCCGTAGTGCGCGCTGTCCGCCGCCCGCTTGCGCTGCACGCCCGCGTCCGGCTCCCGGCTCGCGTAGTTGCGTTCGAGCTGCGCGGGATCCGGCTCGTGCACGAACACCGCCCGCACGTCCCCGTGCGTCCACTTGGCACAGAACGCGGGCAGCAGGTAGTCGCCTTCGAGCACCAGCGGCAGATCGGTCTCCAGGTGGTTGGCGATGACCGCCTCCAACGCCGGTTCGATCGCTTCGGCGAGCGCCACCTGGGCCGCCGTGACCTCTTCCGCCGACATCCCGTCGTCGGACCGCGTCCGCCAGTGGTGGAGTGCGGGGTGCTGGGCGGCTGTGGTGATGCTCTGCAACGCGACCACGAGGTCGTCCACCTCCACGAGCGCCGCTCCCCGCGCCCGCGCGACCGGATAGGACAGCGCGCTCTTCCCGCTGCCCGACGCGCCACCCAACAACAACACCCGCCACTCCGCCATGCCGACACCCTCGCAACCGGCCGTGAACGCGCGCAACTCAATAGGACTGTGCGGCGTGAGGTGCGCCGCAGTCCCTTCGCCGAGACGTGGCAGCTTTGCGCTCAGGAGTACAGCACGCCCAGGAACTCGACCAGCAGCCGTTCGCGCAACGCCGGTGGTGCGGCGGCCAGGAGCGCGTTGACCGTCGCCATCCGCTCGGGCAGCACGCCGTCGCCGCCCAACCCGGCCGCCGCCGGCAATCCGGCGAACTCGGGCGGTGTCACCGAATCCGGGTCCAGCGCGCCGAGCGCGGCGACCACCTCGGGGGCGACCACCACCGGGCCGGCGGCGACCGCCGCCGCGACCGAGTCACGCAGGTCGGCCAGCAACTCGGCCTCGCTGCCCGCGTTCGCGGCGGTCACGGTCAGGTGCAGGTTCGCCGGAGACCGGCCGTGCGCGAACTGGGGCTGTACGTACCAGTTCCGGGCGCGCATCTCGTCGGCGACGGTGAACACGTCGAAGTCGTCACGGGTCACGGTGACCGCGAGCAGGGTCGACTCCGGCTCGCCCAGCACGCGCAGGCCCGCGATCCCGCCGACCCCGTCGCGGATCACCCGGGCGCTGTCCAACGCCCGGCGCGCGAGGTCGCGGTAACCGTCGTCGCCGATGTGCCGCAGCACCGCCCACGCGGCGGCGAGCGGACCGCCGGAGCGGGTGGACTGCGTGGTGGTGTTGAGCATCGTGTAGCCGGGCCAGTCGGCAGCGGCGAAGTACTGCGCGCGCCGCAGGTCCGCGTCCGCGTGCAACAGGACCGACGTGCCCTTGGGGCAGTAGGCGTACTTGTGCAGATCGACCGAGAGGCTGGTGACGCCCGGCACGGACAGGTCGAACGGCTCGACGTCGGCGTGCGGCAGGACCCAACCGCCGATGCACGCGTCCACGTGGCACCGCACCCCGCGCGAGCGGGCCGAGGCGGCGATCGGCGCGACCGGGTCCACCACGCCGTGCGCGTACGACGGCGCGCTGACCACCACCAGCACCGTGTCGTCGGTGATCGCGGCGGCCATGGCGGCCGGATCGGCGCGGAACGTGACCGGGTCCACCGGCACCACGACCGCCCGCACGCCGAAGTAGTGCGCGGCCTTGTGGAAAGCGGCGTGCGCGGTCGCCGGCAGCACCATCGACGGGTTCGCCGCGTCCGGCCGGGACTCCCGCGCGGCGAGCACCGCGAGCAAACACGACTCGGTGCCGCCGGAGGTGACGGTGCCGACCGCCGCGTCGGTGCCGCCGAGCAGCCGGGCGGCGTTGGCGACCACCTCGTTCTCCAGCCTGAGCAGGCTCGGGAACGCGGTCGGGTCCAGGCCGTTGACCGAGGACGCCAGGGCGTGCGCCCGTGCCGCCAGGTCGTCCAGACCGGGCACCGCGCTGTCGTAGACGTAGGCCAGGGTGCGTCCGCCGTGGGTCGGCAGGTCGCCGGCGCGCAGCGCGCGCAACTCGGCCAGCACGTCTTCGGGCGCGGTCATGCGGTCTCCTCGCTTCGCGGTGCCCGCGACGGTTCCGGGGGCAGCAGGGGCAGTGCGACGACGGCCAGCGCGGCCGGTACGGCGGTGAACCCGAGCAGGGCGGCGAGCACCGCGCCGGGGGACTGGGCGACCGCGCCGCCGGCGCTCGCCGCGTAGCCGCCGAGGGCGAGCACCAGGCCGTAGACGCCGGGGCCGAGGGCGAGGCCGAGCGTCTCGCCGGCCGTCCACACCCCGGACAGCAGGCCGGCGCGGGCGGTGCCGTCGCGGCGCTCCTGCGCGCTGATCACGTCCGGCAGCATGGCCAGCGGGAAGACCTGCATCCCGGCGTAGCCGACGCCGACCGCCGCCATCAGCGCGAGCACGCCGGTGACCGGCAGCGACCGCGCCAGGCCCAGGCCGGCCACGGCGGCGGCGAACAGCAGCGACGCCGCCACCAGGCCGAACCGCTTGCCGCGCCGCCGGCCGACGCGCTGCCACAGCGGCATCACCACCAGCGCGGGGCCGACGAACCCGGCGAACAGCAGCGACTGGAGGCCCTGGTCGCCCAGCACCAGCCGGGCGAAGTAGTCCACGCCCGCCAACATCGTGCCCAACCCGACCGCCTGCACCACGAACACGACCAGCAGCAGCCGGAACGGCCGCGACCCGCGCACCACCGCCACCAGTTCGCGGGCCGACGCGGTGGACGGGACCCGTCGGGACGCCGGCACGCTTCGCGTGCCGACGACCGTCGCCACCGCGCCCGCGAGGATCAGCGCGCCGACCGCGACGCCCACGGCCCGGTAGCCGCCCGCCAGGTCCCGCACGGCGGGTGCCCCCGCGCCGCTGACCAGGATCGCCAGCGCGAGGAACGCCATCCGCCACGCCATCAGCCGGGTGCGCTCGTCGTAGTCCTCGGTGATCTCGGCCGCCATCGCGACGTAAGGCACTTGGAAGAACGCGTAGGCCGTCGCGCACAGCAGGAAGACCACCGTGACGTACACGGCACCGGCCGCACCCGTGAACGGCCCGGCGAACAGCAACGCGAACAGCAGTGCCACGGCGATCCCGCCGCGCAGCAGGAACGGCCGGCGCGCACCCGCCCGGTCGCTGATCCGACCCGCGATGGGGTTGAACAGCACGTCCCAGGCTTTGGGCGCGAGCACCAGCAGCCCGGCGACGCCGGCGGGCACGGCCAGCGAGTCGGTCAGGTAGGGCAGCAGGAGCAGTCCGGGCACGGTGCCGAACGCGCCGGTGACGACGGAGCCCGTCGCATAGCCGGCGCGGACCCGAGCGGTGGTCTGCGGCATAGCCCAAGAATCTTCGCATTTTCCGGCGGTCCCGCCCAGCGGTGATTCCACGGGAGGTGTGAACCGTCGCCCGAGGGGGTATTACGCAGGGCGATCTCCGAGGGGAGCACGGGGCATGGGCAAGCACAGCATGGGCGCGACCGACCGCCAGTGGGGCGGTCCGGAACTGGTGGAGGACGCGGAGGCGGCGGCGGAAGCGGCGACCGCCCCGCTGCCCGCCGTGGAGGACGCCGAGGGCCGCACTCAAGTGGAGTGACGACCGCCTCCGGGCGCGACAGCCCGTGGTCGGCGCGCACAGGTGCCGCCCTCGAACGGAGCGCCGTTGCAGCGAGCGCCGAGCCGGGCGGAAGCCACCCGATCGGCCGAGGTTGGGGTTCCGGACCAGGGGTACCCCGGGCCCGGCGTGCCCGACAGCAGCCGGAAGGTGACGTCGTGGAGTGGCTGACCGTCCGCCGGGGCGTGCCCGCCCGCGCGGGCCCGCTGCGCGACATGGACCTGTGGTGGGAGCGCGTCGGTCGCACCCTGGGCCGACCCTGGGACGTGTCCACCGACGACTCCTGCCCGTCGTCGGTGGACGTCGTCGTCACCGAGCGGTCCTACCTGTTCGCCACCTACGTGCCCGGTGCGTGTGCGCACGACGTGACCGTCGAGGCGCACGACCACGACCTGCCGCCCAGCGGGGTGCCGACACCTCGCAGCCGGGTCGGCATCACCGTCCGCCTGGGCCCTGGGCTGCTGTACTGCGCCACCCTGCCCGTGGTCGACGTCGACCTGGTCGAAGCCTGGCTGCTGGACGGCGTGCTGGTGGTCCGCGCCCCGGTCGGCGAGGTCACCAGCCTCGGCGCGTGACCGGCCGGGACCTCAGAGCAGGTCACGCAGCAGGTCCCCGAGGCCGGTGACGGTGTCCGGGCCCAGCCGGCCGGCCAGCGACCGCTCGTGCGCGACGGCCAGCGCCTCCAACCGGTCCAGCCGGGCGTGGCCGAGGTCGGACACGTGCACGGAGACCTTGCGGCGGTCCTCGCCGGACTGCGTGCGGTACAGCAGCGCCGAGTCGACCAGGCCGTCCACGATCCGGGTCAGCGTGGGGTGCGGGATCTCCAGCGCGGCGGCCAGTTCGCCCATCGACCGCTCCTCGGCGGCCAGCGCGCGCAGCACCCGCCACTGGTCGACGGTCGCGCCCTCCTCCTCCAGCGCCGCGCCGAGGTCGCGGACGAACGCGCGCTGGGCGCGGGTCAGCAGGTCGACCAGGTCCGCGCGGCGGGTGTGCTGCTGATCAGGCATGACGGGCCTTTCACCGGGGGACCTGACGGCGAGCATACTGACTCGCATGGACTCGTCGGCGGTCGTGCGCGCGGTGCTGCGCGACCGCCTGGAGGTGGCGGTGGCCGGGCCGGACCCGGGCGCGCTGCGGATCGGGCTGCTGCTGCCCCTGTCCGGCGCGCTCGGCCTGACCGGTCCGTCCGGGCTGCTCGCCGCGTCGCTGGCGGCGACCGAGCTGAACGCGGCCGGCGGCGTGGCGGGCCGGCCGGTGCACCTGGTGCTCCTCGACGCGGGCCGGCTGCCGGGCGAGGTGGCGCGCGACGCGTCCGGGCTGGTCGGGCTGGTGGACGCGTTCGTCGGCTTCCACACCAGCGACGTGCACCGGGCGCTGGAATCCGCGCTGGGCGGGCGCGTGCCGTACGTGTTCACCCCGCCGCACGAGGGCGGCCCCCGGCGGCCGGGGGTGGTGCTGCTCGGCGACTCCCCGGCCCGCCAGCTCGGACCGGCGGTGCGCTGGCTGGTGGCGCACCGGCGGCTGCGGCGCTGGGCGCTGGTCGGCAGCGACTACATCTGGCCGCGCGCGGTGCACCGGGCGGCGGCGGGGATCGTGCGCGGCCTGGGCGCGGAGGTGGTGGCGACCCGGCTGGCCCCGTTCCCGGGGCCGGGGATCGACGCGGAGGAGATCGTCGCGGCGCTGGCCCGCGCGCGGGCGGACGCGGTGCTGCTCAGCCTGGTGGGCCGGGACCTGGCGCTGTTCAACCGGGTGTTCACCGCCTCGCCGCTGGCCGGGAGGGTGGTGCGGCTGTCGGGTTCGCTGGAGGAGAACGGCCTGCTTGCGGCCGGCGGCGACGACACGGGGGAGCTGTACGCGGCCATGCGGTCGTTCGCCGGCCAGGGCGACGAACGGCGGATGGCGCTCGCGCAGCGCCACCACGCGCTGTTCGGCGGTCGTGCCCCGGTGCTCGACGCGTACGCCGAGGGGTGCTACGACGGCGTGCACCTGGCCGCCGCGCTGGCGCTGACCGGTGGCCTGACCGCGCGCGACGCCCAGGCGGGCACGGCGGCGCTGCTGGCCACGGCGGACCGGGGGCCGTGGGCGGCGGCACCGTCCGGACCGCCCCGGCTGGGCGGTTTCCTGGCCCGCGCGGACGGCTTGGACCTGACCGTGATCGCCCCGCTGCTCCAGGCCGGCCACCGCGACTGACCCCGGCACGCGCTGCCCGGGTCGTCGGAGGTCCCACCTGTGCCCGAACGGGTCACGCGCCGACCCGGGAGCACCTCCGGACGACCGGAGGTGACCGGCCCGCGACGCGATGTGGTCGAGTGTCGGCGAGCGGAAAACTCCTTCCACCCGGAATCTTTCCAAATGGAAGGAACGTGTCTAGGCTCGCCGGACCACCGCACGGCAGGAGGACGCATGGCGCAGGATCCGGGCCTCGAACGGTACGGCTACCAGCAGGAACTGCGACGGTCCCTGGGTTTCAAGGACCTGCTGGTCTACGGGTTGATCTTCATGGTGCCGATCGCGCCCTTCGGCATCTTCGGCAGCGTGTTCCAGGGCTCCGGCGGCATGGTCGCGCTGGCCTACGCCATCGGGATGCTCGCCATGCTGTTCACCGCCGGCTCCTACGCCCAGATGTCCAAGGCGTTCCCGATCGCCGGCTCGGTCTACACCTACGCGGGGCGCGGCATCGGCGCCCCGGTCGGCTTCCTGGCCGGCTGGATGATCCTGCTGGACTACGTGCTGGTGCCCGGCCTGCTCTACCTGATCGCCGGCGTGGCGATGAACTCGCTCGTGCCCGCCGTGCCGATCTGGCTGTGGCTGATCGCGTTCGTGCTGCTCAACACCGCCGTCAACTACCTCGGCATCGAGATGACCGCCAAGGTCAACCGGGTCATGCTGGTCGCCCAGCTCCTCATCCTCGCGGTGTTCCTGGTGATCGGCGTCGTCGCGCTGGCCCAGGGCAAGGGGCGCGGCTTCAGCTTCGACCCGCTGTTCAACAGCGCCACCTTCTCCTGGCCGCTGGTCTTCGGCGCGGTGTCCATCGCGGTGCTCAGCTTCCTCGGCTTCGACGGCATCTCCACCCTCGCCGAGGAGAACCGCGACTCCGCCCGCGCGATCGGCCGCTCCATGGTGGCCGCCCTGCTCGTCACCGGCCTGCTGTTCATCACCCAGACCTGGGTGGCCTCGCTGCTCGTGGCCGACCCGGACGGCCTGATCGCGAACGGCGACGCGGGCGGCACCGCGTTCTACGACGCGGCCCGCGCGGCGGGCGGCGGCTGGCTGGCCACGCTCACCGCCGCCGCGACCGCCGTGTCCTGGGGCTTCGCCAACTCGCTGGTGGCGCAGGCGGCGACGTCCCGGCTGCTGTTCGCCATGGCCCGCGACCGGCAGCTGCCGAAGTTCCTGGCCAAGGTGCACCCGACCCGGCGCATCCCGGTCAACGCCACGCTGCTGGTCGCCGGCGTGTCGCTGGTGCTGGGCCTGTACATGCAGTCCCGCGAGGACGGCATCACGCTGCTCAGCTCGCTGGTCAACTTCGGCGCGATGACCGCCTTCCTCGTGCTGCACGTGTCCGTGGTCGCGCACTACGTGATCCGCCGGCGCAGCCGCGACTGGTGGAAGCACCTGATCGCACCCGCCATCGGGTTCGCCATCCTGGCCTACGTGGTGGTCAACGCGAAGGTGGCCGCGCAGACCGTCGGGTTCGTCTGGCTCGGCATCGGCGCGGTGGTCCTGATCGGCCTGCTGGTGGCGGGCCGCAAACCGGAACTGGCCGGCATCGCCGGCGAGGAGGAGGGCAAGTGAGCATCGAGGTCGTCCGGCTGGACCCGGGACCCGCCGACCTGGGCTACGCGTTCGGCGGGCGCGAGCCGCTGCTGACCGTCCGTCCGGGCACCGTGGTGGAGCTGAGCACCGAGGACTGCTTCGGCGGCGCGGTGCGCGGCGTGGACGACCTGCCCAGCCAGGTCTGCCGCTTCCCCTACCTCAACCCGGTGACCGGGCCGATCGCGGTCGAGGGCGCGGAGCCCGGCGACACCGTGGCGGTGCACTTCGTGGAGATCCGGCCGACCCGCGACTGGGCGGTGTCCACGACGTTCCCGCACTTCGGCGCGCTGACCACGACGCACACCACGGCCATGCTGCACGACGCGCTGCCCGAGCGGGTCTGGCTCTACGACGTGGACGTGGAGCGCGGCGTGGTCCGGTTCAACGCCCGGTCGAGCGACTTCCAGGTCGACCTGCCGCTGGACCCGATGCACGGCACGGTCGGCGTCGCGCCCGCCGCGAACGAGGTGATCATGAGCATCACGCCGGGCGCGCACGGCGGCAACATGGACACCCCGGAGATGCGCACCGGCACCACCGCCTACTTCGGCGTCAACGTGCCCGGCGCGCTGATCTCGATCGGCGACGGCCACTGCCGGCAGGGCGAGGGCGAGGTGTGCGGCACCGCCGTGGAGGCCGCCATGTCCACCGTCGTGGTGGTCGACCTGATCAAGGGCTCGACCACCCCGTGGCCCCGGTTGGAGAGCGACACCCACCTGATGTCCACCGGGTCGGCCCGACCGCTGGAGGACGCGTTCCGGATCAGCCAGCACGACCTGGTCGGCTGGACCGGGGAGCTGCTCGGCCTGGAGGCGCTGGACGCGTACCAATTGGTCAGCCAGGCCGGGCTCGCGCCCGCCGGCAACGTCGTGGACACCAACTACACGATGCTGGCGAAACTGTCGAAGGACATTCTTCCGGGTGCTGTGGTATTTGACGGGGTGCATTCGCGCTTGCGTGCCGCGGCGGCCCGCTATCTGTCCGAACGGGGATAGCTCGTCTCGTTTCGTGAATTGGTTGATTCGGAGCAAGGCACGTCCGGGGGCACCCGCTACGTTGAGTGCCAGGCCGCCCACCTAACCAGGAGTGGACGTGCCTGTGATCACAGCGAAACATCGCATCACGGCAGTGGTTGGCGTGGTCGCGCTGCTCATCGGCGGCGCGGCCTCCGCCACCGGGGACACCGCCGGTCACCGGCCCGGCGACTGGCCGGGCTGGACCGGTGACAAGTCCGGGTCGCGGTTCGCCGCGACCGAACGCCGGATCGGTCCGTGGAGTGCCGGAAAACTACAGCTGAAGTGGGCTTTCGCCTATCCGAAGAACGGATTCCCGGCGAAAAGCCAGCCTGCCGTGGTGAACGGCGGCATCTACTTCGGCAGCCCGGACGGCAAATTCCACGCGCTGGACGCGAAGACCGGTGCCGGCCGCTGGACGTTCGACCTCGCCACGGTGAGCGCCGGCAGCGTGGTGATCGACGGGCCGACCGTGGCCCGGGGCAGGGTGTTCTTCGGCGACAACGGCGGGCGGCTGTACGCGCTGGACCAGCGGACCGGGCGGCTCGTGTGGTCCAAGGACACCGAACCGCACGCCGCCGGGATGCACACCAGCTCGCCGCTCTACCACGACGGCCGGATCTACGTCGGGGCCTCCAGCGGCGAGAACGTCAACCCCGACCGCAACTACCCGTGCTGCACCTTCCGGGGTCACGTCGACTCGATCGACGCCGAGACCGGCGACCTGGTGTGGCGCTACTTCACCACGCCGGAACCGCAGGCGGTCGGCACGTGGCCCAGCGGCGCGACCCGCTACGAGCCGTCCGGCGCGGGCGTGTGGAGCTCGCCGGTGGTCGACGAGCGCACCAACACCCTCTACGTCGGCACCGGCAACCTGTACTCCGGCACCACCGGCGACTTCGACACCCTGCTGGCGCTGGACGCCCGCACCGGGTCGGCCAAGTGGAAGCAGAAGGTCACCCAGGCCGACACCTGGCGGCTGCTGTGCGGCTTCCCGGACAACGAGGGCTACTGCCCGGGGCAGAAGGACGGCACCGCGCTGGACTACGACATCGGCGCGACGCCCACCCTGTTCCGGCACGACGGCCGCACGCTCGTGGGCGTCGGCCAGAAGAGCGGCGTCTTCCACGTGTTCGACGCGCGCACCGGCTCGGTCCAGTGGCGGCGGCAGCTCTCCAAGCCGATGCCCGGCGGCGGCCTGAGCGGCATCCAGTGGGGCAGCAGCTCCGACGGCAAGCGGCTGTACATGGCGACGAACTGGGGCAACCCCGGCACGGTGTTCGCCCTCGACCCGGGCAACGGCGACGTCCTCTGGGAGACGCCGAACCCGGAGAACGGCTGCACCACCGGCGGCGCGGCCCAGTTCCCGCAGGTGTGCCAGCGCTCGCACACCCCGGCCGTCACCACCAGTCCCGGCCTGGTCTACGAGGGCAGCGTCGACGGCAAGATGCGGATCTACGACTCCACCACCGGCAAGGTGCGCTGGGAGTACGACACGATCCGCGACTTCCAGGGCGTGAACGGCCTGACCGGGCGCGGCAGCGCGATCTCCGGCAACGGCGGCGCGGTGGTCGCCGACGGGATGCTCTACGTGCAGTCCGGCTACTGGCCCTCGTACCCGAGTGATCACGGCAACGTCCTGCTCGCGTTCGGACTCTGACCTCGCCGCTCCCCGCGCCGGCACCCCCGGCGCGGGGAGCGCACCGCGCAAGGAGTTTCTGACATGCGTACTGCGCACCACCGCCGGTTCGGCGTCGTGGCGCTGGCCTGCCTGCTCGCCACCTCCTCCGTCACCCCCGCCCCGGTCGCCGCACCCCGCCCGAGGACCACCCCGGTCACGGTCAGCGAGGGCACCAACCTCGCGGTCGCCGTGTCGCCGCGCGACGGCACGGTCGTCCTGGACCTCCAGGGGCAGCTGTTCTCGGTGCCGCCCGGCGGCGGCACCGCCAAGCCGATCGGCGGGGACCTCCTCGACCCCTACTGGCCGTCGTTCTCCCCGGACGGCAGCCGGATCGCGATCCAGTCGTTCGCGGACGGCATGTTCCACATCCGGACCGTCGCGTCGGACGGCACCGATCCCCGGCAGGTCACCCGGGGCGAGTACGACGACCTGTACCCCGCGTGGTCGCCGGACGGCCGCACCATCGCGTTCACCTCCGCCCGGCAGGGCAGCGACGACATCTGGACCGTGGACGTGCGCTCCGGGGCGCTCAAGCGGATCACCTCGGCGACGACGGCCGAGACCCACCCGGCCTGGCACCCCGACGGCCGCTCAATCGCCTACGTGCGGGGCAACGCCGTGGAGAGCGTCGACCTGGCCACCGGCGCGGTCCGCGCGGTCGTCCCCGCCGGGCAGGGGTTCATCGGGGCGCCCTCGTGGTCGCCGGACGGCAAGCGGCTCGCGTTCCTGCGCGGCGGGCAGGGCGGCCGGACCCTCCACGTCGTGGAGAACGGTGCGGTGCGCCAGGTGGGCGCCTACCGCGACGTGTTCCCGTTCCCGCCCCGCTGGCGCGACGCGGACGAGCTGGTCTACGGCGCGAACGGCCACATCGCGGTGACCCGGGTGAGCACCGGGGCGTCCCGCGAGATCCCGTTCACCGCCACGTTCCAGCTCCGCCGCGACCGCTACGAGCGCAAGGCGTACGACTTCGACAGCAGGCGCCCCCGGCCGGTGCGAGGCATCGCCGGACCCGCGCTGTCGCCCGACGGCAGGACCGTGGTGTTCAAGGCGCTCAACGACCTGTGGCTGCTGCCGGTCGGCGGCAGCCCGAAGCAGATCACCCGCGACGGGTTCCACGAGTCGGACCCGGCGTGGTCGCGCGACGGCACGCGCGTCGCCTACGCGTCGGACAAGGCGGGCACCATCGACCTGTACGCGCTGGAGGTCGCCACGGGCGCGGAACGGCGGCTGACGTCGCTGCCGGGCGCGGAGATCGCGCCCACCTGGTCGCCGGACGGCCGGTCGCTGGCCTTCCAGGACCAGAACGCGCAGACCTTCACCCTGGACACCGCCTCCGGCGCGACGACCCGCGTGCTCGGGCCGCTCAACACCCCCGGCCGGCCGAGCTGGTCGCCGGACGGCCGGACCCTGGCGATGGCCGTGTCGGCGGCCGAGCGCAACCAGATCCTGCTGCTCGACCTGGCCTCCGGCACGACGAAGACCGTCGAGCCGGCCCCGTTCGCGTCGGTGTCCACCCGGGGCGACGACGGCCCGGTGTGGTCGCCGGACGGCCGGGCGCTCGCGTTCTCCATGGACAGCACCGTCCACGTCCTGCCGGTCGACCCGTCCGGCACGCCCACCGGCCCCGCCCGCCAGGTCACCCGCGAGGCCAGCGACGCGCCGACGTGGGGCCCCGGCAACACCCTGCTGTACCTCAACAACGGCCGGCTCAAGACGGTCACGGCCGACGGCGGCACCTCCACCGACGTGCCGGTCGGCCTGACCTACACCCGGGACAAGCCGGAGAGCCGGGTGGTGATCCGGGCGGGCCGGCTGTGGGACGGCCGCAACGCCGCGCCGCGCACCGACGTGGACATCGTCGTGGTGGACAACCGCATCCGCGGCATCGAGCCGCACCGGCCGGACCGGGCCCTCGCGGGCTGGCGGTACGTGGACGCGAGCGCGCTGACCGTCACGCCGGGCCTGGTCGACATGCACGTCCACCAGGAGATGCGGGCCAAGTACGTCGGCGACCGGCTGGGCCGGCTGCTGCTGTCCTACGGCATCACCACGACCCGGTCGACCGGCGACCCGGTGTACCGGGCGGTGGAGGACCGCGAGGCGCTGGACGCGGGCGCGCGCACCGGGCCGAGGTTCTTCATGACCGGCGAGATGCTGGAGGGCTCCCGCGTGGGGTGGGAGTTCGCCCGGCCGGTGCGCTCCGAGCGCCAGCTCGGCCTGGAGCTGTCCCGGGTCCGCGAGCTGGACTACGACCTGGTCAAGACCTACCAGCGGTTCCCGTTCGACTGGCAGGCCCGGGTCGCCGGCCGGGCGCACGACCTGGGCATCCCGACCACCTCGCACTACCTGTACCCCGCCATCGCGCACGGCGTGGACATGAAGGAGCACCTCGCCGGGCCGACCAAGTGGGGCTTCTCGTTCGCCCGCGACGCCTCGGCGGGCGGGGTGTACGAGGACGTCGTCCAGTTGGCGGCGCGCGGCGGGATGCCGTTCAGCACCACGCTGTTCAGCTCCGGCTCGATGCTCGCCGACGACCCCGGCATGGAGGACGACCCCAGGGTGCGCACCCTCTACACGGCGCAGGAGCAGCAGACCCTGCACGCGAAGGTGCTCTGCGCGCAGGGGCTCGGGCCGTGCGGGTTCCTCGACGGCAACGCCGAGCAGGCGCGGCGCGAGGTCGGTGTGGTCAAGCGGCTGCTGGCCGCCGGCGGGTCGGTGCTCGCGGGCACCGACGCGCCGCTGGACACCATGGCGCTCAGCCTGCACCTGAACCTGCGGGCGATGGGCAAGTACGGCGTCGACCCGTTCCAGGTGCTGCAGAGCGCGACCCTGCTGCCGGCGCGGCAGCTCGGCGTGGAGGACGACCTGGGCAGCGTCGAGGAGGGCAAGCTGGCGGACCTGGTGTTCACCGGCGGCGACGCCTCCCGCGACCTGGCCAAGCTCGCCGACGTGCGGATGGTGATGAAGAACGGCCGCTTGTCCACTGTGGACGACCTGCTGAAGCCGTTCGCCGGTCCCGGCGCGCGGTGACCTGCGGCCCCGGCGCGCGGACCAGCGCGCGCCGGGGCCCGCCGGGCACCCGGTACCGGTCGTCCGGGTTGCGCGGTCACTACCCTGTAGCCCCGTGGCGGACGGCGACGAGCGGGACAAGCCCGTGGACGGCAGGGCCGCCCGGTGGGCGGGTCAGCGGGAGAAGCGGCGCGCGGAGGTCGTGACCGCCGCCCTGGAGGCCATCGGCGAGCACGGGCCGTGGGTGTCCACCGAGCAGATCGCCGAGCGCGCCGGGATCTCCCGCCCCCTGCTCTACCGCCACTTCGCCGACGCCGACGACGTGTACGGCGCAGTCGGCCGGCGGATCTCGGAGCTGATCATCGCCGAGATGGAGCCCGTGCTGACCCGGCCCGGCGGCAGCGCGCGCGAGATCGTCACCCGGGTCGTGCGCACCTTCGTGGTGTGGATGACCGACCACGTCGCGCTCTACCACTACGTCGTGTCCCGCTCGGTGGAGGCCGACCAAGACCGGCGGCTGTGGGCGACCGACATCCGGGCCCGGATCAGCGCGCTGCTGGGCGGGGTGATCGGCGGCTACCTGGCGCTGCTCGGCGTGGACGCACGGGTTGCCGACCCGCTGGCCTACGGGCTCGTCGGCATGGTCGAGTCGACCACCGCGCGCTGGACGGTCGAACCCGGCCCGCTGGACCGGGACCGGCTGATCGGCACGCTGTCGGGCTGGGTGTGGGGCGTGCTGGACGACGTGCTGCGCGACGCGGGGGTGGTGCTCGACCCCGACCTGCCGCTGCCGCCGCTGCCCGACCCCGACGAGCCCGCCGGCTGACACCGGCCCGGTCGGGCCCGCGCCGCCGTCATCACCCTGAGCAGTCGGATTGACACCCTTCGCACTCTTGCTGGTACGTTCGTGTAACCCTTACTTGGACGTACCGCACATTGCGAGGCTGACTCGTGACCGCAACGGGAGCTGTCGCGCGAGGGCACTACTCGGCGGCGAGCGACGACCGGTTGGTGGCGTTGGTGCGGGCCGGCACCGTGGCCGCCTTCAGCCCCCTCTACGAACGGCACCTCGCGGTCGCCCGCGCGCGGGCCCGCCACCTGGTGCCCCGGTGCCCGGCCGAGGCCGACGAGGTGGTGTCGGAGGGGTTCCTGCGGGTGCTGGAGGTGCTGCTGGCCGGCGGCGGGCCCACCCGGTCCTTCCGCGCCTACCTGCTGACCACGATCACCCGCGCCGCGCTGGCCCGCAAACGCCGTGAGGCGCAGGAGCTGCTGACCGGCGACCCGGCGGCGGACGAGGCGGCGCACGCCCGCGCCGATCCGATGCCGTACCCGGAGCGCGCGGTCGAAGGCGTGCTGGAGCGCAGCCTCGCGCTGCGCGCGTTCGACCGGCTGCCCGCCGCCGCCCGCGAGGTCCTGCTCTACACCGAGGTGCTGGGCTACCCGCCGGCCGTCGCCGCACCGCTGCTGGACATCTCGCCCAACGCGGTGTCCTCCCGCGCCCACCGCGCCCGCGAGGCGCTGCGCGCGGCCTACCTCGACGCGCACGTCACCCGGCGGCCCTTCCCGCCGGGCTGCGCGCACGTGGTCGAGGAGCTGGGCACGTGGGCCCGGCGGGCGCTGCGGCCCCGCCGCAGGTCCGTCGTGGACGAACACCTCGGTGAGTGCGGCGACTGCCGGGACCTCGCCGACGAGTTGGCGTCGGTCAACCCGATCCGCGTGCCGGAACCGCCGCTGCGGTTGCAGCCGGTGGGCTGAGGCGTCGACCGGCGGGGCGTCAGCCGGCGCGGAAGGCGGCGCGGTAGGCGTGCGGGCTGGTGCCGACGACCCGGCGGAACCGGTCGCGGAACGCCGTGGGGGAGCCGAAGCCGGTCCGCGCGCCCACCAGGTCCACCGGGTGGTCGGTGCTCTCCAGCAGGTGCTGCGCCTGCCGGACCCGGGCGCGCAGCAGCCACTGCACCGGGGTGTCGCCGGTCTGCTCGCGGAACCGCCGGTTCAACGTCCGGGTGCTCATCCCGGCCTGCCGCGCCAGGTCGGTCAGCGCCAGGTCGCGGGCGGCGTTGTCCTCCATCCACCGCAGCAGCGGCTCCAACGCCGAGCCGCGCGGGACCGGCGGCAGGTCGTGCACGACGAACTGCGCCTGCCCGCCCTCGCGCTCCAGCGGCATCACCGACAGCCGGGCGGCGTCGGCGGCGACCGCCGAGCCGTGGTCGCGCCGGATCAGGTGCAGGCACAGGTCGAGCCCGGCCGCCGCGCCCGCCGAGGTGAGGTACCGGCCGTTGTCGACGTAGAGCACGCCCGGGTCGACCTCGACCGCCGGGTACCGCCGCGCCAGCAGCGCCGCGCACGCCCAGTGCGTGGTGGCGCGCAGCCCGTCGAGCAGCCCGGTGGCGGCCAGGACGAACGCGCCCGAGCAGATCGAGGCGATCCGGGTGGTGCGGGCGGCGGCCCGGCGCAGCGCGTCGAGGACGTCGTCCGGCACGGGCGCGTCGAGGTCGGCGCAGCCGGGCACGATGATCGTGTCGGCACCCGCGAGACCCTCCAGGCCCCACGGCGCCTGCACGGTGAACGCCCCCGCGTCCACGGTCGGCGTCACGCCGCAGACCCGGAGCCGGTAGGCGGGGCGGCCGTCGGGCAGCCGGGTGCGGGTGAACACCTCGATCGGTGTCGACAGGTCGAACGGGATGACCTTGTCGAGCGCGAGGACGGCCACGGTGTGCATGGCCGCAACCTAGCCGGGCCTCTGATTCCCGCCGACCTGGGCTCATCCGGAGAACCGCTGGTCACGCCGTTGGCGAGAATCGGGTGCTCCGTGGCATTCCGGCCGGTTCCGCCGGGTGCGGGCCGTCGTTAGCGTCGGTGCCGCCGACTGCCGAGGGAGGACTGATCCGGAGATGCTCGCCCAGATCGTGCTGTTCGACGGGTTCGACCCGCTGGACGTGATCGCGCCGTACGAGGTGCTGACCGCCGGCGGCGTGACCGCCGGGCTGGTGTCCGCCGAGGGTGCCCGCGAGGTGCCCAGCGGCCTGCCCCCGCTCGGCCTGCGCGCCACCGGTCCGCTGGAACCGGCCCGCGCGGACCTGGTCGTCGTGCCGGGAGCGGCGGCCCCGGTCGAGGCCGTCGCGGACGTGCTGCGCCGCGCCCTCGGCACCGGCTTGCCGGCGCTGCTCGGGCAGTGCCTGGACCGGCCCGGCGTCACCACGGCCACGGTCTGCGGCGGCTCGCTGGTGCTCGCCCTGGCGGGCCTGATCCCGGGCCGGCCCGCCACCACCCACCGCCTGGGCCGGGACCTGCTCGCCGACGCCGGCGCGACGCCGGTGCGCGCGCGGGTGGTGGACGACGGCGACCTGGTCACCTCGGGCGGCGTGACCTCCGGCCTGGACCTGGGCCTGTACCTGCTGGAGCGCGAGTTCGGGGCGCGGGCCGCCCTCGCCGTGGAGGACCTGTTCGAGCACGAGCGGCGCGGCACGGTGTGGCGCTCGGGCGACCGGCACGCCGCGTGACCGGGCTCCTGCTCCTGTCGTCGGGGGCGGCCGCCGGGGCTTGATCGCTTGACAGCGCGCGACCGCGATTGTCATGGTCGGCCCATGGTCCTGCCCGCTGCCGGTGCCGGGGTGCCGCGCCGGCGTGCGCCCCGGCCGCTACCGTCGATCACCGACCGGTTCGGGTGGAGCGCGTTCGTGCTCGGCGGCGATTCGGTGGTGGGGCGGGATTTGCGGGACCGGTTCGCCGCGGACTTGGCCGCGCGGTCGACGGGGCCCGTGCGCGTCGCGTTCCCCGGTGACGATCCTGACCACGAGTCGCCGGACACCACGGAGTTGTTGCAGCGCCCGGAGATCTCCGCGCACGTGCCGTGCGTGGTGGTCGTCGCCGATCCCGGTGTGCACGTGCTGCCGTTCGCCGGACGCGAGGCCGACGACGTGCACCGGCTGCTGGCCGACTGGATCGACCTGCACCACCGCGAGAACGGCGCGTTGCTGGAGCGGTGGACCAACCGGGAGCACGAGATCAACCGGCTGCTCGCCGCGCTGTCGGCCACGCTCCGCGCGGCGCGCAGACGGGCCACCCGCGTGCGCGCCGCGCGGAAGTCGTTGCGCCGCCTCGACAAGCTGAGCACGGCACCGCCCGACGACTTGGACGCCGTGCTCGCCGACCCGAAGGGGCTGCCCGGCGCGCTGATCACCGCGTTGACCGCGTGCCGAACCCGCCTCCGGGAGTGCGCCGCCGTCGAGGCGGCGGGGGAGCGGATGGCCGCTGCCGCCCGGGAACTCGCGGGTTCGGACGACCGGCGGGTGATCCGCCGCGTGCTCGGCCGGCTCACCGACGATTCCGCGCTGCGCCTCCTGCTGGCCCCCGACGCGGCGGAGCGGCTGGCCGCCGCGCGCGCCGCGTTCGGCCGGGACGACGCGGCCGACGTCCGCGAGTGGCGGGCGGAGAACGGGAAGCTGGTCACCCGGCCGGTGTTCGCCGCCGCCGCACAGGCGTGGCGGTGGATCGCCCACCAGGGCCGGCTGCCCCTCGAACCGGCCCACCGGACCCGGCGGCGGGAGTACGACGCGTTCGCCCGCGCGCTCGCCGCGCAACCGCTCGGCCCCGGTGCGGCGGACGGCGTGCTGGCCGCGCTCGCCGCGCACCACGGCGTCACCGACCAGGCGGAGTGGGCTGCCGCGACGGCCGGTTTCCGCGCCTACCTGGTGGACGTGGTGGAGTGGCTGCGCGTCGGCGCACCGGCCGACTTCACCTCGGTGGGCCACTGCCTGCCGACCTCCCCGCCGCCCGTCCGGCCGTTGACCGACGAGCTGCGCGAGCTGCGCGACGGGCTCGCCGACGTATTGCTCCGGGACGTGCCCGGTCCTCAAGCCGACGCCCGGCGGGCCGTGCGCGAGTCCGTGCCGGCGCTCGCCGAGGAGCACCGGGCACGCGTGGCGGCGACCCTCGCCGAACCCGGGCCGGAGCCGACCGGCGCGGCGGAGGCGGCGCGGCTGGCCGAACTGGTCGAGGAGCTGGCCGGCTACGAGGACGCCGTGCGGTCGGTCGTCCTCCCGCACCTGTCCGACCCGGCGGCGGTGCCGGTCGCCGCGCACCCGGCCGCCCTCGACGGGCCGCCGGAGCAGGACCCGGTCGACGCGCTGCGCCGGGTCGCCGAGCAGACCGCCGCCGAGTACCACTCGCTGCGGCAGCCTCGGTGAACCCCTGCGCCCGCAACGGGCGCGATGGCAAGCTGTGCCCCGGCACCAGCGCGTGGAAGGGCACCATGTTCCGAGACCTCGTCATCCGCAAGACGCTCCGGGTACCGGCTTCGGGCGGTCCGCCCGGCGACGGCGGCGCGGTCGCCCGCCAGTTGGACGCGGTGCTCGTCCAGGCCGGGTTCAAGGCGTCGGGGGAGCTGCTGCGGCACGTGTCCGGGCTCGCCGTGCCCGCTGCGCTGGACCTCGCCGTCGAGGTGGTCGGCGCGGTGCGGGCGCTCGTCGGCGACGACGTCGAGCACAACCCGTACTTCAAGGACTTCCCGCACAACGTGCCCGACACCGTGGACTTCTGGGTGTGGTCGCTGCGCACCGCCGTGGGCGGTCCCGGCGCGTCCGACGAGCAGGTGGCGGCGGTCCTGCGCGAGGGCCTGGTCGACCTGCTGCGGCTGCCGGGCTACGGCGTCGTCCAGCACACCTACGCGGAACTGCTCGCCGCGCACGACGAGCTGGTCCCCTCGGTGAAGGACCGCGTCACCGTGCTGCACCTGGGCGGCACGCCGGAGCAGGAGCAGCGCGCGCTCTACCTCGCGCTGGCCGGCAGCCCGGTGCCGCTCGCCGAAGCCGACCTCGACGCGCTGGGCCGGCTGGCCGCGCACTGCCTCGACGGCGAGCAGCCCGAGGAGGTCCCGGTGCGGGAGAACCGGGCCGTGGTCAACGCCTCCCGGTTCGCGGCGGGCCGCCCGCTGCTCGACGTGGACACCGTCACCGACGTGCTCCGGCTGGCCTGCCGGGCATCCGGCGGGGACGTGACCCTGCGCGCGGTCACCCGGTTCCGGTCGTTCCGGCGCCCGGAGCGCCGTGCGCTGCTCGCCGCGCTGGACGCGGTCGTCGCCGAGCACCCCGCCGCGCTCGGCGACGTGGCCGTGCACCGCCGCCGCTGGCAGCGGCTGGGCGAGCGGCTGCACCCGCACGAGCACAAGGGTTTCCCGCACGCCCAGGACGTCTTCGCGGTGGCCCGGGGCGAACGGGAGGTGCGCTCGTCGGCGGGCCGGGTGGAGTTGGCGTTCGCGGACGGCGACGTGCCGCACGCCGTCCGCCTGCTCGCCGTCGCGCCCGGCAGGCTGCTGCGCGCGCTGGACCGGGTGCTGCGGTCCGCCCGCCCGGAGCAGGTGGACGACGTCGTGGCGACGGTGGCGACCGTGCTGGACCGGGTGTCCGGGCGGGTGCTGTGCTCGGTGCGCGAACACCTGGCCAACCGCACCGCACCGGACCCCGTCCGCGTCTTCACCAACCGCGAGCAGCGCACCTGGGTGGCCCCCGACGACCGCGCCCCGCTCGACCCGGGCGCGGTGGCGCGGCTGACCGCCCTGCTGGACGCCGAACTGCTGCGCAGGCTGCCCGCCCACCGCCGGCTGGTGGTCGACCCGGACGTGCTCACCGTCGCGCTCCCGTTGTCCGACAAGGGCACCGCCGACGGGTTCGCGGTGCTGCCGCGCGGTTCGGTCAGCCGCGTCGAGGGAGAACTGCTGCGGTTCTTCGCCTACTGGCGGCAGCACCGGCGCGGCACCGACTACGACCTGTCCGCGACGATGCTGGACCAGGACTTCGGCTTCCTCGGCCACGTGTCGTGGACGAACTACAGCCAGGACGGGGCGTACTACTCGGGCGACGTGACCAACGCGTCCAGCGGTGCGACCGAGTTCGTGGACGTACCGCTGGGAACGGTGTCCGCCCACCACCTGCTGCCGCAGGTGGACATCTACAGCGGCGAGCGGTTCGCGGAGGCGGCGGAGTCGTCGTTCGGCTTCATGACCCGCGCCCTCGACCAGCGCGGCCGACCGTACGAAGCGGCCACCGTCCGGATGCGCTCCGAGCTGCGCGGCTCGGGCCGCGTGGCGCTGCCGGTGGTGTTCAGCCGCGCGGAGGACGGTTCGTGGACGGCGAAGTGGCTGCACCTGTACCTGCGCGGGCTGTCGTGGGGCAACCGGGGCGAGACCAACCGCCTCAGCGCCGCCGTGGTGGCGCGGGCCGTGCTCGGGCGCACGTACCTGACGGTCGGCGATGTGGTGGAACTGCTGCGCGCCAAGGCGGAGGCGTACGAGGTGTGGACGCCGGACGCGGTGTACGACGAGCCGGTGACCTACATCGGCCTCGAACGCCCGGAAGACCTGCCGGAGGGTTCGGAGGTGTTCACGTTGGCCACGCTGAAGAACCTGGTACCCCGGTGACACCGGCCCGGCAGTGCTAACCTGGTGGCGCGAGGCCATGCGGGAACTTCCTCCTCAACTCCCAGACCTAGTCCCCGCCTTCTCCTCGCCCCTCTTCCCCGACCGGCCCGCCGGCGGGACCCGATCACCGGTCAGGCCGCCTTGCGGCCTGACCGCGTCGGCCGCGCAGCAGCCCGCACCGCGCTTCGTCACTGAGCCGGCTCCGGCTGTCGTGCGCACGCGCTCACCGACAGGCGTTGTGGGCGGCGCGGACGAGGGTGTGGGCCAGGTCGGCGGGGTGGCTGTAGAACGGCGAGTGCCCGGCGTGCAGCCGGACCCGGTCGCCGGTCAGGCGGGACGCGTACGCCTCCTGCACCGCCAACGGGATCGCCCGGTCCTGCGTGCACAGCACGTAGGTCGTGGGCAGGTGCTGCCAGCCGGTGGACGTCGGGGAACCGGTCGCGCAGGCGACGGCCACCGGGCGCAGGCGGCGGGCGGCGGCGTGGGCCGGACCGGTAGGGCAGTCGTGGTAGAACAGGTCCAGCGCGTCGGCTGCCGCGACGCGGGTGCGGCCGTCGTCGCCCAGCTCGATCGCGGCGGTCAGTTCGGGGGTCAGCACGGACGTGTGCCCGGCGGGCAGTTCGGACTCGCCGAGGTCCTGCGGCCCGCCCGCCCGGACGACCTTCGCGGTGACGAACACGACGCCCGCCACGCCCGGGGTCGCGCTCGCCGCGCTGACGGGGGAGCCGCCGTAGCTGTGGCCCACCAGCAGCACCGGCCCGCCCGCCGCGACCACCGCGTCGCGCACGGCCCCGACGTCGTCGGCGAACGTGGTGAACGGCAGCTCGACGGCCGTGGTGGACAGTCCCTCCTCGCGCAGCAGCGGCTCCACGCGGGACCACGCCCACGCGCCGTGCCACGCGCCGTGCACCAGGACGACGGTCGTCATCGGACCTCCGGTCGGGTGGCGGCCGGCCCGGTCACCCGGTGGGCCGCGCGGCCAGCTGCTCGGTCGTTCCCGGGTGCCCGCCGAGCGGCCCGGCCAGCGCCCGCCGGGTGTCGGCGAGCGCGGTGCGGACGGGGCGGATCAGGTCGGCCGGTTCGGGGTCGAGCGCGGTCGCCAGCGCCTCCGCGCCCGCTCGGCGGTCGCCGCGCGCGGCGTGGCAGCGGGCGATGTGGGCGCGCACCAGGATCTCCAGGTCGCGCGAGCGCGCGGCGGGTGCCGAGGCGCGCTGGAGTTCCAGCGAGCGGGTCAGCTCCTTGAGCGCGTTCTCGGGCTGGCGCAGCAGCAGGAGCGTGGCACCGGCCAGGTAGGACTGGACGCCGGGCGGGATCATCACCATGGGGTGCCGGCCGCCGGCGGTCTCGGAGCGGGGCAGCGAGCGCCACTCGGCGAGGGCGCGCCGGGCGTCGGCGTCCATCCGCGCGCCCGCCCAGGCGCGCGCCTCCTGGAGCAGGAGGACGGCGTCGAGGCCGTCGCCGCCGGGGCGCGTCGCGCCGTCCGCCGCGAGCTGGGCCGCCTCCACGAAGTGGCCGAGCCAGAACGACTGCCGGGACTGGACGGCGCGCACCCAGCGGCGCGCGTCGTGCTGGTCGGACAGGTCGGCGAGGTCCCACGCGGCGGTGGCGTGGTTGTGCGCGACCGTGCGCTCGCCGAGGTCGTCGGTCAGCCACGCGAGCAGCACGCAGCTCTTGGCGGCGTAGGACAGCAGCCGGACGCGCTGGGCGGGCCGCTGCCGGCCGTGCAGCAGCTCGGCGATCCGGTCGCGGAACAGGGTGGTGCGGTGCGCGAGGGTCCCGGCCGGGACGTAGGCGTAGGACTGGCCGATGGCCGACAGCTCCGCCTCGAACCGGTCGAACGCGGCCTCGTCCACGTTGGTGGCGGCCACTTCCCGGGACAGCGTCAGCGATTCGCACGAGTGCCGGACGAGTTCCGAGCGGTGGTCGTGGACGGCGTGCAGGCCGGCGGCCGGCGCGGGATCGCCCTCCCGCGCCCCTTCGACCGGAACCCCGTCCCGCTGGGCACCGTCGTCGTCCAGCCCGTTGGGCCAGATCACGCTGATGTCGATCGTTTCGTTCAGGTGCTCGGAGAGGATCTCCGCCACGGCGTAGGGGATGCGCCGGCGGGGGTAGGCCCCCTTGAGCCAGTGGTAGGGCGCTTTCGGGCTGATCGTGCCGTCGCCGCACCGGCGGTTGATCTCCCGCGCCAACTGCTCCGGCGGCCAGCCGAGGCGGTCCAGGAAGGTCCTCAGGTGGGTCGGCGTCGTCACGGGTGCCCCTAGTGTCACGGCGATCGGTGTCCGGTGCACTGAATGTACCGAAGCACCCACGCACGGTGAGAGGGTCGCTCATCCCAGGGCTCCCGTCGCGAACACCCGCACCCTGCGCCGATCGCCCGGCAGGTCGTCCCCCAGCACCATCTCCCCGGCCGTCGACCCCTCCGCGAGCCCGGCCCGCCGAGCCCACGTGACCAGCGCGGAGCCCGCCGCGACGTCGACCCGCAACGGCCGCGCCACGTCCCGCGACAGGTCGTCGGCCAGCACCCGCGCGGTGTCGTCGTCGGCGGTCACAAGGGGTCCCAGCACGTGGGAACACGCGCCGCGCCAGGCGATCCCGTAGCCCAGCGGCCCGTCCGGCCCGTCCACCACTCGGGTGGCCGCCGCGACGGAGAACAGGTGGGCGAGCACGGCGTGCCGGGGCACGCCGAGCGCCTCCTCGTCCAGCCGGGCGATCGCGGGCAGGTCGTGCACGGTGGCGGGCCTGCTGCCCGGCGGGCCCGCCACGCGCGGCGTCCCGGAGTACCGGACGTGCGTGGCGATCCGGCGGAACCCGGCGGCGTGGTAGATCGGTGCGCCCGCCGGGGTCGCGGTGAGCCACGCCGTCGCCGTGCCGGCCCGTTCCAGCGCGGCGCGGAACACCGCCGTGCCGACCCCGCGCCGGGCGTGCCGGGGCGCGACCAGCATCGCGCCGATCACGGCCAGCCGGGTCCCGTACGCGACGACGGACACGGTGGCGGCCAGCGCGCCGTCCGGGTCGCGCAGCCCGTAGACCCGGCCGAACTCGAACAGCGGCAGCCACGCGCGGGTCTCCGGCGCCCAGTCCCGCTCGCGGGCCAGGTCGAGGCACGCGGGCAGGTCGCCGAGGTCGAGCGGGCGCAGGTCGGGCGCGACGGTCACGGCACCCGTCCGACGACGGCGGCGACCAGGCCGAACCACTCGGCCAGGTCCGGGCCGTCGGGGGTGGCCAGGAACCGGTGCAGCGCCTGCTCGGTGAGCAGCCCGTCCGCGACCAGGGTCGGGCCGATCTGCTCGACGGTGGCGCGCAGCCACTCGTGGTGCTGCGCGCCCCAGCCGTCCCAGCCCGCGAGCGAGGGCGCGAGCCGCACCGACACGTCGGCCAGGCCCAGCCGGGCGATCAGGGCGGGCAGCCGGCGCGTCCACCGCATGTCCCCGCCCTGCGCGGTCATCCGGTCCACCACGGCCTGCACGACCTCCGCCCACGCGGGGTTCGCGGTCTCGTCGGACGGGAACCAGTACCCGTCCACGGCGACCACCCACCCGCCGGGCTTCACCCACCTCACCAGCCGGGCCAGGACCTCCTCCCGCTCCGGCAGGTGCTTGAGCGCCGACCGGGTGTGCACCAGGTCGAACGACGCGTCCGGGAAGGTCTCCTCGCGGGCGTCGAACGGCAGCACCTCCAGGTTGGGCGCGGCGGTCGGGTCCAGGTAGCGCGGGTCGATGTCGGCCGCCACCACCTCGCCGTCCGGGAACCTCCCGGCCAGCCAGTAGGCGACCGAGCCGCGCCCGGCGGCCAGGTCCAGGCAGCGCGGCGCGGCGGGCAGCGGCAGGCCGTCCACCGCCGCCCGGCTGACCGGGTCCAGCGCCACCTCCAGCAACCGCAGGCGGTCGTCCTCCGCCGGGTTGTCCTTGGTGAGCACACCCGTGCCGTACGGGTCATGGCGCATCGCTACGAACCTCCCCGGTGGACCGCCCCGGTGTGTACCGCACGGCGGTGATCGCCCAACTGAAACCCATCGCGCTGGTGGCGAACAGCACGAGGTCGCCCGGCCGCAGCCTGCGGTCGTCCAGCAGCGACCGCAGGGCCAGGAACACGTCGACCCCGCCCATGTGCCCGAGCCGGTCGTAGCCGAACACGCTGCGCGCCTCGGGGATCCCCAGCTCGCCGAGCACCCTGCGGTGCATGTCGCGGTCGCCGTGGTTGACCAGGAACCACGCCACGTCACCGACCCGGGCGCCGACGTCGGCCAGCACCCGGTCGGTGAGCGCGGTGAAGTTCCGCACGTACGCGGCGCTCAGACCGGGGCGGTGCGGCTCGCGCCGGATCACCACCCGGTCGTCGCGGACCTCGCCGTGGTAGTAGTGCGACCACGTCGGGTCGGTCCGCATCCGCGAGCCGAGCACCTCGAACTCGCCGCCGGCGCCCACCAGCAGCGCGCCGCCCGCGTCGCCGAAGTTGAACAACTCCTTCGAACCCGGGTCGTCGTGGTCGACCATGGTGCTGAGCCGGTCGGCGACCAGCACCAGCACCACGCCCGCCCGGCCGAGGTCGACCTTGTCCGAGGCGACCGCGAGGGCCGCCGCCGAGGCGTTGCAGAAGTTGGTCACCTCGAAGCAGTGCGCGTCGGCCAGCCCCAGTTCGGCGGCGGCGTGGGCGGCGGGCGACCAGAACGGCTCGTCCCACTCGCCCGACCCGGCGTACACCACGTGCGTGACGTCCTCCGGGGCCACCGGCGAGCGCTTGAGCAGCGCCCGCGCCGACTCCACCGCCAGGTCGACGGACCTCTCGCCGGGACCGAGCGCCGGGAACACCGGGCTGTGCGTGATCCGGAGGATCTCCGGCAGCGGCAGCCCGGTGCGCTCGGCGACGGCCCCGAGGTCCAGCCGCCCGGTGGGGAAGGCGACCTCGAAGTCGATGACACCCGCCACGTCAGCCCACTTCGATGCTGACCCGGTGCACCGTGCGCCCCACGCCGGGTTCGACGTCCGTCGCGGCGTGCAGCGTGGTCCGGGTCTTCCACACCACCAGGTCGTTGGTGGTCCAGCGGTGCTCGTAGACCCGCTGCTCGTCCTGGATCAGCCGGTCGAGCAGCTCGAAGAACGCGGCGTTCTCGTTGTGGTCGAAGCCGACCACCGAGTCCAGGTACTCCGGTGCCCCGTAGAGGAAGCGCTTGCCGGTGTGCGGGTCGGTCTGCACGAGGGGGTGCTCGACCTTCGGGTGGTTCTCGTCGATCCACGCCTTGAACTCGGCCACCGAGTAGCCGACGTGCTCGTCGCGGATGCGCAGCCGCTTGGCGACGCTGTGCAGCGCGGTCCGGCCCTCGACCTTGCTCTTCCACTCCTCGGGCAGCCGGTCGTAGACGTCCACCGCGTTGGCGAACAGCGTGTGGCCGCTGGTGCTGGGCACGTTGACGCCGTGCAGCAGCGTGTAGGGCGCGGGGTTCGCCACGAACGACGAGTCCTGGTGCCAGAAGTTGCCGACCCGGGCGACGCCGACCGGCTTGTTGTCGCGCACCTCGTTCGAGGAGATCATGATCTCCTTGACCTCGGGGTGGCGGTAGCGCTCCAGGACGAACGGCACCGGCGTGCCGATCCGGGAGGCGAGCTCCACCTGCTCGTGCGGCGTCAGCTCGATACCGCGCACGATGACCAGCTCGTGCTGGTTGAGAGCGTCGACGAACTCGGCGAACACGTCGTCGTGCTCCAGGTCGGCGTACTCGACGCCGGTCAGCTCGGCCCCGATGAACTCGGTGATGGGCTTGACTGCCATCACACCCTCCTGACTTCTTCGAGCGCGAGACTCTCGTCCAGCGCGGTGGCGAACCGGGTGACGTCCTCTTCGGTGCGGTACGGCGCGACGGTGACCCGCAACCGCTCCGCTCCCGCCTCGACCGACGGGAAGTTGATGGGCTGCACGTAGATCCGGTGGTCGACCAGCAGCCGGTCGGCCACGCCGCGCACCGCCTCGTTGCCGGGCACCAGCACCGGGATGATGTGGTCCTCGCCGTCGACGAACGCGATCCGCCGGCGGCGCAGCTCGTCCTTGAGCTGCCGGGACCGGGCCGCGACCGCGCGCCGCAGGTCCTTGCCCGCCTGCACCAGGTCGAGCCCGGCGGCGGTGGCGTCCATGGCCGACTGGGGCAGCGAGGTGGTGAAGATGAACCCCGGCGAGTGCGACCGCACGTAGTCCAGCGCCGCGTCGGGACCGGCGACGTACCCGCCGACCGTGCCCAGGGCCTTGCCGAACACGCCCTGGATGAACGTGGGCCGGTGCTCGCCGATCTCCTCGGTGATGCCCGCCCCGGTGGGGCCCTTCACGCCGATGGCGTGCGTCTCGTCCAGGTAGGTCAGCGCGTCGTAACGGTCGGCGAGGTCGCAGATCTCGCGCAGCGGCGAGGTGTCGGCGTCCATCGAGTACACCGACTCGAACACGATCAGCTTCGGCGCGTCCGGCGGGCACGCGCGCAGCGCCGTTTCCAGCGCGTCCACGTCGTTGTGCGCGAACACGTGCCGTTCACGGCCGGAGCGGCGGATTCCCTCGATCAACGAGCGGTGGTTCGCGGCGTCGGAGAAGACCACGATGTCCGGCACGGCGGCCAGCAGCACGCTGAGCGTTTCGAAGTTCGCCGTGTACCCGCTGGAGAAGATCAGCGCGCGTTCTTTGCCGTGCCAGCGCGCCAACCGCTCCTCCAGCGCCACGTGCGTGGTGCTGGTCCCGCCGATGTTGCGCGAACCGCCCATCCCGGTGCCGTGCCGGACCGTGGAGTCGACCTGCGCGCGGATCAGTTCCGGGTGCCGGCTCAGTCCCAGGTAGTCGTTGCTGCACCACACCTCGACCTGGTCGCGCCCGGTGCGCCCGGGGTTGGCGGCGGAGTGCGCGGTGGGGAAGAAATGGCGGTAGCGCCCTTCGGCGTGCAGCCGGGAGACGCCGTCGGCGAGCAGCCGGAGCACGGCGGAGGACCTCGGCGGGGTTTCTCCGGCGAGCCGTCCGGCCGCCGATGTCGTTTCGGTGTCAGCAGTAACGGACATGTGCGGTCCACATTCCTGATCGGTCGGCGGAGTTCGTCCGTTCAGCCCATTCCGGGTCACCCGGAAAGGGCTGCGGCCGGGGATGGCCGTGGTTTCACGGAAGTCCCCTCGAATGGTGTTGGATACAGTTCTTACCCGTCCGTCCGGGCGGTCGGAAGGTGAACGGCCGGGTCAACTTGGTCAGCGGCGGCGGACAGCCCGGTCAACACCGCTGACCACGGGCGATCCGGAATGCGTCTGTGCGGGAAGCCGCACGTCGGGTGGAATGGCTGACCAAACTGACCAGGTTGACCCCCCGAACGCACCCGCCGGGTACTCCGAAAGTGCCACAATCGTCCGGCAGTCCGCCGCGCCGGGATCGCTCCGGCTGGGGTGCGGGTTTCGTTCGAATAAAAAAGGGCTCGGTGTCCGAGCTGTTTTCGGGAGGGTGACGTCATGCCAATCGCGGTCTTCGCGCTGGCACTGTGCGGGTTCGGGATCGGCACCACCGAGTTCGTCGTGATGGGTCTGCTGCCCGAGGTCGCGCGCGACCTCGACGTCGGCGTCACCACGGCGGGCGTGCTGATCTCCGGCTACGCGGTGGGCGTGGTGCTCGGCGGGCCGATCCTGGTGGCGCTCGGCATCCGCGTGCCGCGCAAGAGGATGCTGCTGTCGCTGATGGCGATCTTCGTCGTGGGCAACCTGGTGTCCGCGCTCGCGCCGGGCTACGAGCTGCTGATGGCCGGCCGGGTCGCCACGGCGGTGTGCCACGGCGCGTTCCTCGGCCTGGCGTCGGTCGTCGCGGCCGACCTGGCCGACGAGGGCCGCACCGCGCGCGCGGTCGCCCTGGTGTTCGCGGGCGGCGCGTTCGCCAACGTGGTCGGTGCCCCGCTGGGCACGTTCGTCGGGCAGAACTTCGGCTGGCGCACCACCTTCTGGATGCTGGTGGTGATCGGCCTGGTCGGCTTCGCGGGCATCGCGCGGCTGGTGCCCGAGCGGGCGTCGTCGGCCGGCGCGGGGCTGCGCGCCGAACTCGTGGTGTTCCTGCGCCCGCAGGTCCTGCTCGGCCTGGCCATGACCGCGCTGAGCATCGGCGCGCTGTTCACCTCCTTCACCTACGTCGCACCGCTGCTGACCGAGGTGACCGGCTTCTCGTCGGGCGCGCTGACCCCGCTGCTGGTGCTGTTCGGCATCGGCCTGGTCCTGGGCAACACGGTCGGCGGCAAGCTCGGCGACCGGATCGGCCTGATCCGCACCCTGGCCCTGGCGCTGACCGCGCTGACCGTCGTGCTGGCCGCGTTCACCGCCACCGCGCACGCGCAGGTGCCGGCCGCGATCACGCTCGCCCTGGTCGGCTTCGCGGGCTTCGCCACCGTGCCGGGCCTGATGACCAGGGTGATCGGGAAGGCGGTCGGCGCACCGACGCTGGCCGCCGTGGTCACCGTGTCGGCGTCCAACGTGGGCATCGCGCTCGGCGCGTGGCTGGGCGGCGTCGCCATCGACGCGGGCCTGGGCTACACCGCGCCGAACTGGCTGGGCGCGGCCATGGCGGCGGGCGCGCTCCTGCTGACCCTGCTGTCCGGCGCACTCGACCGCCGCACGCCCCCCACCGACCCGGCGCACCCCGTCCCTGCGGACCCCACCCCTGCGGACCCCACCCCGGTCGTCACCGACCCGGTGTCTGCCGCCCCCGCGAGCGCCGCTCCCGTGAACGCCGACCCGGCGTCCACCACTGCGGCACGCGCAGGCGCCGAACCCGGCCCGGCGGCGGGCTGACCCCCGACCGCCTCCCGTGGGCGGCTCGGAACCCCCAGATCCGAGCCGCCCACCACCACGGCCCCCACCACCAACAGCACGTCGGCACCGGGCAGCACGCCCGCCGGCACCCCTGACACCACCGCCGCCACGGCGGCGACCACCCGACCGACCCCGTCCCCACCGCGCCGCCGGCCCGTCCGGCGGCGCTTTCGCGTCTGATCGGTCCCTCCCGGCCCGCCGGTGCCCGCCCACGTCCCCGGCTCGCTGTCAACCCTCCGCCCGGTCGCCGGCCGCCGACGGTATTGGCGGATCTTTGCGGTACCCATTCTATATTTCGGGGAATAGGTTGAGTCGCCCGGTCGCGGCGTGTATACCTCTGCGGGGGTGCGACGCGAATACTGGGGTGGTAAATGGTGGTGGAACGCGGCGTGATCACTTCTCGACAACCCTCCGACAAGACCTCGGCCGAGCTGTTCGTTTTCGGTCGAAATGATCACGGCTCGGCCTCCGGGACGTCCCCGACCTGCGTCGACACCCTCGCTCCGGGCTCTCCGGCAGGTGCCGCCGGGTAGCCCGGGAGATCTGTCCGCCGGTTCTCACCCGGGTCGGCGCGCTGTCACGACCGGTGTTCGCCGACCGGTCCTGGTGACGTGCCCTCGAGGTGGCGAGGATTGCCGCGGTGAGGTCGCCGGCGGGTCCCGTCGGTGTAGGTATCGGTTTTCCGAATAGCTCGTGGGGTGATCTCGGCGAGCATTCCGCCGATTGGTGGAAATGCTCGGCGCGACCACCCGCGCACAATCGATTCACCGCCGTCGGCCGACAGGGCGCGGCGGTCACCGTCCCGGGTCGGTAGCCGCGGGCCGGTCCAGGTCGAAGGGGAGAGGTTGGGATGAACACCAAGAATCCGGAGCACGTGGTCGTGGTGGGCGGGGGGACCGCGGGTTGGATGACCGCCTCGTACCTCAAGGCGGCGTTCGGCGACCGGATCTCGGTCACCCTCGTGGAGTCCGGGCAGATCGGCACCATCGGTGTCGGCGAGGCCACGTTCAGCGACATCCGGCACTTCTTCCAGTTCCTCGACCTCAAGGAGGAGGACTGGATGCCGGCCTGCAACGCCACCTACAAGCTGGCCGTCCGGTTCGAGAACTGGCGGGAGCCGGGGCACCACTTCTACCACCCGTTCGAGCAGATGCGGTCGGTCGGCGGCTTCCCGCTCAGCGACTGGTGGCTGAACAACGGCCCGTCCGAGCGGTTCGACAAGGACTGCTTCGTCATGGCGTCCATCTGCGACGCCGGCCGCAGCCCCCGCCACATGGACGGTCGGCTGCTGGAGCAGGACTTCGTGGAGGGCGCGGAGGAGCCCGTCGGGCTCACCATGTCCGAGCACCAGGGCAAGACCCAGTTCCCCTACGCCTACCACTTCGAAGCCGCCCTGCTCGCCAAGTACCTCAACAAGTACTCCGTGGACCGGGGCGTGCGGCACATCGTCGACGAGGTGCAGGACGTCCGGCTCGACGAGCGCGGCTGGATCGACCACGTGGTCACCAAGGAGCACGGGGAGCTGCACGGCGACCTGTTCGTCGACTGCACCGGGTTCCGGGGGCTGCTGATCAACAAGGCGCTCGGGGTGCAGTTCCAGTCCTACCAGGACACCCTGCCCAACGACAGCGCGGTGGCGCTCCAGGTGCCGCTGAACATGCAGGAGCGCGGCCTGCGGCCGTGCACCACGGCGACCGCGCAGGAGTCCGGCTGGATCTGGACCATCCCGCTGTTCGGCCGGATCGGCACCGGCTACGTCTACGCCAAGGACTACTGCTCGCCCGAGGAGGCCGAGCGGACGCTGCGCGCGTTCGTCGGGCCCGAGGCGCAGGACGTCGAGGCCAACCACATCCGGATGCGGATCGGCCGCAGCGAGCGGTCGTGGGAGAACAACTGCGTCGCCATCGGCCTGTCCAGCGGTTTCGTGGAGCCGCTGGAGTCCACCGGGATCTTCTTCATCCACCACGCGATCGAGCAGCTCGTCAAGTTCTTCCCGGGTCAGGACTGGAACCCGAAGCAGCGCGACATGTACAACTCGGCGATCGCCAACGTGATGGACGGCGTCCGCGAGTTCCTGGTGCTGCACTACCTCAGCGCGAAGCGCGACGACACCCAGTACTGGAAGGACACCAAGACCCGGGTCGTGCCGGACGGCCTGGCCGAGCGGCTGGAGCGCTGGAAGGTCCAGCTCCCGGACTCGGAGAACATCTTCCCCTACTACCACGGGCTGCCGCCGTACTCCTACATGTGCATCCTGCTCGGCGGTGGTGCGATCCCGGTGCGCCCGTCGCCGTCGATCGCCCTGTCCGACGACACGGCGGCGCGCAAGGAGTTCGCGGCCATCCGGGACAAGGCGCGGCACCTGGTGGAGCGGCTGCCCAGCCAGTACGAGTACCACGCCCGCCTGCACTGACCCGCGAGGACCGGCGGCGGGCCCGCACCGGGCCGGGCACCCGGCCGACCACGTCCGCCGCCCCGGTCCGGCGGGTCACCGCGACCCGCCGGACCGGGGCGCACGGCCGGGCGTCCGCCCCGGGCGACCCCGACCCCGCCGCCCGTACCGCGCCCCGCCGCCGCCACACCGGCGGCGGGGCGCGGTCGCGCATACCTCGGAAAGGGCGGGTATTCACCCGTTCGATAGCGGGACGTGTGGTTGCCGGTGCATTCTTTTCCGTGCCGTGGGGAATCCCTGCGCGCAAATAGTTTGTGCACGGGTGCGGACTTCGGGATAACCTGGGGTGGTCGCACTGGGAATGCAACGCGCGACACGCTCGAAGCCGGGGGGTGGAGCGACCGAACAGCGTGGAGTCCCGCCGTGCCGCTGATCCTGGTCGTGGCGTGGTGGTCGAGTGCACAGCGAAGCGATTCGCCGTGCCCCGGCAAGGTTCTGCCGCAGGGGGAAAGTGCGTTGGCCCGATCAGCGGGCGTCCGCCGCAGTGCTCGTCGTGGCGGACGCCCGCTTCCCTGCGCCTTCGGGCGGCCCGGCGGGTCAGAGCGGGTTGCACTCCGCCTGGTGGGTCAGCACGAAGCGGGTGGTCTGGCCCCAGGTGTCGGTGGACCCGTCGCAGAACCGGGTGAACCCGCCGACGACGGACGTGTGCGCGTTGGTGGAGTAGTAGGTGCGCGAGCACTGGTACCCGGCCTTGCACATCGGGATCGCTTGCGCGGGCACGGCGGTCAGCAGCGACGCGGCGGTCAGCGCCGAGACGAGCACGGCCGAGCCGATGGTACGGCGGATCATGGCCACCCCCAGGCTATGTGATTTCGTTTCACGTTAAAGCGCCGGCCCGGCGGGCGAAATCGACCATCCGGCCCCAGCCGGGCCCTCGTGCGACCCGCCGCTCGGACGGCGGCGAAGATGGCCGGGTGACGACTCCGACCTTCGTGTTCGTGCACGGCTCGAACAGCAACTCCTTCTCGTGGGGCCCGTTGCAGCGCGAACTCGCGCTGCTCGGCCACCGGACCCTCGCCGTCGACCTGCCCGGCCACGGTTTCGCCGCCGCCTACCCGCGCGCCTACCAGGCACCGCAGGACCTCGCGGCGCTCGCGTCCGCGCCGTCCGCCTTCGCGGGCCTCACGCAGGCAGACGCGGTGCAGCACGTGGTGGACGTGGTGCGCCGGGCCGCCGGGCACGGGCCGGTGCTCCTGGTCGGGCACAGCCGGGGCGGGTTCACCCTGACCGGTGTCGCCAACGCCGTGCCGGACCTGCTGCACCGGGTCGTCTACATCTCCGCCTGGTGCTGCGTGGCCGCCGACGCCGCCGAGTACGGCCGGTCCCCGGAGAACGCGACCAGCGTGCTCGGCGCCACCACCGGCGTCCTGGTCGGCGACCCGGGCGCGCTGGGCGTGCTCCGGATGAACTGGCGCACCGCCGACCCGGCCCTGCTCGACGCGCTCAAGCTCGCCACGCTCGACGACGGGACCGACGCGGAGTTCCTGGCCTTCCTCGCCACCCTGGAGCCCGACGAGGGCCTGGACGCGGGCACCGACCGGGTAGACCCGGTGGCGTGGGCCGGGCTCGCGCACACCTACGTGCGGTTGGCCGGCGACCGGTCGGTCCCGCCTGCCCTCCAGGACCGGTTCATCCGCGAGGCAGACGCGCTGCTGCCCGGCAACCCGTTCGACGTGCGCACGCTCGACAGCAGCCACGTCGGTTTCCTGGTCCGGCCGGCAGCCGCCGCCGAACTGCTCGCGGACCTGGCGAGCGGTTGACCGCCCGGTGCGGCCCGCGATTTTCACCGTTGTGCTTTCCGGGGAGTCCGCCGAATAGCGCCGGTTGAGCGGGCGGATCCGAGTGGCCCAATTCACGGGCCACTCGGGTCCGAATTCGGGGTAATCGGGCGGTGCGGTGCACTCCAGGCGCGGTGGCGGTGCCGCCGCGCACCCGGCGCGACCACCCCCACCGGCAGTGGTACCGGGCGTGCGCCGGACGCCGGACCAGGGCGCCGAACCCGTCGGCACGGCCGGACAAAGCGGTCCGAACGGCTGTACCGCTTTCCGCCGAACCGGCCATAGCATCCGGTGAATACCCGGCGGTGATGGGGCGTTTGAGCTGCGCGGTCGTTTCCGTCCGAATTTCTCCGGGATGCACCCTGGTGTTGTCGGACGTGCGCCTCTATGCTCTGTCCGAACAGGCGGATCTTGATGCCGTGGTCGGGTGTTCCACGGATATCGGCCCGGCTGTCCGGAAAGCGAATGCAGCGGCGCGTCGGAAGTGGCGGGAACACCTCGGCGACGCCGGGTGCGCACACCGGCGTGGGTGAAAGGCGACTCGTGAACCCCACCGTGGTGCCGGGACTGGTCTCGGTCGTGATGCTCGTCCGCAACCGCCTGGAGTACACCCGGCTGGCGGTCGGGTCGCTCGCCCGCGCGACCGGCGACCTGGAGTTCGTCATCGTGGACAACGCCTCGCACGACGGCACCGCCGACTACCTGGACGAGTTCGCGGCGGCCGGCGGCCGGCCGGTCACCACCCTGCGGTTCCCCGACGACCGGGGCGGCGCGGAACGCCGCAACGCGGGCGCGGCGGCGGCGCGCGGCGAGTACCTCTTCTTCGTCGACAACGACGTGGTGGCCGACGACCCCGGCGTGGTCGAGGCGCTGGCCGCCGAGCTGGCCGCCGACCCGTCGGTCGCGGCGGTGTCGCCGCTGCTGCTCTACCCCGGCGACGACGGCCTGGTGCAGTGCGCGGGCGGCGGCTCCACCGGCGACGGCCGGATCGGCCTGGTCGGGCGCGGCCGGCCGGTCGCCGACGCGCACCGGGTCCGCCGCGAGCAGACCTGGGCCCCGACCGCCGCGCTGATGGTCCGCCGCACCTCCTTCAGCCGGGCGGGCGGCTTCGACGTGGCGTTCGACCCGGTGTCGCTGTGCGAGGACGTCGACCTGTGCTGCCGGCTGGGCGCGGCCGGCGAGCGCGTGGTCTACGTCGGCTCGGTGGCGATGCGGCACTTCGAGGGCACCACGTTCAACCACGTGGGCCACGACAAGCTGCGCGTCTGGAAGCGGCACATGCGGGTGCTGCGCGCCCGCTGGTCCGGCGTGTTCGCGGCCGGGCCCCGGCACCCGGCCACCGACCTGGACTGGACGCCGGTCGGCAAGGACTACCGCGACCTCGACCGGCCCCGGGTGTGGCCGCTCGTGCGGGCCGCCGACCCCGGCTTCTTCACCAGCGACCGGGCGCTGGCGCTGCCCGGCCCCGAGGACGTGCGGGTGCTCGCGGTCGACTGCGCGCCCGCCACCCACCTCGCGCTGCGCACCGTGCCGGGCGTGCGCCTGGTCGGGGTCGCCGACCAGGACCCGACGGCGCTGCTCGCCGCCGTCCGCGCCCACGACGTGCCGTGGGCGATGCGGGACGCGGCCCGGCTGCTCGACACCGTGCCGTGCGAGGGCGTGGTGATCGGGTCGCACCGGCCCGACCTGGCGGTCGCCGCGCTGCGCCGGGGCCTGCACGTGCTGCTCGAACCGGCCGCCATCTCCGACGACGCCGAGCTGGGCGAGGCCGCGCGGTCGTCGGAGGGCCGGTGCGCGGTCGTCCGACCGTGGGCCGAGCACCCCGAGCTGACCGCGCTGGCCCGAGCGGTCGCGTCGGGCCGCGTGGGCGAGCCGACCCGGTTCACCGCCCGCCTGGAGCACCCCGGCGGCGAGGCCCTGCCGCACCTGCTCGACGCCGTGGAGCAGGTGCTCGGCGGCCCGGTGGGGACCGTGGTGAAGACCGTGTCCACGCACCGCATCCGGGCGACGGTCGTGGTCGCGGGCGTGCGCGGCGCGGTGGAGACGACCGGGTCGGCGCGCTCGCGGCTGCGCGTCGCGGTGTACGGCGACGGCGAGCTGTCCATCGACATCGGGCCCACGACCCGGCCGTACGCGGATTTCGTGGAGGCCGCGCGCGGCGGGCTGGTCCGGTGGGCCGGGCTCGGTCCCGCCGTCGCCCGGCTCGTGCGGTGGCGTGACGAGGCGGCGGCGTCCAGCGCCGCCGGGTGACCAACGAGGAGGCACGCGGTGACGGGCAACAGGTCGGCGGAGCGGAACTTACGGTGCCGGTACGACCCCCCGGCGGACGTCCTGGAGCTCGACCTGCGCGACCTGCCCGGCAGGCTCCGCGCGCTGTTGCTGCTCGACGGCACGTTGACGACCGCACTGGAGGCGTACCGGCTCGCACCCGTGGTGGTGGACGTGCTCTCCCACGGCCGGATCGACCTCGACGAGCATTTCGCGCGCTGGCTCGACGCCACCCCCGGCACGTCCGCGCTGGCCCGGCGGACGGCGCTGCACGACGCCCACACCGGTGAGCTGCTGGTCGAGGCCGAGACCGTGATGCTGCCCGACCGGCTGCCGCCCGCCTTCCCCGACGCGCTGCGCGTCGGCGAACCCGGCATCGGCGACGCCCTGACCCGGCTGCGCGTCGCGCACCGCCGGGAGATGCTCTGGTACGGCCACGACTCCGTCGGGCTCGTCCGCTGCCACCGCCTGGTGCACGCGGCCCACCCGGTCGCCTGCGTCCGCGAGTCGTTCCCCGGCCTGGACGCCGTGCCCGAGGCCCGGAGCCGGAGGTGAGGGCCAACCTGGTCGGCGTCCTGCGCGACCGCGCGGCGGCGGGGGGCTGGCTGGACCGCCCGGCCTACGAGGGGGCCGGCACCACCACCCACGCCGAGGTGTACGCGTCCGCCGCGCGGACGGCGGGCGGCCTGCGCGCCGCCGGCGTCCAGGCGGGCGACCGCGTGGTGGTGCTGCTGGACGACGACCCGGACTTCGTGTCGGTGTTCCTGGGCGCGGCCTCCATCGGGGCCGTCGCCGCGCCGGTCAACCCCCGGCTGCACCCCGACGAGCGACGAGCGGCGCTGGTCACCGCAGACCCCGCCCTGGTCGTGTGCCGGCCGGGCGACCTCGCCGCGCTGCGCGACTTCCCGGCCACCGCGTTCGCCGGGCTGCCCGCCGCCGACCCGGTGCGCCCGGTGCCGTGCGGGCTGGACGTGCCGGCGTTCGCGCTGCTCACCTCGGGCACGACCGGGGCGCCGAAGCTGTGCCCGCACCACCACGCCGACCCGCTGGTCTACCAGCGGGCGTTCGGCGGCCCGGTGCTCGGGCTCGCGCCGGACGACGTGGTGCACTCGGTGTCCAAGATGTACTTCGCCTACGGGCTGGGCAACTCGCTGTTCTACCCGCTGCTCAGCGGCTGTCGCGCGGTGCTCGACCCCGACCCGCCGCAGCCCGGCGACGTGCTGCGCATCCTGGCGGAGCACGAGGTCACCGCGCTGTTCTCGGTGCCGACGTTCTACGCGCGGCTGCTGGCGCACCCGGACGGCGGGCGGCTCGCGGCGCTGCGGGTCGCGGTGACCGCCGGCGAGGTCCTGCCGCCGGCGCTGGAGGAGCGGCTCACGGCCCTGCTGGGCGACCGGCTGTTCAACGGCATCGGCACCACCGAGGTCGGCCAGGCGTTCACCTCCACCACGCCGGCCGCGTGGCGGGCCGGCACGGTGGGCCGCGCGCTGCCGCCCTACCAGGTGCGCGTGGTGGACGACGGGGGAGCGGAGGTCGGGCCGGGCGTGCCGGGGCACCTGGAGGTCCGGGGCCCCACCGTGTCGCTCGGGATGCGCGCCGACGGATCACCGCAGCGCAGCACCGGCTGGTCGGCGACGGGCGACCTGGCCACCGTGGACGACGACGGATTCGTGCGGGTGTCGGGCCGGGCGGACGACGTGGAGAACGTCGGCGGCATCAAGGTCCACCCGGCCGAGGTGGAGAACGTGCTGACCCGCCACCCGCTGGTGCGGGAGGCGGTGGTGTGCGCGGAACCGTCGGGCGGCCTGCTCGCGTACGTGGTGCGCGCCCGCGAGACCGCACCCGATGCCGAGGTGACCGCAGCGCTGCTGGCCGCGTGCCGCGAACGGCTGACCGCGTACAAGGTCCCCCGTGCCGTGGTGTTCGTGCCGGCGCTGCCGCGCACCGGTTCGGGCAAGCTGCGCCGCCACGTGGTCCGGGCCTGGGAGCCCACACCCGTCGTGTGACGGGCCGACGTGCCTTGCCCGTGCGTCGGGGGCGTGGCTAGCTTCGGCGGGGTGAGCAGAGCGTTGACGCCCAAGGGCGAGGCGACCAAGGCGCGGATCGTGGCGGGCGCGGCACGCCTGCTGCGCGACCGCAGCGTCGCCGACACCACGTTGGACGACATCCGCGCGGAGACCGGGACCAGCAAGAGCCAGCTCTTCCACTACTTCCCGGACGGCAAGGACGAGTTGCTGCTCGCCGTCGCCCGCCACGAAGCCGACCTGGTCATCGACGACCAGCAGCCGCGCCTGGGCGACCTGTCGACCTGGGCCGCCTGGCACGAGTGGCGCGACATCGTGCTGCGGCGCTACCGCGACCTGGGCGACAACTGCCCGCTCGGCTCGCTGTTCCTCCAGGTCGGCAGGTCCGGGGTCGGCGCGCGGTCCGTCGTGGACGGTCTGCTGCGGCGCTGGGAGGGCCACCTCGCGGACGGGATGCGGGCGCTGCGGGACGGTGGGCACCTCGACCCGGCGTTCGAGGTGGAGCCGGCGGCGCGCGCCCTGCTCACCGCCGTGCAGGGCGGCGTGACGATCATGCTGTCCACCGGCTCCACCGCGCACCTGGAGGCCGCGCTCGACTGGCACCTCGCGCGGCTGCGCGACTCGGCGGTCAGCCGTGGTACCAGTGGCCGTCGAACCGCAGGGTCACCCCGGTGAGGAAGTCGGCCACCGGGCTCGCCAGGTAGGCGACCGCGCCCGCGATCTCCACGGGCCGGGCGACCCGGCCGACGTCGTTGGGCGCGAGCAGGCGCACCGCCGCCCGCTCGACCTCCTCCCACGTCCCGGTGACGCCGTCGGCCGCCGCCACGGCGGTGAACCGCTCGCGGGTCGCCTCGCTGAGGATGCCGCCCGGCGCGACCAGGTTCGACGTGACGCCGGACTCGCGCAGCTCGCGGGCCAGCGAACGGGTCAGGTTCTCCCGCGCGGAGTTGGTGGCGTTGTAGTGCGGCTGCTGCGGGATGGGGTGCGCGGCGGTGGCGCTGCCGATCTGGATCACCCGGCCCCAGCCGCGCTCCCGCATCGCGGGCACCAGCCGGCGGATCAGCCGCACGCCGGACACCACGTTGGTGTTGTAGATGTCCAGCCACTCGTCGGGCGTGGTGGACCACCAGTCGCGGCTGAGGTCGAAGTACCCGGCGTTGTTGACCAGCACGTCGACCGCACCGGCCGCGTCGGCGACGGCGACGGCCGAGGCGTCGGAGCCCAGCGGGCCGACGACGTGGTCGGCCTTGCCGCCGGCGGCCCGGATGTCGGCGGCCACGGCGGCGGCGCGCTCGGCGTCGCGCCCGTGCACGACCACCTCCGCGCCCTCGGCGGCGAGCAGCGCGGCGATCGCCGCGCCCAGGCCGGAGCTGGACCCGGTCACGAGCGCGCGCTTGCCGGTGAGCTGAAGATCCATCGGGGTCCCCTCGGGGTCGTTCGCGGGTCGTCCGCGATCAGGTGGTCGGGATCCACCGTGCACCCGAAAAAATGGACTGGCAAGTCCAGAAAAACCGACATCGCACGGACCTCGGCGACCGCGTCCGGGCCGACCTGCGCGTCCTCGCGCTTGGCCCCGCTCGGCCTCGCGCCGCGCCCGGCCACGTCCGACCCGTCCCGCCCCCGGACGGACGAGGGCCGGTGCGCACCCCGGTGCGCACCGGCCCCGTGGCGTGCTCCGCTACACGCCGGCCGACGCCGGGGCGTCGAAGACGGTGCTCTCGTCCGGCTGCGCGCCGGGTGCCGGGGCCAGGCCCCGCGACGCCCAGAACCGCTGGACTGCGGCCAGTTCCTGCGCGTTCGGCTGGGCGTTGTCGCACCGGCCGCCCGCCATGACCTTGTCGCAGTTGCCGATGTCCTGCGGGTGGTTCAGGCCCAGGATGTGGCCGAACTCGTGCACGACCACGCGCAGCGGGGCCGCGCCCGACGACCGGATCTGGTTGCGGTAGAAGGTGATCGTGCCCCGGGTGCACCCGACGCAGCTCGCCATGCCCGGTGCCGCGCCGTTCTGCGCGGTCGACGCCGAGATGCCGCCCGCGCCCTTGACCAGCTTGACGCTGGTCACGCCCGCGTTCCAGATCTGCGCCGCCTGGTCGACCAGCGGCGCCAGCTCGGCGGCCCGGCTGGAGTCGTAGTAGATGGTGCGCACCGCCGAGGGCTGCGCCTCCCCGGTCGCCGCGGCGGTCGGGGTGCCGACCAGGGTGACCGAGGCGATCGCACCGACGATCGCCGCCACAAGTTTCGCTCGGAACAACGCCCGCTCCTTCGTTCGATGCTGCCGTCGTGTGCCGACCCGTGGCCGTGGCGGTGCGGCTGTGGTGTCGATCTGTGGCGAAGGTAGCGCCACCGACCGCGACCACAGGCATAACACATCGTCATAACGGCCCCCTTGCTGCGGAAACCCGACCCTGGAGTCCACCGTGGACGACTGCCGCGCTTGCTCCGTTCGCCGGCGTCGGACCGCCGCGCGCCGGGGGAGAATGTCTGCCTGCCGGGGACCTCCGAGGGGGATCGATGATCGGGATGCGCGTGGTGGCCGCCGTGTGCGCCGTGGTGTGCGCGCTGGCGCTCGTGGCCGGCTGCGGCGGCGAGGTCGCGCCCGCCGCGCCGTCGTCCTCCGCGCCGGACGTCGTGGCCCGCCTGGAGCAGGCCGTCAGCCCGCTGGAGCGGCAGGGCTTCCGGGGCGTGGTCGAGGTGCGCCGGGACGGCCGGGTGCTGCTGGCCCGCGCGTTCGGGGACGCCGACACCGCCGCCGGCCGGCGGAACGCGCTCGGCACCCGCTTCCGGGTCGCGTCGGTGACCAAGCAGTTCACCGCCGTCGCCGTCCTGCTGCTCCAGGAGCAGGGCAGGCTGAAGGTCACCGACCCGGCGTGCGCGCACCTGCCGTCCTGCGTGCCGGCGTGGTCGGCGGTCACCCTGGAGCAGTTGATCACCCACACCGCCGGCGTGGTCGAGGACGTCGCGGACGCCCACGCGGAGCGGGTGGCGCTGCTGGCCCCGAAGCCGACGCACGCCGAACTCGCGGCCGTGGTGATGGCCCGGCCGCTGGGTACCGCCGGCACGTGGGCGTACAGCAACGCCGGCTACGCCGTGCTCGGCGCGGTGGTCGAGCACGTCACCGGCCAGACCTACGGCGCGTTCCTGCGCGCGTCCCTGCTCGACCCGCTGGGCATGGGCGACTCCGGCACCGACTGGCCCGCCGCCGACCCCACGACCCGCGCGGTCGGCTACGCGGCACCGACCACGCCCGCCGAGCCGGTGGACCACGAACTCCAGGCGGACGGCGCGCTCTACGCCACGACCGCAGACCTGGCGCGGTGGAACACCTTCCTGCTCACCGGCACCCCGCCGCTGCTCACCCCGGCGACCAGGGACCTGGTCCTCGCGCCGGCCGTGCCCATCCCGGGGATGAGCGCGCGCTACGGGTACGGCGTGCAGACCTGGCGGGAGGGCAGGGACGCGGCGGTCGAGCACAACGGGCGGCTGCCGGGGTTCCGCACCTACAACGGCATCCACCCCGGCACGCGGACGTCGGTGACGGTGTTCACCAACCTCGACACGTTCGACCCGTCCACGTCGGGGCACAGCCTGATGGACGTCGCCATCCGGTACCCGTGACCCGCGCGGTGCTACCGTGCGCGGACACCGTGGGAGGGGAGTGGTCGTGACCGCAGTCGAGGAGCCGGACACCGAGTTCCCGCACCGGATCGGGAAGGTCGCCCGGCGCGTGCTCGCGCTCAACGGGTACACCCGCTACGAGCAGCTCACCGCGACCACCGCCAAGGAGCTGCTGAAGATCCACGGCATGGGCAAGAAGGGGATCGCCATCCTGCGCGAGGAGCTGGCGCAGCGGGGCCTCGCCTTCGCCGACGAGTCCTGACCCGGCCGCCGCGCTCGACCCATCCGTCCACTGTGGATGCCCCTGGGTCGTGTCCACGACCGTGAGGAGCTCCCACCGGAGCGGTCCGGCAGGCGAGGGCGTCCGAGGTGGCGCGGAGGTCAGTGCCGGGACGACCCGCGGCGGTGCGCGCGGTAGCGGTCCCAGCTCGCCTTGCACGCCAGGGCCAGTCGGCTCACGCGCGCCGGGCAGAGGTCCGGCCAGTCGGTGCCCGGTGCCCTGAGCCGGGCGGTGGCCTCCGGGCCCAGCAGGTGCTCCCGCAGGAACTCCGCCTGCACCGCCTCGACGCCGGGGAACCGGGCGGCGGTGTGGACGATCTCGTTGCTGCCCAGGTACGGCCGGTTGAGCGCCACGTCGTCCGGGTCGCCGACGGTGAACCCGACCCGGTGCGCGGCGGCCAGCGCCCGCAGCGAGGCGGGGCGCATGGTGACCGGTTCCGGGCCGCGCGGCTCGCCGTGCTCGTCGCCCCGGTTGGACAGGGCGACGACCGGCGGCAGGCGGTCGGCCGGGGGCCGGGGCACGGCCACCGCGCCGTCCGGGCGGGTCGTGTGGTTCATGGTGTCGTGGAACGACAGGAACGTGGCACCGCCGGCCCGCGCCACCAGGTCGTCCCGGGTGCGCTCGTAGACGTCCACGCCCACGGCCGCGACCTCCGCCAGCACCTCGGCCAGTTCGGCGGACCACCCGGTGAACACCGGCAGGAACGAGAACGTCACCGGGCGCACCGCGTCGCAGCCGGACAGGTCGACCCGGTTGCCCGGCCCCGCCGCCCGGACCCGCTCGAACGCCTCCGCGAGCCCGGCCGCCAGGTCGTCGGGCCGCGCCCGGTTGGGGTCGCGGACCAGCCTCGGGTGCGGGTTGACCACGCAGACGACCCCCGGGTCCAGCTCGGCCCACCGCCGCACGACGGGCGCGGTCGAGCAGTCGGTGAAGTCGTACTGGAGCCGCCGGGTCAGCGCCGGGGACAGGAACCCGGCCAGTTCCTCCGGGATGGCCGCCCCGCCGTGCGGGCAGGCGACCACGAGGTCCGCGCCGGCCAGCGCCTCGGCCGGCGACCGGCGGTCGCGGTCCGCGTAGAACGTGATGTCCTCGGCGGTGAAGCGGGTGCCGCGCGGGATGAGCACCGGGGTGGACATGGCCCTCCGATCCGCCGGGGTCAGCCCCCGGCCAGCAGCCCGATCAGGGCACCGAACCCGGCCGTGGTCACGGCGAGCACCACGGCCGGGACGAAGAACGAGTGGTCGACCAGCTTGCTGCCGAGCTTCGTGCTGCCGGTCCGGTCGAAGTTCGCGGCGGCGATCTGCGACCCGTTGGTGGGCAGCACGTAGATCCCCGCGAACGCGCCGCCCCACATGCCGGCGAGCACCCCGGGCGCGAGGCCGGCGGCCAGGCCGATCGGCACGATCGTCCGGGTGGCGGTGGACTGGCTGGTGGTCGCCACGCACACCAGGAACACGCCCAGCGCGAAGATCCACGGCGCGGCGTCCACCCACCGGCCGACCGTGTCGACCACCAGCGCCTGGTGGGCCGAGATGAACGTGTCGGTCAGCCACGCCAGGCCGAACAGGGCGATCGCGGACACCATGCCCGCCCGGAACACGCTCGCCATCGGCACGTCGGCCACCTTGGGCCTGGCGATCAGCAGGATCGCGGTGCCGACCGCGAACATCACCATCTCGATGATCGGCGTCATGCCGAGCTCCGCGCCGCGCGCGTCCTCCGGCCGCAAATCCTTGAACAGCCCGAGCACCACGATCACCAGCACGCCGGACAGGAAGACCAGGGCCGCCGCCCGGCCGGTCGGCGTCGCCCCGGGCAGGTCGCGGGTCGAGCCGGGGGACGCGGGCGGCAGCTCGCCGGACGCCACCTTGGCCGCGATCTCCGGGTCGTCGGCCAGGTCGCGGCCCAGCCGCCGCACCACGAAGAACGACGCGACGATGCCGAGCACGGCGGCGGGCAGCGTCACCTTCACGATGTCGACCAGTTCGAACCGGTACGGGTCGACGTCGGTGAGCGTCACCATGGCCGCCATCGCCGCGCTGACCGGGCTGCACGCCAGCGCGACCCCGGTGGCCACCACCGACAGCGACAGCGGGCGCGACGGGCGCTCGCCGTTGCGGTAGGCCACGTCGCCGATCACCGGCAGCAGCGGGTAGAGGATGTTCGAGGTGCCCGCGCCGACCGAGAACAGGAAGGTCACCAGCGGCGCGATCAGCGTGATCTGCCTCGGGTAGCGGGAGATCACCGTGGCCGCGATCCGCACCATCCAGTCGATCCCGCCCGCGACCTGCATCATCGACGCGGCGAGCACCACGGACAGCACGATCAGCAGCGCGTCCACCGGCGGCGTGCCGGCGGGCTCGCCGAACACGAACACCAGCACGCCGACGCCCAGCCCGCCCCACAGCCCGAGCGCCACGCCGCTGGACCTGGTGCCCATCACGATCGCGCCGAGGACCACGAGCAGTTCGAGCGTGATGATCAGCGCGTCCATGGGCAGCCGGCGTCCCTCGTCTGGCGGAGGGGCCGGGCGGCCCCGGAACGCCAGTATCGGCGAGCCCCGCCGGCCCGGCCCGGACGAGCAGGGCCTTTCACCCCAACGAGCGTCCGCCCGCCGAGGCGCGACCCACGTGGCACCGGCTCGCCGCGACCTGGGCGAGCCGCGACCAGACGCCGGGGCGCGGTCAGCCCGCCGAGAGCCGCAGCTCCGCGCCGTGGTGGGCGGCCAGCCGGCGGGCCGCGCGGTCGAGCGCGTCGCGGTGCGCGTGGGCGAGCGTGGTGAGCAGGTCCAGCTCGACGGTCAGCGTCCGGTGGGTGAGCGTGCCGCGCCACGTCCCGTGCACGACGCCGTCGACCAGCACCACCTGCACGCCCGCCGCGCCCTCGCCGCGACCCGGGTTGGCGCGGCCGGGCACCTGGCGGCGCAGCAGCGGCTTCACCTCGTCGGGCACCACCGCCTCGCGCTGGCCCGAGCCCAGCACCCACGCGTCGTAGCGGGGCAGCAGCCACGCCCCGGTGACCGGGCGTGGCCGGGTGTCGGCGTCCTCGGCCAGCACGCACGAGCCGTTGAGCACGTCGACCACGTCCTGGGCGCGCAGGAGGTCGTGCGCGGCCGGGATGGTCACGCCCAGCCAGCGGGAGAGGTCGCGCGGGGCGACCGGGCCGTAGTTGCGCACGTACCGGCGCACCACTTCGTGCAGCGCCGCGTCCTCGTCCACCGGGTCGGGGGTCACCCGGACGAAGGTCTCCTTGCCGTCCTGCGGCGGGCCGAACGCGAGCACGCCGGCGTGCGCAGCCAGCACGGTGAACTCGGTCAGCGCCTCGTCCACCTCGGTCACGCCGGTCAGCGCCGTCAGCCGGGCGGCGAGCCCGGCGCGGGTGAGCGGCCCGCCGTCGAGCGCCTCGGGGGCCGCGTCGAGCAGCCTGCGCCCGGTGCCCACGACCTCCACCGGGGTCGCCCGGCGCACGGCGGCCAGGTAGAGGCCCAGGTCCCGGGCGGCCAGCAGGTGCGCCGTGCCGCGCATGGCGTACGTGCGCACCAGCACGCCGTCGTCGACCAGCGCCTGGAAGGCACCCCGGCCCAGCCGGGCGGACCGCACGGCCAGGCCCAGTTCGGCGGCCAGCGGCGCCTGCGCGTGGAACGCGCACACCTCGCCGGTCACGGTGGCGGGCCCGGCCCGGGACGGCTCGGCGAGGTGGTTGCGGCGGAGCCGGTGCGCCAGGGCTGCCGCCGTGGTCCAGTTCGATGCCATGACGCCCTCACCCTAGAGCCCCTGCCGCACAACGCGAAGGGGACGCGCACCGATCGGGCGACCGGGACGCGCCGGTCGCGCGGGCGGATGCTGCCCGGGGGTGCCAGGGTGGGCCCGCCGGGTGAACGGGGATGGGGCTGAACGGCTCATGCGCCGGGCACGGCGGCCGGCAAGGTGGGTGACGGATGCAGTCAGCCGCGTTTGGGGGAGCGATGGCACCGCAGGACTTGTCTCGACGGGATCTGCTGACGCGCACCGGTCAGGTGGCGGTGGCGCTGGGCGCTGCGGGCGCCGTGGGCGGTGTGGCGCGCGCGGAGCCCACCGGCAGCGCGCCGGCGGGTGGTCGGCGGGCCGTGCTGAGGGAGGGCACCAACATCTCGGTCACCCCGTCCCCGGACGGGAAGTGGCTGGCCACCGACCTGGTGACGGCGATCTGGGTGCTGCCCGCCACGGGCGGCGAGGCGCGCAGGCTGACCGGCGACCTCCAGGACGCCACCCTGCCGACGTGGTCGCCGGACGGCCGGTCGCTGGTCTTCCAGTCCTTCCGGGACGGGAACTTCCACCTCTACCGGGTCGACGTCGCCGGGGGCGAGCCCCGGCAGTTGACGTCGGGGCGGTTCGACCACCGGGAGCCGGTGTTCTCGCCGGACGGCCGGCGGATCGCGTTCACCAGCGACCGGGGCGGCCACTACGGCGTCTGGCTGCTGGACGTCGCCTCCGGCGAGGTGGCCGCGCTCACCGGCCCGCCGGACGAGGCCGCCGCGCCGCGCTGGTCGGCCGACGGCGCGCGGATCGCGTTCACCGCCGACGAGACGTCCGTCGACGTCGTGGTGGTGGCGACCGGCGAGCGGGTCCGCGTGGTCACCGCGCCCGCCGGCGGCCGGGTGCACGGCGCGAGCTTCGGGCCGGGCGGCGCGCTGTCCTACACGCTGGTCCGGGGCGGCCGGGCGGACCTGGTGCTCGGCGACCGGGAGATCACCTCGGGGGAGGACGTGTTCGGGTTCGCCGCCACCTGGACCGGCGGCAGCGCGCTCTACACCGCCGACGGCCGCATCCGCCGCCGCGCCGAGGACGGGACCGTCGTGGACGTGCCGTTCACGGCGTCGGTGCCGGTGGCCGCGCGCGCCGAGGTCCGGCGGCGGCGCGACCCGGCCGGCCCCGTGGACGTGCGCGGCATCGCCGGGCCGGTGGTGTCGCGGGACGGCTCGAAGATCGCCTTCCGCGCGCTGAACGCCGTCCACCTGGTCGGGGCGGCCGGCGGCCGGCCGCGCCGGCTCACCGACGGCCCGTGGTTCGACTCCGACCCGGACTTCTCGCCCGACGGCCGGTCGGTCGTGTACTCCAGCGACCGGACCGGCGTGCCGACGCTGCACCTGCGCGACCTGGTCACCGGCGAGGACCGGGCGCTGCCCGCCGGGCCGGGGGCGCAGACCGCGCCGAGGTTCTCCCCGGACGGCGGCCGGATCGCCTACGTCGACCACGACGGCGCGGTGCGGGTGCTGGACGTCGCGGCGGGGACCAGCAGGCAGGTGACCCCCGCGCTGTTCATGCCGGGCCGCCCGACGTGGTCGCCCGACGGCCGGGTGCTGGCGCTGGCGGCGGTGAAGCCGTTCTCCCGGCGGTTCCGCGAGGGGACCAGCCAGGTGCTGACCGTGGACCTCGTGGACGGCGGGCTGCGCTACGCCGAACCGATGCCGTTCCGGTCGATCGCCACCCGGGGCGACGACGGGCCGGTGTGGTCGCCCGACGGCCGGCACCTGGCGTTCGTGGTGGAGAGCGTCGCCTGGGTGGTGCCGGTGGACGCGGCGGGCCGCTTCCTCGGCGAGCCGCGCCAGGTCACCGAGGAGGTGACCGACTCGCTGGCGTGGAGCGGCTCGGACGCGCTGGTCTACCTGTGCACCGGCACGCTGCGCCGGATCGGGCTGGCGGGCGGCGAGGCCCGCACCATCCGCCTCGACCTCACCTGGCGCGCGCCCAAGGCACCCGACCGCACGATCGTGCACGTGGGTGCGGTGTGGGACGGCGAGTCCGACAAGCTGCGCCACGACGTGGACGTGGTGGTGGAGCAGGGCCGGGTGCGGGAGATCCGCCCGCACCGCGCGTCACCCGGCGACACCGTGGTCGACGCCCGCGACCTGGTCGCCATCCCGGGGCTGATCGACGCGCACAACCACTGGCACCTGCGCGGCCGGCAGTGGGGCTCGCGGCAGGGCCGGGCGTGGCTGGCGTACGGCATCACCACCACCCGGTCGCCGGGCGACCCGGCCTACCAGATGGTGGAGACCCGGGAGGCGCTGGCCGCCGGAACCCTGGTGGGGCCCCGGTTCTACGGCACGGGCGAGGCGATCGACGGCTCGCGGGTGTACTACAACTTCATGCGGCCCACGCTGTCGCGCCGGCAGTTGGACCTGGAGCTGAAGCGGGCGCTCGAACTCGACTACGACATGGTCAAGACCTACGTGCGGCTGCCGGTGGAACTCCAGCGGGAGACCGTCGAGGCCGCGCACCGGGGCGGGCTGCGGCTGTCGTCGCACTACCTCTACCCGGCGGCGGCCCTCGGCATGGACGGCATGGAGCACGTCGGCGCCACCAACCGGCTGGGCTACTCGCACACCATCAGCCGCACCGGCCGCGCGTACCAGGACGTGGTGGAGCTGTTCGTGAAGTCGGGGATGTCGGTCACCCCGACCCTGTTCCACTCCCGCGCGCTCTACGCCGACGACAAGTCCCTTGTGGACGACGAGCGCACCCGGATCCTGTTCCCGCCGTGGGAGTACGAACGGTACGTGGCCGAGGCGAACGCGGCCGGCACCCCGGAATCGCCGTGGTCGAAGGAGATCCTGGCGGGCTGGGTGGATGCGGTCCTGCGGGTGCAGCGCGCGGGCGGGCTGGTGATCTGCGGGACGGACGCGCCGCTGGACTACGTCGCCACCTCGACGCACCAGAACCTGAGGGCGATGGTGGCGGGCGGCTTCACGCCGGTGGAAGCGCTGCGCACGGCGACCCGCAACCCGGCGGCGTGGCTCGGGCTGTCCGGGCAGATCGGCACCCTGCGGCCGGGCGCGCACGCGGACGTGGCGTTCGTGTCGGGCAACCCGCTGACCGACATCCGGGCCGCTGCGGCGGTGCGCCGGGTGATGGTCGGCGGTGTGCTGCACGAGGTGTCGGACCTGCTCGACCCGTTCCGCACCGCGCCCACGGCGGCACGCGCCGAACCGGTGCCACCGGCGGCGTCGGCGGCCCACGTCCACGAGCACTGGTGGCACCAGCCCGAGTGGTCCGCGCACGTGTGCTGCGGTCAGTTCTGACAGCGGGCCGGGTTCGGCAACGGGCGGTTTTCACGGAGGTCGGCGCGGCGCGCTGCCCGCTCGCCGCGCGGCCTGCCCGCTCGCCGCGCGGCCTGCCCGCCGTGTGACGTCCCACGATCGGAGGTACCCCGGCCGGGCACGGGCGGCCCACCATGGTCTAGACCTCTGCGGTAAACCAGGCCGCCGCAGAAGTGGAGACACCCTGATGAGGCTACGACGCCCCGTCGCCGTGGTGAGCGCCCTCACCTGCGCGTTCCTGGCGCTCAGCACGGCCGTGGTCGCGCCCGCCCACGCACACGGCTCGATGAGCAACCCCGCCAGCCGCATCTACCGCTGCTTCACCGAAGGGCCGGAGAACCCGAAGTCGGCGGCGTGCAAGGCCGCCGTGGCGGTCGGCCAGAGCTGGCCGCTGTACGACTGGGACGAGGTGAACCAGCCCAACGCCAACGGCAACAGCCGCCAGATCATCCCCGACGGCAAGCTGTGCAGCGCGGGCCGCGACAAGTACAAGGGCCTCGACCTGCCCCGCGCCGACTGGCCCGCGACGAACCTGCCCGCGAGCGGCGCGTACACGTTCGCGTACAAGGCGACCGCACGGCACCCCGGCACGTTCGAGCTGTACATCACCAAGGCCGGCTACGACCCGACGAAACCGCTGAAGTGGTCCGACCTGGAGGACGTGCCGTTCTACAAGCAGAACAACCCGCCGGTCACGGGCGGCGCGTACCAGTTGAGCGCGACCATCCCCGCCGGGCACACCGGTCGGCACCTGATCTACTCGATCTGGCAGCGACACAAGCCGGACAGCGGCGAGGCGTTCTACACCTGCTCGGACGTCGTCCTGGGCTGACCGGCCGGCCCGCGCGGCCCCCGGTGCCAATCCGGGGGCCGCTCTCAGAACCGGACTGCGCTTCCCTCGCGGCGACTTTTGAGAGTACACTCTCAAAAGTATGCCGCGTCGAGGTGAGGGGGGAGCGGTGACGGGTGTCGCGCGCCGCAGGCTCGGCCGACCGCCGCAGGTCACGCGGGAGGCGATCGCCGCTGCCGTGCTGGACGTCGGGTTCCACGACCTGACGTTCACCGCCGTCGCGGATCGGCTGGGCATCGGCCAGGCCACGCTGTTCCGGCACGTGCCCAACCGGGACGACCTGGTGCGGCTGGGCCTCGACCTGGCGGTCCGCCGGTACCCGTGGCCGTCCCTCGACGGGACGTGGCGCGAGGTGCTGGAGCGGTACGCGCTCGCCGCGTGGCGGGCCTGGGAGACCCACCCCGGCGCGGTGGTCGAGGCGACCCGGGGCGTGCTGCCGCCGTCCGTCGTCGCCCTGTCCGACGAGGTCGGCGCGGTGCTGCTGCGCGCGGGGTTCCGGCCGGACGCCGCCGTGCGCGCGTTCGACCTGGTCTTCGACCTCGCGGCGGACAGCAGGCGCGGCGTGGAACTGCTCGCGCTGCCGGCCGGGCGCGGCACCGCCGACCAGCGCGGGCTGCTCGACCGGATGTGGGCGGGCGGCGCGGCGGCGGTCGGCCCCGGCACCGCGACCGACGACGAGCGCCGGGCGGTCCGGGCGGCGATGTCGGCGGCGATCCGCGCCGACCCCGTCGAGTGGTTCCTCGGCAAGCTCCGGGTCGTCCTCGCCGGCGTCGAGGCCGAGCTGGCGCCCCGACCCGACGCCGGGAGGGACCGGTCGTGACCGCGCGCACCCACCAGGTCCCCCTGGTGCTCGCCTCGGTGTTCCTGGCCTTCCTCGGCCAGATGACCCTCACCCCGATCATCGCGCCGCTGTCCCGCGAGGTCGGCCTCGCCGAGTGGCAGGTCGGGGTCACCATCAGCGTCGCCGCGCTGATGGTGGTGACCACCAGCCAGTCGTGGGGGCGGCGCTCGCAGTCCTGGGGCCGCAAACCGGTGCTGGTGGCGGCGATGGGCCTGGCCACCGCCGCGATGCTGCTGTTCGCGCTGGTCGCCTACCTGGGCGTCCGGGGCGTGCTGGCCGGCACCTGGCTGTTCGTGCTGTTCGTGCTGCTGCGCGGGGTCGCGTTCGGCACGGCCATCGCCGCCGTGCCGCCCACCGCGCAGGCGTACATCGCCGACGTGACCCCGGACGGGGCGCAGCGGGTCCGGGGGATGGCGGGCATCGGCGCCGTGCAGGGCGTCGCCATCACCGCCGGCGCGGTGGTCGGCGGCGTGCTGAGCGGGTTCGGCCTGATGGTGCCGCTGGTCGCCGTGCCGGTGCTGCTCGCGGGCGGCCTGCTGCTGGTGGCCTGGCGGCTGCGCCGGGAGACCCGTGCGGAACTGGTCGCGGACCCGCCCCGGATCAGCCCGCGCGACGGCCGGGTGTGGCCCTACCTGGTAGCGGGCTTCGGCATGTTCACCGCGCTGGGGTTCGTCCAACTCGTCACCGGGTTCGTGGTTCAGGACCGGTTCGGCCTCGACGCCGGGGCGACCGGCCTGGTCACCGGCGCGGCGCTGCTCGCCTCCGGCGTCGGCCTGATCGCGGCCCAGGTGCTCGTGGTGCCGCGCAGCGGGTGGCGGCCCGGCACCCTGCTGCGGGTCGGCGGGGCCGTCGGCACGGTGGGGTTCGCCGCGCTCGTCCCGGACCTCGGCATCGCCGCGCTGGTGGCGGCGATGCTGCTGGTGGGCCTCGGCCTGGGCATCGGGATGCCGGGCTACACGGCCGGCCCGACCCTGCTGGTGACCCGCGAGGAGCAGGGCGGCCTGGCGGGGCTGATCGGCGCGAACAACGGGCTGACCTTCGTCGTGGCCCCGACCGCCGGCACCTCGCTCTACTCGCTGTGGGCACCGCTGCCGCTGGTGATCAGCGCCGCCGTGATGGCGGCGGTCACCGCGTTCGTGCTGCTGCACCCCGCGTTCGCCCGGCGACCCGCCCCGGTCCTCCGGGAGCCGGTCCCCGACCAGGTGTGACCCGCCTGCTGCCTCCCGGAAGACGCCCGCCGGCACGTCCGTACGCCGTGAACCAGGTCACACCGTTCAACGCGGAGGTGGCCGGCGGGGTTTCCGGGGCGTGGAACGACCCTGCGGCGGGAAGGAACGACGTGCCCGATGACTTCGACCGGTTCGTCGCCGATCGACTCGATCGGCTCCTGGGCTACGCCACGGCCTTGACCTGCGACAAGCACCTCGCCCAGGACATCGTCCAGGACGTGCTGCTGCGCGCGCAGAAGCGGTGGGACCGGATCGGCGCACTGGACGCACCCCACCTCTACGTCAGGCGGATGGTCACCAACGACTACCTGTCGTGGTGGCGGCGCCGGGCGGCACGTGACGTGGTCTCCTCGCACGCCGCGCTGGACGAGGTCGCGCCGGCCGTCGCCGACCACGCCGTCCGGCACGCCGAGCGCGACGCGATGCGCGCCCGGATCGCGGTGCTGCCGCGCCGGCAGCGGGCGGCGGTCGTGCTGCGCTACTACGACGACAGCACCGACGAGGAGATCGCCGCGCTGCTCGGCTGCACGGTCGGCACCGTGCGCAGCCACATCTCCCGCGCACTCAAGACGTTGCGGGCCAACGAGAACGACGCGGTGGAGGTGCTGCGATGACCGACCGGGACCAGCTCATCCGCGAGGCCGTCGAGGCCGAGGCGGCGCAGGCCGTCGACAGCCGGGACGTGCTCGCCGCCCTGCGCCGGGGACGTGCCCGGCGGCGCCCTCGGGCGTGGGTCGCCGTGGCGGCGGTGGCCACCGCTGCGGCAGCGGTCGCGGTCGTGGTGCCGTTGGCGGTGTCGCGCTCCGCCGCGCCGACCGAGCCCGCCGCGCCGCCCGCCGAGTCGCGCACCGTCCTGCTGGTCGGCGTGGACGACGGCACGCGCACCGACGCCGTCGTGCTGGCCCGCGTGGCCGCGAACGGCGCGGTGCACGCCGTGTCGTTGCCGCGCGACGCCTGGGTCGACGTGCCGGGCGGGGGCAAGGCCAAGCTGAACGCCGTCTACGCCACCGCCCACGAGAACGCGACCGGCGACCGGGTGCGGGCGGGCGCGGAGGCGCTGACCGGGGTCGTCGGCCAGTTGACCGGTGTGCACGCCGACCACTACGCCGTGGTGGAGATGTCCGCGCTCGGCCGGCTGGTGGACGCCGTCGGCGGCGTGGAGGTGTGCCTCAACGCCGCCGTGAGCGATGAGTTCTCCGGCGTCGACCTGCCCGCCGGCCGGCACACCCTCCACGGGCAGGACGCGGTGGCGTTCATGCGCCAGCGCCGGAACCTGCCCGAGGGCGACCTGAGCCGCGTGGTCCGCCAGCAGGTGGTGCTGCGCGCCCTGGCCGGGAAGTACCTGAGCCCGGACGTCCTGGGCGACCCGGCGCGGCTGGCCGCGCTGGTGGACGTGGTCACCGCGCAGACCCGGGGCGACGAGGGCTGGGACCTGCTCGACTTCGCCCGGGGCATGACCCCCGGCGCCCCGGTGCGCGCCGCGACGATCCCGGTGGGCGCGGCGGTCTCCGACCCCGAGGCGGGTTTCGTGCTCCCGGTCGACCCGGCGGCGGTCCGGGCGTTCGTGTCCGCCTTCACCTCGGACACCCCGGCGCCCGGCACCCCCGGCACCGCCCCGCCCCCGTCCGGGGACGGGTGCGTGGACTGACCGACCGCCGTCGCCGATCGGCGCCCCTCCCTTGTGGACTACCGTGGACGCGGACCGGGGGAGGGGCTTCGATGGCGGATCTGCGGGGTGTGCTGGAAGCGCACGTGACGTCCGGCGCGCTGCCCGGCGCGGTGGCGCTGGTGGCGCGCGGCGACCGGGTCGAGTTCGCCGCCGTGGGCTCGGTCGACGTCGAGGGGTCCGCGCCGATGACCCGCGAGTCGATCTTCCGGTTCGCGTCGCTCACCAAGCCGATCACGGCCGCCGCGCTGCTGGTGCTCGTGGACGACGGCCGGGTCGGGCTGCACGACCCGATCGGCCGGTGGCTGCCGGAGCTGGCCGACCCGGTGGTCGTGCGCACGCCGCGCAGCGCGGTCGAGGACGTGGTGCCGGCGGTGCGGCCGATCACCGTGTTCGACCTGCTCACCTCGCAGGCCGGGTTCGGGTTCGCGTCGGACTTCTCGCTGCCCGCCGTGCAGCGCCTGCTCCCCGTGCAGCACGACGGCCGCCTGCCGCAGGCATTCCCGCCCGCCGACGTGTGGCTGGCCGAGCTGTCGCGGGTGCCGCTGCTCCACCAGCCGGGGCAGTCCTGGCTCTACGACACGTGCTCGGCGGTGCAGGGCGCGCTGGTCGCCAGGGCCTCCGGCGGGTCGCTGCCCGCGTTTCTCGCCGAACGCGTGTTCGGACCGCTCGGGATGACCGGGGCCGGTTTCTCCGTGCCCGAGGCCGACCGGGACCGGTTCACCAGCTTCTACAAGGTGGAGGACGGCGGCGGCCTGCGGTTGGCCGACCGCCCGGACGGCCAGTGGAGCGTGCCACCGGCGTTCCCGCTCGGCTCGGGCGGCCTGGTCGGGACCGTGGACGACTGGTACGCCTTCGCCCGGATGCTGCTCGCCGGCGGCGCGCTCGACGGCCGCCGGGTGCTGTCCGCCGAGTCCGTGCGCCTGATGACGACCGACCACACCACGCCGGCGCACCGCGAGATCGGCGCGCTGTTCCTGGAGGGCCAGGGGTGGGGGATGGGCGGCTCGGTCGACATCGCCGCGACCGACCCGTGGACCGTGCCGGGCCGCTACGGCTGGGTCGGCGGCACCGGGACGTCGGCGCACGTCGTCCCGACCACCTCGACCACCGCCATCCTGCTCACCCAGGTCGGCGAGGACAGCCCGGTCGCCCCCGCGTGGATGCGCGACTTCTGGCAGTACGCGGCCTGACCGCGCCACCTCCGTGGCACAGTCGCGCCTTCGGCGGAGGGCCCCGCGTCACTCCACAGAGGAGCGACGCGGGGCCTGGTCGCGTACTCAGAACGGCCAGTCGGCGTTCCGGCCGGCCTCCAGCAGCGGAACCATCCGGAACGTGGCGTCGGTCAGGCCGCCGAACTCGTGCCGGTTCCCGCTGCCGGTGGCGAACGCCGCGTGCTCGTGACCGCCCAGGTTGAACCCGTAGACCGGCACGTGCGCCGGCACCGCGTCGGCAACCCCGTAGCCGTACCCGGACAGGGTCTGCATGTCCGAGATGATGAACACGCGGTCGTGGCGGTCGTAGGAGCGCCGGACCGCGCCGACGATGTCCGTGCCGTGCCCGACCTCGCCGGTCCGGCCGAGGAACCGCTCGACCTCCCGGAGCACCGATCCGCCGCGCGGCAGCCGGTGCCGGAACTCGCCGGTGGCGAACCCGCGCACGTCGACGTCCTCGCCCTTCACGCCCAGCGCCACGCCGAAGACCGCCGCGGCCTTGGCCGGGGTCACCTTCGACCGCGCCGAGAGCGTGGCGTTGGTCATCGACGCCGAGGTGTCGACCAGGACCAGCGACCGGCCCGGCAGCGCGGGCAGGTTGGCCAGCGACGCCCGCAGCGCCTTGTCCAGCGCGTGCCCCCAGCGCAGGCCGGGCGCGGACTCGTACGCCGACAGGAACCGGAACGGGAACTGCCGCGAGCGCGCCACCTGGTCCGGGTCGGCCAGCCGCGCGGCGACCTGCTCGGCCACCCGGTCGGACACCCCGGCCTCGTCGAAGTTCCGCAGGTTGCGCAGCACCGCCATGTAGCCCATGGACGGGATCAGCGCCTCCCACACCTGTGCGGTCAGCGGGCCCTGGAGCCACCCGGCCACCGACTCCCACGTCATCCCGGCCGCCCGCAGCACGTCGGTGGCGTCCGGACGCGTGAACAGCGCGCGCCGGTCGGCCACCGGCCACGCCAGCAGCTCCTCCCGCGCCCGCAGCACGCGCAGCGACTCCGGCGCGGCGGTGTCGCGGCCGTGCCGCTGGTCGATCGCGTGCCGGAACAGCTCGCCCTGCCACGGCGCGCGCGGGGCCGGGTGGGTCAGGTCGAGCACGTCGCCGAACCGGAACCCGTGCCGGGCCGAGTCCCACTTCGCCAGCGCCCGCTCGTCGTAGAGCCGGACCGCCGCGTCGGCGACGCCGCGCTTGACCGGCTTCGGGATCGCCCGGCCGTACCGCGAGGTCCAGTAGGCCAGCAGCTCGCCGGGCTCGTCGGCCCGTTGCAACACCGAGTCGACGACGGCGCGGTTGGCGATGGGCGCGTGCGGCGCGTCCTCGGGGGCCGCCAGGCGGGCGCGCACGTACTCGGCCGCGCCGACGAGCGCCGCGGTGCGCATGTTCGCGCCGCCGCGCAGCCACGCCAGCAGCCGCGCGGTCCACTCCGGATCGACCAGCGCGGCCTGCCGGACGAGCTCGGCGTACCGGCTGTCGCGCCGGTCACCGGGCTCGTAGAAGGAGTGCTCGCCGCCCAGGTTCGCCACGGCCAGCAGGAACAGCTCGGACCTGGTGTCCCGCGCGAACCCCGGGCCGCCCTCGAACGTGCTGCCCGACGGCGTGCGCCCGGTGGTGACCGGGCTGAGGCCGCGCGGGCGCGCGGCGGCGGTGTTGTACTTGGCCATCGGGCCCGACCTCCTCTGCGGAGGGAGCGCGGCAACTCCACACGGTGCCCGAGGTCCGAGCGGCGGGGGTGACGTAGTGTCCTGGGCCGCTGGACGACACCGGCTCGCGCCGGCGGCGGGATTCGAACCCGCGTTTCCCTTTGTTGAGAAGGAAGTAACCCCTGCCTGCGCACCGGGCACCGTGTGGAGTCGTGCGCTCCCGAGATCAAGGACGACGAAGGTGACGTAGCTGCTCTGCCAATTGAGCTACGGCGGCGGACCGCCGGCGGGACTCGAACCCGCAACCCGCCCATCAAAAGTGGAAGTAACCCTCGTCTGCGCACCGGGAGTGCAGCGCCCAGCTTAGCCGTGATCTTGAACGGGGCAAGGGAATATCCACGAGCCGTCGACCGGCCCGCGACGGGCTCCGCGGAGGGCCGGCGGCGGCCACGCCCCGCGGGTGGTGCGGCCGGCGTGGACCGCCCGCGCCGGAGCGGTAGCTCAGTAGGCCATGAAGAGGATCTCGTCGCGCGAGTAGTCGTGGCCCGGGTGGTTGTCCTTGAGGTGCTGCTGGGTCTTGGCCACGAGGTCGTCCTCGTCCTGGCCGGTGATGTGCTCACCGCAGGGGCAGGTGATGTTCCGCTTCATCGCTGTCCTCCGTAACCGATCTCCACCCCGACTGTACTGACGCCGGCGCGGCGGGTCAGCCCCGGTCGCGGTGCCGGGCCAGCACCCGGTCGACGAGGTCGTCGGCCGCGCCCAGGTACCGCGCCGGGTCCAGCAGGTCGCGGGCCTCGGCAGCGTCGAGTCCCGGGACGAGGTCGCGCAGAGCGTCGCCGAACGACCGGCCGCCCGCAGCCGCCTCGCGGGTGACCCGGCCCAGCAGCTCCTTCGCGGCGGCCTTGCCCAGGCGGGGCGCGAGCACGGCGGTCAGCCGCTCGGCGACGACCGCCCCGCCGGTCAGCTCCAGGTTGTGCCGCATCCGCTCCGGGAACACCTCCAGCCCGTCCAGCAGCGTCACGGCGGTGTGCGCCGCACCGGCGGCGGTGCGCAGGGCCTCGCGCAGCGGCTGCCACTCCGAGTGCCACGTGCCGGGCGCGCGCTCGTCCTCGGCGAGCATCGCCTGCCCCAGCACCAGGGCCTGCGCGGGCACCGTCCGGGCGGCCGAGACCAGCAGCGCGGCCAGCACCGGGTTGCGCTTCTGCGGCATGGCCGACGACGACCCCCGGCCGTCCGCCGCCGGTTCGGCCAGCTCGCCGACCTCGGTCCGGGACATCAGCTGCACGTCCAGCGCGACCTTGCCCAGCGCCCCGGTGACGGCGGTCAGCGCCCAGCCCAGGTCGAGCAGCGGGGTGCGGCGGGCGTGCCAGGGCGCGTCCGGCTCGCGCAGGCCGAGGCGGGCGGCGAAGCACCGGGCCAGCCGCACGCCGTGGCCGGGCTCGCCCGCGTACTGCTCGTAGGCGGCCAGCGTGCCCGCCGCGCCGCCGAGCTGCGCCGGGAGGTCGGCGGCGGTGCGCCGGACCCGGTCGGAGGCGTCCAGCACGCCCGCCAGCCACCCGGCGGCCTTGAGCCCGAACGTGGTCGGCACGGCGTGCTGGGTCAGCGTGCGCCCGGCGAGCACCGTGCCCCGGTGCTCCTCGGCGAGCCCGGCCAGCGCGCCGGCGCACGCGACCAGGTCGGCGTCCACCCGGCGCAGGGTGCGCGCGGCGAGCAGCATCGCGGCCGAGTCCAGCACGTCCTGGCTGGTGGCGCCCCGGTGCACGTGCGCCGAGGCGGCCGGGTCGACCTCCTCGACGGCGGCGGTGAGCCGCCGCACCAGCTCCACCGCGGGGTTGCCCGCCCCGCGCGCGGACTCCGCCAGGTCCGCGACGTCGAACCGCGCCGACGCGGCCACCTCGGCGATCACCCGGGCCGCCGCAGCGGGCACCGCGCCGAGTTCGGCCTGCGCCGAGGCGAGCGCCGCCTCGACCTCCAGCATCGCGGCGAGCCACGCCTCGTCGGACAGCGGACCGCCCGTGCCCGCCCACACCGGGGACAGCAACGCGGCATCGACTCCTGGACCGGTCATCCCGGCCACGCTACCTGCCGATGCCGCCGGTCAGCGCGCCGGCAGCCGCCCCGCGCCAACCGGCGACGTGGACGATCCCCCGCTCACCCGCCGATCAGGCCGACCACGACCGGGCCGGTCAACGGCAGCAGGATGCTGGAGATCGCGTAGGTGACCGTGTAGCCGATGAGCGGCACCGAGTTGCCCGCCACGCCGGTCACCGCCGAGATGGCCGGCGTGCTGCACTGCTGCCCGGCGATCGCGCCGACCAGGACCGGCGGCTCGATCTTGAGCAGCCGCCGGCCGAGGTAGAGCGAGAGCAGCGCGGGCACCAGGACCATCCCGATCCCGGCGAACGGCAGCAGCACCCCGTACTGCTCGAGCAGCGGCCCGGCCTGCGGCGCGGCGGCCAGCCCGGTGGCGGCGATGAACGTGGCCAGGCCGAGGTCCTTGGTCAGCGTGGCGGCGGCCGGCGGGAAGCTGCCGATCGCCCGGTGCCGCGACCGGAACCAGCCGAACACCAGCCCGGAGACCAGCGCGCCGCCGCCGGTGCCCAGCGACAGCGGCACCGAGCCGAGGTGCACGGTGAGCTTGCCGATCACCATGCCCAGCGTGACGCCCAGGCCGAGGTAGACGAAGTCGGTGGCGAGGGTGCGCGGCACGGCGTAGCCGATCCGCTCGGTCGCGTCGCGCACGTCCGACGGGCTGCCGACGACGGTGAGCACGTCACCGCGCCGCACGGTCGTGGAGTCGGCCAGCGGCATCCGGTGCTCGCCGCGCGTGAGCGAGGTCAGGAACACGCCGTGGCTGCGCAGCGCGCTCAGCGGCTGCTCGGGCGAGGTCATCACGACCTCGCGGGTCTCCAGCGCCGCCTTCGCCTCCGGCAGCACCCGCTCCACGCCGATCAGGTCCTCCGCCTCGACCAGCGCGGCCCGCTCGCCGACCACGACCACCACGTCGCCGGCCGCGAGCACCAGGTCCGGTCCGGGCGTGGGCTCCTCCGCGTCGCGGACGACCCGCTCCACGGTCGCCCGGCCGGGCAGCGACCGCTCCACCTGCGCGACGGTCCGCCCGGCGGCCCGGTCGACCTGGTAGGCCCGCCCGACCAGGCCGGGCAGGGCGGGCGTGGTGCCCTCGTCGTCGTCACCGCCGCCGAGCTTGCGCAGCAGGGCCCGCGACGACTCGCGCAGGTCGACCTTCATCAGCGCCGGGGCCAGGCCGCTGGTGAACAGCACGATGGTGATCAGCCCGAACAGGTAGCAGACGGTGTAGGCGGTGGCCACGTTGCCCTGGAACGCCGCCGCCGTCTGGTCGGGCAGCCCGAGCTTGCCGATCGCCTCGGTGGCCGTGCCGACGACGGCCGACTCGGTGGCGGCACCCGCCAGGATGCCCGACGCGGTGCCGACGTCCAGGTCCAGCGCGGAGGCCAGCACGAGCACCAGCACCACCACCGTGACGGCCTCGATGAGCGACAGCACGCCGAGCTTGAGCCCGGAGCGGTTGAGGTTGGCGAAGAACTGCGGGCCGCCGCCGAATCCGAGGGCGAAGATGAACAGCGCGAACGCGATGGTCCGCACCTGGTCGTCGAGCGACACGCCGAGCAGGCCGACCACCAGCGCCACGATCAGCGTGCCGCAGATCCCGCCGAGCTGGATCGGCCCCACCCGCAGCTTGCCCACCAGGTAGCCCAGGGCCAGGCAGGCGAACAGCGCGATCTCCGGTGTCGACTGCAGGAAGTCGCGCAGCCAGTCCATGTCCCCACCTCACGTCGAGAGCGTCCGGGCACCGCAGGATCCGCCCCGCGCGGGGCGTGCGCGGGCACCACCGCCGCCCGATCCACCCACGCGCGCACCTCCCGTCCGGGGACTATGCCCGCACCGGGCCGCGCCCGCCCGCGCACAGCGCCGCCCGTTCACCTGACCGGGGGACGGCCCTGAGCGCGTCCGGGAAACCCGACCTAGCCTCCGACGGGGGTCCTCCAGTGGACGCCCCGCGGAGGGACGATGAGCTTTCTCAGGGACGAGATCTTCAAGCCCTACCCGGAACTCCTGGTGTTCCTGACCGTCGCGGCCGGCTTCCTGCTCGGCCGCGTCCGGCGCCGGGCGATCGCGCTGGGCGCGGTCACCGGCTGCCTGCTCGCCGGGCTGGCGCTGGGGTGGCTGTTCGAGGTGCCGGTGAACGGCACGGTCAAGTCGCTGTTCTTCGTCATGTTCCTGTTCGCCCTCGGTTACCGGGTCGGGCCGCAGTTCTTCCGGGGCCTGCGCAAGGACGGCCTGCCGCAGGTGCTGGTGGCCGTCGTGGTGTGCGTCGCGGGCCTGCTGGTCTGCTGGCTGTTCGCCGCCCTGCTGGGCTACGGGCCGGGGCTGGGCGCGGGCCTGCTGGGCGGCGCGCTCACCCAGTCGGCGGTGATCGGCGTGGCGGGCGACGCGATCGGCAGCCTGCCCGGCCTGACCCGCGACCAGATCACCGAGCAGCAGAACCTGGTGGCCATCGGCTACGCGGTCACCTACCCGCTGGGCACGATCCTGTGCGCGGTCCTGCTGGCCACCGTGCTGCCCCGGCTGGTCCGCCGGGACCTGGCGGCCGAGAGCGCGGAACTGGCCCGCGAGCTGGACGCGGGCACCGACGACCCGGACGTCGGCGAGGGCTACTACGAGGTGGTGCTGCGCGCCTACACCGTCGCCCACCCGGACGTGGTCGGCCGGACCATCGAGGACTTCGAGCGGCGGCAGGCCGGGCTGGGGCGGCGCATCTACCTGACCCGGGTCCGCCGGGGCGGCGCGATCCTGCCGCAGCAGCAGGGGATCGTGCTCGCCGCCGGGGACGTGGTCGCGGTCAGCGCGATCCGGGGCGACGTCGTCGCCTACGACCCGGAGCGCGAGATCGGGCCGGAGGCCGACGACGTCGAGCTGCTCGGCTACCGCACCGAGAACCTGCACGTCGTGGCGTCCGCCAAGGCCCACCTCGGGCGCAGCGTCGCCGAACTGCGCCGCGAACCGTTCATGGTCGGCGTGTTCGTCACCGAACTGCACCGCTCGGGCGCGAAGTTCCCGTTCCGGCTGTCCACCGAGGTCGAGCGCGGCGACACGCTGCTGCTGACCGGCCCGCAGCGGCTCGTCCTGCCCGCCGCGAAGGAGCTGGGCAAGCCGGTGCCGACCAGCTTCGCCACCGACATGACCTGGGTCGGCCTGGGCATCTTCCTGGGCGGCTGCATCGGCATCCCGGCCCTGCACGCGGGCGGCGTGCCGATCAGCCTGTCCACGTCGGGCGGCGCGCTGATCATGGGCCTGGTGTTCGGCTGGCTGCGGGCCAAGTACCCGACCTTCGGCAACGTGCCGGGCGGCGCGCAGTGGTTCATGGACACCCTCGGCCTGTGCCTGTTCGTGGCGGTGGTCGGCATCAACGCGGGCCCCAGCTTCACCAGCGGCCTGGCCCAGGCGGGGTGGGGGCTGCTGCTGCTCGGGGCGGTCGCCACCGTCGTGCCGCTGCTGGTCGGGTTCGCGGTCGGGCACTGGGTGCTGAAGATGCGGCTGCCGATCCTGGTGGGCGTGCTCGCGGGCGCCCAGACCACCACCGCCGCGATCGGGGCCGTCAACGAGTCCGCGAAGAGCCAGATCCCGACCATCGGCTACACGATCCCGTACGCGGTCGGCAACGTGCTGCTGACCATCTGGGGTGCGGTCATCGTGCTGCTGCACCACTGATCCCGCTCCCGCCGACCCACCGCCGGTGCACAGAAAGGCCGTCGCCATGCCGAAGTCGTCCGTCACCAGGGCCGAGATGGAGAAGCTGGCCGGGCTCAGCCCGTTCGAGCTCAAGGGCGAGTTCATCCGCTTGGCCGAGCACCACCACGACGACCAGCAGGCCCGCTCCGCCCTGCTGATGCTCAACGCCGGGCGCGGCAACCCGAACTGGATCGCCACCGGGCCGCGCGAGGCGTTCTACGCGCTGGGCCACTTCTCGCTGACCGAGAGCCGGCGCGTGTGGACGGCCGACGACCTCGGCGGGATGCCTGCCCGCGCGGGCATCGCCGACCGGTTCGCCGCCTTCGTCACAGCGCACCCGGACCTGCCCGGCATCGACCTGCTGGACCGCTCGGTGCGGCTGGGCGTCGAGCGGTTCGGCTTCGACCCCGACGCCTGGGTGCACGAGCTGACCGACGGCATCACCGGCGACAACTACCCGGTGCCCGGCCGGATGCTGGTGCACCTGGAGCAGGTCGCCCGCGCCTACCTGCACCAGGAGCTGTTCGGCGGTCGCCCGGCCGACCCGGTGCTGAAGCTGTTCGCGACCGAGGGCGGCACCGCCGCCATGTGCTACGTCTTCGACTCGCTGATCGCGAACGGCGTGCTGCACAAGGGCGACCGGATCGCGTTGATGGTGCCGATCTTCACCCCGTACATCGAGATCCCCGAGCTGGACGAGTACCGGTTCGACGTGGTGCTCGTGCACGCCGACCTGTTCGTGGAGGAGGGCGTGCGCCAGTGGCGCTACCCGGCGGAGGAGGTGGCGAAGCTCGCCGACCCGTCGATCCGGCTGGTGTGCCTGGTGAACCCGAGCAACCCGCCGTCGCTGGCGCTGTCGGACCGGGTGCGCGACCAGATCGCGGGCATCGTCGCCGACGACAACCCGGACCTGATCGTGGTCACCGACGACGTGTACGGCACGTTCGTGGACGGCTTCCGCACCCTCGCCGCCGACCTGCCGCGCAACACCCTGCTGGTGTACTCCTACTCCAAGCACTACGGCGCGACCGGCTGGCGGCTGGGGCTGATCGGCCTGCACGACGACAACGTGGTGGACGACCTGATCGCCCGCCTGCCCGACGAGGAGCGCGAGCGGCTGCGCGCCCGCTACGGCACGCTGTCGCTGGAACCGGACGCGATCCCGTTCATCGACCGGCTGGTCGCCGACTCTCGGCGGGTCGCGCTCAACCACACCGCCGGACTGAGCCTGCCGCAACAGGTGCAGCTCGGCCTGTTCTCGCTGTTCGCCATGCAGGACGACGGAAAGGCGTACAAGGCGCGCGTGCAGCAGATCGTGCGGACGCGGCTGGACCTGCTGGTCGAAGGCGCGGGCATGAAGATCGCCGACGACCCCCAGCGCGCCGGCTACTACCTCGAACTGGACCTGCTGGCGGAGGCCGAACGCGTCTACGGCGCGGAGTTCGCCCGGCACCTCGAAGCCACCTACGAGCCGATCGACCCGTTGTTCCGCCTGGCCGAGAACGCCTCCGTGGTGCTGCTCAACGGAGGCGGGTTCGAAGGGCCGAAGTGGTCGGTGCGGGTGTCGCTGGCCAACCTGGACGACCTGGACTACCTCAAGATCGGCCACCACCTGCACACCGTGTTCGCCGAGTACCACGACGAGTGGCAGTCGTCCTGACCTGACCGATCCCCCGTGGAGGGCAGCCGCCCGGCGTGCGTCGGGCGGTGTCGTCGTGTGCGCCCGCTCCTGCTCCCGGCGGACCGCCCGTTGCGCCGTGCGCGCCGGACACCGTCCGTTCGGCGGGTTCCCGATCACGGAGTTGTCGAGGTTTCGTGGAGATTCCCCGTTCCGGCCCGTGAAATCCCGCCCGGATGTTCAATGAGTCGGTCACCGGAAAACGTGAGGAGATGTCGTGGGATTCGCACGACGCATGGGGGCCTTGTTCGCCTCACTCGTGGTGGTCGCGGCTTCGGGGGTCGTCGCTGCGCAGACGGCCGACGCCGCGCCGCGAGTGCACCGCGCGATCGACCCGGCGGAGGTCCGGGAGTCCGTCCGCTACCTGACCGAGACCTACGGCGTGTCGGAGCGGGAGGCGCTGCGCCGCCTGCAACTCCAGGACGACGCCACGCGCCTCGACCGGGCGCTGCGCCCCGAGGCGGGTTACGGCGGCATGTGGCTCGACCACGCCGCCGGCGGGGTGCTGGTGGTGGCGATGACCAGACCCGCCGACGCCGACCGGTACCTGCGCGCGCTACCCGACCGGCGCAACGTCCGCACCAAGGCCGTCCGGTACTCGCTGGCCGAGCTGAACGCCGCCCGCGACCGGATCGCCGCCCGGGTCGGGGCGGGGCCGGACGCCGTCCACCTGCCCTCGGTCAGCGAGGCGGACAACCAGGTCGTGGTGTGGGAGCGCGGCTGGGTGGCCGCCGAGAAGCAGAGCCGCACCGGGACCGCCGCCGCCGAGGCGGAGTCCGCCCGGTCCGCCGTGGCGGCCGAGCCTGCCGGGCTGGCCACGACCCGCGTGCTGGTCAAGCCCGAGCCGCTCGACCCGGCCGCGACCCGCGCGCCGGCGATCGGGCCGATGGCCACGCCGAACGTCGACTGGGGCTTCTGCCACCCGCTGTACTGCTCGAACCACGGCCCGATGCGCGGCGGGCTGCGGCTTGACATGCAGCGCGACCCGGTGTCCGGCCAACCGCCGACGTGGGGCGGCTGCACGAGCGGGTTCAACCTGCGCTCGACCGGCGGCGGGTTCCCCGGCAAGGCGTGGGTGCTGACGGCGGGCCACTGCATGGCCACCAAGACCAACAACACGCCGACCCAGCACAACGGTACCAGCGTGCTCAACCAGCACGGCATCGAGAAGAACTCCTACCCGTACGACTACGCGGCGCTCCAGTACGTCGACGCCGCCACCGCGAACACGTGGCTGGGCAACCACACCGGCCGCAACCGGGTGCTCAAGTACTGCCGCAACGGCGGTGCGGACAGCAACTCCGACACGCCGTGCGGCGAGCAGGCCACCTCGGTCGACGAGTACATCACCGGCACGCACGCGCTGGCCGACATCAAGGCCGGCTGGGTGGTGTGCGCGACCGGGTCGGGCTCGAACGCGGTGAACTACCCCGACTCGCACGACAGCGGCGCGGGCACCGGCTACCTGGTCGGGACGCGGTGCGGCCGGGTGCTGTCCACCGACGTCGGCATCAACACCGACCTGTGCGCCCGCGCGGGCGACAGCGGCAGCCCGCTGTTCAGCCAGGTCGACCACACCGCGCTGGGCATCCTGGAGGGCAGCCAGCAGTCCCGGGGCGGGGCGTGCTGGGCGGGTGAGCTGAACAACTACGCGCCGATCGAGACCGTGATCACCGACCTGAACGAGCGCATCGCCGGTCAGGGCACGGTGTTCTCGGTGATCACCACCCCGAACGGCTGACCCGGTACCACGCCCGCCGCACCGTCGCGGCGGGCGTGGTACGCCGCGCACCTCGTCAGCCCGGACGGCCCATCAACGCCTCGGCGATGGCGCGCTGCACCGGGTCGACGGCACCCTTGCCGTCCTCTACGTCCCACAGCGTGTTCTGGAGCACGCGGCCCAACGTCCACGCGGTGGCTTCCGCGCGGTCGAGGCCCAACTCGTCGGTCATCAGGTCGAACCGCCGGTGCACGGTCTTGGTCGGGTCGTCCACCCGCTCCCAGCGGTTGTCCAGGGCGGGTTGCAGGTCGAACCCGGGGTGGCCGGCCAGCGGTTCGGGGTCGATGGCCAGCCACGGCTCCCGCTGCGCGGCCAGCACGTTGTCGTAGTGCAGGTCCCAGTGCAGCAACCGGTCGCCGGCCTCGCCGACCACCTCGGCCACGGCCGCCGCGCACGAGCGCACCAGTTCCCGGTCGGCCGGGTCGGCGAGCGCCGGCAGCGCGGCGGGCACCTCGGCGAGCATGGCGGCGGCGATGTCGGCCAGCCGGCGCACCCCGGCGGGCGCGGGCACGGACGTCAGCCTGCGCAGCAGCCCGGCCAAGACGGTCAGCGCCTCGTCGTCGTCCTCGACCGCCGACAGCGGGCGGGTGGCGTCGAGGCGTTCCAGCAGCACCGAACCGCTGACCGGGTCGTGGTCGAGCAGGCGGACGATCCCGTCGCCGCGCCAGGTCCGCAGCCCGGTGACGATCGCCGAGGTCTGCTCGCCCCGGGGTTGCAGCCGCAGCACCGCCGGGGTCCCGTCCGGCCGGGTCACCGGCACGACGAGCGCCGCCATGCCGTTGCGGTGGGGGCCGTCCGGGCGCAGCTCCCAGCGGTCCACCAGGTCGCGGACCAGGCCCGGCAGCGCCGCCAGCCACACCCGGCCCTCGGGGTCGTCGTGCGACGCGCGCAGCGCGTCGGGGACGTGGACGGTCACACCCACAGCAGCTCACCCAGTTCGTCGGGGTCCCGGACACCGGACAGGTCGAACGGGACCCGGGCCAGGACGTCGAAGTCGTGCAGGAACGTGAAGGCCACCATCTCGCGCGGGTCGACCCGGAGGCCGAGGCCGTCCAGGGCCGCAGCCAGCAGCCGGCGGTCCGCGCGGAAGGCGTCGAGGTGCAGTTGCACCAACGCGTAGCGCAGGTCGCCCGCGTAGACGTCGGTGAAGTCGATCAGGCCGGAGATCCCGTCCCCGTCCACGAAGATGTTGCTTCCGCTCAGGTCGCCGTGCACGAACACGGGCGGCTCGCGCAACAGCGACGCGGGATCGGGCAGGTCGCGTTCCAACCGGTCCAGCAGCACGGGGGAGAGGCGACCCCGCGCGCGGTGCTCGGCGACGGTGACCGCGCGCCGGTCGTCCAGCACCCGGGTGAACGCCGACCGGCTCAGCGACCCGACCGGCACCCCGGCCAGGTCCCGGACCAGGCAGCCGATCCGGTGGGCCGCCGCCGTCCGGGCGTCGGGGTCCATCCGCTCCGCAGCGGACTCCCACGTCCGACCGGCCACCTGCGTGATCACCAGGAACCGCCACGGCCGGCCCCGGCCGTCCCGCAGCACGCCCGCACCGGCCACCTGCGGCACCAAGGCGATCCGGCCGGCGAGGAGCCGGTAGGCGGCGACCTCGGTGGCGTGGCTCTCCGGACCGCACCAGTACTCGCCGTAGAACTTCACGACGAACCCGTTGTCCCCCGCCACCACCGGGTAGGTGCCGACACCGGGCACGTGCAGCACGCCGGGCTGCGGCACCCCCGCGACCTCGAACGCCCGCCGGGCCCACGGCCCCCACAAGTCGAGATCGCCTCGGCACGCCGCGTAGGACTCCTCGGAGTCGATGGCGCCCGGATCGGACAGTCGCGTCACGGCACCCGTCGGCCCGGCTCACCCGACGTCCACGCCGGCAGCGCGGGGACGGCGATCACTGCGGTCCTCCCCACCCCGACAAACGATCCCACCTCCCGGACCCTACTTCCCCCGCGCGGCGCGCGCTGCCGAATTTCCGCCAGGCCCGACGTGTTCGGCGGTGTCCCCGCGTGCGACCGTCGCGGAGCGGGCCGGAAAGGACCGGTTCCCGGGGCTGAGTGGACCTCGCCCGCGCCGGTCGTGCCGCCGGATGATCGGGCGATGAAGCACGCGATCCTGGCCGTGACCGCGCTGGTCGTCGTCGCCTTGGCCACCCCGCCCGCCGGCGCGAGCCCGGCACCCCGGTGGCACGCCTGCCAACTGGACCACGACGACCAGACCGGCAAGGCGATCGACGCCGCCGGCGGGCAGTGCGCCGACATCTCCGTGCCGCTCGACCACGCCCGCCCGCACGGCCGGCGGATCACCGTGGCCGTGTCCCGCATCCCCGCCACGAAACCGAAGCTGGGCACCCTGTTCCTCAACGGCGGCGGCCCCGCGCCCGCCCTGGACATGGGCCTGTTCGCCGGACCGGCGCTAGAGGACCTGGCCGGCCGGTACGACTTGGTGGCGATGGACCCCCGTTTCACCGGCCGCAGCCGACCCACCGTCGACTGCGGGTGGGACGAGGTGTCGGAGTGGCGGCGGTCGGCCGGCTCGGACCGCGCCGGGTTCGACCGGATGGTGGCGTTCAACCGTTCGCTGGCCGACGACTGCCGACGCGCGCACGCCGCCGAACTGCCGCACGCGTCGACCCGGAACATCGCCCGCGACATGGACGTGGTCCGCCGGGCGCTGGGCGAGCGCCGCATCTCCTACCTCGGCTTCTCCTACGGCACCGCGCTCGCGCTGGTGTACAACGAACTGTTCCCGGGCCGCTTCGACCGCGTCGTCCTGGACAGCCCGATGGACCTGCGCAAGTGGGGCCCGATGTTCAGCGCGGACCGGGCGCGGGCCAACGAGGACGCGCTGCGCGAGTGGGCCGCGTACACCGCCGCGCACGACACGACGTACCACCTCGGCACCACCGTGGACGCCGTGCTGACCACCGCCCGTGCGGTCTACGCGACCGCCGAACGCACCCCGCTGCGCATCGCGGAGTTCACGGTGGACGGTCACGTCGCGCCGCTGATCCCGTTCGCCCGCCTGTGGAACGGCACCGACGCGGGCAACGCGCTCATCGCGTCCGAGATGCGCCTGCTCGCCGACGCGGCAGCCGGCCGCGCGGTCGTGCCGACGCCCCAACTGCGCGCGCTGCTCACCGAATTCACCACCGGCACCCTGTCCCGGTACGGGAGCTCTAACCTGGCGATCATGTGCGCCGACGGCACCGTGCCGCGCGACCCGGAGCGGTACTGGCGCGACATCCAGCGGCACCGCGCCGACGAGCCGGTGTTCGGGCCGATCGAGCGGAACATCCGGCCGTGCGCCTTCCTGCCGCCACCCCGGGAACCGGCCACGCGCGTGACGAGGGACCTGCCGGCCCTGCTGGTCGGCGCGACCCGCGACAACCTCGTGCCGCACGGCCAGGCGCTCGCGGTGCGCGCCGACCTGCCCTCGTCCCGACTGGTCGTGGTGGACGCGCGCAAGCACGTCGTGTTCGGCGACCTGGGCAACACGTGCGTGGACGACACCGTGCGCGCCTACCTCGCCGGAGGCGCACTGCCGGCAGACAAGACGTGCCCGTAGATCGGTGCACGCCACCACGGTCCTCGTCAGTCGTTGCGGTCGTGGCATGAGCGCAGAGACCACCCGACCCGCCGCCGCTCATCGCTGGGAGTCGCAGTGCCGCAGGTAGGCCAGCACGGCGGCGACCCGGCGGTGCCGTTCGGTCTCGGAGGCCAGGCCCAGCTTGGCGAAGGTCGCGTTCACGTGCTTCTCCACGGTCGACTCGGCCAGGCGCAGGGTCGCGGCGATCGCCCGGTTCGCCCGCCCCTGCGCCATCAGCCCCAGCACCTCCAGCTCGCGCGGGGTCAGCAGGTCCAGCGGCGAACCCGTGCGCCGGGCGCGCAGCAGCACCTCCACGACCCTCGGGTCGACCACCGACCGGCCCGCGACCACCTCCCGGATCGCCCGCACCAGCTCGTCCACCTCGCCCACCCGCTCCTTGAGCAGGTAGGCCAGCCCGTCCGTGGAGCCCTGGAAGAGGCTCAGCGCGTAGTGCTCGTTCGCGTGCTGCGACAGCACCACGACCCCGACACCGGGGAACCCGGCCCGGATCGCGTGCGCGGCGGCGATGCCCTCGGTGCCGTGGCCGGGCGGCATCCGGATGTCGACGACCACCGCGTCCGGGCGCAGCCGGCGCACCGCGTCGAGCAGCTCCACGGCGTCGCCCACGGCGGCCGGCACCTCGACCTCGCCGGAGTCCTCCAGCAACCGCCGGGTGCCCTCCCGGACCAGGTAGTGGTCCTCGGCCAGGACGACCCGCAGCCTCCGCCCCACGACGGCCGTCCCGCTCACCTCGGGAACCGCGCGGTCACGGTCGTGCCGCCGCCGGGCGCCGTGGCCAGCGACAGCGCACCGCCCACCGCCTCGACCCGGTCCCGCATCCCGGTCAGGCCGGACCCGGACGGGCGGTCCGGGAGGCCGCAGCCGTCGTCGGCGACGGTGACCACCAGCGCGTCCTCCTCGTGCCCGATGCCGACGCGCGCACCGGACGCGCCAGCGTGCTTGAGCACGTTGGTCAACGCCTCGGCGATCAGGAAGTACGCCGACTCCTCCACCCCGACGTCGTACCGGGCCGACGCGCGGGCGTCCACCACGACCGGGATCGGCAGCCTGCGCGCCCGCGAGCGCACCGCCGCGACCAGGCCCTGGTCGCTGAGCAGCGGCGGCTGGATGCCGTGCGCCACCTCGCGCAGCTCGTCGATCACCCGGTAGGCGTCCTCCTGGATCTCGCCCAACGCGTCGTCCCGCCCACCGGAGCGCACGACTTCGTTGCGCGCCAACCGGATCTTCGCCACCAGCGCCACCAGCTCCTGCTGCACACCGTCGTGCAGGCGGCGCTCCAGCCGCCGCCGCTCGGTGTCCTGCGCGGCCAGGATGCGGCTGCGCGACTCGTCCAGCTCGCGTGCCTGCCGCACGTTGTGCACCGCCAGCGCCGCCTGCCGGGCCACCGTCGACACCAGCTCGACGTCGGCCGCCGACAGCGGCGCACCGTCCACCTTCGGGCCGCACTCGACCACGCCGAGCACGACCCCCGCGTGGGTCAGCGGAACGCTGGCCACCGGGTCGTCACCCCCGCCCGCGCGCACCGGACCGTCGGGGCCGGCCAGCTCCACCGCCGCCCACCGCAGGCCCAGCCCACCGCGCACGACCTCCGCGAGGTGCGGCGCGAGTTCCGCCGGGTTGAACGCCCGCTCCAGCGTGCCGCCCAGACGCGCCACCAGCTCGTGACTGCTCACCTGCGGCCCGAACACCAGCCTGCGGGCCAGCGCGGCCAACCGGGCGCGCAGCGGCGCGAACAGCACGGCAGCGGCCACCGACACCATGACGACGGCCTCGACCGGCACCGCGCGACCGACCGTGAGACCCGGCAGCGCCGCCGACGCGACGTACGCGGTGCCCACCGCCAGCCACAGCACCCGGTAGGTCACCGAGCGGCGCACCACGATGTCGACGTCGAACAGCCGGTCCCGCACCGCCGCGACCACGATCCCGGTCAGCAGCACCAGGCCGTGCGCCACGGTGCACGCCAGGATCCACGGCCCCTGCTCCGCCCGGCTGTCCACCACCAGCAGCACGACCAGCCGCACCGGCACCGCGACCACCCCGCCGACCGCCGCGACCGCCACCCACCGCACCTTCACCCGGTCGGCCCGGGAGCCGCCCGCGAACCGCAGGTAGAACAGCGCCAGACCGGCCGCCACCTCGGCCAGTTCCAGCCCGTCGAACAGGAAGGGGTTGCGCACGATCGTGTCCGGCGCGACCGCCAGGACCACCAGCGGCAGCAACGGCGCGCACCACATCGGCCGCAGCACGAGCCGTTCCCGGCGGAACCGGTAGCGGCCGTCCGGCAGCAGCGCGACCAGCCGGACCAGGAGCACCGTGGCCAGCATCTCCGCCGGCAGCACCACGCCGACCATGGCGGGGGAGTGGAACGCACCCGGCGCCACCGCGTTCACCACGTACTGCGGCGCGTACACCACCGCCTCCAGGCAGCCGAACAGGAACAGCCGTCGGGCGGTGGGGTGACCACCGGCCCGCCGCCACGCCACCAGCCCCACCGCGAAGAACGGCACCGGGAAGCTCAGCAGCAACGCCACGGCGGCCACCGGGTCCGGCCCGACCAGCGCCGAGACCACCGACACCACCGTCGCCGAGGCCGCCACCACCGCCGTCGCGCGCAGCAGGCCGGCTCTCACCGGGCCAGTCTCGGCGCACCGCGTCCACCGGGCAAGGCACGCCGTGGCGGAAACCCGCACCCCCGCGTGGAGGCCCACCGGGTGTCGGCCGCGCTCCGGGACCGCGACAGTGCCGACCATGCGCTACGCGGCCCCGCTCACCGTCCCGGTCGACCTGGACCCGGACGGCGGCCCGCTGCCCGGACAACTCGCCGCCCGGCTGCACGACTCGATGCTCACCGGCCGCCTGCCCGCCGGCGCGCGCCTCCCGTCGACCCGGACGCTCGCCGCTGCGACAGGGGTGTCCCGAGGAGTCGCCGCTGCGGCCTACGACCTGCTCACCGCCCAGGGGTGCGTCCACGCGATCCGAGGCTCCGGCACGTTCGTCGCCGGCCGCCGAGCTGCGGAATCGTCTTGGTCGATCGCCGCGCCACCTGCCGGACTTCGTGCCGACCCGGTTCGACCGCGTGCACAGGCATGGCCCGACCTGCGTCCTGGCCAACTGTGCGTCGAGGCTTTCCCCCGTGCGGCGTGGCGTGCGGCCTGGCGGTACGCGAGCAGCGCGCCACCGCCCTGCTCGGAGGACCCGCGCGGCGCTGCCGAACTGCGGCACGCCCTCACCGCTCACCTGATCGCGGTACACGGCTTGCGGCCGGCGCACCTGGTGGTCACCACAGGACGTGGCGCCGGCCTGCGGATCGCCGCCGACGCCCTGGTCCTCGACGGGACGTCACCGCGCCCCATCCCGCCCGGCCGTGCCGTGGTGGGCGACTTCAGCGGACTGTTCGGCCCCGCACTGCGAGTCGGCTACGCGGTCGACCCGACCATGCGACCCGCCGAGCAGCCGTCACACGTCGCGCAGGTCGCCGTTGCGAGACTGCTGGACAGCGGCGCGGTGGCGAGCACCATGCGGCGACGCGCACGTCTGCTGTCCCACAAGAAGTCCATTGTGGACGAGGTGCTGACCGGGATCCCGCTCAGGCACGGAGAACCGGGAACGGTGGAGATCCCCCACCACCCGCCGATCGGCTACGGCCACCTCACCGACGACGAACTCCGCGCGGCCCTGCTCGCGGTGCGGCGCACCATCACGCCTCGTGGGCGCTCCACACCGCAGACGCCTGCTCGTGCGCGTTGACGCCCTCGAAGAACGCGTCACCCAGCGCCTCGAAATCCGGGTTGTCGAGTCCGACCAGATCCAGGAACGTCGGGCGGTGCACGACGAAAGCGGTGGTGTCGGTCGGCGGCACGTACGGGACGGCGACCTTCAACGTGACCGGCGACGGCCCGTAGAGCACGGCCTCCACCACCAGCGCGTCCACCTTGCCGCCGTCGGAGTGCAGGAAGGTGTCCATGACGAAGACCGCGCGCACCGCGTCGTTCTCGTTGGTGTGCAGAGCTTCCTGTGCAGCACGGGCGGCGTCGGCCAGGTCGTCGGTCATGTAGCGCTGAAGCGTCCGCTGCCCGTCGAACGTCTCGTAGGCCAGGATCGGGATCAGCGTCTCTCCTTCGGAGACGGACCAGACACCGTGGGCGGCCAGGTGCCCCGCCATCGTCGCGGTTTCGATCATGCCGGCGAGTATTCCACCGGACCGCGCACGGCGTGGCGACTTCGTGACTTCCGCGCCTCCCTAGGGCTCGTCCCATTCCGCGTACTCGTCCTCGGGCAGGTCGCCGGTGCGCCACAAGCGGATGAGGTACTGCTCGACCCCGTCGGGGTGCTCGCCCCGCACCTCCTCGACGGCGACCGCGATGTCCTCGTGTCCGAGTACCCGCCGGAGAGTCGCGGCGGCCTCCTCCCGCCCCCGGTGGACGACGTCGAGCGTGTAGTAGCCGGGACCCTCCGGCAGTCCGCCGTCGACCACCGCCCCGGTCGGCGAGCCGAAGAAGAACGCGCCGCTGGGGAAGTCCAGGGTGAACACTTGGGCCTCCGACCAGGATCCGTCGACCGGTGGGGGCGGCCCCGGCCACACCTCCACGTCGACCGCGACCGGCAGAAGGTCCTGGGTGCACTGGATGAACAGCTCGTAGTCCGTTGCCGCGACCACGTCGGTGTACGACCGGAGGAGTGCGTCGTCGGCGTCCACCCCGGCGTCGTTCTCGACGTCCCGGAAGTTGATCAGCCGGTAGTGGGCTGCGCTCACCAACCGGTGATGACCGACCCGTCCGGTCGCAGTTCGTTCGTCCCCCACGGCAACCCCCACGCTCTCGATCTTGCAGGTGGGCCCACCGTATCCAGGAGGTACGACAGTCCTTCCTTCCCGGGACGAGCGGACCTCGTGGGGGCCGAGCCGCTGCCGGTGGGGCCGATTCGCGCAGACACCGTTCGATCGGGGGATCTGACACTGCAATATTGACACTGTCAGACCTGAGGTGCAGGATGAGTTCTGTGAGTGACGAGCTGTGGACGATTGAACAGCTCCCGGAGCGGGTCGCCGCGCTGCTGGCCGAGAACTACGACGGGCAGCGCAACGGCCGGGTGCGGGAGCTGCCGAACGGGCGCGCGATCCGGTGGTACACGACCATCGGCCTGGTCGACCGGCCGGCCGCGCACCAGGGGAGAACCGCTCTCTACGGGCGGAGGCACCTGCTGCAGATCGTCGCCGTGAAGAAGCTCCAGGCATCCGGTCACTCGTTGGCCGAGATCCAGTTGGTGATGATGGGCGCGACGGACGCGAAGCTCGCGGAGCTGGCCGGCGTGCCCAGCCGGGCGGGGGGTTTCTGGCGGGACCGGGCGGTCGCCCCGGCCGCGCCGGAGCCGCCCGCCGGCACCGATCGTGACACTGTCAGGGTCGTGCCGACCGTCCGGTTGAACGACAGTGTCACGGTCGTGCTCGACGCGGCCCGGCGGGTCCCCGACGCCGGGGAGCTGGCCGAGATCGCCACCGCCGCGGCACCCCTGCTCGACCTGCTCGCCCGCCTGGGCCTGGCCCCGACCACCGGAGAGGACGACCAATGACCACCCCCATCGAGGTGATCGACGCCGGGCCCGCCGCCGGCGACGAGGGCCTCGGCTGCCTGCGCACCGATCGCGGCAACCTGCCGCTGGAAGCGGTCGACGTGCGCGCCGCGATCACCGGTCTGGCCTCCCGGACGACCATCACGCAGACCTTCCACAACCCGCACGACGAGCCGCTGGAGGCGACCTACATCTTCCCGCTGCCGTCCCGGTCCGCCGTGACGGCGCTGCGGATGGAGGCCGACGACAGGGTGGTCGACGGCGTGCTCAAGGAACGCGGGGCGGCGCGCGCCGAGTATGACGAGGCCGTCTCGACGGGCAAGCGGGCCGCCATCGCCGAGGAGGAGCGGCCCGGGGTGTTCACCACCCGCGTCGGCAACGTGCTGCCCGGCGAGCGGGTCACCGTGCGGCTGACCCTGGCCGGCGTGCTGGCCTACGAGGACGACGCGGCGACCTACCGGCTGCCGCTGGTGGTCGCGCCCCGCTACGTCCCCGGTGCGCCGTTGGCGGGCGGTCAGGTCGGGGCCGGCGTCGCGGCGGACACCGACGCCGTGCCGGACGCGTCGCGGATCAGCCCGCCGGTGCTGCTGCCCGGGTTCCCCGACCCGGTGCGGCTCTTGGTGGAGGTGGAGGTCGACACGGCGGGCCTGCCCGCCGCGACGCCGTCCGCGAGCCTGCACGCGACCGTGACCGAGCGGACGGAGCAGGGGTTCCGGGTCACCGTCGAGCCCGGTGCGCGGGTGGACCGGGACTTCCTGCTGCGGCTGAGGTTCGCCGACGAGGGCGTGGTGCGCACCGCGCTCGCCGTGCGCCCGGACGAGACCGGCACGTCGGGGACCTTCGCGGTGACCGTGCTGCCGCCGAGCTCCGACGCCGCCGTGCGGGGCCGGGACGTGGTGCTGGTGCTGGACCGGTCGGGGTCCATGCACGGCTGGAAGATGGTGGCCGCGCGGCGGGCGGCCGGGCGGATCGTGGACAGCCTGACGACGGCGGACCGGTTCGCCGTCCTCGCCTTCGACAACGTGGTCGACACGCCCGCCGAGCTGCCGGCGGGCCTGGTCGAGGCGACCGACCGCAACCGCTACCGGGCGGTGGAGTTCCTGGCCGGGCTGGACGCCCGAGGGGGCACCGAGATGCTCGCGCCGCTGCGCCGCGCCGGCGAGCTGCTCGGCCGCCCCGACGACCGGGAGCGGGTGCTCGTCCTGGTCACGGACGGCCAGGTTGGTGACGAGGACCGGCTGCTGCGCGAGCTGGCGATCCCGCTGTCCGGGGTGCGGGTGCACACCGTCGGCATCGACCGGGCGGTCAACGAGGCGTTCCTGCACCGCCTGGCCGGGTCGGCGGGCCGGTGCGAGCTGGTCGAGTCCGAGGACCGGCTGGACGAGGCGCTGCGCGGCATCCACCGCCGCATCGGCTCGCCCGTGCTGACCGGCCTCGCGGTCCTTGGCGACGGCGTGGACGGGGAGTCGCTCGCGCCGTCGCCGCTGCCGGACCTGTTCCCCGGGGTGCCCGTGGTGGTCACCGGGCGGTACCGGGGGGCGTTGGCCGGGGTGGACCTGACCGGCGACGGTGGGTGGCGGCAGCGGGTGGCGGCCGTGTCGAGCGACAACCCGTGCCTGTCGGCGCTCTGGGCGCGGGCGCGGGTGCGGGACCTGGAAGACCGGTACGTGGTGGGCGTCGGCGACCTGGCGGACCTGGAGCGCCGGATCGTGGCGACGTCGCTGGAGTTCGGGGTGCTGTCGCGGTTCACCGCGTTCGTCGCGGTCGACTCGCGGGTGGTGAACGAGTCCGGGGAGGTCCACCGGGTCACGCAGCCGGTCGAGTCGCCCTCCGGTTGGGCGCAGCCGTCCTTCGGCGGTGGTGGCTTCGCTACGACACCCGCCGCACCGGGCGGGGCACCGATCGCGCCGCGTCGGCTCCGCATGTCCTCCGACGCCGTGGCCATGCCCGAGACGACGGGTGTCGCACCGCAGTTCGCCGCCGCCCCACCCTCCTTCGCCGCGCCGGTACCTCCCCCTGCACCCAGCCCCGCCGCACCCCCACCCGCCGCACCCAAGCCCGTCGCGCGCAAATCCGCCGCGCCCGGCCCCGCCGCGCCCAGCCCTGCCGCACCCAGCCCCGCGCCCGCTGCCGGCCCCGCGTCCGGTTCCGCGCCGAGTCCGGTGCCGTCCGTCCCGGAGGCGTTGGCCCGGTTCGTCGCCCGGGAGCTGGGCACCCTGCGGGCCGCCGACCGGTCCGGTGCGGCGGCCGCCCTGGCGCGGCTGGCAGCGGAGATCACCCGGCTGGAGCCGGGGTGGACCGCTGCCGGCGAGCCGGCGGACCAGGTCCGCGCGCTGGCCGAGCTGGCGGCGGCGCTGACGCGGGCGCTGTCCGGGTCGGCGGGGTCAGGCGCGGGCGCTGCCGAGGAGGCCGAGCCGGGGCGGCTGCTGGCGCGCGCGGTCGCCGTCCTGGAGGGCATCGCCGCACCTCGGAAGCGGGTGCCGTTCTGGAAGCGCCGGTGAAAAGGAGAGTGACATCCGACACTTCGCCGTTCAGCGGGGGTGACCTGGGTTAATCCATACCGGAATGGGTGAATGCTTAGGCTGTCGTCGCATGTCATCGCACTCTCGCTACTGGAAGTGGCGAAATTCCTCCGTGATCATTGCTCCGTTGTGCCACTATTAGCCCGTTCGAGCGGGACGAGGGGCCGCTGAACATGACTCGCCGCAGTTGTGCGAATCGAGGCTAGGCAGATCCTCAGGGGGAGGAAGATCGCTATGTCGACGACCACCGAACGGGAATTCCTGGGCGAAGGGGTTACGACGGCCGACGAAACGTCGCCGGACACCCGTCAGGGCCGTGCGGACGTCCAGCAGGAGCAGGTCAAGCACGACCACGCCCACGAGCACCACCACGAGGGCGCGGAATCCGATCCGCTGTGCACCGGTCACGGTTGCGTGCAGACGCCGCCGAATCCCTGATCGTCAATCCTTGATCACTCGATCGTGATCACGAAGCCCGCCGACCGGACCTGGTCGGCGGGCTTTGTTCGGTTGCGTCGTGTGATGTCATGGGTAAGTGCCTGTGACCGTTGTTCCCAACGAGGCCGTGGTCATCCGAGAAGCGCGCGAGTTGCACCGCAGCGGGGTGGACGCGTCGTGCGCCGGGCAGCACCGCGCGGCAGTGCGTGATCTTCGCCGGGGATTGAGCCTGGCCGATGCGATCAATCCGGTCGACCCGGACATTCGGACGGACTGGCTGGTGGCGCGAATCCGGTTGTCGTCCACCCTGGCCGCCCTGACGTCGGAGACGGCCGGGCCGACCGCCGGGCTCGCCGGGCTGGACGACGTCCGGCGGCTGATCGGGCAGGTCGCCGACCCGGTGCTCCGGGACGAGCTGTTCGGGAGCGTCGGGCACAACCAGGGGCTGCTGCTGCTCCACGCCGGGCGCACCGAAGAGGGCGTCGCCGTGCTGGACTCCGCGCTGCACCACGAGGAGCGCCGGCTCGCCGCCGGGCCCGACGAACCCCGGCTGGTCGAGGCGGTGGTGAAGACCCTGTGGAGTCGCGGCACCGCGCACACCAAGCTCGGGTCGGTCGCGCGGGCGCGGCAGGACCTCGACCGGGCCGTGTGGCTGGCCACCGAGCACGGGCTGACCACCCGGGCCGCCGATGCGAGCTACGCGCTCGGTCGGCTCGACCTGCGGATCGGGGACGTGCCGGCGGCGCTGCGGCGCTACGAGAGCAGCGAGCGCTCCTACCGCGCGCAAGACCTCGACGTGCCGGTCCTGCTCGGCCTGCACCGCGCACAGGCGCTGATGGCCGCCGGGCTCGCCGACGAGGCGGGCAGCCAGCTCGACGGCGTGCTGCCGGTGATGCGCGCCGAGGAGAGCGTCACCCGCGACCTCGCCGACGTGGAGCTGTACCGGGCGGTCGCGGCCTACATGACCGGCGACTTCGGCGTGGCGCGGACGATGGCGGCGTCGGCGCGGCAGCGGATGCGGCGGTGGGGGTGCGAGACCTGCGTGGCGAACGCGACGCTGGTGGCGCTGCGCGTGGACACCGTCGTGGCGCTCTCCGCCGAGGACCCGAACACGGCCGGGTCCCAGGCCGGAGGGGAGACGGCAGCCGAGTCCGGGGCGGGTGCCGGCGGGTCGGGTGGTGTTGCGCCGCCCGCGGTGTCGTTGCGGGTGTTGGCTCGTCGGGCGCTCGACTTCGCCGACGGGCTCGCCGTGCCCCGGTTGGCGGAGCAGGCGGCGCTGGCCCGGATGTTGGCGGTGCGGCTGGAGATCCGGCGCGGCGCGCTCGACTCGGCGGAACGGGTGCTCGCCGCCGTGCCCCGGCCGGGGCGGCTCACGCCGATCGAGCACCGGATGCTGCGCCGGCTGTGCCGCGCCGAACTCGCCGTGGCGCGGGGACAGCACACCTCGGCGCTGGCCGAGATCCGGGCGGGCCTGACCGACCTCGACCACGTGCGCGACCGGATGGGCGGCCTGGAACTGCTGTCCGGTACCGCCCTCCACGGGCGGGACCTGGCCGAGCTGGCGGTGCACCTGGTGCTGTCCGGGGGCAGCCCGCGCCGGTTGTTCGCCTGGCTGGAGCGCACCCGGGCGCAGGTCTACCGCTACGAGCCGCTGACCCGGTTCGACAACCCCGTGCTGGCCGAGCGCATCGCGGAGATCCGCACCCTCACCCAGTCGATCCACCAGGCCAAGCACGAGGGCCACCCGACCGCCGCGCTGCGCGCCCGGCGGGCCGAGCGGATGCGCGAGGCCAACCGCCTCGGCTGGCACACCGGCCAGTGGGGCCGGTCGCGCCCGGTGGCCGGGCTCGCCGAGGTGATGGCGCAGCTGGGGGAGCGCGCGCTGGTCAGCTTCGCCAGCTCGGAGGACTCCCTGGTGGCGCTGGTCGTGGTCGCGTCCGGTGTGCGGTTGGCGCGGCTCGGCTCGTGGGAGCGGGCCGGGGAGGCCGCCCGGATGCTGAACGCCGACCTCAACGCCCTGGCCCCGGACCACCTGCCGCCGCAGTTGGCTGCCGTGATGTCGGCGTCCGCCCGCAAGCAGGCCGACCTGATCGACGAACAGCTGATCGCGCCGCTGGCCGACCTGGTCGGCGACCGCGACCTGGTGGTCGTGCCGACCGGCGCGCTCTACGCGATCCCGTGGGGCGTGCTGCCGTCGCTGCACGGCCGCCCCACGGTCGTCGCCCCGTCCGCCACGGCGTGGCTGGCGGCCGACCGCGCCGAGCGCAGCCCGGACGGGCGCACCGTGCTGGCCCGTGGGCCGGAGCTGCCGGCGGCGGTCGGCGAGATCGACAAGCTGGGCGCGTACCACGCGACCGCCGCGCTGCTGTCCGAGGAGCGCGCCACGGTGGCCAACGTGCTGGCCGCCCTAGACGGCGCGGAGATCGCGCACCTGGCCGCCCACGGCGTGCACGAGCCGGAGAACGCCCTGTTCTCCAGGCTGGAACTGGTCGACGGCCCGCTGTACGCGCACGAGGTCGCCGGGCTGTCCCACCCGCCCCGGCAGGTGGTGCTGGCGTCGTGCGAGCTGGCGCTCAACCGCATCCGCTCCGGTGACGAGCCGCTCGGGTTCGCCAGCGCCCTGCTGGCCAGCGGCTCGCACATGGTGGTCGCGCCGCTGAGCCGGGTGGGCGACCAGGCGTGCGCGGCGGCGATGGACGACTACCACCGGCACGTGGCGGCCGGTGCCGAACCGGCCGTGGCGCTGGCCGAGGCGATCGCGGTGGACCCGCTGCGCCGACCGTTCGTCTGCCTCGGCAGCGGTCGCGGCTGACGCCTCGGCAGCGGTCAGCCGGCGTGGTCGGCCAGGTGGCGGCGGACGGCGTCGGCGTCGGCGGTCCGGTGCTGGGACTGGTAGAGGGTCAGGGCCTCGTGCCACGCGGCGCGGGCCTCGGCGGGGCGGCCCCGGGCGAGGTGGGTCTGGGCCAGGCGGTTGAGGGTGCTGGCGGTCTCGTAGGTGTCGCCCAGCTCGCGGTAGAGGTTGATCGCCTCCCCGTAGTGGGTGGCGGCTTCCTCGTGGTGGCCGGTGTGGTGGTGGATGAAGCCGAGGCTGTCGAGGGTGTTCGCCTCGCCGTCGCGGTTGTTGTGCTTGCGGTGCAGCGCCAGCGCGGCTTCGCAGTGCTCGCGCGCCCGGTCGGGGGCGCCCGTCTTCGCCTCGTACCAGCCGACCTGGTTCAGGGCGATGGCCAGGCCGATCGGGTCCTCCATCCGCTCGTGCAGCGCCAGCGCGCGTCCGGCGTGGTCCAGCGCCTGGTGGTCGCCGCCGCGCATCTCCCACGCCCAGGCCAGCGCCCAGTGCGTGACGGCCTGCTGCGCGGGGTCCCGGTCGGCCAGCTCCAACGCGGCGTGCAGGTGGTGCAGCGCGTCGTCGTGCCGCGCGGTCACCGAGAACTCGCGGCCGAGCTGGCGGTGCGCCTGGATGCGCGCGGTCGGGTCGGGCAGGTGCTCGGCGGCGGTCAGGGTGGCCTGCCACGCGGCCAGTTGGTCCGCTGAACGGCCGGTGCGCTTGTGGAACGTCGACAGCGCCCACGCCAGGTGCCACACCGCCGGGTGCCGGCCATGGTCGGCGGCCACCTGCTGCGCGGCCAGCAGGCACGCGTGCTCGGCCTCGAACCACGCCAGCGCGGCGCTCTCGTCGGCCCACGGCACCGGCGTGACGCCGGGTGCGGCGGGCTCCAGGCGGACCGGGGTGCGGTGCGGGTCCAGCAGGACGTCGCCCGCGTGCGCGGTGTGCAGGTAGAAGTCCACCGCGCGCCGCAGCGCCGCGCCGCGCTCGTCGGCCGACAGGTGCTCGTGCGCGCGCTGGGCGGCGTACTCGCGGACCATGTCGTGCATCCGGTACCGGCCCGCGCCGTCCACGTCGACCAGCGACGCGTGGTGCAGTCCGCGCAGCGCCGCCGCGACCCGGCCGGCGGGCAGCCCGGCGAGGCTCGTCGCCGCGCGCAGGTCGGTGGTCGGCCCCGGCGCGATGCCCAGCAGCGCGAACACGGCGGCCTGCTCGGCGGGCAGCGCCAGGTACGACCAGCGCAGCACGTCGGGCAGGCTGGCGGCCGGGTCGCCGTCGTCCAGCGCGGCCAGGCCCAGGTCGCGCAGTTCGGCGGCGGCCGAGGCGAGGCTCGCGCCGGGGCTCGACCCGGCGCGGCCGGCGATGATGCCCAGGGCGAGGGGGAAGCCGCCGCACCGCGCGACCAGCTCGGTCACCGCCTCGGGTTCGGCGGCGACGCGGTCCGCGCCGAGCCGCCCGACCAGCAGCGCCCGCGACTCGGCCTCGGTCAGCACGTCCAGCGGCACGGGGCGCGCGCCGTGCCGGGTGACCAGGCCGGGCAGCCGGTTGCGGCTGGTCACCAGCACCGCGCAGGACCGGGTGCCGGGCAGCAGCGGGACGACCTGGCCGGTGTCGGCGGCGTTGTCCACCACGAGCAGCACCCGGCGGTCGGCGACGGTCGTGCGGAACAGCGCGGTCTGCGCGTGCGGTTCGACCGGGACGCGGTCGCGGTCCACGCCCAGCGCCTCCAGGAACCCGCGCACGGCCGCCGAGGGGTCGACCCGGTCGGCCTCCGGGCCGAACCCGCGCAGGTCGACGAACAGCTGGCCGTCGGGGAAGCGGTGCGCGTTGCGGTGCGCCCAGTGCAGGGCCAGCCACGTCTTGCCGATGCCGCCGACGCCCGCGATGGACGAGATGACCGCCGTGCCGTCGACCTCGTCCAGCCGGGCCAGCTCGTCGGGGCGGCCGACGAACGGACCGGGCGCGGCGGGCAGTTGGCGCGGCGCGGCCCGGGGCGGCGCGGCGGGTGCGGGCTCGACCGGGGCGGTGGGGACGAGACCGGGGTCCGCGTTCAGGATGCGGCTGTGCAGGGAGCGCAGCGGCTCGCCGGGGTCCGCGCCGAGGTGGTCGCGCAGGTGCGTCCGGACGCGGTGGAAGTGCTCCAGGGCGTCGGCGGACCGCCCGGCCCGGTGCAGGGCCAGCAGGTACTGCCCGGCCAGCCGCTCGTCCAGCGGGTGCGCGGCGACCAGGCCCGCGAGGTCGGCCACCATCCCCTCGCCCCGGCCCTGCCGCAGCCGGTCGTCCACCAGGTCCAGTTCGGCGGACAGCCGCTCCTGGCGCAGCAGCTCGCGCTCGGCGCGCGCCCAGTCGCTGTCCAGCCCGGTCAGCGGTTCGCCGCGCCACAGCCCCAGCGCGGTGACCACGTCCCCGGCCCGGCGCAGCGCCCGGAACCGGTGCAGGTCCACGTCCTCCGGCGGCACGTCCAGCAGGTAGCCGCCCGAGCGCCACACGATGCGGGCGTCGGGCAGCGCGGCCCGCAGCCGGGAGGTGTAGGTGGACAGGGTGGAGCGGGCGTGGGCCGGCGCGTCGACGCCCCAGACCCGTTCGACGACCCGCCCGACCGGCACCACCCGCCCGGCGTCCACCGCGAGCGCGGCGAGCACGCACCGCTGCATCGCCGGCCCGAGGTCGACCGGCCCACCGGACGACCGCGCCGCAACCTCACCGAGCAGGAAGAACTCCACCACACCTCCGCAGGCAGTCGCGGACCATTGTCCCCGCCGCCGCGACTCCGACCCGCCACCCCCGTGCGCCGGGTGCCCGCTGCGGGGGTCAGGGCGCCAACTGGGTCAGCACGACCACTTCGGACTGGTCGTGCGGCAGGTACTTCACCCGCACCACGGACCCGGGCTGGAGCTGCCCGAGCGAGGAGGCGGGCACGGCCTTCTGCTGGGTCACGTCGAACATCGCGCGGTCCGGCCGGGTGACCCGCAGCGTGAGGACGACCACCGACCGGTCGTGCCGCACCTCGCCGGTCGGCGCCATCGACAGCACGACGGCCTGCGCGTCGACGCCGGCGCGCGCGATGTGCAGCTGCTGCGGCGTGATGAGGCCCTTGGCCAGGTGGACCTGGTCCAGGGCGGCTTGCAGCTCGTCGGGTGAGGCGTCGGTGGCCAGCGCGGCGCGGCCGTCGGGCAGGTAGCGGACCGGCAGGGTCGCGCCGACCCGCACCGCCGCCAGGTCGGTCAGGTCGACCAGCTGCCGGGCGGTCCCGGGCAGCGTCCGGCCGTCCGGCGTGTCGATCTCCAGCCGCAGCTCGAGCTGCGGCTGGTCGTTCACGGTCAGACCGGTGCGGGTCACGCCCACCACGCGGCCGATGCCGATCGGGGCGCCGTGGAACGACTTGTGCACACCGCCCAGCAGCGACATGCCGCTGGTCAGCCGCGCCGCGCTGAACAGCATCGGCACCGCGAACAGCAGCAGCAGCGGGCCGGCCATCCAGCCGTTGAGCCAGGCGAACTCGTCGTCGCCGGTGACCCCGGTGGCGACGTAGCCGACGGTGCAGGCGGTGCCGATCAGCAGCACGAGCCAGGCGAAGAACTTCATGGTGGGTCCTTTCTCACGATCGGGGGTGGTGACGGGTGAGGGGATCTCAGGAGGGGGTGCCGAAGAAGTCGGCGGAGCCGATCGGCACGGCGGTGAGGCGGCCGTCCGGAGCCAGCGCGGCCACGACGTCGCCGACTCCGATCGCGGTGACGCCGTGCGGGCTGGTCACGGCTGCGGTCGTCGCGGTGGTGGGGATCGGCGTGCTGCCGGTGACCTCCCCGGTGGTCAGCGAGACGGCGCTGAGCTGCTTGGCCGGGTCGTTGACGCCCCGGCTGTGCACGACGAGCACCTGCGCGGACCCGGCCCCGGCGGCGGCGGTGCCGGTGACCACGAGGCCGGCCTGCTGGAACACCGCGCCGCCCACCGGGGTGCGACCGCCGTCCGGCGCGACCTTGACCAGGGTGTGGCCGGGTCCGCCGTCGCCCCGGGCGACCAGCTCGACCTGGCCGCCGGCGTACTCGGCCTGGGACCTGGTGCCGGTCGGCGGGGCGGGCGTGGCCCGCTCGGAGAGCTGCCCGGCCCAGGCGGCGGTCGTCGGGGGGTCGGCGGGCGTCGCGGTGGTGCTGTCCAGGGCGATCGTGGACACCCGGCCGTCGCCGCCCATGGTGACCACCCGGCGGTTCTCGGCGTCGTACCGGTAGGCCCACGGCGCGGCGATGTGGGCGGGCCCGAGGCCGTCGACCTCCGCGCCGCCGGTGACCCGCGTGCCGTCCGCCAGGTCCAGCACCACCAGCCCGTCGTCGGTGGCCAGGTAGGTGTAGCGCTCGCCGCTGGCCAGCACGTCGGCGTCCCAGATCAGCTCGTCGGACAGCTGGGTGTCCCAGCGCAGCTCGCCGGTGGCGACGTCGCGCGCGGCCAGCCGCACCTGGAACATGTCCTGGAACAGCAGTTGGAACATGCCGCGCGGGCCGTGCCGGGTGTAGGGGACGAGGACGACCTCGCGGCCGTCGACGGCGGCGAAGCCGGGGGTGCCCCCGGCCTCGACGTCCGGTTCGGGCGTGACCAGGTAGGAGCCGCCGAAGAACAGCCCGGCGAACAGGACCAGCGGGATCAGCAGCAGGGCGGGTCCGCGCCGGCGCGGCGGCTTGCCGTAGGGCAGGGCCGGGTAGAACTGGGGCGGCGTCCCGTGCACCGGGTCCGGCTGGGGCAGCTTCATGGTGCCGAGGGTGCCGCTCGACCTCGGCCTACCGATCACAGGAACGCCGCCGCATCTGCCTGCGACCAGCGCGTACGTCCGACCGGCTAGGCTCGCCGGGTGACTACTGGCGCGCGGGCGGCGACCCCGGGGACGGCGTCGCCGAGGGGGTTGCTGGTGGAGCGGGCGTGGGCCCGGCTGGGCGACGCGGTTGCGCCGCTGAGCAACGAGGCGGGCCGCCCGCTGGCCCGCACGGTCAAGCTCGTGCTCGACCCGCTGGTGCTGCGGCCGGTGCTCAACCCGGAGTTCGCGGCGGGCGCGGTCGCCGCCGAGCACGCCGACGCGCTGTGCGACCGGATCGTCGAGGCGGGCCCGGTGCTGGCCGCGACCGCCGCCTGGTTCCTGGTGCTGAAGAAGGCCCGCCGGCGGGCGGGCATCACCGACGGCAACCCGCAGGACCTGTACTTCCAGCGCTGCTACGAGCTGGCCACCGCGCACGGCGACCCCCGGCTGAGCCCGAACGCCGCCGACCGGGCCGCCGCCGTGCTGGCCGAGGTGCACGACCAGGGCGGGCCGACCGTCGCGGACCTGCGCCGGTTCGTGACCGACCCGGCCCACGCGGCCGGGCTCACCGCGCTGCTGGACGCCGCGTGGTCCGGCCGGTCCGCACCGGAGCCGACCGACCGGACCGGCACGGGTCCGGACCGGGTGGCCGAGTTCCTCGCCACCTGCGCCACCGACCCGGACCAGGCGCTGTTCGACGCGCTGGTCGCCCGGCGGGCCGGTGCTCGCGGCGCGGCCGACCTGGACGGGCCGGGCGCGGCGCGGGCGCACGGGCTGTCCGACCGGGACCGGCCCGCACGCCCGGAACTCGGCGAGACGGCCGCCAAGCAGACCCTGCCCAAGCCGTTCGACCGGTCCATCGTGGAACGGCTGTTCGTCCCGCTGACCACCGCGCACCGCGACGCCCTGGCCGACGTGCCGGCGCTGGTGCGCACCGAGATCGCCCGCAGCGCCCAGCCGTGGCAGCTCGCCGAGGAGGCCGGGCGGGTGGTGATGGTGCTCGGGCGCGAGGCGGTCGCGGGGCTCGCCGGCACGGCGACCGGCGACGCGGCGGCCAGGCTGCGCGGCCGGTGGGAGCGCGAGTCCTACGTGCGGCGGGCCCGGCGGATGCCGGCGGCGGTGCCGGAGGGCGTGCGGGCGGACGTGGCGGGCGTGCGCGAGGCGTACCTGCGCCGGCTGTGGGTCCGCGTGCACGGCCGTGAGCTGAGGCGGGAGGCCGTGCCGGCGGACGGGCTGTGGGACGTGCTGGACGGCGTGCTGCGGTCGGTGATCCTGGACCAGCGGGACCGGCTGCGCGCGGCGCTGGAACGGCGGGCCGCCGGGTGAGGATCACCAGGGGCGACGGCATCGAGGTCGGCGACCGGCCGCACCCGGAGCGCGCCGCGCTGCTGGAGGCGCGGGGCGCGGTGCTGGCGTGGGACGTGCTGGGCGGGGCCGCGCCGACCGCCCGGGTGCACGACCCGGCGCGCGCGGCCGACTGGCTGTGGGAGGTCTACGGCGAGCAGGCCGCCGCCGCGATCCTCGGCGACGCCGACGAGGTCACGGCCGGCCCCTGGCCGGAAGGCCGCGCGCTGGCCCAGCTGAACTGGCTGGAGGCGTGGTGGCCCGCGTCCGGCGAGGCGGGCGTGCCCGCGCTGGACCTCTCGGTGCTGCACGCCGAACGCGCCCTGGCGACCGCCGCCGTGGAGCACCTGCTCGACGACGAGGACGCCACCGCCCGCGCGGTGGCGGCGGTGCCCGCCGACCCGGTGGTGGCCGGGCTGTCGGAGCGGCTGGCCGCGCTCGCCGAGGACTGCGGCGTCGTGCTGCCCGCGCCCGCCGTGACCCGTGCGGAGTTCGCCCTGGCCGCCGGCGACGCGCCCGCGACGGACGGCGTGACCGTCCACAGTGGAGCGGACCCGGTGGACTGGGCGCTGGTCCCGGCCGGCGCGGTGGACGCGGCGGCCGACGCGCGGTGGGCCGTGGTCCGGCGCGGCGGCGGCACGTTCCTCGACGTCTCGGTGGCCGTCGGTCCCCGGGCGGGAGTGCCGCTGGCGGCCCGGTTCGCGGCGGTGGACGTCGTGCTCGACGGCACCGACGGCCTCGGTCGGCGCACCGGCCGGACCCCCGTGCCGCCGACCGTCCTGCTACTGCCGCCCGCCGCGCGCCGGCTCACCGTGTACGCGCCGGGGTTCGCCCCGCCGGACGCACCGGGCGACCCGGACGCGGCCGGCCGGCGGGCCGCGCTCATCGCCTACGCCCGCACCCGGCCCGGCGCACCGGACGCCACCGCCACCGAGCGCCTGGCGGGCCGCCGGTGAGCCGGTGGGCGGAGCTGAACGACGACGGCGTCCACCGGTTCCAGGCCGGTGACGTCGCGGGCGCGGTCGCCGCGCTGGAGGGCGCGCTGGGCGTGGCGGCGGCCGGGCAGCGGGCGACGACGCTGGTCAACCTCGCGGGCGTGCTGGACGCGTCCGGTGACCAGGAGCGGGCGGCGGCGCTGCTCACCGACGCGCTGGCGGTCGCCGGACCGGAGGCGCGCGCGGTCGTGCTCGGCTCGCGCGCCGACGTCCTGGCCAAGCTGGGCCGGACGGCCGAGGCGCGGCAGGACGTGGAACGCGGCTTCGCCACCGCCCGGCCGCACGAGGCGGTGGTGCTGCACCTGGTCCGCGCCCGCCTGCTGCTGGCCGAGGGCCGCTTCGCGCAGGCCGAGGCCGAGGCGTCGACGGCGGCCGGGCTCGCCGCCGCGCACGCGCCCCACCTCGCCCCGCACGCCCACGCCGACCTGGCCGCCATCGCCGAGGCGGCCGGCGACCCGGTCCGGGCGGCCGAGTACGGCCGGCTGGTCGACCGGCCCGACGGCGTGCAGCCGATTGGTCCGCGCTGGCACCGCTGCGGCACGCTGAACAGCCACGGCGCGATGCTGGCCATGTCCGGTGACGCGGCGGGCGCGCTGGCCGCGTTCGAGGCCGCGTACCGGGAAACCCTCGGCTCGGACGAGGACGAGGCCCTGGTGTGCCGGGCGGGCGTGGCGGCGAACCTGGCGGGCCTGGTCGACCCGCTGCGCTGGAACACCGAGGCGATCACCCTCGGCCGCACCGTCCTGCACCGCGTCGGCAACGCCTACGGCACGGCGGGCGTCCTGGTCAACGCGCTGGTCGCCCGCGCCCAGCACCTGCGGCACGAGTCGCGGTCGGCCGAGGCCCTGGCCGACCTGGACGAGGCCGAGGGCCTGGCGGGCGGGCAGCCGCCGATCCTCGCCGTGCGCGCGGCGGTGCTGTCCGCGTGCGGCCGGTTCGGCGAGGCGACCGAGGTGGCGACGGCGGCGCTGGACCTGGCCTACGCGTCCGCGCCGCAGCTCGCCGCCTTCGTGCACGCCACCCTGGCCGACGTCGCGGACGGGACCGGCGACCGGGCGGGCGGTGCCGAGCACCTCGGACTGGCCCGGGAGCTGGCGGCGGCGACCGGCGACGTGGCGGCCCAGGCCGCCGCCGTGCTCAGCCTGGCCCGGCTCGCCTACCTGGACTCGGCCAACGACCGGGCGGTGGCGCTCTACGGCGAGGCCGAGGAGCTGCTGCGCGCCTCGGGCGACGAGCGCGGGCTCCTGGTGTGCCTGCACGGGCGGGCGGCGGTGGAGGTCGTGCGCGGCCGGCCGCGCGAGGCGCTGGAGATGCTCGACCGCGTGGCGGCCGACCACTCCGGGACGCCCGTCGAGCGGATCGCCGTCCTCCAGGTGCGCGGGGCGGCGCTGGAAGCGCTGGGGGAGTACGCGGCGGCGGACGGGCAGTACGGCGAGGCGGCGGAGGTCGCGCAGCGGGCCGGGCTCTGGCACGTCGCCCTGGGCGGCGCGTGGTGGCGGGCCGACGCCCTGGTCCGCTGGGCGTCCACAGTGGACGGACAGGCCCGGCGCGAGCTGAGCGAACGGGCGCTGGACCACGCGCTGCCCGGGGCGCTGGCGGCCGAGGCGGTGCGGCAGCGGTTCGGCCACGGCCCGGTGCGGGAGCGGTGGGTCGCGCTCGCGGCGGCACCGGCGCTGCGGTCGGCCTTCACCGCGATCGCCGCCGTCGGGGACGTGGAGCTGGCGGCGGCCTACATCGACCACGTCGCGGGCACCGCGTCGCTGAGCCTCGCCGAGGCCGTCCCGGAAACCTCGGCCGCACGCGGTGAGCTGGTGGGCCTGCCGGTGCCGCCGGTACCGCGATCGCCGTCATCCGCAGCGGGAGAACGTCCGCTGCCCTCCTCAGAGGGCGACCACCTCCCTTACGCGGCCTCGTTCGCGGCGAGCACGGGCGAGGACCCGGCGTTCCCGGCCACCGGGTTCGCCCTGCCGCCCAGGGTGCGGCCGGACCCGGCCGTGCCGTCCGCCCTGGACCGGTGGATCGACGTGGCCGAGCGCCGCTACGGGTTCCCGGTGCGCTCGGAGCAGGCGGTGGCGTCGTGGTAGCGGTGCAGGTCAAGTTCGTGGACGCGGGCGAGCTCTACGTCTCGTGGCGGTGGGAGCACGAACCCTCGCGCCCGCGCGTGCTGGTGCTGCCCCGGGCCGAGGTGCGGGGCCCGCTGGCAGACCTGGCGCGGGCCACCCCGTCACCGCTGCCCGGCGAGAGCGCGGGCGACGCGCTGGCGCGGGCGCTCGGCCGGGGCCCGCTCGTGGACCGCGACCGCGAGGTCGCGCTGTCCGCCCGGCTGGCCTCGGCGCTGCTGCCGCACCCGCTCGCGGTCGAGCTGAACGCGGTGATCACCTCGGGCCGGCGGCCCCACCTGCGGATCAGCCCGTCGCCGTCGACCGCCCTGGTGCCGTGGGAGGCGCTGCGGGTCGACGACGGCGAGCGGACGGTGCACAACGCCGACGTGTCCGTCCTGCCGCCCGCGACCGTCCGCAACGCGGTGGCACGCCGGGTGTCGCCGTTCACCGGGCCGGTGGTCGGCGTGCTCGACCCGAGGGTGCCGGGCTTCGGCGACGCGTCCGGCCTCGGGTCGGTGCTCGGTGCGCCGGGGCCGGAGCTGACCGCGCTCGCGGCCCGGCTCGCGCCCGGCGGCGTGCGGCGGGACGACGTCGACCGGGACGTGCTGGAGGAGGCGCTGCGCGACGCGGGCCGGCTGCTCTACGTCGGGCACGTCACGACCGGCGGGCACGCGCTGGACGCGCGCCTGCACCTGTCCTGCGGGACCGCCACCACGGGCCGTGCCGCGACGGTGGGCGCGCACCGCCCGCTGACCGCCGCCGACATCGCACTGGGGCACCGCCCGGGTGCGCCGCGCCCGTGGCGCATCCCGAACCGGGTCGCGCTGGTGGCGTGCGAGAGCGGCGGCGACGCCCGCTTCGCGGAGCCGACCGGGCTGGTCGCGGCCCTGGTGCACGGCGGAGCGGAGCACGTGGTGTCGACCCGGTGGACGCTGCCGACCGACGCCGGCCTGGCCGCGCTGGTGCCCGGCTTCCGGCCCACCCCGGTGCTCGACCGCGCGGTGGTCGCGGTGGACGCGGCCCAGTCCGCACCGGACCCGGTCGCGGCGCTGGGCGCGTGGCAGCGCGAGCAGGCCACCCGCTGGGAGCGGACCGGCGACCCGGCGTTCTCCCCGGTCGTGTGGGCCGCGTTCGCCTCGGCGTGGGCCCCGCAGCGCCCGGTCCGCGCGTAGAGCGCCCGGTCACCGCGACCACTTCGGCCGGTCACCGCGACCACTCCGGCCGGTCGGCGCCCCACCGGCCCGGTGGGCGGCTCCACGTGTCGGGTGCGCCCGCGTAGCCGATCGGGGACCGCGCGTACCGGAGGCGGCCGTACGACGAGTCCACCTCGGCCAGCCACCGTGCCGGGTCGTGCTCCGCACCCTCCACCCCGGACGGCCGCAGGTCGTGCAGCAGCCAGGAAGCGGTGCCCGCCAAGGAGAGTCGCACGTGCCGCCCACCCGTTCGCGCGCGTTCGGCCAGCCCGCGCAGGACGGCGGCGGCCAGCAGGTACCCGGTGCCGTGGTCCAGCGCCTGCGCCGGCAGCGCGCCGGGCCGCTCGTCGCCCTCGACCACGGCGATCCCGCTGCCCGCCTGCACCAGGCTGTCGAACCCGCGCCGGGTCGCCCACGGACCGGACCAGCCCCACGCGCCCAGCTGCGCGACCACCAGCCCCGGCCGCCGTTCCAGCAGCGCGTCCGGGGCCAGGCCGAACCGGTCCAGCGCGCCCGGCCGGTAACCGGTGACCACGACGTCCGCCGTGGCCAGCAGGCTGTCGACCAGCTCCCGGTCGGTGGCCAGGTCCAGCACCGCCGACCGCTTGCCCAGCCCGGTGTCGGCGGACGCGGCGTCCAGCTCGGGCAGGCCCGGCGGGTCCAGCCGCAGCACGTCCGCGCCCAGCAGCGCGAGCGTCCGGGTGGCCACCGGGCCCGCGATCACCCTGGTCAGGTCCAGCACCCGGACCCCGGACGCGGGCAGCCCGGCCGGCGGCAGGCCGCGTTCGCCGCCGCCGACCACCCGGGTCTCGACCAGCGGGTGCCGCTCACCGGTCACCCCGCGCACGGCGACCGCCAAACCGCCCGCCGCGTACACGTCCTCCTGCACCCGCTCGGCGGGCCGGGCCGCGAACACCTCGGCGACCCGTGCGGCGACCACGTCGTCGTCACCCGCGTCGGGCACCCCGGCCGCAGCGAGCAGCCGCGCCCGGTGGTGCGGGTAGTTCGCGTGCGTGCGCACCCAGCCGTCCGCCGTCCGCCAGAACCGGGACAGCGGCGCGAACGGGGGCAGGGCGCGGCCGTCGACCCGCAGGTGCCGTTCGCTGATGAACGCCGAGGCCACCGCGCCCTCGTGCACCCGGACCCCGGGCGGTGGCACCCCGTTGCGGTGGGCGAGCAGCTCGGCGGCGGCCAGCGAGCACGCGGCAACCGTCGCGCGGGCCAGCTCGCGGACCGGCAGGCGGGCGTCCAGCGGCCCCCGGACCAGGTCGAACTCCACGGCGGTGGCCGACCCGCCCAGCGCCGCCCACGCCTGGGCCGTCCCCGCGTCGTCCTCGTGCGTCACGCACCCATCCTCCGGCAGGCCCGCGCACCCGAGCCGACCGGCGGCCTATTGTGGAGGCCGATGTGGACGAAGGGAGGGTCGGCGGTGCACTACGCGGCCATCGGCGACAGCTTCACCGAGGGCGTCGGGGACGAGCGCCCGGACGGCACGTGCCGGGGCTGGGCGGACCGGGTGGCGGAGGGACTGGCGGCCGTGCTCGACGAGCCGGTCCACTACGCCAACCTCGCGGTCCGGGGCCGGCTGCTGGAGCCGATCGTCACCGATCAGCTCGACCTCGCGCTGGCGATGGACCCGCTGCCCACCCTGATCACGCTCAACGGCGGCGGCAACGACATGATGCGGCCCGGCGTCGACGCGGACCGGCTGGTCCGGCTCACCGAGCACGCGGTCCGCCGCTGCGCCGACGCCGGCGTGCGGCTGGTGGTGCTCAGCGGCGCGGACCCGTCGCGCCGGCTGCCGTTCGGCCGCACCGTCCACCGCCGGGGCGTGGCGCTGACCCGGGCGGTCAAGGCCCTGGCCCGGCGCAACGACCTGCTGATGGTGGACGCGTTCAACGACGTCGAGGTGACCCGGGCGGCGTACTGGTCGCCCGACCGCCTGCACCTCAACCCCGCCGGGCACGCCCGGGTCGCGTCCCTGGTGCTGTCCGCGCTGGGCCACCCGACCACGCCGGACCCGGTGGAGCACCCGGTGGTGGCGCGGCGGTTGGCCACCGAGGCCCGCTACTACCGCGAGCACGTCGTGCCGTGGCTGGGCCGCCGGCTGCGCGGCCGGTCCTCCGGCGACGACCACCCCGCCAAGCACACCGGCTGGACGTCGGTCGAGGCGCAGCCGGCGGTCTGACCCCACAGCTCTCTCGCGGCCGAACCGGTGGGCGGCAAACCCGGGGACACGGCCGGTCGGGTGCGGGTGATTCACGTCACGGCACCCGACATGCGGTTTCCAGGTCAACCGGAACCGAACTCGACGTGGCCGCGTCGGCATTCATACAGTGACCGCCGACGGCGGGCGCCGTGGGCAACGCGATTCGGGGGACGGGGCATGGCCGGGTTCGAGATCGTCGCGGGGACGCTGGACGGTCACAGCAAACAGCTGGACGATCTGAGCGCGCGGATCGAGGGCGCGGTGCAGGCGGCGCAGACCGTCTCCATGCCCACCGACGCCTACGGGATCATCTGCCAGCCGTTCCGGATGATGCTCGACCCCGTGGAGTCGTGGGGGCTCCAGGCGTTGCAGGGCGCGGTCGCGGCGATGGAGGCCGCCGGCACGGAGGTGCGCGGCACCGTCGCCCAGTACCGCGAGATGGAGGAGTCCATCCGCGACAGCTTCCAGGCGGGTGGCTGATGGCCGGCGACAACCCCCTGGTGGCCGCGCCGCCCGCCGAGTCGGGCTCGTCCTTCAACGCCGGCACCGGGGACAACGGCTGGGCCACGGGCGTGTCGATCGCGGAGTCCGCGATGGACACGTTCAACGGGGTCAAGGACGGCAACTGGGTCGAAGCCGGCCTGGGCATGGTCGGGCTGGCGGCCGACGCGGCGGCGATGGCCATCGACCCGTTCGGCACGCTGATGTCGTCGGCGGCGTCGTTCCTGATGGAGCACGTCCAGCCGTTGAAGGACATGCTCGACTGGCTGGCCGGCAACCCGCCGGTGATCGAGTCGTACTCCACGACGTGGAACAACGTCGGCACCGAGCTGGGCAAGGTCGCGGAGGACTACAAGGCGGCGGTGGCCAGTGGCACGGCCGGGTGGGAAGGCGCCGCCGCAGCCGCCTACCTGACCAACGCGCAGGTCCACGGCGACGCGCTGAGCGGTGCCGCGTCGGCCTCCTCGACCGTGGGGACGGTCGTGGGCCTGATGGGCATGGTGGTCGGGTTCGTGCGCGAGATGGTGCGCGACCTGATCGCCGACCTGGTCGGCAAGCTGATCGCGTGGGTGCTGGAGGCGGTGTTCTCGCTGGGCTTCGGGACGCCGGTCATCGTCGCGCAGGCGGTGACGGCGATCTCGAAGTGGGCGGCCAAGATCGCCAAGATCATCCAGGACCTGCTGAACACCATCAAGAAGGTCTCGCCGATGCTCAAGCGTCTGGTGGAGGTCTTCGAGAAGGTGATGAAGGTCGTCGGCAAGCTGGCCGGCAAGGCGACCGGCCTGGACGTGCTGGACCCGAAGAACATCAAGAAGGGCGGCTTCCTCCAGACCGGCCGGGCCGACGTGGACGCGCCGTCGGCCGGCACCGGGCGCGGCAGCGGGCGGGACGGCTCCGGCGACACCCCGGGCGGTTCCGGCGACGGCAACTCAAGCAACTCGGGCGATGCCGGCACCTCGGGTACCTCCGGCAACTCGGGGAACTCCGGCAACTCGGGGAACTCCGGTGACCCGGGCAGTCCCGGTGATGCGGGCAGCCGGTCGCCGAGGCCGGGCGAGGGCACCACGTCCACGTCCGCCTCCGCCCCACCCGACGCCGGCCCCCGGCCGGGCTCGGGGGACCCCGGTGCGCCGGCCAACCCCGGCACCCGCCCCGGACGGGGCGACAGCACCGGCAACCCCGACACCGACCCGCCGCGCGGCAACCCGAACGCCGCCCCACCCGGCACGACCACCCCCGCCGGACGCCACCCGGTCGGCGAAACCCGCGGCGGGCCCGGCGGAAACCCCGCACCCGGCAACCACTCGCCGGTGGGGGAGCACCGTGGTGGGCCGGGCGGCAACCCCGGTCCGACGCGCACCGACCACCCGCAGACCAGTCACCCGCAGACCAGTCACCCGCAGACCAGTCACCCGCAACCCGGTCACACCCCGACCGGCCACACGCCTTCCCCTCAGCCGCAACCCGGCTACACGCCTTCCGGCAGCCCGCAACCCGGCCACACACCTTCTGCGCACACACCTCCTGCGCACACGCCTTCCGGTCACACGCAGACTTCGACGGCGGCCACGCCGGACGCTCCCGCGCGCCCCGGCCAGCCGCACACCCCGTTCGGGCCGCAGCGAGAGCCGAACTTCACCTCGCCGCAGGGGAGTTCGTCCCCGGGCGGTCCCGGGCACGCGCCCGGCGGCGGTACGCCCGGCGCTCCGCACAGTGGAGGTCCGAACAGCGGCGGTCCGGGGACTGCACCTGCGAGGCCCGGTGGCGGCGGCTGGACCGGGACGTCCGGCAGTCGCGGCGACGTCGGGTCCAGCGCGCCCGGTGCACGCGGCCCGCACCCCTCGCACGAGGGTCCGGTGCCGCACGGGCGGCCCACCCCGCCGCAAGGCCCGTTCAACGGCCCACCGCCCGGCACGCACAGTCCATCCGGCACCCCGCCGATGAGCCGTGGCCCGCACGCACCGGGCCAGCACGCGCCGAACCATCACAACCCGTCCCACCACAACCCGTCACACGACAACCCGCCGCACAACGACCCGCCCCACACCGAACCGCAGCAGCACGCGCCCCAGGAACGGCCGGGTCCCGACGAGGTGAACCGCCGGCACGCCGAGTCCACCCCCTCCGGCACGTCGTTCCACCGGGGTGACGACCGGATGGGCGACCTGCCGCACCGCGTGCAGCCCGACCCCGACGGGCGGTACACGGTCGACGTGCACGTCACGCCGGACGGTCGGGCGCGGATCGGCGACCACACCTACTCGCCCGAGGAGTTCGCCGACGTCCTGCGCCGCAACGGCGACTACGACGGCCGGCCGATCCGGCTGATCGGGTGCGACGCGGGTTCCAACGACTTCGCCCGCCGGCTGTCCCGCGAACTCGACACCCCGGTGCTGGCCCCGACCAAGCCCGCTTGGACCGACTCGCAGGGGCGGGTGTTCTCGTCCGACTACGACGTGGACGCCAACGGCAACCGCACGCCGCGCATCCCGCCCAACGGCGAGTGGGACACCCACCACCCGGACGGCAGCACGAGCCGCGCGGGCGACGACGCGTTCACCCCGGACACGCCCGACGCCGACAAGCACGACCTGGACCCCGACGACGCGCAGGCGCGCGGTGACGGCGACGACCCGGACGGGCTCGACGCGGACGACGACCCGGCCTTCGACCCGCCGCCCCCGACGCGGGTCATCGCCCCCGACGACCCGGCGTTCCACGAGCGGTTCGTCGACTGGGACCGGCCCACGCACCGGCCCGGCGAGCCGCCGCAGCCGATCGCCGTGCACGACCCGCCGATCGAGGTGCCGCACCAGCAGCGGCCGATGATCCCGGACGGCAACGCCGACCCGGACTTCCACCGGCCGGACGCGCCCGACCCGGTGCCGGCCCCGCTGCGCGGGCACACGCCGCTTGACGGGTACACCGCCTACCCGGTGCAGCACGCGAACGGCACCCGGACGACGTTCTTCACCGACGAGCACGGCACCGTGAAGTGGGTCGAGGCGGAGCCGGGCTCGAAGCAGAACACCGTGCTGGGCGCGGACGGCAAGCCGGTCGGCAAGGAGGAGCAGAAGTGGGCGGGGTTCAACCCCGACCTGGGCCACCCGCTGCTGCCCGACGTGCAGTACCGGGTGCCGAACTACCACAACGACGAGCTGTTCCTGACCTTCCACACCGACCGCCACGGCCAGACCGACTCGATGACCGGCGACGTGGAGGCCGGCGGCCAGAAGCCGGACTACCGCGACGACCAGAAGGACCGGGGCGCGCAGCGGCGGGCGCAGATGGAGGGCGAGGCGGCGTTCCCGCCGGAGACCCCCGACCGGCCGCGCACCGCGCAGGAGGTCGAGGACGCGCGGGTCAAGTGGGCGGGCGGCCACCTGGTGTCCAACGAGCTGGGCGGCCTGGGCGAGTACCTGAACATGCACCCGCAGATGGCGTCGTCCAACTCCGGCAACTACAAGGACGGCTGGACGAACGAGGCGTCGTGGCGGGCCCAGGAGGTCGCGCTGAAGAACTTCGCCGAGGTGCCCGGCCAGGACGTCCGCAACTACCAGGTGCGGATGCAGCGGGACGCGGACGGCGTGCCGGGCGAGGTGACCATGCGCTGGCAGGAGGTCACCTACAAGACCGGCCCGGACGGCAAGCCGCTGCTGGACGCGGACGACAACAAGATCGTGGACGGCGTGGTCACCAAGGAACGCGTGTTCCCGAACAAGCCGGAGGTGAACTATGGACCCCTCCAGCGATTCAAGGGCCGGTGAGCTGGTCGCCGAGGCCGCGAACGCCCTCGCGTCGGCGGCCCCGGCGGGCTGGTCGGAGCTGGCGCTGTCGGTGACGGCGACCGTGTCGGCCTACGACTTCGCGGTGTCGGTCGTGGACGAGCGGGGCGCGGACCCCGGCACGGTGGTGCTGTCGCCGGTGGTGACCGACGCGTTCCAGGAGCTGCGCGGCGTCCTGTACGAGGAGGGGCGCGGCACGTGGTTCTCGGCGCGGGTGGTGCTGCGGCGCGGTGCCGCCCCGCAGGTGTCGTTCAACTACGACGAGGACCCGCAGTGGTGGCCGCCGCTGCACCCGGCGGCCTTCGTGCGGGACCTGGAGGTCTTCCCGCGCGACGCGGAGCACGTGCCGCCGTGGCTGCGCGCGGTGCTGGACGAGGGCGAGGCCGCGCTGCGCGCGCGGGAGGACGGGCAACCGCAGCGGTAGGCTGCGGACGGACGAGTACCGCGCCCGCCGACCGGACGCGTTCGAGGAGGACTCCACACGATGGCGAACTGGCCGCAGCTCAGCCCCGTCGAGCAGCAGCAGAAGCTGGCGGAGATCACGCAGGCCGTGATCGCCGCGCTGCCCGAGGGCTGGCAGCGCCTGGTGCTGCGGGCCGACATGGTCGGCCGGCACACGCAGGCGGAGGCGGGGGTCCGGATGGCCGACGGGTCGGTGCGCGGCTGGGACATCCCGCCGGAGGTGTGGCGGGAGTTCCAGCAGCTGCGCAAGGGCATGTACGCCGAGGGCCTGGGCACGTGGGTCGGGTTCGAGTACATCGCGGACCCGCCGTTCCGGTACCAGATCCGCTACAACCGCGACGAGCGGCCGAAGTTCCAGGCGCCGCCGACGTCCGACGACTTCGCCACCGAGAACCGCTGGTTCCCGCGCACGGAGGAGAACATGACGTCGTGGTTCCGCGAGGGGCTCGGCGACCAGACCTCTTGAGCGACAAGACCTGGCCGACCCCGTCAGTCCACTGAGGACGTCCACATCGGACGTCCTCAATGGGCTCAAGACCTGCTGAACGACGCGGCGAGCAGTTGGCGGGTCGACGTGTCGGGCAGGTAGGCGCGGACCAGGGCCAGGCCGATGCGGGGCAGGTCGGCCTCGTCGCGGTACGCCAGGTGCACCGGCTCGTAGCGCGGTGAGAACTTCGCCTTGAACGCGTGCAGCGAGCGGAACCCGTACAGCGGTTCCATCGCGCCGCCCAGCTTGTCCAGCACCCGGTCGACGCCGTCCAGGTCCGCCGCACCGCCCCGGGCCAGCGGCGCCCCGGACAGCGACACGAACAGCGCGCCCCGGTCCCGCAGCTCCAGGCACGCCGACGCGATCATGAACTCCATCACCGGCCGGAAGCCGTCGGTGCGCCGGCGCATGACGTCCAGCGTCCACCCCCGGACCACCCCGCCCGGCCCGAACACCGGCAGCCACGACGTCACGCCGTGCACGCTGCCCGTCCCGTCGACCGCCAGCCCGACCCACACCTGCGGGTCCAGCGCCTCGTCCACGCCGCCCAGGGTGAACCCCATCTCCGGCAGCCCCTTGTCGCCCACCCACTGCTCCGAGATCGCCCGCACCTGGGCGAGCACCGCGAACGGCTGCTCGGCCAGCCGCACCAGCCGGAACTCCAGGCCGTCGCGCGCGGCGTGGTTGAGCGCGGTGCGCACGTCCTGCCACTTCCGGCCCTTGAACGCCAGGTCCGGCAGGTCCACCACGGTGTCCTCGGCGATCTGCACGGTCTGCCAGCCCTCGGCCCGCGCCGCCCGCGCCACCTCGTCGGTCACCGAGAACAGGCACGGCACCAGCCCGCCGTGCTCGCTCATCGCGGCGAACTCGCGCACCGCCTCGGCGGCGGTGCCGGCGGGCACGACCGGGTCGGCCAGCGCGATCGCCACCCCGGCGTGCCGCTGGTAGCCGACGTACCCGCGCCCGTCGGAGGTGAAGTAGAACCGGTTCTCCGGCCACACCGTCATCCACGACATGGTCGAGCCGCCCACCTCGGTGAGCAGGCCGCGCGCCCGGGACAGGTTCAGCTCGTCGGCGGCCACCCCGCCGGGCAGCCGGCGGCGCAGCGGCACCCGGAACGAGCCCCGGTCGAACAGCAGCAGCGCCAGCTCGCCCACCCAGAGCACGCCGCTGCCCAGCGCCACCGGGGCGCCGCCGGGCAGCTCGTCGAGCAGGATGAGCGCCAGCGCGACCGCCGCGCCCAGCACGTTGAGCACCCCGAGCACGACGGCCACCCACCACGCCCACCGCTTGCCGCAGCGGAGCTGGTTGGCCACGAACCCGACCAGCACCAGGTCCACCAGCACGTCCAGCAGCGGCGCGGCGTCACCGGACGTCTCGCCGAACGGCCCGTGGTTCGGGAACAGCAGCACGACCAGCTCGGTGAGCACCAGCACCACCAGGCCGCCGAACGCCAGGATGCGGGTCTCCCGGCGGGTGCGCGGCGCGTACCCGGGCTCGACGCCCCACAGGCGCTGCCCGACCACCATGCCGACCAGCACCGCCAGCCCGTGCGACACGTCGGTCAACGTCCCCTCGAACAGGAACGCCACGGTCGCGTAGAACCACAGCGCCGCCCGCACCCGCAGCCGCCACGGCGACCGCAGCGTCGCCGACGTGACCGCCACGACGGCCAGCGCGCCGGTGGTGAAGCCCACGTCACGGGCCTGCGCGACGTGCTGCGCCCACGTCCACGGTGTCGCGGACAACGCCCACACCAGCAGCGACGCGCCGACGATCCCGCCGAACTGGCCGAGCACCGCGACCAGCGCCGCGCGCCGGGTGCCCAACCGCAGCTCGCACGCGCCGACCAGCACCGCGAACAGCAGCACACCGCCCGCGAACTGGGCCGGGGTGAGGGTGAAGAACCACCCGACGACGAACGTCCACAGCTTGCCCTCGCGCAGCGCGGGCGCGCCGTAGGCGACCTCGGCGAACCACGGCTCGCGCCACAGCGGGCGCCACACCGTGCGGCTGACCAGGCCGACCACCACCAGCACGGCGACCACCGAGCCGGTGAACGGCACCCGGCGCACCACCTGGGGCAGCGCCCCGACCGCGCGCGACGCCCACGCCTCGAACCCGCCCCCCGCCGGGCGGCCACCCCGGTCCGGTGCCCCGCGCTCTGCGCCCGGACGGTCGGCCTGGGTTCCCGGGTTGCCGTCGACCGCTCGTTCGTCCACCCCTGCACCTCGGTCCCGTCGACGCCGAGGCCCAACCGTAGGGTCTCCGCGCGGTCCCCGCAGGCCGCCCGGCGGGTGTGCCGAGCCCTCGGGGAAACGCGCGTCGACCGTCCGCAGTGGACGGGGGTGGCGCGCGCCGGCCGGGCGCTGCCCGATAATTGCACTATGTCGGTGGTCGAGGTGCTGCGCAGGGTGCCGTTCACCGCGACCGTGGTCGCGGTGATGCTCGTGGTCGGTGTCGCCACCGGGTCGCTGTGGACCGAGGCGTCGGAACAGCCGTGGTACGAGTGGGTGGCGTTCGGCTTGCCGGCGTTCGAGCAGGGGCGGTGGTGGACGCCGGTCACCGGGGCGTTCCTGGCCTTCGTGCCGGTGGCGTACGTGCCGATGGCCGGGTCGTTCGCGCTGTTCGTCGGCGCGGCGGAGTGGCTGCGCGGGACCCGGTTCGCGGTGGTCGCGGCGGTGGTCTCGCACTTCGCGGCGGTGCTGCTCAGCGCGGTGCTGCTGCTGGCGCTGCGGGCGACCGGCTGGGAGTGGGCGGTCCGCGTCGCGGGCACCTCCGACGTCGGCTTCTCGGCGGGCGCGCTGGCCGTGGGCGCGCTGGTGTCGGCGGGCATCGCCCAGCCGTGGCGCAGCCGGATCCGGCTCGGCCTCGGCCTGTACGTGGTGGCGTCCTTCGTCTTCCTCGGCTCGCTGGCCGACGTGGAGCACCTGGTGGCGGGGGTCGCCGGCCTGGCGGTGGGCGCGCGCGGCGACCGCGTGCCCCGGCAGGAGGCGCTGCTGCTGGGCGCGGTCTCGGTGGTGGTCGTAATGGCGGCCGGGTTCGGGCTGGGCGCGCTGCTGCCGACGCAGAGCCCGCTGGGCGACAACACGCAGGTGGCGACGGTGCTGGCGGGAGCGGTGACGGCGCTGGTCGTCGGCCCGCTGCTGGCCTTCGGCGTGCCGGGGAAGGTGCTGCGATGACCGGCTCGCGGTGGCCGCGCGGCGTCTACGGGTCGGGCGACGAGCCCGACTACCGGTTCAGCTTCGCCAACGAGCGGACGTTCCTGGCGTGGATCCGCACCGCGCTGGCGCTGCTGGCGTCCGGGGTGGCGGTCGACGCGGTGGACCTGGGCCTGCCCGGCGCGCTGGAGACCGGGCTGTCGCTGCTGCTGGTCGGCCTGGGGCTGGTGTGCGCGGTCGTGTCGTGGGTGCGGTGGGCGCGCAGCGAGCGCGCGATGCGCGACCAGCAGCCGCTGCCGTCGTTCGCGATCGGGCTGGTGCTCGCGGTCGGGGTCGTGGTCGCGGCGGTCGTCGTGCTGGTGCTCAAGGCGTAGCGGGTGGACCGGGGCGCGCAGAACGAGCGGACGGCGTTGGCGTGGCAGCGGACCGCGCTGGCCATGATCGCCGGGTCGGCCGTGCTGGCGCGGCTGACCGTGCCGAGGGTGGGCCTGGCCGCCGTGGTCGGCATGGGGGTCACCGCCGCGCTGGGGATCGTGGTGCTGGTGGCCGCCCGGTGGCGGTACCGGGAGGGTCGGCGGGGCCGCCGGACCGGCGCGGTGCTGCCGGCGGCGGTCGCGGCGGGCACGGTGGTCATGGTCCTGGTCGAGCTGGCGGCGCTGCTGCTCCCGCGCTGACCGCGCGCCCCGGCGGGCCGGCCGTGGTCAGGCCGGGACGGGCCAGGCGTCCCGCGCGCGCAGGTGCAGGACGAGCGCGGCGATGTTCCACGCGTCGTCCTCGCCCCGGTGGTGGCGGCCCTCCAGCGGCAGGCCCGCGATCTCCAACGCCTGCGCCATCCCCGGCCGCTTGCGCAGCCCGTGCGCCTCGGTGAAGGCGACCTTCGCGTTGGTGTGGACCCGGCCGAACGGGTACCGCGCCCCGGTGGCCCGGCACTGGCGGGTGAACTGGTTGCGGTCGTAGTCGCCCCAGCTCGCCCACGGGCGCGCGCCGGCGTCGTGCTCGGCGGCCAGCAGCCGGCACGCCTCGGCGAACGACACCCCGGTGTCCACCTCGGCCTGGGTGAGCCCGGTCAACTCGGTGCAGAACGCGCTGACCGCGCTGCGCTGCGGCCGGACCAGGACGCGGTGCTTCGACACCCGCACGCCGGCGGCCAGGTCGACGACGGTCAGCCCGACCTCGATGATCTCGCTCGGTCGGCCGGGCGGCGGCTGCCCGTCCCAGCAGGTCGCCTCGACGTCGACCACGTTGACCAGGGCGTCGTCCACGCCCCGGACGGTAGCCGACGGACCCCCTCCCACACCCCCGGATTTCGCCGGTACGGTGGTGGCGTGAACTGCTTCGCCGCACTCCGCACCCGCCGCGCCTGAGCGCGGCCCCGCTGCCGCGCCCGTACGCAGCCCAATCACTCCCACGGGTACGGAGAAGTGCCATGTTCACGCCCTACGCCGAACTCGACGCGCTGCTGGCCGACCTCGTCCGGTCCGCCCGCCGCATCCTCGGCGACACCTACGTCGGCGCGTACCTCCAGGGCTCGTTCGCCCTGGGCGCGGGCGACCTGCACAGCGACTGCGATTTCGTGATCGTCACCACCACCCGGCCCTCCGGCGCGGCGGAGGCCGGCCTGCGCGCGCTGCACGACGAGATCCCCACCCGCGAGGGCTTCTGGGCGGGGGAGATCGAGGGTTCGTACGCGGACACCGCCTCCCTGCGCACGGTGGCGGGCCTCGGCGTGCCGTGGCTGTACTGCGACCGGGGTCACCGCGTGCTGGTCAACGACACCCACTGCAACACCCCGCACACCCGCTGGATCCTGCGCCACCACGGCATCGCCCTGGACGGCCCGCCGGCCGCGAGCCTGGTGGACGAGGTCCCGCCGGCGGCCCTGCGGGACGAGATGCGCGCCGCGCTGCCGACCCTGCTGGACGACATCGCCACGTGGGCGCCGCTCGACGTGGCGTGGACCCAGCGCTACGCGGTGACGGCCTGCTGCCGCGCGCTCTACACCCTGCGCACCGCGCAGGTGGCGTCCAAGCGCGCCGCGCTGGAGTGGGCCGTGGACGCGCTCGACCCGCAGTGGCGGCCGTTGCTGACCCAGGCGGCCGAGGACCGCGCACTCGGCTGGGACCCGGCGCAGCCGCCACGCCCGGGGAGCATGGCCGAGACCCGCCGGTTCGCCGCCTACGCGGCATCGCTCGCCTGACGTCCCGCTCCCGGCGGGCGTGCCGACCTCGCGCCCGGCGGGCGTGCCAACGTGGCGCCCGCCGGGCGGGACGGCCTCGCGCCCGGCGGACGTGACCCCGGGCCCGGTGCGTGCCGCACGTCACCACCGCGCCCGGCGGTCCGGCGTCGGGCCGTCTGATCCGCGAGTTTCGCCCGATGTGGGCGCACGACTGTAGTGCGTCCCACACCTGCTGGTTCCCGGCAGTCCTAGCACGGCCGGCGCGATCTGCTTACGGTGATCGGACGGCGGCCCGGTGTGCCCAGACCACCCGCCCGCGTCCTGAACGCCGCCCGGGGGCGGCAGCCCGAGAGGAACCCGACCCATGTGCGCCGCCTGCGGTGTCCCGACCCACCAGGCCGAGCCCGTCCCGGCCGCCGGCGTGGCCACCGCGCCGCCCCGGCGGTTCGCCGCGCTGCGCAACCGGGACTGCCGGCCGTACCTGTTCGGCACGGGCCTGGCCATGATGGCCGACAACATCGAGCACGTCATCACCTACTGGGTGCTGTGGGAGAAGTTCCAGTCGCCGGCCCTGACCGGGTTCCAGGTGATCAGCCACTGGGCCCCGTTCCTGCTGCTGTCGGTGTGGTTCGGGTCGCTGGCCGACCGCTTCGACTGCCGCCGGGTGATCCAGGTCGCGCAGGCGCTGTTCATGGCGGTGTCCATCGCCTGGGGCGTGCTGTTCCTCACCGACTCGCTCCAGATGTGGCAGGCGTGCGTCCTGCTGGTGCTGCACGGCATAGCGGGCGCGCTGTGGGGGCCGGCCGAGCAGTTGATGCTGCACGACTTCGTCGGCCACGACGAGCTGCCCAGCGCCGTCCGGCTCAACTCGACGTTCCGCAGCCTGGGCATCCTGTTCGGCCCCGTGGTCGGCTCCGCGCTGCTGCTCGGGCTGGGCCCGACCGCCGGCATCTTCGCCAACGCGCTGATCTACCTCCCGCTGACGATCTTCCTGTTCCGCACGAAGTTCACCGGCCACACCCGCGACCACCACCCCCGGACCAGGGTCGGGCTGCGCGACTCGCTGCGGGTGTTCCGCGAGGTCAGGTCCAACCGGACGCTGATCAGCATGATCGTGCTGGCGGGGCTGGGGTCGTTCTTCATCGGTGCGTCGATGCAGACGTCCATGCCGATCTTCGCCCAGGAGCTGGGCGTGGGCGAGGCGGGCACCGCGTACGGGGTGCTGCTGTTCGCCAACGGCGCGGGCGGCGTGCTCGGCGGCCTGCTGATGGAGGTGACCCGCCGGATCAGGCCGACCGTGCCCACCGCCGTCCTGGCCACCGCCGTGTACGGCCTGACCGGGCTCGGCTTCGCGCTGACCGGCAGCTACCCGCTCGCCGTGGGGCTGCTGGTGGTCGGCGGCGTGGCGAACCTGGCGTCCATGTCGATCACGCAGACGGTCGTGCAGCTGCTCAGCCCGCCCGCCGACCGGGGCCGCGTGCTGGGGCTCTACGGCCTGTCCTCGGGCGGCCTGCGCACCGGCAGCGGGTTCACCGTGGGGCTGCTCGGCGTGTACGTGGGCGTGCCGATGGCCTTCGCGTACAGCTCCGCCGCGCTCTGCCTGGGCACCCTGGCGGCGGGCCTGCACGCCCTGCGCGGTCGGCGGGCGGCGTCGGCGGCATGATGTAGGGCGTGGAGTCGACCCGTGTGGACCGCTGGCTGTGGGCCGTCCGGCTGACCAAGACCCGCCCGGACGCGGCGGCGGCGTGCCGGGGCGGGCACGTCCGGGTCAACGACCGGCCCGCCAAGCCCGCGACCGTCGTGGTACCCGGTGACGAGGTGCGCGCCCGGGTCGGTGACACCACCAAGGTGGTCGAGGTGGTCCGGGTGATCCAGAAGCGGGTCGGCGCGGCGGACGCGGCGACGTGCTTCATCGACCGCACCCCCGCCCCGCCGCCCGAGGCCGCCATCCCGGTCGCCCGCCGGGAACGCGGCGCGGGCCGCCCCACCAAGCGCGAACGCCGCGTCCTGGACCGCTTCCGCACCGGCGACCGCTGACCGTCCGGCCCGGCCACCGCCGGCCTGCCACGCCGGCGTGCCGGTGGTGCAGAACCCGCAATTCGGCCCTACCGGACAAGCCGGGACAGCGGGACCGTGGAGTGGTCGACGACCGGACGCCTGACCCCACGGGTCAGCCGGTCGGCGGGACCCGGTGTCCAGCTCCACCGGCCCGCCGGGTCGGGCACGGGGACCGAGGCGGACGCCGACGCGGACAATCCCGCGATGCCGCCGAACGCGGCTGCGGTGTCCCCGTGCCCGACCACTGCCCGCCGACCACCGAACACCGCTTGCGGTGCTGGGAACCACGACGCCCCCGTGCCGCGTCTGTTGTCGCATGGGTCGTGCGTGGTGGCGTTCGCCGTGGCTGCCGTCGGGTGCCGTGGTGGTGCCGGTCGTGCTCACGCTGTGGGCGGGTTCGGTGCCCGGCGGGTACTGGACGACGGGGCTGGCTGCGTTGGCGTGCTGGACCGTGGTCGTCTTGTGGTGGGCGGTGCTCGCAGTGCTCGCGCTGCGCGGGCGGAACCCGGTTCGGCCGTGGGCTTTCCTCGTGGTGCCCGTGGTCTTGGCGGCCACGGCGGTGTTCGCCGGCAGCACGGTCGCGGAGAGGGCGGCCTTCACCGCGCACCGGTCGTCGCTCGACGCGTTGGCGGCGGAGACCAGGGCGTCCGCCGACGGGCGCGTGCTCGACCGGCCGTTCGCCCTGTTCACGATCTCCAGCGCGGTCCGGTACGCCGACTGCGTCCTGATGACGGTGGCGGACGCGGGTTTCCTCGACTCGACCGGGTACGCGCACTGCCCGGACCGCGTGCCGGCGAGCACCGTGGCCGGTGGGGAGGGCTACTCGTTCCACCACCTCGACGGCCCGTGGTACGAGTTCGCGCTCGTCTGGTGATGTCATCCGGATGGCGGCGGTCGGCTGGGCCGACTGTCCGCGATGCCGTGGGAACCTGAGCTCCGGCAGGGGTGCGAAGACCGGGTGGCAGCCGCTGTCCTGGTGCGAGGCCCTGGCGTTCGGCGTCTCCTGGCTGATCAAGGGGCGCACGCTGCTGCGCGACCGTCGCGGACCGGTGCCGGTGCCCACGCGCCGAGCACCCGGCCCGGCCGGCGGAGCCGCGCGACCGGCACGCCTCACCCGGGGTACTCCGCGGTGACCTCCCCGTCGAACAGCCGCCAGTAGAAGCTGTTCATCTTCGCGGCAGTGGGTGCGTGGCGGGCCAGGATCGCGGCCACGGTCGGGGGTACGCCGTCCGGGACGCGGCCGGCGGCGCAGCGGCGCACGTACTCGTTGCGGGCGGTGGGGATGCCGTCCGGCGGGACGGTCACCCCGCACACGTCCGTCACGAGCCAGTTGACCAGGCGCATCGCCGCGTAGTCGGCGTCGTGCGCGGCGTTGCGCCGGACGAAGTCCCGTTCGGCCGGCGACAGGTCGAAGTGCGGCGAGGTGGCCAGGCCGAAGTCGGTCAGGTGGATGCGCTCGCCGTCGCTGCGCATGTTGCCGAAGTGGCCGTCCAGGTGCAGCAGTTCCCGGCGGCGCAGGAAGGTCACGATCTCCGACAGTTGCCGCTCGACCGTTTCGGCCTTGCCGACCGGGTCGTCGGCCAACCAGTCCGACAGCGCGTGGGGGACGTGCTCGCTGAACAGCACGAGGCTGTGCGTCGCGCCGGCCAGGGCGTCGAGGCGGGCGCGCACGGCCGGGGAGCCGTCGAGCGCCGCGACGACCGCGTCGGTGTCGGCGTGCTCGGCCGCGACCGGCGGGCGGCCCGGCAGGACCCGCCAGTGGTGCAGCAGCGGGAACGCCTCCGTCTCACCGGCCCGCGCCGCCTCGGTGACGATCAGGTTCGCGGCCAGCTCGCGCCACGCGGAGAACCCCGGGCTGACGACGCCGTACTGGCAGTGCACTGGCAGGTCGAACAGGTTCGCGGTGGAGCGGGGGTGGGCGATCTCCCGGTCGGTCAACGGGATGCGCTTGACGAACACCGCGACCCCGTCGACGTCGACCGTCGCCGCGCCGCCGCCCACGCCCACGCTGCCCGCCCGACCCGTGTCCGCGAGCGCGGCGAGTTCGGCACCGGTGCACGACGCGAGGAGGGTGGACAGCTCGTCGTGGCGGGCGATCCTGGCGGGCGTCATCGTCCGATCATGCCGGCGACGCCGGACCGGTGGTCGTGGGAGCCGGCTTGACCTCGACCTTGGTCGAGGTCGCAGACTCGGTGCCGGACAACGGGAGGGGGATCCGGTGAAGGCCGTGGGAGCGACGTCGTTCGGTGGGCCGGAGGTGCTGGGGGTGCTCGACGTGCCCGAGCCGCACGCCGGGCCGGGGCAGGTCCGGGTGCGGGTCCGGGTGGCCGGGGTGCAGCACTTCGACACCGCCGTGAGGCGCGGGTGGGCACCGCTGTCGCTGCGGGTGGAGTTCCCGGTCGTGCCGGGCAACGAGTTCGCCGGCGTCGTGGACGAGGTGGGGGAGGGGGTGACCGCCTTCGAGCCCGGCGCGGCGGTCTACGGCTACACCACCCTGGGCTGCTACGCCCAGCACGTGGTGGTGCCGGCGGACCAGGTGGTGGCCAAGCCCGCTTCCATGCCGTGGGAGGTGGCGGGCGGGTTCTCCGCGAACGGGCAGGGCGCGCACCTGGCCCTGGGGGGAGCTGCGGATCAAGCCCGGCGAGACGGTCCTCGTGCACGGGGCGGCGGGGGCGCTCGGGACGTTCGCCGTGCAACTGGCCAGGGCATGGGGTGCCGGCGCGGTGATCGGCACCGCGAGCGAGGCCAACCACGACCACCTGCGGTCCATCGGCGCGATCCCGGTCACCTACGGGGACGGTCTGGTCGACCGGGTGCGCGCGATCGGCCGGGTGGACGCCGCGCTGGACCTGGTCGGCGGGGACGCGCTGCGGGCGTCCGCCGCGCTGGTGGAGGACCGGGACCGCATCCGGACCATGGTGGACGACGACACGGCGGCGGAACTCGGCGTGCCTGCACTGACCCCGGGCCGGTCGGCGGCCCGGCTGCTGGAGCTGAACGAGCTGTACGAGCGCGGCCTGATCACCGTCCACATCCGGCACGCCTACCCGTTCACGTCGGCCGCCGACGCGCACCGCGACCTGGAGACCGGTCACGGGCGCGGCAAGGTGGTGCTGATCGTGCCGTGACGGCAGGACCCCGGCCGCAGCGGGAACCGGCGGCCGTGGTCACGGCAGGCGACGGCCAGGGGGCATGACAGGCGACAGCCCGGGGTCACGGCAGGCGGCGGCGGCCGGCGAAACCGAGGTCCGCCCGGTGGTACCAGTCCAGGCCGGCGTCGCCCTCCAGCCAGCACAGCAGCACCGGCACGCCGTCCAGCTCGGACGGGAAGTCCACCAGCAGCGGCGCGAAGCCCTTCAGCTCCGCGCCGGTCGCCTGCACCGCGCTCATCAGGTCGTCCAGCCGGGCCTGCGCGGCCTTGAACTCGGGCAGGCCGCCCAGCCCGGTCGGCTCGCCCGATCCGAGCGAGGCGGACAGCTCGGCGGCGTCGGCGCGCAGCGCCACGATCTCGTCCAGCACCGGCCGCAGCCGGTCCAGCTCGTGCCGTGCCTCGGGCAGCGTGAACAGTGCCAACGTCGTCCCTCGTGAGTGGTCCGGACCTACCGGACCAGCCTACGGGTCCGCCGGGGACGGGGAGCCCGTTCCCGGCGGTGGGGTCGTCCCTTCGCGGTGGGGTCAGCGGATCCAGCCCAGGCGCAGGAACACCGACTCGCCCGGAGCGTCGTCCACGCCGTCGTTGTCCACCACGCCGACCAGGCGGCGCAGCGGGCCGAATCCGACGACCGCGAGGCCCTCGACCTTGTCGTGCGCGGTCGCGCCGTCCGCCTTCAGCGCGGGCAGCAGGTCCCGCGCGGGAGCTTTGGCCACCACGGGCTTCGGCTCGCCCGCCGCGACCGGCGCGAGCGCGCCGACGTCCACCCGGTAGACCTTCTTGGTGGCCGCCGCGTCGCCGCGCTGGTTGTCGCGCTCCAGCACCAGCAGCGTCCGGTCGTCCAGCGCGGTCACCTCGGACAGGCCGACCCAGCCGCCCGCCGGGGCCGCGTCCAGCGGGTACGCCGCGAACGCCCACTGGCCGGTGGCGGGCGTGAAGCGGGCGAGCGTCGCCTGACCCGGCCGGTCGGCCTTCCACTCCCGCTGCACGGCCAGCCACACCTGCTCGCCCGCGCCCCGGCCGGTGACCGCGACGCCCTCGAAGCCGTTGCCGGTGGCGGTCGCCGCGACGGTCGCGGGCAGCGGCACCTCGCGCACCACCGCACCCGACCGGTCGACCTCGACCAGCAGGTTCGGCACCTTCTTGCCGTCGCCCTCGGACGCCACCCAGTAGCCGCCGCCCCGGCGGGCCGCGATGCCCTCGCCGTCGTAGCCGACCGGCTGCCCGTCCTTGGTCAGGATCAGCTCGGCGCGCACTTTCGCGGGGGCGGCGAGCGTGTCGACGGTGAGGACGCGGGTCGGCGAGTACGCGTTGTCGGTGACCGCGACGACGTTGCGGTGGTCGCCGGGGATGCCGGACAGGCCCGACAGCGCGCCGAACCCGATGCCGTCCGACACGATCGACGGCGTGCCCTGGTTGCGCTGCAACGACAGCGCGAGCGGCGTGCGGGTCAGGCGGTAGGAGGTCAGCGACGAGCGGACGCCGTCGCCGGCCGAGTCCTCCTCGGCCGAGACCACGAGCGTGCCGGTCGCCGGGATCGGCAGCAGCCCCTCGGGGCCCACGCCGGTCGGCAGCGCCTGGAGGAACTTCGGGCGGCGCGGGTCGTCGACGTCGTAGACCGCGACGAGGTTGGCCCGCTCCAGGCCGACGAACGCGTACCGGTGCCGCCCGAACGTGGCGACCGCCAACCCCTCGGGCTCGACGCCCTTGTTGTCCGACCGGCCGTCCGGGTACTGGCCCTGCCGGATGGCGAGCCGGTCCAGCTCGTTGCCGGAGGAGAACACCACCCGCCCGGACGCGGCGTCGAACACCGTCCACGTCCGCGAGCCGCCCCGGTAGTCGCCCTCGTCGGCGGTGCCCAGCGTGCGGTCGTCCAGCCACGCGACGGCGTCCGGCTCGCGCGCGGCGGTGGTGGTGCGCGACGGGTCGATCCGGCCGTCGTCGGCGGTGTCCACGCCGTGCACGGTGGCCGTGCCCGCCGAGAAGTGGGTGACCAGCGCGCCGGAGCGCAGGTCCACGACGGCGATGTGGTTGTTCTCCTGCAAGGTGACCGCGACCTGGTTGCGGCCGTTGATGCTGACGTACTCGGGTTCCGGGTCGTCCGGCGCGACCTCGGCGATCCCGGTCAGCTCCACCCGCCGCTGCGTCCACGCCGTGGGCGCACCCTTGAGGTCCACGACGGTGAGGAAACCGGCGGGCGCCTGGGGGATCTCGCCGTCGTTCACGTCCTCGTCGCGCTCGTTCTCGATGGCCACGGCTGCGTACCGGCCGTCCTTCGAGACGTCGATCGAGTCCGGCTGCCCGCCGAGGTCGTGCGTGGCGACGACCGCGCGGCGGTCCAGGTCCACCACCACGAGCACGCCGGACGGGGTGGCGCGCGACGGCGAGGTGTTGACCGCGACCAGCGCGAGCCGCCCGAGCACGTCCACCGACGTGGGCTCGCCGGGAACGGCCAGCGTGCCGCGCGGGGTGAACTTCCCGTCGCGCACCTCGGTGAACCCGATCCTGCGGCCGGGCGAGTCGGTGTAGACGACGGTCCGGCCGTCCTGGGTGGCGGCGGCGATCTCGGCGGCGGTGTGCTCGGCGGCCGAGCTGTTGCGGAACACCGGCATGGTGTCGACCCGCTGGAACCGCTCGGTCCCGGTCGCGCCGGCGGGCGGCGCGACCGGGATGGTCAGCCCGCAGGCCAACAGACCTGCGACAACACGAACCGTACGGGGCACGGTGCCTCCAACCTCGACGACGGGCGCGCGCTTTGTAACCCACGCGTGCGTCCACGAGGTGAACGTGCCATGGCCGACCGGCGACCGGTGCCGCCGGTCGGCCCACGAAGCCGCGCGTCCCGTTCCGCGCGCCGGTCCCGGGCCTGATCACCGGCCGAGCCGGGCGTGGGCCGGTCCCGCGCGCCGGTCCGGGGTCAGCGCCGGGCGAGCAGCGCGAGCAGGGCGGCGTGCGTCGGCGCGTCGGCTGCCGCCACCAAGCCGAGCGGCCCGGTGTGCACCGGACCGCCGCCGATGCCCGTGACGACGCAGCCCGCCGCCTGGCACAGGGTGATCGCGCCGGTGAAGTGCACGCTGTCGCGCAGGTCCCCGGCCGTCACGTAGGCCGCCCGCCGGCCGCTCGCCACCCACGCCAGGGCCAGCGTCGTGGACAGCACCCGGGGCCGGAACGCGGTGGTGAACGCGTCGTCGGCCAGCATCCCCAGCACCGCCTGGTCCGGCACGTCCAGGTTCACGTCCACCAACCGGCTCGACGGGTCGGGGCGCAGCGGCTCGTCACCGCCCGACCGCACCCGCGCCACCGCGCCGTCGGTCCAGAACACCTCGCCGGTGAACGGGTCCGCCACCGCCGCCGCGACCACCTCGGAGCCGACCCGCAGCGCCACGTTCACCGCTGCCAGCGGCGTCCGGGCGGCGTAGTTCGCGGTGCCGCACAACGGGTCGACGAGCCACACCCGGCCGGACGCGGGTGCCGTGCCGCCGGACTCCTCGCCGACCACCACGTCCTGCGGGCGCGCGTCGGCCAGCACACCGGTGATCGCCCGCTCCGCCGCGAGGTCGGCGGACGTGGCGAAGTCACCGCCGGGCTTGGCGTACCGCTCCACCTCGCCCCCGAACCGGGAGCGGACCTCGGTCGCGCCGGTCACGGCCGCGCGGATCGCCACTTCGACGTCGGATTCCACCTCGCCGACGCTACCGCCTCGCGCCGGACCCGTGTCCGCCGCGATGTGCCCCGCCCGGTTGTCGGCCGACGAGCGCCGCGTGCGGGGAAAAGCCGACTGCTGCTTGGCTTTCGCCCGGTATGCGCCAGCACGTCCTCCCGCAGCAGCCCGCCGGAACCGGCCGCTGCCAGGCGCAGGCCCAGTGCGTGCTCCGTGACGCCCAGCGCCTCGGCCGCGCTGGGCAGGTGCCACCGGTGGGCGGCGATCCGGGACAGCAGGAGGCCGCCCATCCGGTGCACGCGGTGCACCTCGTAGGCGGCGTCCAGCAACCCGGCCGCCATCGTCGCGTCGTGGAACCGCTCCCACGCCACCTGCTCGCGCTCCGGTGCCGCCGTCCCGGGCTCAGGTGCCGGATTCGGTGTCCGGGCGGGCGTGCGCGCGCAGGCCGTCCAGTCCGAACAGGACCAGCAGCTCGACCGGGTGGCCGTCGGCGGTGCCCAGCCAGTGGGGTTGCGACGTGTCGAACTCGGCCGCTTCACCGGGCGGGAGCGTTACGTCGCTGTCGCCGACCACGAGCCGCAGGCGGCCGTTGAGCACGTAGAGCCACTCCAGGCCCCGGTGGGTCTGCGGGGTCGGGTCGAGCGGCTCGGCCTCGCCGGGGATGATCAGCTTGAACGCGTGCACCCCGCCCGGCCGCCGGGACAGCGGGACGAGGGTCATGCCGAACCGCCGCACCGGCTTGAGGTGGATGCGGGGGTCCCCGGCGCGCGGTGCACCGACCAGGTCGTCCAGCGGGACGTCGTAGGTGCGGGACAGCGGCAGCAGCAGCTCCAGGGTCGCCCGCCGCTGTCCGCTCTCCAGCCGGGACAGGGTGCTCTCCGACACGCCGGTCGTCGCCGCCAGGTCGGCCAGGGTGATGCCGCGTGCCCGCCGCAGCGCGCGCAGGCGTGGGCCCACCGCGTCGAGCACGTCTTCGGTTGCGCGGTCCACGGCGCCATCCTGCCAGGACGGCGAGCCGCCGCACCCGGTCGTCGATCCACTCCGGCGCGCGGGTGCCCGGTGCCGCGCGCCCGGCCCGGTCGGACGTGGTCAGCGCCGCGCGCCCAGCCCCCGGCGGGGTGGAGGCGGGGTCGGTTCGGGCTCGTCCTCGGCGGCCGGCGCGTCGTAGGCGGCCAGCCAGCCGGTCGCGCGGTAGTCACCCCGGCGGGTGAACACCGCGACGCCCCGGTCCGACTCCGCCGAGTCGGCGGTGTCCGGGTCCGGGTAGCCGACGTCCGTGGCGGCCTTCGTCGGGGTCGCCGGGCCGTGCTGCTTGCCGCGCCAGGCCACGGCGGTGGCGGCGACCGTGCCGGCGACCGACGCGCGGTCCGCGTGCGCGGTCAGCACGGCGGTGGTGGCGCGCTCGCGCAGCAGCGCCGTGTAACCGGCCTGGTCCAGCTCGCAGCCGGCCGGCGGGCGGCCGGGCTTCCAGTCCGGCGACCGGACTCCCCGGGCCACCGCCGAGCGCCACATCTCCGGCACCAGGTCCTGCGCGCGGGCGCGGGTGGCCATCTGCTCGCACAGCCACAGCAGCCGGCCCGCGCCGCGCCGGGGCGCCAGCCGCCGCCAGCGGACCCGCTGGTCGAGGTCCGCCGCGACGATGGCGATCCACGGGTGCACGGTGCCCAGCGCGCCCTGCGCCGCCAGCCACGACAGGTAGCGCGGGGCCTGCTCGAAGACCGGGTGCAGGGTGGACAGCGGGATGCCCGCCGCGACCCTCCGGCCCCGGCCGCCGCCGAACAGGTGCGGCGACCGGGCCGCGAGCAGCAGCGCCGCGCGGGCCAGGTCGCCGGGCGCGGTGGTGGTCTGCGAGCCCAGGCCCTTGACCGACGCGGTGTGCGTGATCCGCGACGCGCGCCCGCCCGCCTTGATCGCCGTCGCCACCGCCGGGCGCACCTGGTCGGGCACGGCGATCGCGGCCAGGTCCCGGACCGCGACCGACAGCACGAGGGTCAGCGCGTCCTCGGCCGCCTCCGGGTCCGGCGGGGTCGGCAGCAGGCCCAGCGCGTACCGCAGCCGGTGGCCGGCGTGCGTGGACACCATCATCCGGGCGGTCAGCCGGCCCAGGTCGGTGATCGCCAGGCCGCCGTCCGGGCGGGCCGCGAGGTGGCCCTCCGCCACCAGGAACGCCACCGCGTCCTGCACGGGCTGCGCGGCGTCGTCGCCCTGCGCGTGGGCCAGCGTCTCCACCCACCACGCCTCGGCGTCGGCGGTGCTGGTGATCCGGCCCTGCAACACCTCGGCCAGCACGTGGTCGGGCAGGCTCTCGTGGATGCGCGAGTAGACCGAGTAGCCCGCCACCAGCCGCGCCTGCCACCCGGCGCGCTGGTGCTCGTCCACCACCAGGTAGGACCAGCCCTCGGTCTCGCCCGCCCCGATCCGCCCGGCCCGCCCGAACATCTGCAGCACCATCGAGGTGTCCATCGGCTCGCCGCCGACCGAGGTGTCCCGCACGACCACCGCGCGGGCGGGCAGGTTGACGCCGGCGGCCACCGTCGACGTGGCGACCAGGACGTCGGCCCGGCGTTCCCGGAACGCCCGCTCGGCGGCGTGCTTGTGCTCGTAGTCGGCGTAGTGCAGGCGGACGCCCACGTCCGCGCACACCGCCGTCAGCCCGTCCACGTCGTCGGCCGCAACGGTGTGCACAGGTGCCCCGCGCTCGGCGGCGATCGCCATCGCGGTCGAGCGCACGTTCCGCTTGGAGCCGCAGAACACCAGCACGCTGCCCTGCTCGGCGGTGTGCCGGGTGGTCAGGTCGACCACGACCTGCTCGCGCAGCCGGGCGTTGGCCGCGAAGCCGGACCCGGCGGGCACGGTCGGCAGCTGCCAGGTCACCCGCGACGGCCGCCAGGTGGTCGCCACCAGGTCGGCCTCCAGCCACTCGGCGACCTCGGCGGCGTTGGACACCGTCGCCGACAGGCCGACGATCCGGACCGGCGAGTCCGCGCCGCGCACCCGGGCCAGCAGCGCCTCCAGCAGCGCGCCCCGGCCGGGCGTGCCCAGCAGGTGGATCTCGTCCACGACCAGGCAGCCGACCTCGCCCAGCGCGGCCTGCAACGACGCCGCCCGGCAGACCGCCTCGAACTTCTCCGTGGTGGCGACCCACAGGTCGGCGGCCCGGACCCGCTCGACGTCGACCGCGTACTCGCCGGAGAGCCGCTCGACGCGCAGGCCCCGCGCGCGCCAGGTCTCCAGCTCGCGGTCCAGCTCGTCGGTCAGCGACCGCTGCGGGACCAGCCAGGCGGCCTTGCGGCCCTCCTCCAGGATGGCGCGCAGCACGGCCAGCATCCCGATCGCGGTCTTGCCCGCCCCGGTCGGCGCGGTGATCAGCAGGTGCGCGTCGTCGTCCAGGACGTGCGGCGCGGCCTGCGCCTGCGCGGGGTTCAACGTCGGGAACGGCAGGAACGGCAGCCACGGCGCGGGCACCAGCCGGTCCACCGGGACGGGGTCGGGCACGGGACCGGGCGCGTCGTCGTGCAGGTCCCAGAGCAGGCCGAACGCCAGCCGCGCGGCGAGGGCCTCGTCCCCGGCCACGGGTTCGCAGCGGTCCGGGACGACGCCGCCGACCTCGGACAGCCACGCGGTGGCCTGGAGGTGGTCGCCCTCGCCCGCCACGGTCTCCCGCTCCAGCCAGTGCCGCACCGACCGGTGCTCGACGCCCTCCTGGGTGAGCAGCGCGCGCAGCCCGTCGAACTCCGCGCGGTCGGGCATGATCACCCGCCCGCCGGTCACGCCGGGCGGCGGCTTGAGCGTCGGGTCGGTGGTCTTGCACCACCACACCGGGCCCACGTCGTCGACCAGGTGCGCGGGCAGCAGGGGCGGCTCGTCGCCCTGCGCCGAGGGGACCGCCTCGGACCCGGCGAGGATGGACCGGATGCGGGCGGCCATGACGGTGGTCGACATCCGCCGTGCGGGCCGTGCGGCCGGCTCGACCTCGTCGGCCGAAGTTCCGACGGGCTCGTCGGCGGGCGTGCTGACCGGCTCGTCCGCGGGCGTGCCGGCAGGCGCTGCGGAGGGTGCGGCCGGCGGCGCTGCGGCCGGCACGTCGGCGGACGCGGGCGGCGGGGTGCGCACCGGCCGCCGGGTGGCCGGGGGCTGCGGGTCGGGCCGTTCCGGCGCGACGGCCTCGCGGGCGAGCGCCGCCAACTGCGCGTCCTCGGCCGCCCGGCGGGCCACCGCCTCCGGCCGCAGCTCGCCCAGCACCGACCGCTGCGACAGGTGCAGCTCGCGCAGCGTGAACGACGCCGGGCAGGTCACGCACACCACGGCCGCCTGCAACTGCTGCTTGCCCCGGTGCGGGTGCGCCCGGTACAGGCCGTGCAGCGGGGCGGCGCAGCGCGGGCACGGCTTGTCGACCGGGATCGGCGACCACTGCCAGCCGGGCTCGGCGTAGCGGGCGATCGCGGCGGCCGGCCGGACTCCCCACCGCGCCTCGACCACGCCCGCGACCGACGTGTCGACCTGCGGTGACCCGCCAACCACTCAACGCCTCCACTACGCCCCGGTGAGCACGCGATGCTAACCCGCCCCGGCCGGTCGGCGCAGGCGGCGGGTCAGGCCCGGCGGTAGCGGACCACCGTGCCGGACCTGGTCCGGGTGACCATCCCGGCCCGGTGCAGCCGGCTCAGGTGGTAGGAGACCGTCGACGGCGCGAGGTGGTGGCGGCGGGCCAGCTCCGTCGTCGTGCGCGGCGCGGTGAGGTCGCGCAGCAGGGCGTCGCGGGTCGAGCCCAGCACGCCCGCCAGGTCGTGGTCGGCCGTCGTCGCCGGGTAGACGAGGTGGACCGGGCGCACGCCCAGCGGGTCCACGCCCACCCCCACGTGACCCGCCAGCGTGGACGGCAGGAGCAGCAGGCCGGTGTTCTCCCGCACCTCGCGGTCGAACGGCCGGTCCACCTGGAGCGCGCCGTCCCGCCAGGTGGTCGCGGCGTCCAGCCCGCCGAGCACCGCGCCCAGGCCCTCGCGGGCCGCGACCCTGGCCCGGCGGTCCACGTCGGCCTCCAGCCTGCGGTGCACCGCAGGCCACCGGGGCGAGAGGAAGTCGGCGTGGAACCGGTCCAGCTCGTCCGCCACCTGCTGCGCGAACCGGTCCTCCCCGCGCTCCAGGGCGTCGAGCACCCGGCGCGGCCGGGGAGCGGGCCGCAGCCTGCCGCGCGCCCACCCGGCCACCTCGGCGGCCACCTGCTCCGGCGCGGCCGTCGCCACGGCGTGCAGCTCCGCCTGCACGTCCGCGTCGTACCCGGCGGGCAGCGGGTTGAGGAAGTCCGGCACGTACCCCCGGTGCTCCAGGAAACCGGCCAGCAGCCGCAGGTCCAGGCGCACCACGGTGTCCAGCGCGGAGCGGGCCCAGCGCGCGCCGCGCCGGGCCTGCCACTGGTTGAGCACGGTGCCGATCTCCATCAGCGGGGACAACCCGAACCGCGCGGACGCCAGGGCCGGCGCGGACAGCTCGATCCTGATCATCGGCCCTCCAGACGTTCGATTCTGCTCGAAAACCTGGCGCGCAGATCCGCCGAACGGCCACGATCGTGCGGTGCGCAAGCGAATCTGGTCCCTGACGGTCGCGCTCACCCTGGCGACACCCCTGTCCGCAACCGCCGCCGACTCGCCCTGGCAGAACCAACCCCCGGACGGTCGCGGCGCCCTGACCGCCGTCACGTCCGGCCCCGAGGGCACCTGGGCCTTCGGCGAAACCCCCGAAGGCCGGTCCTACGCCCTGCGCTGGACCGACGACTGGCAGCCCGCCCCGATCCCCGACATCGGCCGGGTCCACCACGCCCAGAGCGGCTGGGCGGTGGGCCGGCGCGGCGCGCTGCGCTGGGCCGACGGCTGGCAGCGGGTGCCGGTCGCCGCCCGGCCCGGCACCACCACGACCCTCGAAGCCGTCGAAACCGACCCGCTGGACGGCGCCCGCGCGTGGGCGGTCGGCGCGGAGACCGCGCCCGGCACCCAGCGGCGGCGCGGCGTCGTGCAGCGCTGGGACGGCACCGCGTGGCGCCAGGTGCCGGTGCCGGAGGCCCTGCTCGACGGCTCCAGCGAGCTGACCGGCGTCGAACCGCGCGGCGGCGACGAGGTGTACGTGTTCGGCGTCGACCACGACCGGTCGGGCGACCGCGTGGTGGTGCTGCGGTACGCCGCAGGCGCGTGGACGTCCGTGCCGGTGCCCCGGCGGGCGGGTTACGACGAGCACGTCGCGGGCCACAGCTCGATGGCCGCCCGCCTGGTCGGCTGGACCGCCCCGGTCGGGGCACCGGCCTCCGCGCGCCGGCCGCTGGTGCTGCGGCTGGAACCGGAGACCCGCGAGGTGGTGCGGGAACGGGTCCCCGCCACCGCCGCCGAGCTGACCTCGGCCACCTCCGAGTACGGCACGCCGCTGGCCGTGGGCCACACGGCGGACGGGCGGCCGTTCGCGGTCCGCCTGTCCGGCGACCCGGCGGAGGGCCGGTGGATCGCCGACCCGGTGCCGTCCGTCCGGGGCCGCCTGCTGGCGATCGCCGGGATCGTGGTGCCGGACATCTGGGCGGTGGGCGTCACCCCCGCCAACCGCCCGCTGGTCCTGCGCGACTCGCCCTGACCGCACCGACCCCTCCGGCCCGTCCGTCGACGGACGGGCCGGAGGGCCGATCACGGGGCGGCCGGGCGTCGGGCGCGGTGCGCGACCCCGACCACCAGGACGACCGCGCACGCCACGGCCGTCACCAGCAGCAGCACCGTGAACGTCGGGTAGAGGTAGGCGGCCTGCTGCCACGACACGTCCCGCCCCCGGTACAGGAACCCCACCACCAGGTGGATCGTCGACGCGAGCAGCACCGGCAGCAGCAACGGCAACAACCGCCACCACGGACGGCGCGCGTGCCTGCGGGCGCGCACCACCCCGCGCACGGCCAACGCGACCACACCCGCCGCCAGAGCCAGCAGGACGACGTCCACCACCAGGAACGGATCCGACACCGGCTCGAACGGCCGCCCCTCCACCAGCGCCACGAGACGGTCACCGAGCGCCTGCGCGTCGCCGTACTGCGTCCCGGTGTTGGCCATCACGGCGATCCCGTACCCCGAATCGGGCAGCAGCGCCTGGTAGGCGGTGGACGTGAACAGGTCGCCCCCGTGGTCGATGAGCCGTGCGCCCGAGCCGGTGGTGCCGACGAACCAGCCCAGGCCGTACGAGCCCGCCGACCGGGTGTGCGCGGCGGCGATGCCCTCCGGCGTGGCGATCGACGTGCCGGTGTTCTGCGCGACCAGCCACGACGCCATGTCCCGCGCGGAGCTGAGCACGCCGCCCGACCCGTTGCCGAACGCCGGCGGCTCGGGCAGCGGCACGGCCCCGCCGAGCACCTTGAGGTGCCCGCGAGCGCTGGGCGGCAGGTCGCGTTCGGTGTCGGCGGTGGAGCTGTCGGACATGCGCAGGGGCTCGAACACGTGCCGGCGCAGGTAGTCGGCGAACGTCTCGCCGCTCACCACCTCCACGAGCCGGGCCGCCACCTGGAAGTTCGGGTTGTGGTACTGCCACTTCGCACCCGGGTCCGACGCCAGCGTCGCGTCCCGCAGCGCGGCGACCGCCTCCCGCAGGGTGTCCACGCGGGGCACGGTCGAGGTCGCGTCGGACAGGCCGGAGGTCTGGTCGAGCAGGTGCCGCACGGTGATCCGCCCGGCGCGCGGGTCGGCCGGCGCGAACTCAGGGAGGTGGTCGCGCACCGGGTCGTCCAGGCGCAACCGGCCCGCCTCGGCGAGCTGCACGACGGCCAGCGCGGTGAACGACTTGCTGACCGACGCCACGGCCATCGTCGTGCGCTCGGACACGGCCGTGCCGTCCGGGGTCCGGCCGTACCCGGCCACGCGCACGACGGTCGTTCCGCGCGTGACGGCCACCGCCGCACCGGGCACCCCCGCTTCTTTTCGGTACTCCTCGACCACGCGGTCTATCGCGGCGGCGTCCGGGTTCGCGGTGGTGGTCGTGGTCGGGGCGATCGTGGGGGAGAAGAGCAGGAGCACGGACATGATCGACGTGAACACGCCGCGCAGTCTCGGTCCGCGCGCGGGCTGCCCGCATCGGACCGGAGTCCGAGGTGCGCCGGCCGTGGCGCGGATACCGTGTCGGGCATGAAGCCCTGGCTCGCGACCACCGTGGACGTGGTCGCCTCGGCGTCGGCCGTGGTCGCCGTGGTGCTCCGCACGCCTCAGCACCACGTGTCGGTGTGGGCGCTCGCGGTGGCGCTGGGCGGGTCGCTGGCGCTGCGGCGGTGGCGTCCGGTCGTGGCCCTGGTCGGGACGGTGGTGCTCGGGGTCGTGATGGTCGTCGTCGGCTGCGGCAACGAGACCGTGCCGTTCGCGGTCGCGTGGGCGCTGTACCCGGTGGCGGCGGCGAGACCCGCGCTCCCGCACGCGGTCGGGTCGGTCGCCGCGGTGTGCGGCGCGGGCGTGGCGGTGTGGGCGGTGCCCGGCCTGCCGCTGATCCCGCCGCGCGGCGGTGAGGAGTCGTTCGCCACGTCACCGCTGTCCACGCTGTTCTTCACCGCAGTGGTGATCGTCGCGGCGTGGGCGGTGGCGGCGGCGCTGCGGGTCCGCCGCCGGCAGGCCGCCGAACTGGCCGAATTGCGCACCGGCCGCGCGGTCGCCGAGGAGCGGCTGCGCATCGCCCGTGACATCCACGACGTGGTCGGCCACAACCTGAGTTTGATCACCATGAAAGCGGCCGTCGCCACGCACCTCGCGGGCACCCACCCTGACGAGCAGGGCGCGGCACTGCGCACCATCGAACAGGTCGGCCGGGCGGCGCTGGAGGACGTCCGGGTGGTGCTCGGCCCGTTGCGCGACACGGCCGCACCCTCCCTGGACCGCCTGGTGGACGATGCGCGGGCGGCCGGCGTCGAGGTGGTCGCGGACCTGGTGGACCTGGCCCGCGTGCCGGCCGCCGTGCGGATCTCGGCCTACCGCATCGCGCAGGAGGCGCTGACGAACGTGCGCCGGCACAGCCACCCGCCGACCTGCCGGCTGACCACCGCGCTGGACGGCGACCGGCTGGTGGTGTCGGTCGAGGACGCCGGCACCGGCCCGCCCGGCGTCGGCGAACGCGGCCCGGCCGGGCACGGCCTGCTCGGGATGGGGGAGCGGGCGGCGCTGCACGGCGGCGAGGTCGTCGCCGGCCCCGCGCCCGGCGGCGGCTTCGCGGTGCGGGCGACCCTCCCGTTCGGGACCCGCCGTGCCGGGTGACCGCGTGCGGGTCCTGCTCGCCGACGACGAACCGCTGTTCCGGGACACCGTCCGGGTCCTGCTGGACGCGCAACCCGATCTGGCCGTGGTGGGCGAGGCCGGCACCGGGCGAGAGGCGTGCGCGCTGGCCGAGCGGACCCGGGCCGACGTCGTGCTGATGGACGTCCGGATGCCCGACCTGGACGGCGTCGCGGCGACCCGCCGGATCACCGCGCTGCCCGCAGCGCCGAAGGTGCTCGTGCTGACCACGTTCGACGAGGACGAGGCGGTGCGCGGAGCGCTGCGGGCCGGAGCGGACGGCTTCCTGCTCAAGGACACCCCACCGGCCCGCCTGCTGGACGCGGTCCGCGCGGCGGCGGCGGGTGAGGCACTGCTCGCACCCAGCGTCACCCGCCGGATGATCGAGGACTACCTCACCCGTGCCCCGAGCCCGGACCGACTGACCGGCGTGACCCCGCGCGAGCGGGAAGTGCTCGCACTCATCACGCGGGGCCTGTCGAACCAGGAGATCGAGCAACGCCTGCACCTGAGCCGCCACACCGTGAAGACCCACATCGGCCACCTGATGACGAAATTGATGGCCCGCGACCGTGCCCAACTCGTCATAGCGGGCTACGAAGCCGGCCTGGCCGACTGAACTCCGTGCGTCGCAGGGATCGTCTCGTCCAGCCACACCACATGCACTCGTGACACTCCTGTGGATCGCGCGCTGATCTCGAACAGGATTCGGGCGTTCTCCGCGTTCTGGGAGCGCAAGGGAGCGTGACCGTCCACGGAGTTGACGTCAGCCCGGTCGGCGTAGGCCAGGCCGTAGCCCGCCACACGTGCGTCTTCGGCCTCGCCGTACTCCTCCACGAGCGCGAACAGCCGTGGCGCCCCGCCGGCCGCCAGCTCACGCATGATTGCGGTGAATTGCTTCGCACTCCACGGAAGTCCTGCGATGGTCGGCCCATGACGTTCGGCCGGTTCGGTCATACGATCTTCCTCTCCTTGTCGCTCAGAAGCACAAAGGCCCGTCGGCATTGCCCTGCCTTCCTGTCGAGGAACGGTCGGTGGGGGTGGACGTGGGTATGACCTCGAACAGATCGTTAGAGCACATCGGGGTCAGGGCGACGAGAGCGCCGCCGATGAAGGCCGGACCGGGTTGCAGGAGACCGCTCAGCACCCGTGCGACCGTGGAGCGGTTGACCTCCATCGCCTTGGCAAGTCCGTAGTCCGAGCGGAAGCCCGCGAGCTGTACTGCTCTGGCGAAGGCGTCAGCGCGCAGCCGAATGGTGTACGACACCTCCGCCCCCTCGATCCGGTGTTCCCACGGCCGTGACCAAGAGTGGAATCCCGGTGAGGTGGCGAACAGCGCCGCCACGAGGCACCGGCATCGCCCGAACGGGGCCCGCATGATTCACCGCTACGCTCAACCAGCGGGAACGTCCATCCCCAGGATGCGGTAGGCAGATGCCAGGAGGTCACCCGATGGCGGCACGACGTATCGGCCTCATCCGCGCCAGAAGAGCCGCCGGCTTCACCCAGGAGTCCTTCGCAGAAGCCACACACGTCGACCGCTCCACAGTGGCCCGCTGGGAACAGGGCACCCGCGAGCCACTGCCGTACCAGCGCCCGAAACTGGCTCGGCTGCTGAAGATCACGATGAACGAACTGGACGAGCTGCTGCGCGCCGAGGCGGAAAGCGTTGCGGCGACACAACGTTCGATTCCATCCGCCCGGACAGTGCCCGCACCACGGGTGGTCCGCGCTGAGCTGCTGATGCAGTACGAGACGCTGACGAGCGCCTACCGACAGATCGACTACCAAGCCGGTTCGGCAGCGGTGTACGAGCACACCGTGTCCCAGCTTCACCGGCTGATGGGGATGGCGGACAACGTGCCGTCATCCTGCTACCAGCGGTTCGCTCTGATTCTCGGCGACACCGCCCAGCTGGCCGCCTGGCTGGCAATCGATCACCAGGACTACGGCGCAGCGCGACGCTACACCTCACTGGCGTTGTCCAGCGCGCAAGAAGGTGAGGACCCGCAGCTGCACGCCTACGTGCTGGGGATCATGAGCTACATCCACCTGCACGCGGGTCGAGGGCCGGATGCGGTGCGCCTGCTGCTGGCCGCGCTGCAACTGGCCGAGAACCCCCGCTTCGGCGTTGGCCACGCCGTCCACTCCTGGCTTTCCGAAGCCATGGGGGAGGCGTACGCCCTGGCCGGAGACCACCGGGCGGGAGCAGCAGCGCTGGCCAAGGCCGAGCGGCTGTTCGATGGCGTCGACCAAGCCGACGTACCGGAGTGGCTCGGGTTCTACAACGGCGTCGAGCACATCATGCGATTGAAGGGGCGCTGCCTCGTGCGGCTGGGTGATGGTGCCGCTGCGGTGGTTGCGCTGGAGGAAGCCGTCCGGGCGTTGCCTGTGCACTACGTCCGGGAGCGCTCCGGCACGCTCATCGACCTGGCCATCGCCCACCTGATATCGTCGCGCACCGTCCGGACCTCAGCCGTCGAGCCCGAGGCTGCTGCCGCTGCTGCCCTCGAAGCCTGGGAGCTTGCCGTCCAGACCGGCTCCGGTCGCAACCAGCGTCGAGTGCGCGAGCTGCTGCCCCAGTTTCAGCCCTACAGGCAACTCGGCGCTGTGCGGACGCTTCTGGATGCTGCCCCGTAGCATCGGTCCGTGCTGATCGAACGTGGAGACCGTACCGAAAGCGCCGGGTAATGAACCGCAGGAACTGGCTGCTGCTCGCAACGTTGTCCTTCTTGTGGGGTGCGGCCTACCTGGTTATCGCGGTTGCGTTGCGCGGGTTTCCGCCGGTGATTGTGGTGTTCGGGCGGGTCTTCATCGCTGCACTGATCCTCGTGCCGCTAGCCATTCACCGCGATGTCTTGAAGCCTCTTTTTAAGCACCCGTGGTGGGTGCTCGTGACCGTGCTGGTGCAGTCCACCGCGCCTCTGCTCCTGCTTACTTACGGGCAGCAATGGCTGTCTGCCGGTCTTACGGGCATCCTCATCGGGGCGCAACCGCTGTTTGTCGCAGTACTCGCCACCTGGTTCGCGCCCGACGAGAGGCCGAAGGGTGTCAGGGGAATCTTCGGGCTGGTGTTGGGCTTTGCCGGTATTGCACTGCTGTTCGGGGTGGATATCGGCGGCAGTTCTGACCTGTTTCTCGGTGGCGTTCTGGTCACCGCAGCCGCATTGTGCTACGCCGTCGGCTCGATCCTGATCCACCGCAAACTTGGCTTCGCCGAACCGCTTGGTATGGCGACATCGGCCATGCTGGTGAGTAGTGCGGCAACTGCGATCCCGGCCGCATTGCTGTTGCCGGAGAACGTGCCACAGTTGAGCAGCGCAATTGCCTTGATCACGCTGGGCGTGGTGTTCACGGCTTTGACGTTGTCTGTGTTCTACGGCCTCATCGCGCGCGCTGGACCGGGCAAAGCGACATTGGCGTTCTACCTGTCGCCCGGCGTCACTGTCGTGCTCGGCTGGCTGCTCCTCGACGAGCAGGTGCGGTGGTCCACGGCAGTGGGACTGGCGGCGATCATTGCGGGATCGGTGTTGGTGGCGGGGAGGGCGGAGGTGAGTGGGTGAGCGATGACAGAGCGGTTCGGGTGCGCACGACCCGGCTTCACCGGGCGCGCACCCGGGCTCGACTACCATCGCCGGCGATGACCACCAGTACCCACACCCGCCGCTTCCCGATCGTCGCCGCGTTGGCCGCGACGGTCCTGCTCGTCGACCAGGCGACCAAGTTCTGGGCCGAGTCCACCCTCGTCGGGCGCGCGCCCGTGCCGCTGATCGGGGACTTCCTGCGCCTGCGGCTGCTCTACAACCCCGGCGCGGCGTTCTCGCTGGGCAGCGGCTCGACGTGGATCTTCACCATCGTCGCGGCGGTGGCCGTGGTGGTGCTCGTGCGCTACGCGCTCCGGCCGCAGCCGGTCGGTCGGGCGCTCGCGCTGGCGCTGCTGCTGGGTGGCGCGACCACGCACCTGCTGGACCGGTTGTTCCGGGAGCCGGGGTTCGCGCGCGGGCACGTGGTCGACTTCATCGACTACAACGGCTGGTTCGTGGGCAACGTCGCGGACATCGCGCTGACCGTGGGCGCGGTGCTGCTCGTCCTGTTCGGGATCACCGACCCGGAGGACGAGCCCTCACCGACCGCCGAGCCGACCGGTGAGGGCACGACCGCTGAGCCGGCAGAGTCGAGCGGACCCGTTGATCAGGCCGGGAAGCCGGAGCGGGCGGAGTAGCCGTAGTCGGCCAGCAGCGCGTGACCGTTGAGCGTCGGCGACGTCGCCAGGAACAGCACCTGCCGGGCCACGTCGTCCGGTGACTGCACCGGGAACGCCGCGTCGTCCAGTGCCGCGTCGCCGAGGTCCGCGCGGGCCATCGGCGTGTCCACCACGGACGGGCACACGCAGTTGACCCGCACCCGGTCCAGTTCCACGGCCAGCGCCCGGGTCAGCGCGACCACCGCGCCCTTCGACGCGCAGTACGCCGCCATGCCGGGCGCGGCGACGAACGCCGAGTCGCTGGCCAGCAGCACGATCGCACCGCCGGTCGCCAGGTGCGGGTAGGTGTGCTTGGCCAGCAGCAGTTGCCCGGTCACGTTGACCGCCAGCACGTTCGCCAGGTCCGCCGCCGCCGTGTCCACCAGCGGCGTGCCGACCGGTCCGGACACGCCCGCGCAGCCGACCACCACGTCGAGCCCGCCCAGGTGGGCCACCGCCTCGGCGACCGCCGCCGCCAGGCCCGGTTCGTCGGTCACGTCCGCCCGCACCGCGCGCACGTCGGCCGGCCCGTCGGCCAGGTCGAGCGCCACGACGTCCGCGCCCTCCGCCGCGAACGCCCGCGCGCAGGCCCGGCCGATCCCCGAAGCGCCGCCCGTGACCAGCACCTTCTTGCCCGCAAGCCCGAGTTCCACGACAGCCATCCTGGACGGGCCGGCGGCGGCCCGGGTTGTCGGTCGACGCACCGTCCTTGTCCGCTGCCGCACGACCGCGCACCGGCCGGTTCCCCGGGCCCGCCGCCGGGGCAAGACTGCGATCACGTCGAGAAAGGACCGCCCGTGACCCAAACCGCATCGACCCTGTCGGACACCTCGACCTGGCTGCCCCTGGACGGCCTGGCTCCGGGGTTCGACGCGAACAAGGCGCCCACGGTCGGCGACCTGGACGGCCGCGAGATCACCCTCGACGGCCCGGACGGGCCGCTGCCGACTGCGCGGTTCGCCGGGAGCCGGATCGAGTGGGACGGCGGGACCGACGACTGCGAGACGTTCCTGGTCGACGACGGCCTGTACTACACCCAGTTCCACCCGCAGTCCCGGCCGCAGGAGGCGGTGTCGCTGTTCCTGGACGTGCGCGACGGCCGCGCGCTGCTGGTCACCACGACGATCAACGAGACCGGCGTCCCGCGCGTCACCCAGCGGTTCACGCCCGCGACCATCCGGGACGCGGTGGTGGGCGGCGCCGAGCCCGCGCCGACCCGATCGCTGATCGGCCGCCGGGCCATGTGGGTCTACAGCACCGAGCACGCCTACGAGCACGTCTACCTCAGCCCGCACTGGTACACCTGGCAGTGCCTGGCCGGCCCGGAGAAGGGCCTGGCGGACACCGACGAGAACTCGGCCTACCAGCTGCGGCCCGGCATCTTCGTGTTCACCTGGCGGGAGAAGGTCATCCCGTGCGCGTCGGTCACCGTCGCCGACCACCGCGACGTGCACCGGCTGCGGTCGCACGGCGTGCTGTTCGGCCTGGACGAGTCCGGCGAGCGGCCGACGCACTTCACGTTCGGCGCGCACGGCCGCCTGCTGAGCAACACCGTGCACCCGCAGGAGTACGACCCGGCGTCCTGAGCCGCCCCGGCGGACCGCCGCCGCGTTCGCACCGACCGGGCGAGCGCGGCGGCCCGGACGCCTACCTGTCCTCCAGCACCCCGGGCCGGAACGGCTCGACGCCCACGACGTGGCGGACCTTCGTCGGCTCCACGAGCAGCATCACCCGGCGCTCACCGGGGATGCGCCACTCGTAGCGCTCGGTGCCGACGTACTTGCGCGCCAACCGGTCGATGGACTCCTCGGCCTCCTCGCCGACCACGAACTCCACCACCCGGCCCCGGATCTCCACCCGGTCGTACGGGTTGGCACCGTCCACACAGGACAGCGACACGCGCGGGTCGCGGCGCAGGTTCTCCTCCTTCACCCGGCCCAGGGCGGTGTTGAGCACGACGAGGTCGCCTTCCAGGTCCACCCACATCGGGGTCACCTGCGGCGAGCCGTCGGGGTTCACGGTGGCCAGGTGCCAGAAGTTCGGTGCCCTGAGCCTGGCCCGGACCAGGTCTGTCAACGCGGCCACGCCGCTCCCTCCGCCGGATGTGGTGGTAGGTGTCCGATTGTGGCCGTGGCCGGGTGCCGGTGTCACCCCGCCGCGTGCCTCGAAGCCGCCGCCGACAGTGCCTGCGCAGCGCGTCGGACCAGGGGTTTCGGCGGTGCTATGGCGATCTGTGATCTCCCCGGCCGGACGGGCGCGGACTACGTTCGGGTGAACCGCCGGGGCGGGCCGTCGACAGCCCGCCTCCGCCGCACCCCCTGCCGCGCGGCCTTCGGCGGTCCCCTGCACCGCGAGGAGATCCAGCATGTCCAGACTGCGCCTGTCACCGGTCGTCGCGCTGGTGGTGATGACCACCGTCGGGGGTTTCGCGGTGGCCGCGACACCGGCCCTCGGCGAGCCCTCGGCCGCCGAGCAGCCGGTGCTCGCCGCGATGCGGCGCGACCTCGGCGTCGCCGACCCGGTCGCCCGGCTCGCCGCCGAGCGCGTCGCGGCCCAGGCGGACCGGGGGCTGCGCGCGGCCCTCGGCCCGCGCCTGGGCGGCAGTTGGTTCGACGCCGAGCGGGGTGCGCTCGTCGTCGCGGTCACCGACGAGCGGGCCGCCGCGACCGTGCGGGCCCGGGGTGCGGAACCCCGGGTCGTGCGCCGCTCGGAGGCCGCGCTCGACTCGGCCAAGGCGCGGCTGGACCGCGCGGCGGCGAGTGCTCCGGCGGGCGTGCCGGGGTGGCAGACGGACCCGGCGGCCAACGCCGTCGTGGTCAAGCACGCGCCCGGGGCGGCGGACCGGGCGCGTGCGTGGGTCGCCGCCACCGGGGCGGACCCGGCGGCGGTGATCTACGCCGAGAGCCTGGAGCGCCCGCGCCCGCTGATCGACGTCGTGGGCGGCAACCGGTACTGGACCAGCAAGTACGGCTGCTCGGTCGGGTTCCCCGTGCAGGGCGGGTTCATCACCGCCGGGCACTGCGGCGAGGTCGGCGAGACGACCACGCAGCCGGGCGGCCGGTTCGAGGGCTCCAGCTTCCCGACCGACGACATGGCGTTCGTGCGCACCAGCGCGGGGGAGACCCCGGTCGGCGCGGTGAACGACTACAACGGCGGCCGGGTCGCCGTGAAGGGGTCGCAGGAGGCGCCGGTCGGCGCGGCGATCTGCCGGTCCGGTGGTACGACCGGCTGGCACTGCGGCACCATCCGGTCCCGCAACGCGACCGTCGACTACGGCCCGGAGATCGGCAAGGTCTACGAGGCCATCGAGACCACGGTGTGCGCCGAGCCCGGCGACTCCGGCGGTTCGGCGATCTCCGACGGCCAGGCCCAGGGCGTGACCTCGGGCGGGTCCGGCGACTGCAAGGGCGGCGCGGCCACCACCTACTTCCAGCCGGTGGCCGAGATCCTGCGCACGTACGGCGTCACGCTGCTGACCTCGGACGGCGGTCCGGGCACGCCGCCGGGCTGCGGCACGTCCGCGACCGGCACGGTCACCTCCGGCGGCAGCGCGGTGCAGCCGACGGCCGGGTCGTACGACGCGGGTGCGGGCGCGCACAAGGGCTGCCTGAAGGGCCCGGCGGGCTCCGACTTCGACCTGTACCTGCAGAAGCAGAGCGGGACGACGTGGCGCACGGTCGCGTCCGGCACGGGTCCCGACTCGACCGAGACGGTCACCTACACCGGGACGGCCGGCAAGTACCGGTGGCTGGTCCGCTCCTACAGCGGGTCCGGCCGGTTCACCCTGGAGACGACCAGGCCGTAGCTCCCACCACGCACCGGGTCAGGGGTCCGCACCGCTGCGGACCCCTTTCCCGCGCGCGCCGGACGGCGGTACGGTCGCGGGACCACCCAGGGGCGGGCGGACCCGCCTGCGCGGGGAGTGCGGAGGTCCCGTGGAGCTGGAAGTGCGCCACCTGCGCGCGTTGGCCGCGATCGACGACACCGGCAGCCTCACCCGGGCCGCCCGGCTGCTGGGCATGACCCAGCCCGCGCTGTCCGGCCTGCTCAAGCGCATCGAGCACAGCGTCGGCGGCCCGCTGTTCTTCCGCGCCGAGTACGGCTGCCTGCCCACGCCGCTGGGCACCGAGGTGCTGGGCGAGGCGCGGGTGGTGCTCAGCAGCATGTCCGCGATCGCCGAGCGGGTGGGCGAGTGGTCCCGGCGCGGCGGGCCGTCGGACCCGCTGCGAGTCGGCGGCTACTGCGGGTACCTGCACGTCGAGGTGAGCCGGTGGCTGCGCGACCAGCCGTGGTGCGCGGACGTGAGCGTGCAGGAGGACATGGACGAGCGGATCGGCGTGGAGAAGGTCGCCATCGGGGAGACGGACCTGGCGCTGGTCTACCGGCCGCCGCTGGCGGGCCTGACCACGCCGCCGGGCGTGGCCAGCGCGCTCGTGCACCCGGCGGAGCCGGTGTTCGTGATGATGGCGCACGACCACCCGATCGCCCGGTCGGGCCCGGTGCCGCTGGCCGACATCTTCGACCACGCCTGGGTGGACGAGCCGCCGGGCGCGACCCGCTGGTGGACCTACCTGAGCCAGGTGTGCCACGAGCACGGCCTCGCGCTGCGCCAGCCGCACAACCCGCAGTGCCTGGCCACGCTGCTGGAGCTGGTGCGGGCGAAGCTCGCGGTGGGCCCGGCCCTGGCGACCAGCCGTGACCACCCGGACAGCATCGTGGTGCGCGCGATCGAGGGCACGCCGATGTGGCAGGAACTGCGGCTGTTCTACCGGCCGGGCACCGTGGTGGCCGAGCACATCGAGGAGATCCACCACCAGGTCATGGTGGCGTACGCGGCGCGGCGCGGGTGCAGCCCGGCGTTCGACGCCTGGTGGTTCGAACGGGGCCGTGAGCTGCTGCCCGCCGTCTGATGCCCGATCCGCCCGCTGCGCGCGACGCCCGCCGGACCCGCCGCCCGCCCGCCGAGTGGTCTGGACCATTCGGGGCACCCGGTGGCCGGCCGCCCGGCGCGTGCCGGAGAATTCGCCGCCGGTCGTGTCGGTGCACGACCGTTCGGGTGAGCGCGGTGCGCGGCGACGCCACCGGCCGTGGCACGCGGACGCACCAGCAGTCGGGTCGGGAGCGCTGATGGAGGTAAGGATCGCCCTGTTGGGCGAGGTGGTGGCCCACGTGGGCGGACAGCGGGTGGACCTCGGGCCCGCCAAGCAGCGGTGCGTGCTGGCCGCGCTGGCGGTCGACCTCGACCGCGCCGTGCCGGTGGAGCGGCTGACCGAGCGGGTGTGGGGTGCCCGGCCGCCCCTGCGCGCCCGCGACACGCTGTCCAGCTACCTGTCGCGGCTGCGCCGGGTCGGCCTCGCGCTCGACCGCCGGTCCGGCGGGTACGCCCTGGTCGCCGAGGAGGGCGCGGTCGACCTGCACCGGTTCCGCGCGCTGTGCGCCCAAGCCCGCACCGGCGGCGACGACCGCGCGGCGGCGCTGTTCGCCGAGGCGCTCGACCTGTGGCGCGGCGACCCGCTGGGCGGCCTGGACGGCGACTGGGCGGCCGGCGAGCGCGGCCGGCTGCGCCAGGAGCGGCTGGGCGTGCAGACCGAGCTGACCGACGTGCGGCTGCGCCTGGGCCAGGGCGCGGGCCTGGTGGCCGAGCTGTCCGGCCGGGTCGCGGAGCACCCGCTGGACGAGCGGGTCGCCGCCCAGTACCTGCTGGCCCTGCACCGGGCGGGGCGCGCGGCCGACGCCCTGGAGCACTACCGGGTCGTGCACGCCCGGCTGGCGGCCGAACTCGGCACCGACCCCGGCGCGGCGCTGCGCGACCTGCACGGCCGCATCCTCCAGGGCGACCCCGCGCTGGACGGGGCGGCCCGCCCGGCACCCGCCGCCGTCCCGCGCCAACTGCCCGCCGCGCCCGCGCCGTTCGTCGGCAGGCACCACGAGCTGGACCGGCTGGACGCGGCGCTGGCCCGGTCCGGCGGCACGGTGGTCATCTCCGCGATCGCGGGCGCTGGCGGCATCGGCAAGACCTGGTTGGCCCTGCACTGGGCGCACCGCAACCTGGACCGGTTCCCGGACGGCCAGCTCTTCGTGGACCTGCGCGGCTTCAGCCCGGACGGCACGCCGATCAGCTCCGGCGCGGCGGTCCGGGGCTTCCTCGACGCGCTGGGCGCGGACCCCGCCAAGGTCCCCGTCGACCCGCACGCCCGGTCGGCGCTGTTCCGCAGCCTGGTGGCGGACAAGCGGATGCTGGTCGTGCTGGACAACGCCGCCGACACCGCCCAGGTCGCCGACCTGCTGCCGGGTACCTCCTGCACGGTCCTGGTGACCAGCCGCAACCGGCTGTCCGGCCTGGTCACCGCCCACTCGGCGGAGCACCTGCCGCTGGACCGGCTCGCCGACGCCGAGGCCCGCGCGCTGCTGGCCGACCGGCTGGGCGCGGACCGGGTCGCCGCCGAGCCCGGCGCGGTGGCCGAGCTGGTCGCGCTGTGCGGCGGCTACCCGCTCGCGCTGAGCATCGTCGCGGGTCGGGCCTCGGCGGGCCACCCGCTCGCCGCCCTGGTCGCCGACCTGCGGGAGTTCGGCCTGGTCGCGCTGGACGACGGCGACCCGGAGGCGAGCCTGCCGGCGGTGTTCTCCTGGTCGCACCGCACGCTCACCGACGACCAGGCGCGGCTGTTCGCGCTGCTGGGCGTGGCACCGGGCCCGGACATCGGCCTGGCGGCGGCAGCCGCGCTGGCCGGCCTGCCGCCGGTCCGGGTGCGGACCCTGCTGCGCGAGCTGGACCAGGCGTCGCTGCTGGCGCAGGACGCCTCCGGCCGGTACCGGATGCACGACCTGGTCCGCCGGTACGCCGCCGACCGGGCCGCCGACCTGGACACCACGGCCGCGCTGCGCCGGCTGACCGCCTTCCACCTGCACACCGGCCACGCCGGGAACCTGCTGCTGCACCCGTACGTCACCCCGATCGACCTCGACCCGCTGCCCGCCGACGTGCGGCCGGTGCCGCTGGCCGACGACGCGGCGGCGCTGGCCTGGTTCGACGCCGAGCACGCCTGCCTGCTGGCCACCGCCGACGCGGCGCGCGAGCGGGGCGACGACCTCGCGGTGTGGCAGCTCGCCTGGACGGTGAACAACTACCACTTCCGCCGGGGCGACCGGCACAACCAGCTCGCGCTGTGGGAGCGGGCGCTCGCGGCGGCCCGACGGCTGGACGACCCGGCCGCGCAGGTCCTCGCGCACCGCAACACCGGCCGCGCGCTGGCCGACGTCGACCGGCCCGAAGAGGCCATGGACCACCTCTACCAGGCGCTGGAGCTGGCCGAGCGGTCCGGTGCGCGGGCCGACGAGGCGCACACCCACCACGCGCTGAGCTGGTCGTGGATCCAGCGCGGCGACGACGAGCGCGCCCTGTCGCACGCCACCAGCTCGCTGGCCATCCACCGCACCCTGGGCAACCCGGCGTGGGAGGCGGACGCCCTCAACGCCGTGGGCTGGTGCGCGGCCCGCCTGGGCCGCCACGACCACGCCCGCGAGCACTGCCGGGCCGCGCTCGACCTGCACCGCACCCACCAGGACCGGGACGGCCAGGCGGACACCTTGGACAGCCTCGGGTTCATCGACCACCAGACCGGCAACCACCAGGACGCCGTCGAGCACTACACGGCGGCCGTCGCGCTCTACCGCGAACTCGGCAACAGCTACCAGGCGGTCAACACCCTGGACCGGCTCGCGGAGTCCCTGCTCGCGGTCGGCCGCGCCGAGGACGCCCGGACGGCGTGGCAGGAGGCCGAGGGCCTGTACCGGGCCCAGCAACGCGCCGAGGAAGCCGACGAGGTGCTCCGGAAACTCGCCACCACGACCTGACCGCGCGCAGTCGCGCACCCCGCGCCGACACCGGGACGGGCCGGCCGGGCGTCACGCGGGGTGCGGCGGGGCGGCGCCGTGCGAGAACGAGGCGGACTCCGGGCCGTGACGCGGGGCGCCCTGCGCGCGCAGCGTCGGCAGCGCGCTCGTCAGCGCCTCCACCAGCAGGTCGGCCAGGTCGTGGGTGAAGCCGTTGCGCACCACGACCCGCAGCACCTCCAGGTCCTGCCGGTCGGCCGGGAAGCGGTACGCCGGGACCAGCCACCCCCGTTCCCGCAGCGCCGCCGAGACGTCGTAGACCGAGTAGCCGCGCTCGCCGTCGGCCAGCGCGAACGCGAACACCGGCAACTGGGTGCCGTCGGTGAGCAGGCGGAACGCGCCCAGCCCGGCGATCCGCGCGGCCAAGTCGGTGGCGACGTCCCGCGAGTACTGCTGCACCCGCCGCAGCCCCTCCCGGCCCAGCCGCAGGAACGTGTAGTACTGGGCGACGACCTGCGCGCCCGGCCGGGAGAAGTTCAGCGCGAACGTCGGCATCTCCCCGCCCAGGTAGTCGACCTTGAACACCAGGTCGGCGGGCAGGGCCGACGCGTCGCGCCACACCACCCAGCCGACGCCGGGGTAGACCAGCCCGTACTTGTGGCCGGAGGTGTTGATCGAGGCCACCCGCGGCAGGCCGAAGTCCCACACCAGGTCCGGGTCGCAGAACGGGGCGACCATCGCGCCGGACGCGCCGTCCACGTGCACCGGGACGTCGAGCCCGGTGGTGGCCTGGAAGGCGTCCAGCGCGGCGCAGATCTCCGCGACCGGCTCGTAGCTGCCGTCGAAGGTCGAGCCGAGGACCGCGACGACGCCGACGGTGTTCTCGTCGCAGCGCGCGGCGGCCTCGTCGGCGGTCAGGTGGAAGCGGTCGCCCGACATCGGCACCAACCGCGCCTCCACGTCCCAGTAGTCGGCGAACTTCTCCCAGCACACCTGGACGTTCGCGCCCATCACGAGGTTGGGCCGGTCGGTGGGCAGCCCGGCGGCGCGGCGGCGGTGCTGCCACCGCCGCTTGAGCGCCAGGCCGGCGAGCATGGACGCCTCGCTGGAACCGGTGGTCGAACAGCCCGTGGCGTGGTCCGGGTCGGCCGCGTGCCACAGGTCGGCGAGCATCCGCACGCACCGCTGCTCCAGGTCGGCGGTGCGCGGGTACTCGTCCTTGTCGATCATGTTCTTGTCGAGGCACTCGACCATCAGCGCCCGCGCCCGGGGCTCCATCCAGGTGGTGACGAACGTGGCCAGGTTGAGCCGCGCGTTGCCGTCGAGCATCAGCTCGTCGTGCACCACCTGGTAGGCGGTGTCCGCGTCGAGCTCCCCGTCCGGGAGCCGGTTGCGCGGGATGCGGGCTGGCTCGTCGGTGAACACCGGGTTGATCGACACGTGGTCGCGGCCGGAGTCCGGCGGGTGGTCGAGCGGCACGGGTCTCGCCTTTCACCGTTGGGAGGCGGCGGCGCGCGCGCCGAGCGCGCGCAGGGACAGCGGGTGCCGGGGCGGGTGGTCCACGACCGTGCGGCGGCTGGTGCGCAGGTCGCCGTCGACGTGCAGCAGCTCGCCGGGCCGCAGCGCCTGCCAGCCCGGGTCCTCGTCCATCCGCTCGGTGGCGACCACGACAGCGGGGTGGTCGGCCAGCGCGCCGGAACGCGCCCTGATCCGGCCCGCCGCGCCGGCGTGCTCCAAGTGCCGCCCGCGCGGCTCGCGGTGCAGCGCGAACAGCTCGTGCGTGTCCGGGTAGCGCAGCGCCCACAGCTCGGTCTTCGTGGTCAGCACCAGGTTCACCGCGTACACCGGCAGCGCGTCGGCGACCCAGCGCGCGGCGGCGGCGATGCCCTCGCCGACGTCCCCGAGCGCCTCGGCGTGCTTGGTGATCAGCGTGAACAGCCGCTCCGAGTCGGTGTCGCCCGCGACCAGGTCGCGGTGGTCGCCCAGTTCGGCATCCAGCCGGGACAGGTCGCCGACCACGCCGTTGTGCGCGAACAGCCGGCCGTGCTGCTCGAACGAGTGAGTGTTGCGCGGTTCGACACCGCCGGTCGAGGCGTAGCGGACGTGCGCGAGGAACGTCGTGGACTCGCGCTCACGGGCGTCGCGCGCGAACCGCTCGTCCTCGTAGGCGGCGATCGGCTGCTTGTCGACGTGCGGCGTGCCGTCGGCGTCGAACCACCCGAGCCCGGTGCCGTCCGGCTCGCGCCTGCTCTGCCGGGCCAGGCTGTCCGGCGCTTCCAGCAGCCAGAACGCGGCGTGCACGCGCAGCGGCGCGGCGGACAGCCCGAACAGCCGGCACATCACGCACCTGCCAGGCGAGGTCGGCTCACCCGCCCAGCCAAGCACCGACCCCGCCCCGCCGCAGCCCGTGCCGCTCCTCTTTCGGGTGGCAGCGGGTGCCTTGGGGCGGTCAGTTGACGCAGCGGGTGTCGGTCGGAGCGGTGGCGGGCTCGGCGTCCTTCGGGGGACTGGTCAGCAGGTCCGCGACGAACCGGCGTACCTGCTCCTCGTCCACGGGCAGGACGCCGTCCCCGGCCGCGCTCGGCGTGCCGACCGGGATCGTGGTGAAGCGGACGTCCCGCGCGGTCAGGGCGCGCAGGTGGGAAGCGAATTCGAGCAGGTCCCAGCTCTCGTCGAGCACCATCGACTTCTGCAGGGCCGTCGCCAGGCCGGTCACCGCCGAGGGGTTGGTCAGGGTCCCCGCCGAGAGCACCTTGCCCACCAGCGCCGCCAGGAACACCTGCTGGCGGTCGAGGTGGTCGAGGTCGCCGCGCGGCAGGCCGTGCCGCTGGCGGAGGAACGACAGGGCGTCCGCGCCGGCCAGCGACTGCCGGCCCGCCGGGAAGTCCGCGCCCGACCCGCTGTCGCGCACCGGGCCGTTCAGGCACACCTCGACGCCGCCGATCTCCTGGCTGATCAGGTAGAAGCCGTACAGGTTGAGTTCGGCGAACCGGTCCACGCGCACGCCCGTGAGCTGCTGCACGGCCCCGACCAGCGCCTTGCGCCCGGCGAGGTCGCCGTCCCGGCCCGGCGCGGAGCGCGCGGTGTCGAAGACCCCGCGCACCGGCCCCTGCCCGCCGCCGGGCATCGCGACGCGGACGTCGCGCGGGATCGAGGCGACGACGGCCTTGCTGCCGTCGTGGGGCACGCGGATCAGCAGCAGCGTGTCGGTGTTCGAGCCGGGGGACTGCTCGGTGCGCAACTGGCGCAGCACGTCGTCCGGCAACGCGTTGCCCTTGGTGTCGGTCCGGCTGTCGCTGCCGACGAACAGGATGTCTGTCGCGCCGTCGCCGGCGTCCGGGCTGCTGGGCACGTCGAGCACACCGGCCTGCTGCACCTCGCCGTCCAGGCCGCTCAACGCCACCCACGTGAGGCCGGCCGCCAGGAGCACGACGACGGCGGCGACCGCCACGGCCCCGCGCCCCAGGTCGTGCCTCCACCGCTTCGGCTCGTGCTGCTCGACCAGCTCGGTGATGGCGGCGGGGGGTTCGGCGGGCGGCTCGGGCTCGACCACGCGGCCCGCCGTGGGCTCCTCGTCGCGGCGCGGCCCGAAGCCGAACGCCTTGGTCGGGCCGGCCACGTCGGTCGGCGCGACCCCCATCGTCTCCGCTGATCCGGCCTCCGCCTCCTCGGCCCGGACGGCGTCCGGCGTCGAGTCCGCTGGGGTTGCGTCGGACAAGGCTGCGTCTGCCGGTGGTGCGTCCTGCGGCACGGCTGCGGTGGTCGGGACGGTGTCGGCGGTCTCCCGCGTCGCGGCTGCGGTGAGGGCGTCGCGGAACTCGGTGGCCGTGGCGTGGCGAAGGGCGGGATCGGTCGCCAGGGCCTTGACCAGCACCGCCATCACCGGCTCGGGCACGCCCGGGATCGCGGGGACCGGCTGGTCGTGCATCCGGATGATCTCCGGCAGGCTCGGCGTGCCGCTCGCGGGGAACCTCGGCGGGCGGCCGGTGATCAGCGCGTGCAGGGTGGCGGCCAGCGCGAAGACGTCCGCCTGCGCGGTGGGCCGCTCCTGCCGGAACGCCTCCGGGGCCGCGTACGACGGGGTGAGCGCGGTGAGGCTGGCGGACGACTCGCGGCCGGGCTCGGCCAGCGCCGCGAGGCCGAAATCGGCCAGGCCGCACATGCCGTACCGGTTGACCAGGATGTTGGCCGGCTTGATGTCGCGGTGCAAAACGCCGACCTCGTGCGCGGCGGCCAGCGCGTCGGCGATCTTCACGCCCAGCGCGCACGCCTCCGCGACGCTCAGCGGACCGACGTGCTGGAGCCGGTCGAACAGCGAGCCGCCGGTGCACAGTTCCATGACCAGGTAGGGGCGTCCGTCGTCCAGCACGCCGGCGTCGTAGACGTCCACGACGTGCGGGTGGCCGGACAACCGGCCCGCCGCACGGGCCTCGCGCAGGAACCGCCGCCGGTCGTCCTCGTCCAGCACCATCCGGCTGTCCACCTTGACCGCGACCTCGCGGTCCACGGTGACCTGCACGGCCCGGTAGACGACGCCGAACCCTCCTCGGCCCACCACGTCGACGACCGAGTAGCCGGGCACCCGGGGATGAGAGGTCTGCACGGCCGGAAGTCTAGATCTCGTTGCACAGCCCGAAATTCTGCGGCTCCACGGACTTCCGGAGGGCTGCCCACGGGTCCGTTCGGACCTGCTTGTGGGCCGTGCGGCCGAGTTCGTGCGGCGCCGTGGGCGGTGGACGGGTGCGTGGTCGGGTGGCGGTCAGCGGAGTTCGGCGGCGGTGAGCAGGCGGAGCTGGGCGGCCGGCCGGGTGTCCGGGTCGGGCGCGGCGGCGAGGGCGTCGAGGTGGTGCGCCGCCGTGGTCAGCCCCGTCCGGCGCAGGGCGGTGGCCGCGTCGGCCAGCCGGGTGCGGGTGCTGTCCGGCAGGTGGTCCACGCCCCGGTGCGCGGCTTCGGCGGTCGCGGCCGGCGCGTCGACCACCTCCGCGTCCAGCCGCTGCGCGCCGGGGTCGTAGCCGATCCGCCGGACCTCGCCGATCCGGACCACCCGCACCGCCTCCGCCTCGACCCTCGGCCGGACCAGCGCCGGCGGCAGCTCGCGCAGCGCGCGGGAGACCCGCTCCAGGTCGTCGACCAGCACGGTCGCGGGCAGCGACGCCCAGGACCGGCCGACCGGGGTGATCGACGTCCGCGACACCCGGCCGGACGTCAGCCGCACCACCCGGCTCGCGCTGCGCGCCGCCGACTCCGACACCACGCTGGACGCCGCCGGCGCGCCCGGCGTCGACCCGGCCAGCCGGACTACCCGCTGCCCGTCGAGGTCTGAACCACCCGTCTACGCTTGGCCGGCGGGTCGGACGGGGTTGAGGAGGAACGTGGTGGCGCTGGTCGAGGTGGAACTGCCCGAACCCCGGCGGATGCGGGGGCGGTGGGCGGCGTTCGCCGCGGTGTGCGCGGCGCGCGGGTGGGGCGACACCTGCCACGCCGACGGGCCGGTCTGGCACTACGACGACGGCGGCGGCAACTGGGCCGACCTGCACCTGATCGGGGAGCGCGCGGTGCTGCTCGGCCACGACCACGAGTACTCCGAGACCTACTACGCGACCTCCGCCCAGTACTTCGAGGAACCCGAGACCGACCTGCTGGCGGGCGCGCCGGACTGGTGGGCGGGCCCGGTCCGCCCGACCCTGGCCCAGGGCTCGTGGGTCGGCTTCGTGTACGGGTTCGAGGACGGCGCGTGGCGGCGTGCCGCGTACGACCTGGACGACGGCTTCGACTCGCTCAACCTGCCCGCCGCCGACGACCTGCGCTGCCGCGAGCTGATCGTGGAGTTCACCCGTGACGCGCCGGACGGCGTGGCGGACCCGGCGGCGGTCGCCGCCCTCGTCGCGGCCGACGCCGACGTCACCGAGGAGCAGGTCGCGGCGGTCGTGGGCCGGAGCTGGGACGTGGCGGCGGGCACGGCGGCGGCCCGGGGCTTCCTGGCCCGCTGACCCCCGCTCGCGCACCCCGACCGGTGTCCACAGTGGACTTCCCGGATGGCGCTGGACCGGATCGTCGGCAACTGCGGCACGACGCCGGGAAGCCCGCGAAAAGTACCAGTTCGCCCGAGAGCGTTGACTGTCCGCTCGCGGTCGCCGGTTCGTACCTTCGGGAGCACCGAGACCGAAGGAGTTCCCTCATGCCAAGCAGATCTGTGGACGAATCCCCGGCGGGCGGTTCCGCGCGTTGCGTCCGCGCGTCATGAGCGGCCCCGTGTTGTTGCACCGCGTCAAGGCGTTCATCGACGCCCACCTGTCGGACCCGGAGTTGAGCCCGGTGCAGGTCGCGGCGGCCAACCACGTGTCCACCCGCCAGCTCCACCGGTTGTTCGAGGGCGAGGGCACGACGGTGGCGCGGTGGATCCGCGACCGGCGGCTGGAGCGCTGCCGGCGCGACCTGATCGCCGACTGCGCCGGGGTCGGCGTGGTGGGCGCGCGCTGGGGGATGCCGGACTCCTCCTACTTCAGCAGGGTCTTCCGCCAGGCGTACGGCTGCCCGCCCCGGGAGTACCGGCGCGCGGCCGGCGTCGGCCGCCGGCCCGCCGCAGCCACCCGGTCGAGCGACTGACGGCCCGCCGCCGTCACCCGATCGACTGGTTGCGCCGGGATGGTGCTGCTCACGGGCCCGTGCGCGGTCCAGGGGTCCGTTCAGCGCACAGGCGCGGATTCGAGGGGTGGTACAACGAAAGGACAGCGTCGCCCGAAAGGTCACCCGTGATCCGCATCCTGCTCGCCGAGGACATGCACATGGTCCGGGGCGCACTCGTCGCCCTGCTCAACCTCGAAACCGACATCGAGGTCGTGGCCGAGGTCGCCTCGGGTGACGCCATCCTGCCCGCCGCGCAGGAGCACCGGGTGGACGTGGCGGTGATCGACATCGACCTGCCCGGCAAGGACGGCCTGACCGCCGCCGAGGAGATCCACGAGCACCTGCCCGAGTGCCGCACGCTCATCCTGACCAGCCTCAACCGCCCCGGCACGCTGCGCCGCGCGCTGGCCGCCAAGGTCAGCGGGTTCATCCTCAAGGACGCGCCCGCCGACCGGCTGGCCAACGCGGTGCGCGGGGTCGCGGAGGGCCGCCGGGTGGTGGACGCCGAACTCGCGCTCTCCGCGTGGGACACCGCCGACTGCCCGCTGACCAGCCGCGAGATCGAGGTGCTGCGGATGGCGGCGGCGGGCGCGAACCCGACCGAGATCGCCGCCCGGCTCTACCTGTCGGCCGGCACCGTGCGCAACTACCTCACCACGATCGTCACCAAGTTCCAGGCGCGCAACCGGGTGGACGCGATCCGCATCGCCAAGGAGTCCGGCTGGCTGTAGCCGGGCCGGCTCGCGGCCTGTCGAGTCCAACCCGGGGTCACCAGCGCGGCCGGCGGACGTCCGCGATCACGGCGGTCAGGCGGGTCCGGCCGGCCGCCAGCGGTCGCACCACCAGGTCCGCGCCCAGCTCCGCCAGCCGGTCGCGCAGGCCGGGGCCGGCGTCCAGGCCGTCGTGCCGGTCGGTGACCGCGACGACGGCGCCCGCGTCCCGGTGCTCCACGCCGACCTGGCACCGGTAGCCCACGTCCTCCGGCAGCCGCGCCGCCCGGTGGTGCACGATCGCCGCCAGCACCCCGCGCACCGGCAGCGGCAGCTCGCCCAGGTCCCGCTCCACGCCGGCCACGACCTCGGTGGCGGCCAGCGACGCCAACGCCGACTGGACCTCCTCCACCGGGAACTCGCGGTAGCCGCGCGCCACCGACCGGACGTCGGCCAGCGCCCGCCGGGCCAGCTCCAGCACGGTCGCCAGCTCGTGCTCCGCGCGCTCCGGGTCCGGCCCGACCAGCCGGCGGACCAGCTCGCTCTTCATGGTGATCGCGGACAGGCTCAGGCCCAGCAGGTCGTGCAGGTCGCGGGCGAACCGCAGCCGCTCCTCGGTGAGCACCAGGCCGACCAGCCCGTCCCGCGTCCGCCGCACCTCGGCAGCCACCCGCGACAGCGTGCCCAGCCCGAACACCACCAGGCCGCCGACGAACGCGGCCACGACGTTGAACACCACGTCCAGGTGGTCGTGGGCGTAGACCTCCTGCACCACGCCCACGCTCACCACCACGCCCGCGAACGCCGTCCACGCCGCCCACGGCCGCAGCACCAGCAGCGCCGACCCGGCCAGGAAGCCCGGCAGGCTCACCCACGCCGCGCCGAGCACCGGCAGCGGCAGGTACACCAGCGCCGCCTGCACGAGCAGGACGGCCCGGCCCAGCCGGGGCCGGGCACGCGGGTCGGTCCGGGTGAAGCACACCAACTGCACGGCGAGCAGGCCCGCCGCGCCGCCGATGCCGACGGCCAGCAGCAGCGGGTCCCCGGTCAGGTAGAGCAGGTGCACGACGGCGGCGGCGAAGTACCCGACCAGCACCAGCGCGGTGACCACCGCCGACACGCCCGCCTCGGTCGGGCCGGCGGTCCGCCGCTCCGGCTCGTCGGCGCGACCCGCCCGGACGGGCACCTGCGCGGACAGCCGGAACCGGCCCGGCCCGTCCGGCCCGGCGCGCAGCCCGCCGCCGAGCGCGCCCACCCGGTGCGCCAGGTTGTCGATGCCGCTGCCGGCGCGGTCGGCGGGCACGTCGGCGGGCCGGTCGGGGACGCCGTCGTTGACCACGTCGAGCCACGCCCGGCCGTCGCGGACGGACACCGACACCGAGCACCGCTCGACCCTGCTGTGCCGCAGCACGTTGGTCACCGCCTCGCGCAGCACGGTGGCGAGCACCGACCGCACCCCCTCGGGCAGCCCGTCGTCGGCGCGGTCCAGCCGCACCGCCACGTTCGCCGCCCGCAGCACCGCGCACGCGTTGTCGCACTCCTGCTCCAGCGACAGCGCCGCGTACCCGCCCGCGACCGACCGCACGTCGCCCAGCGCGCGCCGCGCCACGCCCAGCACCTCGTCCACCTCCTGCCCGGCCCGGTCCGGATCGACCCGCAGCAGGCGCAGCGCCAGCTCGGTCTTGAACGCGATCGCGGACAAGCTCAGCCCCAGCAGGTCGTGCAGGTCGCGGGCGAACCGCAGCCGCTCCTGCGCCACCACCGCGCCGGCCAGCTCCGCGCGGGTCGAGGCGAGCTGGCCGATCAGCCGGGACAGCCGGGTGATGCCGTAGACCGACAGCGCGAACACCATGACGCCCAGCGGCGTGTAGACCACGTCCAGCAGGTTGTCGCTGAGCCGGCCCTGCACGACGGTGACCGCGCCGAGCCCCGCCGCGAACGCCGCCCAGCCCGCCGCCGACGGCCACACCAGCAGCAGGCTGCCGAGGAAGAAGCTGGGCATCCCGATCCACGCCTGGGCGAACACCGGCAGCGGCGCGAACGACAGCACCGCCTGCGCCGCCAGCGCCAGCAGGGCCGGCGTCGAGCGCAGGTCCCGGTCGTGCCGGCCGAAGCAGCCGAGCTGCACCGCCAGCAGCGACACCAGGCAGCCCACCGCCAGCGCGAGCTGCGCCGGCGTAGGTCCGGTGAGCAGCACCTGGAGGGGCCCGACGACGCCGTAGCCGAGGAACACCGCCGACACCACCGCCACGGCCAGCCAGGGCGCGAGCCGCACGCCCCGACCGACCCTGATGGCCCGCACCCGGCCTCCGTCCCCCGGCCCGCCGGTCGGTGAGCAACGCTGATCCGCCCGTCCCGGGGCGAGGGCACATCGTATCCGGCAGCCGACCGCCCGCTGCGGCTCGTCCTGCGAGGTCAAACGCCGTGACGGCCATCCGGAGCAGCCGCCGCCGGGTACCCCACCGCGCACTCGCCGACCGCCGTCTCCGCCCGCCAGTCCAGGCCCAGCACGCGGTCGGCCACGTCACCGGGCCCGAACGGCGGCACCAGCGGGCCCAGGCCCATCGCGCGCGCGGTCAGGTGCAGCAGTTGTTGCAGGGCGCCGACGTGGGTCAGCGCCATCGCGTACCCGGTGTCCCGGTAGACCCACGACGACCGGTCGGTGCGCAGCGTGACCGTGATCAGCACCGGCGGCCGGTCGTCCGCGCCCACCGCGACCCGCGTGCCGTCCAGCAGCTCGCCCAGGCCCTCGTCGTCGGCGTCGAGCGCGGTGAGGGCGTGGCCGGCCGGGTCGTAGTGGTAGAGGCCGCGCGCCAGGCCGTCGCAGCGGTCCACGCACAGGTACAGCTCCAGCTCGTACAGGCCGAGCCAGTCGACGTGCGGCCGGTCGCCTACCTCGTGCGCCGGGACGCCGTCCACCAGGGCGCGGGTGGTGCGCCGGACGCGGGCCGTGCGGTAGAGCAGCTCGCCCAGCTCCGCGCACGACGGCGCGCGCACGCCCGGCGGGCCCGCGCCGCGCTCCGCCTCGACGACCGCCACCAGCGGCGGGTCGGTGGCGGCCCGCGCCGCCAGGTCCGGGCGCGGCAGCGGCACGGCGCGGCCGGGCCGGGGCGGGCGCAGCGCGGGCGGCGGCGGGGTGCGGCCGGCGAGCGGGTAGACCGCGCCGGACGGGCCGTCGCCCCGCCCGTGCCGGGTCGCGGTGTGGAAGTGCAGGTCGTGGCCGGTCCACCGGGCCAGCACCGGGTCGTGGTCCTCGGCGAAGCCCGTCCGCCCGGCCGGCGGGTCGCGGTCGCCGCGCAGCACCACCCCGGCCGCCACCAGGTAGGCCACCAGGTCGGTGACCACCGGCCTGGTCACCCGCAGCGCGGTCGCCAGGTCGACCACGGTCGTGGCGGCGCTCAGCGCGGTGGCCACGCGCACCGCCAGGTGCCGGTGCAGCCGCACCCGGTAGGGGGCCAGCGGCGACTCCACCAGCAGTTCGCCCCCGCACGGGCGCAGCACCGCGAACCGGGACAGCCGCACCCGGTCGCGCGGCTGGAGCAGCGGCAGCACGAACCGGGCGCGCGCGCCGACCGGTGCCGCCGACAGCAGCGGCCGGCCGTCCTGCCCGGCGGCCGAGTGCACCACCACGTCGCAGAGCCGGTCGAGCACCGAGGCGAACAGCGCCCACTCCGGCTCGCCGCCCAGGTGCCGGGGTCGGAGCACGTTGTCCGGCGAGACCGGGCCCAGCACCATCCGGCGCAGCGCCTCGCCGACCGCTCGGTCGACGGCCACCCCGGTCTCGCCCCGGTCGGACACCGCGACGGCCGTGCCCCGCTCGGAGTCCAGCTCCAGCAGCACGTCCTCCTGGAACGACCACAGCCGCACCAGCGACAGGACCCCGTCACCCCACCTCTTCGGCACGTCACGCCCCCGCGACCGTCAGAGGAACACCGGGACCGGGTTGAGCCGGTCGTAGGGCGTGGGGCGCTCCACCCGGCCGAGCGCCACCGGCACGTCGAACAGCCGGCCGGGCGCGAACCGCGCCCAGAAGTGCCGCAGGCCCGGCGCGAGCACCTTCACCACCGGCACGCCCACGTCCGGCCGCGTCTGGTCCAGCACCAGCACCTCCACCCCGGCGGCCTCGACCCGCCCGCGCACCAGCGCGACGTCGGCCGACAGGTCCTGCTCCGGCGCGGGCGGGAAGTCGCCCGGACGGCGCGCGACCGCCTCCGGCGCGGGGCGCAGGTGCGGCAGGGCGGCGGCGGTCGCGGTCCGCCACCACAGCGCCAGGTCCGGGTCGTCGGCGGTCGGGTCGGCGTCGGCCAGCACGGCGGGCATCATCTGGTTCAGCTCGGCCACCGCGCGGCGCAGCGCGGTCCGCGCGTCCAGGTGCGCACCCAGGCCGAGCACCACCCGGCCCCCGGTGTCCGCGCGGGCCGACAGCGCCGCGAACACCGGCACGCCGAGGTCCGACGTCACGTCGAGCACCCACACGCACCGCCCCAGCGCGGCGTGCCGGGCACGCGACTCGTCCACCCACGGGTCGGCGAACGCGTCGAGGTCCAGCCCGGCCACGCGCAGCCGGTTGTACCACCAGATGGCCACCGCGTCCCGCTCGACCAGCTCGCACAAGCCCTGCAGCACCGCGTCTTCGAGGCTGCCGCCCGCCGCGTTGCCGTTGGAGTCGGCGCGCAGGCTCGCACCCTCCGGCCCGGTGGGCACGCCGAAGTAGAGCATCGCGGTCGGCACCAGCCGGTGCCGGCCCGAGGTCAGCGACCACACCGGGGTCCAGTCCAGCTCGACGTCCGGGTCGAACGGCGCGACCACGTGCTGGAACGGCGCGTGCGCGGCGTTCCAGCGGTCCCGGTCGGCGAACTGGCGCGGGTCGTGCAGCAGCAGCTCCTGCGGGTGCAGGGCGACCTCGCCCAGGCCGCGCAACGTGCCCCGGACGCGCTCCTCGTCGCCGTGGAACAGCGCCGAGTGCCGTTCGGCCGCCTCGCACAGCGCGCCCGCCTCGGCGTGCAGCGGGGTCACGCCCTTGCCGCCGTTGTGCGCGCGCAGCGCGGAGCGCAGGCCGTCCAGGTCGGTGACCGAGGCGGCCACGTTGGGGCCGGAGCGGTAGCAGTTGAAGAACTCCGGGCCGTCCGGCACGACCTGCTTCACGATCCCGGTGACCGGGCCGACCAGGTGGCCGTGCCGCGCCAGCACCTCGCCGGGCGACAGCGCGCGGTCGCCGCCGGGCGCCTTCCCGCACGGCCGCAGCCGCACCGGCCGCCACGCCCGCTCGCGCACCAGGCCCGGCGTGCCGCAGGACGGGCACTGCGGGTCGGGGCGCAGCTCGTGGTGCTCGGTGCGCAGGGTCAGGCTGTCCATCGTCCACACCGCGCGCTGCCCGTCGTGGCGGTGGCCGGCCAGCCACTGGGCGACCTGGAGCGCGGCGACGTTGACCGATGCGGCCACCAGCGGCGGCAGCGAGCACGGCGGCGTGGGCGCGGGACCGGTGCGGCCCAACGCGTCCTGGGCGCACGCCTCGGCCCTGCGGTGCCGCCACAGCCGGGCGGCCAGGCAGTGCCAGCAGCCGGGGCCGTCGGACGGGAACACCGGGCCCACCCACACCGTCGCGCCGACCGGCTTGACCGGCAGCCACGGCGTGCCGCTCGCCCGGTGCTCCGCGTCCACGCGCGCCAGCGCCGGGTCCAGGTAGTCCGCGCACAGCACCGCCGTCAGCGCCGCCGGGCCGTCCGGCACGACGTCGAAACCGCTGCCGCGCAACGCCTCGGCGGTCGGGGCCGGGTCGAGCCCGCCGAGCGCGACGACCCGCACCCGGCCCGGCGCGGCCGGCCGGTCGACGCCGGCGGCGTCCCAGTAGGCGGTCGCCGGGAGGTCCGCACCAGGGGCGTGCGCCGTCAACAGGCCCTCGTCGCTGAGCCGCAGCAGCGCGGCGGCCACGCCCGAGGCGTCGCCCGGCACGGCGGCCAGCACGTCGCCCAGGTCGCGCCGGCCGTCCAGCAGCGCGGCCAGCGCGGGGGCGTGCGGTCCCTCCAGGACGGTGACGTCGTGCTCCGAGAACAGGTACGCCCGCCCCGGCCCGGCCGCCTCCGCCCGCAGGTGGCGCTTGAACCCGAGGTACCGGCGCGGACCCCCGGCGACCGGCGTCACCGGGGGGCGGGCGCGGCGCTGCTGGCGCAGACCGTCGGTCGCAGCGCGGCGTCCGCGCGGTCGGAGCGGTGGTCGTAGGTGTCGATGCGCAACACCGAAGCGTCGCCGGGGCCGACGCCGAGTTCGGCGAGCCTGATCAGGAGCTGTCTGCTGGTGTGGTTCACGGTGCACCTCCGGGGTCGAAGACCTGTTGCGGGGACTGCGTCGCGGTGCAGTGTTCTGCCCGCCGCCACCGGCCAACCAGTGTGCCGAGCACGGCCACTACGTGTTCTTTTCACGACGGTTCGCGTGGCCGGCGCACTGTCGCCCCGCCGGTGGGTTCTGGGACCGTGGACCGACCGGTCCACGCGCGGGCGCGGGGCGCGGTCGAGCAGCCGCCGGCCGGGGGAACACCGCGTGCCGGATGGGGGAGGACGGACGATGAGCAGTGCCGAGGCAGCGGTCCGCGTCGGGGAGGCCGCCGTGCGCGTGCCGGAGATCCTGCACTCGACCCTGGTCCGCGCCGCACCGGCGGTGGTGTTCGAGTTGGTCAGCAGCGGCGCGGCGTGGGACCGGTGGTTCACCGACGGTTCCTCGTTCGACCCCGAGGTCGGCAGCCCGGTGCACCTGGTGTGGAAGGGCTGGACCGACGACGGCTCGGACGTGACCGACGAGGGCGAGGTCGTGGCCTGCGAACCGGGGGAGAGGTTCGCGTTCACCTGGGGGGCGCCGCCGTCGCTGGTCACCTTCACCACCACGCCGCACGGGGACGGCACGTGGTTGCAGGTGGTGGAGACCGGCCTGCCGCAGACCGAGACGGGCCTGCGCCGCTTCGCCGAGTGCTCCACCGGCTGGGGCGAGGCGCTCACCCTGGTGCGCTGCTACGCCGAGCACGGCATCCGCCTGTCCACTTAGGACGTTCTATCCGCCGTCCGGCGGTTGCGGGCGGCCGGGTGGCGGGCCGGCGGGTCGGGCTTCGGGGTCGTCGGTCAGCGCGCGGGCCATGAAGTCGACCAGCCAGGACTGCGCCGGGCTGCGGGCGTGGGCGTGGCGGGCGTAGATCGAGACCAGGGCCGGTTCGATGTCGAACGGCAGCTCCAGCAGGCGGACCCGGTGCGCGGCGGCGAACGCCCGCGCGACCAGCCGGGGCACCATCGCCACCAGGTCGTCGTCCTGCACCAGGTACGGCAGCGACGTGAACCTGGTCGTCTCCACCACCACCCGGTCGTGCAGCCCGTGGGCCTCCAGCGCCCGGCGCGGCCCCTCGTGCCCGGTCGGCCCGTACACCGTGAGGTGCCGCTCCCCGGCCAGCTCCGCCACCGTCGCCCGCTCGCCGCGCAGGCGCGGGTGCGACTGCGCGACCATCGCCACGTACCCCTCCGCGAACAGCGGCACCCGGGCCACCCGGGGCGTGCTGAACAGCGGTGACGCGATGAACGCGTCGACCTCGCCGCGACCGACCAGGTCCGGCGCGTTGACCACGTCCAGCGGCCGGACGGTGAACGTCACGCCCGGCGCCCGCGCGCGCAGCGCGGCGACCAGCCGGGGGAGCAGCGCCACCTCGCCCAGGTCGGACAGCGCGAGCGTGAACGTGGCGTGCGCGGTCGCCGGGTCGAACGGCCACGCGCCGCTCACCGCCTCCTCGATGCTCGCCAACGCCCCGTGCAGCGGCTCGTAGAGCGATCGCGCCGTGGCCGTCGGCACCAGCCCGCCCTTCGCGCGGCGGAATAGCTCGTCGCTGAACCGGCGGCGCAGCTTCTGGAGGCTGTAGCTGATCGTCGGCTGGGTCACGTGCAGCGCCTCGGCCGTCGCGGTGACGCTGCGCGTCTCGTAGAGCAGCACGAACGTGCGCACCAGGTTCAGGTCGAAGTCCCGCACTATCGATCCCATCGATGTCACCGTCGCCGAACATTTATTGGAACACAGTCCATCGGTGTTCCTATGGTCTGGGACACCCGTCCGGGACACCCGGGGCTCACCAGACCCCTGACCGAGGAGGACCCCCGTGCCGACCGTCCGCCGCATCGTCCACGAGTTCCTCGAACGTCGCGGTCTCACCACCATCTTCGGCAACCCCGGCTCGAACGAGCTGCCGTTCCTGGCCGACCTGCCCGACTCGTTCCGCTACGTGCTGGGCCTGCACGAGGGCGCCGTCGTCGGCATGGCCGACGGCTACGCGCAGGCCACCGGCCGCCCGGTGCTGGTCAACCTGCACGCGGCGGCCGGGTCCGGCAACGCCATGGGCGCGCTGACCAACGCCGTCTACTCGCGCTCGCCGCTGGTGCTCACGGCGGGCCAGCAGGTCCGGTCGGCCATCGGCCTGGAGGCGATGCTGGCCAACGTCGACGCGCCGCAGCTCATGCGCCCGCTGGTCGCCTGGTCCGGCGAGCCCGCCACCGCCGGCGACGTGCCGCGCTCGGTCGCCCAGGCGGTGTTCGAGGCGGAGCTGCACCGCCGGCCCACCTACCTGTCCGTGCCCTACGACGACTGGGGCCGCGAGCTGGACGACAGCGCGGCGGTCACCCTCGACCGGACCGTGCGGCGCGGCACCCACCCCTCGGACCACCAGCTCGCAGACCTGGTCGCGCGGTTCGAGGCCGCGCGCAACCCGGCGCTCGTGCTGGGCGGCGAGATCGACGCGGCCGGCCTGTTCGACCGGGTGGTGGCGCTGGCCGAGCACCGGTCGCTGCCGACCTGGGTCGCGCCGTCGCCCTACCGGCTGCCGTTCCCCAACCGGCACGAGCTGTTCCGGGGCGTGCTGCCCGCCGGCATCGCCGCCGTGTCCGACGCGCTGGCCGGCCACGACCTGGTCCTGGTGCTGGGCGCCCCGGTGTTCCGCTACCACCAGCACGTGCCGGGCCCCTACCTGCCGCCGGGCAGCCGGCTGGTCCAGGTCACCGACGACCCGGGCGCGGCGGCCCGCGCACCGATGGGGGAGGCGCTGGTCGCCGACCCCGGCGTGGTCGTCGAGGCGCTGCTCGCGCGGACCTCCGCCAAGCCGACCGCCCGCTCGTTCCGGCCCGACCCCGAACCCGCCACCGCGCCGAGCGCGCTGCACCCGGAGCAGGTGTTCGCGGCGCTGCGCGACACCCAGCCGGAGGACACCGCGTACGTGGTGGAGTCGACCTCCACCAACTCCGCCTGGTGGCGGCAGATGGACCTGCGCCGGGGCGGCTCGTACTACTTCCCGGCCTCCGGCGGGCTCGGGTTCGGCCTGCCCGCCGCCGTCGGCGTGGCGATGGGCCGCCCGGACCGGCCGGTGGTGGCGGTCGTCGGCGACGGCTCCGCGAACTACGGCATCACCGCGCTGTGGACCGCCGCGCACTACGGCGTGCCGGTCAAGTTCGTCATCCTGCGCAACGGGACCTACGGCGCGCTGCGCTGGTTCGGGCAGCTGCTGGGCACGCCGGACGTGCCCGGCACGGAAATCCCCGGTCTGGACTTCACCCGGATCGCCGAGGGCTACGGCGTCCCCGCCACCGCCGTCACCGGCGTGGAGGAGCTGCGGGCCCAGCTCAAGGTCCCCGGCCTGCGGCTGATCCAGGTCGACACGTTCCCCACCTCCCCGGAGTGACCGGCTGACCCGTCAGCCGGCGGAAGGAGCTCGGCGATGCCCACGTCTGGAACCCGCTCGACCTGGACGGCGGTGCTGTGCTGGCTGACCGTCCTGCTGGAGGGCTACGACCTGGTGGCCTTCGCGGCCACCATCCCGACCCTGCTGAAGTCCGGTCACCTGGGCTTCACGCCGGCCGGGGCGACGCTCGTGGCCACCCTGTCGCTGGTCGGTGTCGCGTTCGGCGCGGCCGGGCTGAGCCCGCTCACCGACCGGTTCGGCCGCCGCAGGCTGCTGATCGGCTCGGTCCTGTTGTTCTCGCTGTTCACGCTCGTGATCCCGCTGTCGCCGAGCGTGTGGGTGTTCGCGGCCCTGCGGTTCGTCGCGGGGCTCGGCCTGGGCGCTTGCATGCCGATCGCGCTGACCGTTATGGCGGAGAACCTGCCGGCCCGCCGCCGGGCCAGCGCGAGCACGATGACGATGACCGGATACCACGTCGGAGCGGTGCTGATGTCGGTGCTGGCGCTGTCCGCCGGCGACGACTGGCACCTGCTGTTCTACGGCGGCGGGGTCGCGGGCCTGCTCGTGGTGCCGCTGATGTGGTGGCGGCTGCCGGAGTCCAGCGCGTTCCTGGCCGCCCGGGAGCGGTCCGCGCGGATGTCGCCGCGCGACCTGCTCGGCCCGCGCTACCGGCGGACCAGCGTGGCGGTGTGGGTCGGGTCGTTCATGGGGCTGCTGCTGGTCTACGGGCTCAACACCTGGCTGCCGCAGCTCATGCGCGGCGCCGGCTACCCGATCTCCACGGCGCTCACCCTGCTGCTGGTGCTCAACGTGGGCGCGGTGCTCGGCCTGCTCGCGGCGGGCCTGATCGCCGACCGGTACGGCGTGAAGCCGGTCGCGGTGATCTGGTTCGGCGCGTCGGCGGTGCTGCTGGCGGCGCTGAGCCTGCGGGTGGGCGACGCGCTGCTGCTCAACGTGGTGGTGCTGCTGACGGGCGTGTTCGTGTTCTCCGCGCAGGTGCTGATCTACGGGTACGTGGCGCAGGCGTTCCCGGCCGAGGCCCGGGGCACCGCGCTGGGCTTCACCTCGGCGGTGGGCCGGATCGGCTCGATCGTCGGCCCGTTCATCACCGGTGCGCTGGTCACGGCAGGTGTCGCGGACCCGTGGGGGTTCTGGTTCTTCGCGGTGGTCGCGGTGCTCGGGCTGGGGGCGGTGCTCCTGCTGGCCCGCAACCCCGCACTGCGTTCCGTCACCACCTGAGCGGTCCGCCGACCGGGCCCGCGCCGTCCACGGGGGCGGCGCGGGCCCGCCCGACGATCGGACGGGCCTGTCCGGATGTCCGTATTGCGCCGCACGCACGTTTCGGGCTCGTGCGGGGAGCCGGTAGCGTGCGGAGACGCCGCCGCATAGCGCGAACTCCTCCCTGTTTAGGAGCGCACATGCGAATAGCGAAGATCCTCGGGTCGGCCGCCGCCCTCGCGGCGCTGGTCGGAGCGGGGCTCGCAGCACCGTCCTCGGCCGCGCCGGCGACCCTGGCCGCGCCGCCCGCCATCCCGGCCGACGCCGTGCAGGTCCACCTCCAGCAGTTCCAGTCCATCGCTACCGCCAACGGCGGCAACCGGGCGCACGGCCGGCCCGGCTACCGGGCGTCGGCGGACTACGTGAAGGGCAAGCTGGACGCGGCCGGCTTCACGACCACCCTGCAGCAGTTCACCCACGGCGGGGCCACCGGCTGGAACGTCATCGCCGAGTGGCCGCAGGGCGACGCCAACCAGGTCGTCTTCCTCGGCGCCCACCTCGACTCGGTCACCGCCGGGCCCGGCCTCAACGACAACGCGTCCGGGTCGGCCGCCGTGCTGGAGACCGCGCTCACCCTGGCCCGCACCAAGCCCACCCTGCAGAAGCGGATGCGGTTCGGCTGGTGGGGAGCGGAGGAGCTCGGGCTCATCGGCTCGAAGTACTACGCCTCGCGGCTGCCCGCCGCCGAGCGCAGCAAGATCAAGACCTACCTGAACTTCGACATGGTCGGCGCGAAGAACACCACCACGTGGGGCGTCTACACCGACAACGCCGGGCTGCGCCAGCAGTTCGAGACCTACTTCCGGGGCAAGAGCATCCCGACCCGGGGGGTGAACATCGCCGGGCGCAGCGACCACGCGTCGTTCGCCCAGATCGGCGTCCCGGTCTCGGGCATCACCAGCGGCAACGACCCGTGCTACCACTCGCGGTGCGACACGATCACCAACGTCACCGCGAGCGTCGTGGCGACCGGTGCCAGTGCCGCCGCGCACCTCGGCTGGACCCTCGCCGGGGCCACCCGCTGACCCGGGTGGGCGGCGGCCGACCACCGGCCGCCGCCCACCGTGGACGGTGCCCGCGCCGGCCGGGCACCGCCCACCAGGGGTGTCGCACCGCCGGCGTCGCGCGAGCCCGGCCCGCGCGGGGAGCGTCAAGCCGTGATCATCAGGCCGTGATCGTCGGGCTGGAGAAGGTGCCGTTCCACGCCGACCGGTACGAGCCGGAACCACCCGTGTAGTTGAAGACGCACGAGTCACCCGGGTAGATCTGGCCTGCCCAGCTCTCCTTCACCTCCGAGTTGTTCTTCTGCGTGGGGACCCACTCCGGCTGCTCGTCGAATGACCGGAGAACTGATGTGTTGACGACACACCGCCATTCGCCGTGATGCCGGGAATCGCCGCCGCGCGCCGATGATCCGGGAACTCCGCGTCGAGTTCCCCGAACGGACGGAGGTCTGGCCGGCCGGTGGACCGGTACCGGTGAGGCTGATCCAGTGGTCCGGACGGAGTGCGGACAAACTCCGGGCAGCCGATGCCCGGTGCCGCACGGCGTAGAAGATGGTTTTGTGACTCGTGAGGTCGTCCGTCCCGGATCAGCACAGGACGCGGCGGAGTTCGTCGCGCTGCTGCGCGCGCTCAAACGGAGTTCAGGCCGCACCTTGCGTCAATTGGAAGAACAGGCCGTGGAGCAGGGTGCCGCACTACCCCGCAGCACCACCGCCGACATGGTGCGTCGTGGCACGCTTCCCCGGCCGGAACTGCCGGCGGTGTTCGTGCGCGCCTGCGGCCACGGGCGAACCTGGGGGAGTGGTTGAGCGCCCGCGAACGCCTGGCCGTGGGCAGCACCTCGACCAGGTGCCACCACCCCCGACAGCCGAGCCCGACCCGACGTCCGCCGCACCACGACGGCGCGGGCGGGTGGGCCCGGATCCGCCCGGCGGGCGCACCGGACCTGTGCCTGGCCGAAGGCCGCGAGCACACCGGGCACTACGGCTCCGCCATCGCGGTCCTGCGCCCCTGCGCCCAGAAAGGGGTTGCCCAGGGTGCTCCTGCAACCCGTCGGCGCCGAACTGGCCACGACCAAGTGGGAACGCCCCGTCTACGAGCGGCCACCCGCACGTCACCTCCCTTGACGAGCTGCCGGCCTGCGGGCCCGGTGGAGGTGGTGGCCGACGCGGTGGGCCGCGCCAGTCCGAACGCTGCCACGGCCACTGTCAGAGCGGCCGGGAACTTCAGGGGCGGCGGTGCGCCACCGGGGCCGGCCCACCCGCCTCCGGCCGGAGGTTCCCGCCGTGCGCCCAAGCCGCACGAGGCCGACACCCTCGGCAGACCCGGAGCGGCGCGGCGCGGGTTCAGGGCAGGCGGGGTTGGCTCAGCCACGCGTCGAAGAACGGCTGGAGCGGCGCGACGCTGTGCCACTGCGCCAGCGCCACGAAGTCCGCCGTCGTCGCCGTGGCGTGCCGGTGGTCGCGGGTCCAGTCCCGCAGCACGGTGAAGAACGCCTGGTCGCCCAACCGCTCGCGCAACGCGTGCAGGGTCAGCGCACCGCGCTTGTACACCCGGTCGTCGAACATGTCGGCCACGCCCGGGTCGCCGATCCGCAGGTCCTGCGGCAGCCGGGCCAGCCGGGCGCGGGTCCGCTCGGCGTGCACCGCCGCCGGCACGCCCCCGGAGTGCTCCGACCACAGCCACTCGGCGTAGCAGGCGAAGCCCTCGTTGAGCCAGATGTCGCGCCACTCCGCCAGCCCGACGCTGTTGCCGAACCACTGGTGCGCCAGCTCGTGCGCCACGAGCCGCTCGAAACCGCGCCGGCCGTCGACGTGGTTCGCGCCGAACACCGACAGGCCCTGCGCCTCGACCGGGACCTCCAGCTCGTCGTCGGTCACCACGACGTGGTACTCCCGGAACGGGTAGGGCCCGAACAGCTCCTCGAACAGCGCGATCATCTGCGGCTGGCGGCCGAAGTCGTGCGCCGCCGCCCGTCGCAGCCGGGCGGGCACCAGCACGTCCTGGCCCAGCGCGAGGGGCAGCCGCTCGTACTGGCCGATCTGCACCGAGGCCAGGTACGCCGCCATCGGTTCGGCCTGCTCGTACACCCGCGTCGTGGTGCTGCCGCCCGTCCGGCTGTCGACCAGCACGCCGTTGGCCACCGCCGTGTACGGCGACGCGGTGGTCACCGAGATCCGGTACGTGGCCTTGTCGCCCACCAGGTCGTTGCACGGGAACCACGACGGCGCCCCGATGGGCTGGCCGGCCACCAGCGCGCCGTCGGTGAGCTGCTCCCAGCCCAGGTCGCCCCAGTGCCGGGTGCGGATCGGCTGCGGCAGGCCCGAGTACCGCACCTCGACCACGCTGCGGCCCCGCCCCCGGTGCCGCAGCCGCAGCTTGCCGTTGCTGTGCGTGTAGCGCGTCGGCTTGCCGTCCACCAGGACCTTGCCGATGGTGAACCGGCCGAGGTCCAGCGCGATCGGGCCCTCGGCGTGCACCCACAGCCGGGCGCGCGCAGCCAGCCGCCCGGTGAGCGGCTTGTAGTCCAGTTCGAGGTCGTAGTGCTCGACCCGGCACGCGGGGTCCCCGTGCTGCGGGAGGTAGGCCGTCATCGCCACGCGGAGATCGGGTTGCCCAACCACCGGCTGCCCGCCGGGACCTCCTCGCCGCGCATCACCAGCGAGGCGGGCCCCACGGTCGTGTGCGCGCCGACCGTCGCGCCGGGCAGCACGATGCCGTGCGGTCCGAGCGTCGAGCCCGCCGCCAGCGTCACCTGGTCCATGCGCAGGATCCGGTCGTGGAACAGGTGCGTCTGCACCACGCAGCCCCGGTTCACCGTCGCGCCGTCGCCCAGCCGGACGAGGTCGGCCTCGGGGAACCAGTACGACTCGACCCAGGTGCCCCGGCCGATCCGCGCGCCGAGGGTGCGCAGCCACGTCCTCATCAGCGGCGAGCCGCCCGCCGAGCCGACCAGCCACGGCACGGCCAGCACCTCCACGAAGGTGTCCGCCAGCTCGTTGCGCCACACGAACGCGCTCCACAGCGGGTACTCCCGCTGCCGGAACCGCCCGATCAGCGCCCACTTCGCCACCAGCGCCACCGCGCACGCCACCAGGCCGGCCGCCAGCAGCACCACGCCGGCCAGCAGCGGCGCGAACGCGCCCAGCTCGCGCAGCGCGAACAGCACCAGCACGACCAGCGCCACGTGGCACATCACCGGCACGACCCGGCACAGCTCCACCAGCGCCCGCGCGACGACCAGCCGCCGGGGCGGGTCGAACGTGCGGCTCTGGTCGCCGTCCGCGACGGCGCGCGGCAGCTTCATCGGCGGCATCCCGAGGTACGAGCTGCCCGCCTTGGCGCGCTTGGGCGCGGCCGACAGCACGCCCACCAGGCCCCGGTTGGGCACCTCGCGGCCGGGCGCGGTCATCCCCGAGTTGCCCAGGAACGCCCGCTTGCCGACCCGCGCGGAGGCGATCCGCAGCCAGCCGCCGCCCAGCTCGTAGGAGGCGACCATGGTGTCGTCGGCGAGGAACGCGCCGTCGCCGATCCGGGTCATCTTCGGCAGCGCGAGCACGGTCGAGGCTTCCACGCCCCGCCCGACCCGCATCCCGAGCAGCCGCAGCCAGACCGGCGTGAACAGGCTGGCGTAGAGCGGGAACAGCGCCACCCGCGCCATGTTCATCAGCCGCTCGGTGGTCCACGCCTGCCAGGCGACCCGGCTGTGCACCGGGTACGCGCCCGCCCGCAGCCCGATCCCGAGCAGCCGCACGGACACCAGCACGAGCAGCGCGTACGCGCCCAGCCACGCCACGGTGGCGAGCGGCACCGCGAGCAGCGCCGCGCCCACCGTCAGCTCCGCGCCCGCGAACGGGCCGCGCGCCACCAGCAGCAGCGCGGGCAGCGCCGCCACGGCGGGCAGCAGACCCAGCGCGAACGTCGACGCGCCGTACACGTTCTTCCACCACAGCGAGCGCGGCGGGCGCGGGCCGGGCCGCGACGCCTTGCCGGTGCGCTGCGCGGGCACGCCCGACCACCGCTGGCCGGTCGGCACCGAGCCGGTCACGCCGGAACCGGGCGCGACCTCGGCCCGCTTGGCGACCCGCGCGCCGGGGAACAGCGTGCTGCGCGCGCCGACCGTGGCACCCGCGCCGACCCGGATGCGGCCGATGCGCACCCGGTCGCCGTCCACCCAGGTGCCGGACAGGTCCACCTCGGGCTCGATCGCGCTGCCCCGGCCCAGCTTGAGCATCCCGGTGACCGGGGGCAGCGAGTGCAGGTCGACGTCGGGGCCGACCTTGGCGCCCAGCGCGCGGGCGTAGTGGGTGATCCACGATCCGGCGAGGTTGGTCGCGCCGCTGTGCTCGGCGAGCTTCTCGGCCGCCCACAGCCGCAGGTGCACGTTCCCGCCGCGCGGGTAGGTGCCCGGTTTGACGCCGCGCAGCAGCAGGCGCGCGCCGCCCGCCGCGACGGCGACCTTGCCGGGCGGGCTGACGAACAGCAGCCACCCGGCCCCGACCAGCCACCACGACACCGACACCAGGCCCAGCACGTTGCCGATCGCGGCGAGCGCGACCGTCCACCGCAGACCGGCGACGGTCATCAGCGGCACGGTGAGCAGCGCCTGCACCAGGGTCGCCCGGCGCGGGGTCGGCGCGACCTCGCGGACCGGCGCGTCGTGCGCGGCCAGCTCGTCCAACCGCGACGCGAACGCCCGCAGCGTCGGGTGCTGGTAGACGTCGCTGACCGACACCCCGGCGAACTTGGTGCGCACCAACGACATCAGCTGCGCGGCGGCGAGGCTGCCGCCGCCGCTGGCGAAGAAGTCGGCGTCGGGGCTGGAGACCCGCGAGCCCAGGACGCCGGCCCACTGCTCGGCCAGCCACGCCTCGGTCCCCTGGAGGTGCGACTCCGCCTCGGTGTCGAGCGCGGGCAGCGGCCACGGCAGGGCGTTGCGGTCGACCTTGCCGGAGGTGCGGGTGGGCAGCGTGTCCACCACCGCGACCAGCGGCACCAGCGCGGCGGGCAGCGCGGCCCGCAGCCGGGACACCGCGTCGGCGTGGTCGAAGCCGTCGCCGGCCACCAGGTAGCCGACCAGGACCTGGTTGCCGCCCTTGGTGGTGCGCACGGCCGCCGCCGCGCCGGCCACGCCGGGCAGGGCCTGGAGCGCCGCGTCGACCTCGCCCAGCTCGATGCGCCGGCCGCCCAGCTTGACCTGCTCGTCGGCGCGGCCCAGGAACAGCAGGCCCTCGGGCTCGGCCTTGACCAGGTCGCCGCTGCGGTAGGCGCGGGCCCAGCCCAGCGCGGGCAGCGGCGCGAACTTCTCGGCGTCCTTGACCGGGTCCAGGTAGCGGGCCAGGCCGACGCCGCCGATCACCAGCTCGCCGGTGCCGCCCATCGGCACGACCCGGCCGTCGCCGTCGACCACGGCCAGCTCCCAGCCGTCCAGCGGCAGGCCGATGCGCACCGGGCCGACGCCGGTCAGCGGCGCCCCGCAGGCGACGACCGTGGCCTCGGTGGGCCCGTAGGTGTTCCACACCTCGCGGCCCTCGACCGCCAGCCGCTCGGCCAGCTCCGGCGGGCACGCCTCGCCGCCGAAGATCAGCAGCCGCACGTCGTCCAGCGCCTCCACCGGCCACAGCGCGGCCAGCGTCGGCACCGTGGACACGACGGTGATCTCCTGCTCCACCAGCCACGGCCCGAGGTCCATGCCGGTGCGCACCAGCGCGCGCGGCGCGGCCACCAGGCACGCGCCGTTGCGCCACGCCAGCCACATCTCCTCGCAGGAGGCGTCGAACGCGACGGACAGGCCCGCCAGGACCCGGTCGTCCGGGCCGATCGGGTCGTCCACGAGGAACAGGCGCGCTTCGGCGTCCACGAACGCGGCGGCGGAGCGGTGCGACACCGCGACGCCCTTGGGCTTGCCGGTGGAGCCGGAGGTGAAGATGATCCAGGCGTCGTCGTCCAGGCCGGGTTCGCCGACCATGCCCAGCGGGGCGGACCTCGGCACGATCGCGCGGCCGGCGGTCAGCACGGCGCAGGCGTCCGCCTCGGTGAACACCAGTTCGGCGCGCTCGTCCGGGTCCTCGGCGTCGACCGGCACGTAGGCCGCGCCGGCGGCGAGCACGGCGAGGATCGACACGTAGAGGTCGGCGGTGCCGGACGGCACGCGGACGCCGACCCGGTCGCCGACGCCGACGCCGAGGTCGGCCAGCTCCCGGCGGGTGGTGTCGACCTCGGCGAGGAGTTCGTTGTAGGTCAGCGAAGTCGTGCCGTCGTCGACCGCCGGCGCGTCGGGGTACTTGCGCGCGGTCTCGGTGAGCACGTCGAGCAGGGTGCGCTCCGGCGTGGCGGCGCGGGCGCGGAACAGCGCAGGGGCGAGGGTGTGGTCGTGGGCGATGGTCACCGGCGGGCACCGGCTGAGGGCAGACGCACTTTCGTCCTCCGCGGGGGTGGGGGAGCTGCTCCGCACCCGGTCGGTACCGGCCAGGCAGCCACGGCGACCGCGTGCCGCGAAATCGCCGATTTGCCACTCTACCTGGGGTTCCCGGGCGTGCCGCGTGATCGACACCCGAAGTGGGGGGACTCACAGACGGTAATCGCCTTGACTGACGAACACCGGCTCTGTTCGATCGAACAGGACGACTGATTGGAGTGGTGCGGGTGAAGGTCGGGATCACCATCCTCCCGGAGTACCGCTGGGCCGAGGCCCGGCCGCGCTGGCAAGCCTTGGAGCGCTACGGTTTCCACCACGCGTGGACCTTCGACCACGTGGGCTGGCGCACCCTCGTGGACGGTCCCTGGTACGCCTCGGTGCCCACGTTGGCGCTGGCAGCGGCGGCGACGACGCGGATCGAGCTGGGGATGCTGGTCGCCTCGCCCAACTTCCGCCACCCGGTGCCGTTCGCGCGCGAGCTGATCGCGCTGGACGACGTGTCGGACGGGCGCTTCACGCTCGGCGTCGGCGCGGGCGGGATGCGGGGCTACGACACGGAGGTGTTCGGCGGGACCAACGCCGCCGCCAGCCCGGCCCGCCGTTACGCGGAGTTCGTGGAACTGCTGGATGCCCTGCTCACCCGGGACGATGTCACCTGGACGGGTGAGTACTACCGGGCATCCGGGGCGCGGAACCTGCCGGGGTGCGTGCAGCGGCCCCGCATCCCGTTCGTGCTGGCCGCCAACGGGCCCAAGGCGCTGCGCCTGGTCGCCCGGCACGGCCAGGGCTGGATCACCACCGGCACGTCGCAGGACTCGCTGGAGTCGTGGTGGGCCTCGGTGGCGGAGCTGTCCGCGCGGCTGGACGACGCGCTGGCGGAGTCCGGCCGGGACCGCGCGGGCGTGCGGCGGTTCCTCCAGACCGACGCCGCGCCGGTCTTCTCGCTGTCGAGCGTCGAGTGCTACCGCGATTTCCTGGGCCGCGCCGAGGAGTTGGGCTTCACCGACGTGGCCGCGCCGTGGCCCCGCGAGTCCGGTGTGTTCGCCGGGGACGAGGGCCTGCTCGACACGATCGCCGCCGAGGTGCTGCCCACCCTGGCGTGACGGGGAGGCGTCGACCCGTCACGCCGGGCACGGGTCGACGCCTCCGTTCTCGCGGAGTTCCCCCACCCGTCACCGGGAATTGCGCATCAGTCCACTGTAGACAGCTACGGTGGGCTGCCCGGTGCCGCCGCTGCGGTGGGGTCGCGCCGGGTCAGCCGCCGCACCTCGCGGCTGCACAGCGCCAGGCAGGTGGCCGCGACGAGCACCGCCGCGCCGGCCAGCAGCGTCGGCTCCACGCCGAACCGCGTGGCCAGCGGCCCGGCCGCGACCTCGCCGAGCGGCAGGGCGATGAACGACCCGAGCATGTCGTAGGAGTAGACCCGGGCGAGCTTCTGCTCGGCGACGTTCTCCTGCAACGACACGTCCCACGCCACGACGAACACCTCCGTCGAGGCGCCCACCAGGAACAGCGCCGCCACCAGCGGGACGACCAGCGGCAGTTCGGCCAGCACCACCAGTGGCACCGCCTCCAGCAGGATCGCCGCCACGCCGACCGCCAGCGCCCGGCGCGGTCGCCAGTGCGCCACCAGCACCCCGCCGACCAGCGCACCCAACGTCTGCGCGGCGATCGCGAACCCCCACGCGGTGCGCCCGACCGTCTGGTCGGCCACGGCCGGCCCCAGCACCAGCAGCGCGCCCGCCAGCACGGCGTTGACCACCATGAACTGGAGCACCACCACCCACACCCAGGTGTGCTCGGTGAACTCGCGCCACCCGTCGGCGAGGTCGCGCAGCACGCCCGCGCGCTCGGGCCGGGGCGCGCGGCCGACCCGCACCAGCCGGTAGGCGAAGACCGCCGCCAGGAACACCGCCGCGTCGACCACCATCGCCCAGCCGGGCCCCAACACGCCGACCAGCAGGCCGCCGACCGCCGCACCGGTGAACCGGCCGGTGTTCACGCCGATCCGGGCCAGCGCGTTGGCCTGGGCGAGCAGGTCCGGCGCCACGGTCTGCGGGGTCAGCGCGGCGGCGGCCGGCAGCGACACCGCCGCCGCCATCCCGTTCACCACGCTGAGCGCGACCAGCAGCGGCACGGACGCGAAGCCGCCCAGCACGGCCGCCGCCGTCACCGCCTCGGTGACCGCCGCGACCAGCGCCGTGCCCTGGAGGAGCACCGAGCGCGGCAGGCGGTCGGCGAGCATCCCGCCGAACAGCACCAGCACCACGACCGCCGCCGACCGCGCGCCCACCACCAGGCCGAGGTCGACCAGGCTGCCGGTCAGGTCCAGCACGGCGAACGCCAGCGCCACGGGCGCGATCGCGTTCGCCAGCTCGGCGCAGCCGCGCCCGGCCACCAGCCGTCGGAACGCCGGGGTGCGCAGCGGCGCGAGGACCGCGCTCATGCCGGACGGTCCGTTCCGGGTGGGCGCACGTCCCGGTCCTCCTCGCTCGGCCGGGCGAGGCGGTCGCGCACGACCGGTCGACCCCCCTCGTGGTCGCCGATCATTCTCCGAAGCCCGCCGGTCGTCGTCCAGGCAATAACCGCGCCGTCGGGTCGGCTCGCCGCTCGGCGACCTTTTGGCCGGCTGCCGTATCCCCGGCCGGCCGGGCCCCCTCCTTGTCGGTGGAGGCGAGCCATGACCACTGGGGAACCGGTCGGGGTGCGGGACGCGCTGGGCCGGCTCGCGGACCTGCCCGGCCCGGGTGGGCCGCGACGGGTGCGCGTCGCCGGAGGGGCCGGCGCGGGCAAGACGCGGCTGCTCGCCGAACTCGCGCGGGCCCGCCGCCGGGGCGGGCTGCCGGTGCTCTCCGCCCGGGGCACGGACACCGGCCGGGTGGTGCCCTTCGGCGCGCTGCGGGACTCGCTGGGCCACCCCGCCGACGTGCCGACCCCGACCGCGCGCACCGCGCTCGTGCTGCTGCGCGCGGTCTTCGACTCGCTGCTGGCCCCGGGCCGGTCCGCGCCGCCCTCCGCCGAGCGCCACCGCGTCTACCGGACCGTGGGCGAGCTGGTCGAGTCGGTGGCCCGCCCGGCGGGTCTGGTGGTGCTGCTGGACGACGCGCACCTGGCCGACGCCGGCTCGCTGGAGCTGCTCGGCCACCTCCTGCGCCACCCGCCCCGGGCCGGCCTCGCGGTGGTCGCCGCCCACCCGCCGGGTGCCTGCCCGGACGGGTTCGCCGACGCCGAGGGGATCGACCTCGCCGACCCGCCCGCAGTCGAACGGTCTGCCGGCGGGGTGAGGACCGATGCGGCGGAACTCGGCGTGGTGGAGGGCGGCGTGGTGGGGCGCAGCGCTGCGATGGCCGGCGGTGCGGTGGCCGGTGCTGCCGGGGGCAGCACTGCGGAGGTCGGCGTCGAGACAGGCGGGGCTGCGGGGGCCGGCGGGGCGGTGGGAGGCGGCGTGGTGGGGGCAGGTGGGGACACCGCGCCGGTCGAGCCGAGGGACCTGCGGGTCGCGCAGGCGGTGGCCGTGCTCGGCGACGCCGAACCGCGCCTGGTCGCCGCCGTGGCCGGCACCACGCTGCACGAGACCCGCGCCGCGCTGGTCCGGCTGGCGTCCCGAGGGGTGCTGGGCGGCGAGGGCAGCGCGCTGCACTACCGCGCGACCCGCCTGCGGGACGCCGTCTACGCGTCCGCCGACGCCGAGTGGCGGCGCTGCGCGCACGCCCGCGCCGCGCAGGCGCTGCGGGACGAGGGCGTGCCCGTCGCGCTCCGGGCCCACCAGGTGGCGCGCGCCGCCCGCGTCGGCGACCAGGCCGCCGTGACCGAGCTGGTGCGCGCCGCCGACGAGGCGGTCGGCATCGCGCCGGCCATCGCCGCCCACTGGCTGGCCGAGGCGCTGCGCCTGTCGCCCCGCGCCGGCGGCGCGTCCCGGCTGCGGCTGCTGCGCCGGCTGGCGACCGCCGCCCGCGCCGCCGGCCGCCCCGACGAGCACCTGCGCGCCGTGCTGGCCGTGCTGGCGGGCCGCCCGGCCGACCGGGCGGAGGTCGCGCTGCGCGGCGCGCTGGCGCAACGCGCGTGCGGCCGGCACACCGCCGCCGCCGACCTGCTGCGCCGGCTGCTCCCGGACCCCGGCGGGCGGCGCGGCCGGCTGCTGCTGGAACTGGGCCTGGCCGCCGACCCGGCGGTGAGCGCCCGGCGCGCGGACGAGGTGCTCGCCGCCGCCCGCGCGGCCGGGGACGACGCGGTGCTGGCGCTGGCGCTGGGCGTGCGGCTGCGCAAACCGCCGCACGACCCGGCCCTGCTGGACGAGGCCGCCGCGCTCGCCGACCGGCTGCGCGACTGCCCGCCGGAGGCCCTGCTGTGGTTGGCCCGCGCGGAGGCCGCCCTGGAACGCCCGCCCGACGCCGTCCGGCACGCGGACCGGGCGATCGGCCTGGCCCGCGCCACCGACCGGGGCGACCTGCTGCCGCAGCTGTGGCTGACCCGGGGCGAGGCGCTGGAGCGGCTGGGCCGGCTGGCCGAGGCCGACGAGTGCTTCGCCGACGCCGCCGAGGCCGCCGCGCTGGCCGGCACGTCCCGGTGCCTGCCGCTGGCCGGGCGGGCGCGGATCGCGGTGTGGCGCGGCCGGTCCGACGAGGCCCTGCGGCACGCCGGGCAGGCGGTGGTCGAGGGCGTCGAGAGCCGCGCGCACGTGGCGCTGGCGCTGGCCCACCTGCACGCCGACGACCCCGACCGGTGCGTGGCGCACCTGCTCGCGGTCGACGTGCCGCCCGCCGACCCGCTGGCCGCCGTCGAGTGGTGCAGCCTGGTGGCCCTCGCCGAGGGGGCGCGCCGGCGCGTGCCGGACGCCGTGCGCTGGGCGGAGCGGGCCGGTGACCTGGCCCGCGCGCTGCCCGCCGGCCTGCGCCGGGGGTACGCCCACCTCGCCCAGGTCGGCGCGCTGCGGCACACCGACCCGGCCGCCGCCGCCACCGAGGCGCAGCGGGCCGCCGAGCTGTTCGAGCGGGTCGGCAACCGGGTGCACGCGGGCCGGGCCCGGCTGATGGCCTCGGCGCTGCACCACCTGGCCGGGTGCGTCCGCCCGGCGCGCGCGGAGCGCGACCGGGCGCGGGACCTGCTCGACGGCTGCGAGCCGGGCCTGTTCGACCGCGTGGCCGGGAGCTGGGCCCCGGTCGCCGACCACGGCCTGACCGACCGCGAGCACACCGTCCTGGAGGTGCTGGCGCAGGGCCTGACGGCCGACGCCATCGCCCGCCGGATGGACATCTCGCCGCGCACCGTCCACCGCCACCTGCAACACCTGTACCGCAAGCTGGGCACCGCCGACCGGCTGTCGACCGTGCTGCGCGCCCAGTCGCTCGGCCTGCTCGCCGACACGTCCGCGACGGCCGGCTGGTGACCCGCCCCGGCAGGTGCCGCTGATGGAGGTCCGGCGCGGTGGCCACCGGGTCGACCGCGCCCGCGCGGCGACCGGCACCCGCACGAGGTGGACGGGTGGGGCGTCGGGCACGACGGCGGCGCACCGCGCCGGACTCGCGGGTCGCCGGCAGCACGGCGACCAGGTCCGCGAACCGCCCCGACCGGGCGGCGGCTCGCGGCCAGTCTGCGGCGCGGCGGCCGTCCGGGTAACCCGGGCCGTCCCGGAACGGCCGCCTCCCGCGCGCCGGGTGGCCGGAGGAGCTGTCACCACAGCGGATTCGGGCCGACGTGCTGCCTCCGCGCGCCGGGTGGCCGGTCCACGACCCCCAGGGCCGCCTCCCGCGCCGGGCAGTGGGTACTTGTGCCCATTCCGGTATTCGCGCGCCGGCGCGACTGTTGACTGGCTGAGACCGCCGGTGGCTGTCCATCGGCTCATCGGGGGGAAGTCCTGGGGGAGTGCGGTGGCTGGAGTGACGGTGCAGGGACCGGTGGCCCGCAACCGGGGCGCGCGACGGGTCGAGGTGCCGCCCGGCGGCGCGAGGACGTTCGGCACCTGCGGGTGCGGCCGGTGCTCGTGGGACCTCCTGATCCCCGGCCGGCCGGCGGCCGACCTGCGGGGCGTGGTCGAGGCGGACCGGTCGGTGTGGTGGCCGGCCAACCTGTCCGACCGCAGGCCGCTGTTCGTGGCGGACGTCGACCGGCCCGGCGAGGCCGGCCCGGTGCGGCCCGGCGAGCGGCTGCCGTTCGGGCTCGACATGGCGGTCGTGTCGCCCACCCGGCAGCCCGGACCGCCGGTGGTGACGGTGTTCGCCGGCTTCGCCGCGCGGCCCCTGCCCCGGTCGCCGCGCTGCCCGGCGATCCACCCGGACGAACCGAGGCTCGACCCGGACGCCCGCTACTACGCCGTGCTCGCCGCCCTGTGCGGGGGTGCCGGGCCGTTCGCCCCCACCTCCGCCGACATCGCTGCCCGCCTGCGGATGAGCCCGCGCGCGGTGGACGCCCACATCGACTACCTGGTGCGCAAGCTGGACCTGCCGGAACCCGCCACCCGCCGCAACGGCTGGAAGCGCACCGCCCTGATCGACCACGTCCGCGCGCACGGCACGCTCGGCCGCGAGCTGGCGGAGACGGCGTGACCCGCGCCCCGGTCCACGACGTCTTCCGCGCCCGTGCCCGGGAGCACCCGCACGCGGCGGCGCTGGTGCACCGCGCGGGCGTGACCACCTACGGCGAGCTGGACCGGCTGTCCGACGGGGTCGCGCGCGACCTGTCCGCCTCCGGCGTGGGGCCGGGCAACGTCGTCCCGGTCGTGCTGCCCGTGTCGCCGACCCTGGTGGCGACGCTGCTCGGCGTGCTGAAGTGCGGTGCGGCGTACGCGGCGCTCGACGTGGCGGGCTCCGCCGACGACCTGCGCGGCGTCGAGGCACTCCTGCTGGACCAGGTCGCGGTGGCGGACGGGTCCGTGGCGGCGTTCCCGCGCCGGGTCGGCGACCCCTGCGGACCCCCGCCGACCACCGCCGAGGCCGCGATGGTGTTCACCGCGCCCGGCGAGCCCCGGGCGGTCGTGTCGCCGCACCGCGCCACCGCGCGCCTGGCCCGGGACGGCGCGTTCGGCGTGGTGGACCGCGCTGCGGTCGTGCCGCTGCTGTCGCCCCCGTCGTCGGCCTCCTTCGCGCTGGAGCTGTGGGGCGTGCTGCTCAACGGCGGCACGTCGGTCCTGCCCGGGAACGGCCCGCCGACCGCCGGTGCGCTGCGCGACCTGACCGGACTGCACGGCGTCACCGCCGTGTTCCTGACCGCCGCGCAGTGCCGGCTGGTCGTGGCCGAGGACGTGCGCGCGTTCGGCGGCCTGACCGCGCTCGTGGTGGGCGACGGCCGGCTGTCCGCCGCCCACGCCGCCGCCGTCCTCGGCGCGCACCCCGACCTCCGGCTGGTGACCCGCTACGGCACGGCGGAGAGCACCGGCTGCGCGCTCACCCACGACGTCCGGCCGGCCGACGACCCGATCCCGCTGGGCCGCCCGGTTGCCCGCACCTCGGTGCACGTGCTGGCGGACGGCCGGGAGTGCGGGCCGGGCGAGGTCGGGGAGCTGGTCGTCGCGGGTGACGGCCTGGCACTGGGCTACCTGGGCGACCCGGGGTCGACCGCCCGCGCGTTCGTCACCGCGCCCCTCGACGGCTACCCGATCCGCGTCCACCGCACCGGCGAACTCGGCCGCGTCGACGCGAACGGCGTCTTCCACGCCCACGAACGGCAGGTCGCGGCGCGCAGGGAGCCGGTCTTCCCGTCGTCCCCCGACGGGAAGACCGGTCCGCCGCAGCGGCCCGCGCTCCCGGCCGGACGGGCGGCGAGGCAGCCGTACGCGAGCGCGGTGGAGGACGTGGTGGCCGTCGAGTTCGCGGCCCTGCTGGGCGTGGTCGACCGGCACGCGTCGTTCTTCGCGCAGGGCGGCACCTCGCTGGCGGCGGTCCGGCTGTGCACGCGGCTGGGCGCGCGCTTCGGCCGGTCCATCCCGGTGTCCCGGCTGGTCGCCGCGCCGACGGTGACCGCGTTCGCGGCGTGGCTCGGCCCGCTGCGGCCCGACCCGGCCGGTGGGGGACGAGGCTGGGCCGGCCGCGCCGTCCAGCGGTGCGGAGGTGCTCCGGGTCACCCGTGACCCGGACCGGGGCGGACGGCGCTGCGGCGTCCGACCCGGCCGGCGGGCGCGCTGGGGGCGCTCGCCGGGAAACCCGTCCGCGCGCGCCCGTTGCCGCCGTGGGCGCGCGCGGACGGGCGAATCGGCCGGTAATCGCCGCGCCCGCCGTTCTCCGCGCATCCCGCTCGGCCAAACGGCCGGGGCGCGGAATTCCGCACCGGGTGCCCGACCCCTTTTCGACATCGGGACGTGTCGCCGCGCACTTCTCGGCGGGTTCGCGCGGATTCCCGGCGGTGCCGGCCTGCGGGTTTGCGCACCGCTGCGACCTGGTTGCGGACCCGGCCGCGCCCACGGGGCAATCCGGGATGGCATGATGGGGAGAGCCGGGAAAGCGGTCCGCGAGGGAACCGGTCCGAACTCGGCGCTCACACCAGGGGCAAGGGGAGTTGGGGCCGTCGGTGCCCGGGGAACCGGGTGGTGGCGGTCGCGGTCCATTCGGGCACCGTCGGAAACCCGTCGACACGAGATATTCCTTACTCCGTGTCGGCGCGGCACCCGGCGCGGCGATCGGACAGGATGTGCGGCATGACCAGTGGCCGGAGAATCGTCACCGCTTGGTCCGCCCTTTCGGCGGACGAGTTGGGCGAACAGGTGCGGGCGCACGTGCGCGTCACGGACGGCACGACGCGTGCCGTGTGGGCGGCGGTGCGTGACGACCAGGTGCTCAGGGCCAGGGTGCGGGGCGCGTTGTCGGGGTTGAAGGCCGAGTTCCGGGGGCACCGGGACGAGGCCATGTGGCTGCTCTGGATCACCCGGGTGCAGCAGCAGCTGACCGTGGAGCCGCCGCCCGCCACCGCCGCCGAGATCGTCTCCGACCGGGCGGACGACGCCTGGGCGACGGCGCTCGACGCGCCGGAGGCCGCCGACGCCGGGGCCGACGCGGCGTGGGACGCGGCCGTGCAGACCTCGGACGGTGGTCGGCCGGACACCGGGGGTGCGGAGAACGGCAAGAGCTGGGCCGCGACGTTCGGTGTCCCGGCCACCGCCCAGCCGCCCGTCCCGGTGCCGTCGACCGGCCTGCCGTCGAACGGGGTGCCCGCCACCGGGCTGCCGTCGACCGAGGTGCCGCCCACGGCGGTGGCCGAGCAGTCCAAGCCCCGCCCGCAGGTGCCCATGGTGGTCTTCCAGACGCCCGCCGGCTGACAGCGGGGCGGGCCGGTCGGCCCGCCCCGACCACCGCGCGGCGGCTCGTCCACTGTGGATGGTCCCTGGCCTCGCCGGGCCCACGCCGCGCGGTGCGGTATCCCGAACTCTCCGCCGACCCGGTGCCACGCCGCTCCCAGGGCGGCCGGGCTTCACCGAGTCCTTCGGCGACCCGTCGGCGACCGCCGTCCTTGAGTGCGTGATCTCTTTGCCGCGCAACGGTTCACGCCGAAACCGTTCCGGGTCGCGCGTGGCTGCTTCGCCGTTCCGGGGTGTGAACGTTCCTCCCCGCGCTGGGCGCGATTGATGTTTGAAGTGCCCTCCTCCTTGCGGCCCAAGCCGATCAAGGTCGGTCGGCTCGCGTGATCACCCGGCCCCGCCCCGACTTCGGCGCCCCCGGGGTGCCGGCGGGTGTGATTGGTCCAACCACCCCGTCCCGAGTGGCGGCCGGCGGAGGCGACTCCGGCGGTCGCTCTTCCGCACGTGCCCAGGGCACCGGGCCGCTCGCGGGCCCGCCGGGGGTGGCGCGTTCGGTTCGGCAGGTGCCGGGCGAGGGGTGCCGTCGGGTGCCGGCGCACGGGACGTCGTCGGCGTACTGTGCCGGGACAACACCGCGTTCCCGCAAGGAGTTCCGGCCGCGACCCGGATCGGCGCGGCGGCCTGCCCGCCGCCGTTGCCGATGGGCTGCGCGGCCCGGAGGACGCCCGGCGCACCCGGCGGGTCATCAGCACCGCCGGCTGCGCCACCTCCGGTGCGGCAACCGGTCGCGGACCGGTCGGCTGCCGACCACCGGGACGCCCACCGGACGGACGTGGCCACCCGGACCGCTCAGGAGTCCTCTGTGGACGGATGACCGCCCCGGTCGGTCGACCGGCCGCCCGAGCGTCGGGCGGCCCACGCCTGCGGAGTCGCGGTGCCTCCGACGGTGCGGCCGGGAGTTGCGCACAGTGACCGCTTTACTGCGGATTCGGCGGGTTCGGTCACGCCGCGCGTTCACCCTCGCCGCAGGAACGCGGAGATCCCGGCATCCGGGTCGCTCGTCCTTGTGAATTCGTGCACGTGCAACCACGAAGGACCACCCTCGGAAGGCCGTCGGCTGCCATCCGGATGAACCTCGGTGGTGGCCGGCAACCTGCGCGAGTGGTGTTTCACCGAGCCGCTGCACCTTGCGCAGGGTGACTGTTAGCTTGCGGACAGCGATTGGCAGTTCCCCGGCTCACCGTCCCCAGTGGAGGCTCGGAATGGCACGCTTCACCACGGCCCCGCCCGCCGGCACCGCGCCCCCGGGACCGGCGGGCCGCACGTCCGGTGCCGGTGGCGTCCGCCGAGCCCCGGCCGCCGGGTCCGGCGCGGGCCGGCCGGCCGCCTCGCCCTGAGCCGTGCGGCCAAGGCGCACAACACAATCCGATGTGGTGGAAAGGGCGCACGTGTCCGTCGATCTCGTGGTCGTGGGAGTCGGCTACGTTGGACTCCCCCTGGCGGCGGCGGCGAGTGCCGCAGGGCTGTCGGTCATCGGGTACGACCTCTCGCCGACCGTCCGCGACCGGCTCCGGGCCGGCCTCTCGCACGTGCCGGACGTGACCCCGGCTCAGCTGAAGGCGATGCGCGCCACCGGGTTCGAGGCCACCACCGACCCGTCCGCCATCGCCGGGGCGGACACCGTCGTCATCTGCGTGCCCACCGGGCTCGGCCCGGACGGGCGGCCGGACCTGTCGGCCGTGCGCGCCGCGACCACGACCGTGTCCGAGCACCTGAGCCCGGGGACCCTGGTGGTCCTGGAGTCCACCAGCTTCCCGGGCACCACGGACGAGGTGGTGCGGCCGATCCTGGAGCGGTACGGCCTGGTCGCCGGCGAGGACTTCCCGCTGGCCTACTCGCCCGAGCGGATCGACCCCGGCAACGCCCGGCACGGCATCCGCAACACGCCCAAGGTGGTCAGCGGGCACACCCCGTTGTGCGCCAAGCACTGCGCGGCGTTCTACGGCCGGTTCGTGGAGACCGTCGTGGTGGCCCGGGGCACCCGCGAGGCGGAGATGGCCAAGCTGCTGGAGAACACCTACCGGTACGTGAACATCGCGCTGGTCAACGAGATGGCGGTGTTCTGCGACCAGTTGGGCCTGGACGTGTGGGACGTCCTGCACTGCGCGGCCACCAAGCCGTTCGGGTTCTCGCCGTTCACCCCGGGACCGGGCGTCGGCGGGCACTGCATCCCGATCGACCCCCGTTACCTGCTGGACAAGGCGCGGCGCGAGGGCGCGCGGCTGTCCGTCGTGGAGGCGGCCCGCGAGGTCGACCGGAACATGCCCGGCTACCTGGTGGACCGGGTGGCGCGGCTGCTGGCCGGCGACGGCAGGCCGGTGGCCGGTGCCCGGGTGCTGCTGCTGGGCGTGACCTACAAGGCCGACGTGCCCGACACCCGGGAGTCGGCGGCGCTGCGGATCGCGGCCGGGCTGACCGCGCTCGGTGCCCGGATCTCCTACTACGACCCCGTCGCGGGCGAGGTGCCGCAGCTCGGCCCGCCCGTGCCGGACCTGGACCGCGCGCTGCACGAGGCCGACGCGACCGTCCTGCTCGTCGCGCACCGCGCCTACGACCTGGGCCACCTGGCCCGGAACGCGCGGCTGCTGCTCGACGTCACCGGGCGCGTGCCCGGCGGGGAGGTCCAGCGCCTGTGAGCCGCGATACCGGGACCCCGCCCCGGGATCGGCGAGCGGCGTCGGGTCCGGCGCGGTCACCGCAGCAGGCGGGCCATCGCCCGGCCTGCCCGGACGAACGCCGCCGACGCGCCCACGGCCGGAACGCCACCCCGGTGCGGCACCGCGCAGAGGTGCGGTTCGAGCGACCAAGCACCCCGGTAACCGTTGTCCCGCAGCAGCTTCACGCAGTCGGCGACCCGCGCGGCACCCTGCCCCGGCGGCACGAAGCGGTCGCCCACCGCGTCCTTCACGTGCACGTGCGCCACGTGCGGCAGGACCTTCTCCAGCAGCGCGAACCCGTCGTAGCCGTGCGCCACGCCGTTGCCGGTGTCGAACAGCAGGCCGAGCGCCGGGCTGCGCACCTCCTCCAGCAGCTCCAGCGCCCGGTCGGCGTCGGTGCCCGCCCAGCCCGAGCAGTTCTCGTGCAGCAGCACCACGCCCGCTGCCTCGGCGACCTCGGCGAGCACGCCGATCCGGGCGATCACCCGCTCCCGCCACCGGGCCTCGGGCAGGCCGCAGTTGGGGTAGGACATGACCCGGACGTACCGGGTGCCGAGTTGACCGCAGCGGCGCACCAGGGTGTCCAGCTCGGCGAGGTCGTGCTCGAACGGCGTGGACACCGGCCGCGACCAGCCGCCGATCCGCGAAGCGAGGCACACCACGCGCACGCCCCGGTCGGACAGGGCCTCGGCGACCCGGGCGAAGCGGCGGTCGTCCAGCTCGGCCACCGGGACGGTGTCGACCGTGCGCAGCTCGACGGCCGACCAGCCCAGCTCGGCCAGCACCGCGAGCTGGCCCGGCAGGTCGGGCGCGGCCTCGTCGGTGATGCCCGCCAGCACCTCGCCGGGCCCGGCCGGGTCAGCGGGCACGGGCGGCCACCGGGGATCCCGCGCGGGAGGCGGGCACGACCGGCTCGGCGCAGATGTTCTTGGCCACCGAGAGCAGCTGCACGACGTCGGTGGCGAAGGCGAAACCCCGCGAGTGCTGGTCGCCGACGCCCTGGAAGAGCTGGTAGGCGCGGATCATCCACTCGGTCAGCGAGTCGTCGTGCAGCACCTCGTGCTCGCGGTGGCCGTTCACCGTCACCGACAGCTGCGAGTGGTCGTCGTCGGCGCTCACCGCGAAGTGGCCGACGGCGGTGCCCCGCTCGAACTCCACCGTGATCCGGCGCTCCCGCACCGGCGAGGTGAGGTCGGAGCTGATCTCGGTGCGCACCCCGCTGTTGTGCCGCAGCCCCACCCGCGCGCCGCCCATCCGGGGCACCACCACCTCCCCGACCACCAGGTCGAACCCGGCGGCGTGGGTGACCCGGGCGTTGCCGGCCAGGCGCAGCGCGAGGCCCACGCCGTGCGGCAGCTCCACGTCGAACGCGGTGGGGTGGCTGGGGCGGGCCAGCGACCGGCGGAACCGGGGCTTGTTCTGCACGATCGTCATCGTCTTCGGCTCGCCCAGGGCGCCGTCGCGCACCAGCCCGGTCAGCCGCAGGGTCAGCGCGCTGGTCAGCCACGGCTCGACCACCGCGACGCGCAGGCCGTGCTTGCGGCGCAGCCGGGTGATCCGGGCCAGGTCGTCGGTGTCGGCGGCCAGCGGCTTCTCCACGATCAGGTGGCGGAAACCGCGTTCGGCCAGCTCGCCGATCACCTCCGTGCGGACGGTCGGCGGGGTGCACACGTGCGCGACGGTCTCCGCCGGGTCGGTCAGGGCGGCGGCCTCGGCGATGCTGGTCACGGTGACCAGGCCGGGGCGGTCGCCGAGGACCCGGCGCGGGTCGCACGCGACGACCGGGTGCTCCGCGAACAGCCGGCGGGCACCGGCCCGCGCCCTGGCGAGCACGGGGAGGTGCAGTTCCGCACCGGCTCGGCCCAAACCCACGACGAGTGTCCGCACCATTGAGCCCCTGTGTTCGTCCGGTGTGTTCCAAGGCGTACGAATAGAACGACCCAATTCGATCGATAACGACGTTGTCCGAGTTGGTCCGGTGCTGTCAACCTCATCCGGACTTGTTGACCAGGAAGAGTGAACTCCCGTGCCTGTGCACGGCCCGGGAGGTGCCTGCCCTACGCTCCGGTGCGTGCTCCGACAGCGGAGGTGAGTGCGCTGACCGTCCCTTTGCCCACGCATTCCGCCACCGTTTCCCGAGTACGGCCGACAACGCGGGTGCGCAATGAGCAGATGCTTTTCCGGGGCTGTTGCCCGCGCGCGGCGGGAGCACCCGCGCGGGTCGGCCGCGCCGGTCCACGGCCCGTCGTCCCGGTCGGCGCCCGGTGGCGGGCGTGACCGCCACGGGGCACGTGTTCGCCGACCTCGGCCCGCACGTCGCGGAGCGGTTCCGGACCGTGGCCGCCGCCTACGACCCGGTCACGCTGGCCCGGCTGGGCCAGACCGGCGTGCGGAAGGGCTGGCGGTGCCTGGAGGTCGGCGCCGGCGGCGGGAGCGTGGCGCACTGGCTGGCCCGGCGCTCCGGGTCGGTGCTGGCGACCGACCTCGACCCGCGCCACGTGCCGCCCGCGCCCGGCCTCACCGCGCTGCGCCACGACGTGGCGCGCGACCCGCTCCCGGAGGGCGAGTTCGACCTGGTGCACGCCCGGCTGGTGCTCTCCCGCCTGCCCGAGCGGGAAGCGGTGCTGCGCAAGCTGGCCCGGTCGCTCAAGCCCGGCGGCTGGTTGCAGCTCGACGAGTTCGACAAGAGCTACGCGCCGGTCCTGATCACCCCCGACGCGGCGGCGGCGCGGCTCTACGCGGAGTTCACCCGGGCGCGGGAGCGGGTGTACGAGGAGTCCGGCTGGGCCGGCGAGTGGGGCCGTGAGATGGCCTCCTCGATGGCCGCCTCGGGCCTGGTGGGCGTCGACCCGGTGCCGGTGACGCAGCCGTGGCGCGCGGACTCGCCCGTGGTGCGGCTGCTCGCGCACCAGACGCACCACCTGCGGGACGGGCTGGTGGCGGCCGGGATGACCGACCAGGACCTGGGCCGGGTGCGCGAGCTGCTGGCCGACCCGGCGTTCCGGGCGTCGTCGTGCGTCTTCTACTCCGTGCACGGCCGCAAGCCGTGACCGCTCCGTAGTCGACCGTCCGGTCGAGTGAACGCGTGATCGCCCGGACGTGACGGCCTCGGCGGCGGTTGTAGCCTGCTCGCGCTTTCGTTGCCCACCAGGCACTTCCGAGCCCGCCCAGCACACCCGAGAAGGTCCGCCGTGCCGCCACTCCGCGCCCTGGCCGCGTCACTCCTGCTCGCCGTGACCGCACTGGCCCCGCCCGCGTCCGCCGCGCCGGCGCCCGCCGGGGCCGGTCCCGCCGTCGAGTGCGCCGAGACCGACCTGCCCGTGTCGCTCGGCCTGTTCTCCCAGACCGTGCACGGCCAGCTCTGCCTGCCCGCCGGGGCCGCGCCGGACACCGTCCAGCTCCTCGTGCACGGCGCGACCTACAACCGCCGGTACTGGGACCTGCCCGTCGCCGGCGGCAGGTACTCCTACCAGCGGGACCTCGCGCGGCGCGGCGTGGCCACCTTCGCCGTCGACTGCGTCGGCTCGGGCGACAGCTCGCAGCCGCCGAGCGCGCTGATCACCGCGAGCGGCCAGTCCTCCGTGCTGCACCAGGTGGTCGGCAAGCTGCGCTCCGGGCACGTGCTGGGGCACCGGTTCGACCGCGTCGTGCTGGTGGGCCACTCGATGGGGTCCGGTCTCGCCGTGCTGGAGGCGACCTCCTACCACGACGTGGACGGGGTGGTGCTGACCGGTTTCAGCCACTCGGTCGGCGTGCCCGCCGTCGCCCGGGTCCTCGTGGAGGGGCTCCGGCCCGCCGTGCTCGACCCGGTGCTGTCCCGGCGCGGCAGCGATCCCGGGTACCTCACCACGGCACCGGGCGCGCGCCGCGTGTTCCACGACCCGGGCGCGGTCGACCCGGCCGTGCTCGACGCGGACGAGGCGACCAAGGACCAGGTGCCGTCCACGGTCGTGCCGGACGCGCTGGCGCTGGCCTTTCTCAGCCCGCTGAGCCGGCAGATCGACGTCCCGGTCCTGCTGCTCAACGGCCGGCTCGACACCCTGTTCTGCGCGTCGCTGTGCGAGGACCGCACGCAGTTCCTCGACGCGGAGCAGCCGTTCTTCGCGCCGGGCACGCCGCTCGACGCGTTCCTGCTGCCCGACGCCGGCCACACCCACGGCTACGCGCTCAACGCCGCCGACTACCGCACCGCCGTGCTGGACTGGACGACCGCCCACTTCGGCACCTGAGCGACACCGGCTGTTCACCTCCGGTGCGGAACGGACGGGGCCGGTCGCCCGTCTGAGCGCCGGAGGTCCACCACATGCTGCGGTACTTGACGCTCGTCGGCGCGGCTTCCGCCGCCGTCGCACCGTTCCTGCCGGGTGGGGCCGCGCGGTCCGACACCGTGGACTGGCCGGTCATCGGCCTGGCGGTCGGCGTGATCGCCGTGGCCGCACTGGGATTCGCCCGGCACCGGGCCGCGCGGACCGCCGCCGTGCTCGCCGGCGTGGCCGCGTTCGGCCTGGTGCTCCGGCTGCTCCTCCCGGACCTCGGCGCGGGGCTGACGGGTCCGCGCCTGCCCGTGCTGGCCGTGGGTGCGGCGGCCGTCGCACTCGGGGTCGGGGCGTCGGGCGGGTGGCGGGTGCGGCCGGTGGGCGTGGTGGCGGCCGTGGTCGCAGTGGCCGCCTCGGTGCTCGCCCCGGTCGCCGTCGACGCGGCCGTGGTCGACTCGGAGACGCGGGACGAGCGCGGCTTCGCCCCGCCCGCCGTGGCGCAGCGGCTGACCGGGCGGCAGTGGGCGTGGCAGCCGCCGGCCGACGTCACCGCGCTCGTCGCGGCCGGGCACGGGGTGGTGGTCGGCCTCGGCGGCGGGACCGTCGTGGCGCTGGACGGCGCGGACGGCGACGAGCAGTGGCGCTACACCCGCAGCGGCGCGTTCGTGGACAACCTGGTGGCGTCCAAGGACGGCAAGGCCGTCGTGACCACGTTCCGGTCCTCGCTCGACACCCGCAGCCAGTTGCTCGTGGTGCTGGACGCCGACACCGGGGCCGTCCGCTTCGACCGGGTGATCCCGTCCGTCCTCGCCGAGGTCGAGGCCCTCACACCCGGCACGGCGGTGCTGGCCGTGCGGGACCGGGACGTGATCACCGGCTACGACCTGGTGACCGGCGACGAGAAGTGGCGCTGGACCCCGCCGGAGGGCTGCGCGGTGCCCTACACCCGGGCGGTGGGCGGCAGGACCACCGTGCTCACCGTGGTCGAGTGCCCCGACGCCGTCCGGTTGCTCGCGCTGGACGAGGCGACGGGCGCGCAGCGGTGGCAGCACGAGGTCCCGCTCGACCGGGACGACCGCCGCCGGGTCGACGTCCACCTGGCGGGCACGCCGGACGGCGCGCTCGTGTCGGCGCGGATCACCTCGACGCGGGCGAAGCCGGGCGCGATCACCCTGGCGCTGTTCGACGCCGAGACCGGTGCCGTCGAGTACCGGCCCGAGCCCCGGTGGGTGGTCCGCGCCGACCGGGGTCCGGCCGTGCTGCTGGAGGTGCAGGACGGCGCGCGGGCGACGGAGGTCCACGTGGTCGACGCGGCGACCGGCACCACCCGGCCGCTCGACGCGGCGGTGTGCCCGGACCGCTCGGCGGACGCCACCACGGCCACGACCTACGTGCGCAAGTGCGCCGACGACGGGCGGGAGACGACCGTCGTGGTGCAGCCGTTGGACGGGTCGCCGGCGACGAGCGTGCCGGTGCGGATGGACGGGTCGGGCGTGCTGCTCAAGTCGTTCCTGGTCGCCGCGCCGGGTGCGGTCGTGGTCGCCCGGGGTGCCTTCGGCGGCACGCCCGCACCGGTCGTGGGGCTCGTCGGACGCGAGTAGCCGTCACGTCGGGATCTGCCGCGACGCCGGCGCTCTCAGCGGTGGACCGCCTGCTGCGGGCAGCGCGCCGCGTCGCCGGCGTCGTACACCACCGACCCGGCCAGCGCCTTGCGCGACCGCTCGTGGTGGTACCGGCACAGCAGCAGGTCCACCGGTCGCGCCGGGTCGTCGGGCACCGTCACCAGCACCACGACGGCGGGCTTCGCCGGGCAGCAGCACGACCGCTCCGCCGACCACAACACCGGCGCCCACTCGGACGCGAGCGGCGAGACGTGCTCCGCGATGGCCCGGCGGAGCCAGTACAGGTTGTTGTCCACCCCGGCAGCCTCACACGGCGCGGCGGCGCGCGGCAGGGACCAAAGTCACCGCGTGGCGTGGAAAGCCGGAGAAAGCCCTCGAATCCCGGTGGGATGACCGGGAAAGGCGAGGGTCGGTCACACCTCGGTCGTCCGGTCCGCGAGCGGCTCGGCACCGGGCACCGCCGGGCGTCGGCCGGGTGGTGGATCCGGCCGGCGGGACCGGCACGTGCGGTTCGACCGACCGCCGGCGGGTCCGCGCCCGAATGCGTCCCGTCAAAGTCGTGGAATAGCCGCACATCAGCGGAAATGCGCGTTCCTGCGGTCGGCGGTTGTCGGCCGGTGCGCCGCTGAATACGTTGTGGCAGCGATGAGTGCTCCCCCTCGAATCTGCCAAGGAGTGCGATCGTGAATCGAAGATCCTCGTTGACGTGCGCTTTCCTGCTGGTCGCCGGCACCGTTTTTCCCGGTGTGGCGCAAGCGGAGCAGACCGCCGGCGCGGCTGCGGACGAGTGCACGGGCGTCACCTGGACGGTCCGGAACAAACTGTGGGACCGCGACCTGACCGTCGTCGGTTCGGACAGCCACACGAATGCCTACCGGGGCGACACGTCGTGCGACACCTCGTTGCCGGTGCTGTGCCTGCGCAAGTCCGACCTGCCGGTGCCGCCGGGCATCACCCCGACCTACCACGAGGGCTGGAGCGGCGGCGAGGTCCGCCTCACCCCGCCGGTGCCCGGCTACGCCCTCTACAGCCGGGCCGTCGCGGACGGGTTCTGCGCCAGCCGGTTCGGCGAGGGTTGGCGGATGGGCGAGCACCACGACGGCGACGGCGGTTGGTCGTGGTGGGCCGTGGGCGACCTCACCCGGGTGTGGCTGCACATCAACGACCAGTTCTCGAACCCGTGGAACACCCGGACCGGTCGCGCGATGACGTGGACCAAGCGGGCCCAGGAGTGGGGCCGCGACCTGGTCGACTGGACCTCGGACAAGAAGACCGACGCCTACCGGGGCGACACGCCGGTCACCGCGAAGCTGCCGGTGCTGTGCCTGTTGCAGGACGGCCGCGAACCGCCGACCGGCATCAACCCCGGCGACTTCTACAACGGGTGGGCGCGCGGCGAGGCGCGGATCACCCAGCCGGTCGTCGGCACGTCGCTGACCTCGCTCGCGGTGGCGGACGCGCTGTGCGCCGGGCAGTTCGGCACGGGCTGGCGGACGGCCGAGTTCCACGACGCCCGGGGCGGCTGGGGCTGGTGGGCGAGCGGCAACGTCGGCCGGTTCTGGACCGCGATCGACGACCAGCCCGCGAACCCCTGGGACCACCTGGGCACCTGACGCGCCACCCCCGGCGACCGCGAGGCCGCCGGGGGACGGTCGTCGGCCACCGCCGGGACGCCCTCCCGACGCGGGGCCGGGCCGGTCAGCACACCGCGCCCGAGCGGACCCGTCCGGCCGGCAGGTCGCGGGAACGGGCGAGCACCCCGAAGAACGGCATGAGGCCGTAGGCGACGAACACGCCGGCGACCAACCACAGCGCGGTCCGGTTGCCGAAGGAGTCCGCGAGAGCGCCGGCGGCCAGCGTGCCCAGGGGGATCGAGCCGTAGTTGAGGAACTGCGCGCTCGCGCTGATCCGCCCCAGCAGCTCCGGCGGGCAGTAGGTCTGGCGGAACGCCACCACGATCACCGTGATGGCGACCAGCCCGGCACCGACCACGAACGCCCCGACCGCGAACAGGGCGACGCCGGGTCCGCCGACCGTCAGCGGGACCAGGACGGCGAACGGGGCGGTCGCGCGGGCCCACCGCCGGACGGCACCGGCCGTGCCCCACCGGGTCGCGGTGCGCCCGGCGACGAGCGCGCCCACCACGCCGCCGGTACCGCTCGCCGCGACGACGAACCCGACCACGCCGGGCGCGAGGCCGACGTCCCGGACCAGGAAGACGATCTGCAGCGCCTGGAGCGCCGAGAGGGCCAGGTTGGCGACCGCGCTGAACGCGCACAGGAACCGCAGGTGCGGGTCGCGCGCGATGAAGAGCAGGCCGTCGGCGACCTCGCGGACCAGCCCGGCACGTCGGCCACCGCCGCCCCGCACACCCTCCTCGGCGCGGATGCGGGCCAGGCGCCGCGCCGACGTCAGGTGGCCGAGCACGCCCACGACGACCGCCGCCGGGGGCCCGAGCACCTGTGCGAGCACACCCCCGAGCCCCCGGCCGGCGATCTGCGAGCCCTGGTCGCTGCCCTGGAGCTTCGCGTTCGCCTCCACCAGGTCCGCCGGGTCCACCAGGAACGGCACGTAGGCCCGGTGGGCGGTGACGAACACGACCGTGGTCACGCCCACGAGGAACGCGACGGCGAACAGGTGGGCCAACGACGGGGTGCCGAGCGCACCGGCCGCCGGCACGCTGACCAGCGCACCCGCCGCGACCAGGTCGCACCCCACCATCAGGGGCCGCCGCCGCACCCGGTCCACCCACACCCCGGCGGGCAGGCTCACCAGCAGCCACGGCAGCGACGCCGCGGCGGCGAGCGCGCCGACCGCGAACGAGTCCGCGCCGAGCGTGGTGACGGCGACCAGCGGCAGCAGCACCGACGTCGCCGCGCCGCCCAGCCTGCTCGCGGTCTCGCCGAGCCACAGCGAGCGGAAGTCGGGCTGCCGCAGCAACCCTCCCCACCGCCGTCCCCCCGCCCGCGCTCCGGGCACGCGCCCTCCGGTGGCTCGTCACCGCGTCACCGGTCCGGTCGCCGGGGACTTCTCTCGACACCACCACCGGGACCGGGGGACCACAACCCCCGGCCGGGCGGCAGGGCGGTGTCGTCCGGGTGCGCGCCGGGTGGCTCAGCCCTCGTGCGGCGCGGTGTGAACGGTGACGGCGGAGAGGCGCGGGATGGTGGCGACGAGTCGGCGCTCGACGTCGTGCGCGATGCGGTGGGCCTGCCCGACGGTGAGCACCGGGTCCACGCCGATGGCGAGCTCGGCCCGCAGGGTGTGCCCCGTCCAGCGCATCCGGAGGTAGCCGGTGCGGCGGACGCCGTCCACCCGGGCGGCGGTGTGCTCGGCGGCGTCGAGGGTGTCGGGGTCGACGGCGTCCATGAGCCGGCCGAACACCTCGCGGGCGGCGTCGCGCAGGACGATGAGGATCCCGACCGTCATGCCGAGGCCGACCAGCGGGTCGGCGAGCGGGAAGCCCAGCGCCACGCCGAGCGCGCCGGCCACGACGGCGAGCGAGGTGAACCCGTCGGTGCGGGCGTGCAGTCCGTCGGCCACCAGCGCGGCCGACCCGATCTCGCGGCCGACCCGGATGCGGTAGCGGGCCACCAGTTCGTTGCCGGCGAAGCCGGCGACACCGGCCGCCGCGACGACCCACAGGTGGTCGACGGGGCGCGGGTCGAGCAGGCGGGTCACGGACTCGTAGCCGGCCAGCGCGGCGGAGGCGGCGATCAGCAGCACGACGACCACGCCGGCGAGGTCCTCGGCCCGGCCCAGGCCGTAGGTGAAGCGCCGGGTGGCGGCACGGCGGCCGAGCAGGAACGCGATGCCCAGCGGCACGGCGGTCAGTGCGTCGGCGAGGTCTACTACTCGGCGGCGAACGAGCACGTGCGCGGACTCCTGGCGCAGGCGCTGTTCCACGTCGACCACCTCGACCGCGCCGACGCCTCCTGACACCGCGATCCGGCGGCGGCACGCCCCCGGTTGCGGTGCTGCCCGGCTCGTCCCGATCGCCGGCACCCGGTGGGACGCCCGGTCCACGCGGCCGGATCACCCGAACGTGCGAGCGTGTCCGGGATGTGGGAAGGCCGATCCGGCAGAACGGCCGGCCCTACGCTCGGGTCGTGAGCTCCTCTGCGGACCCCTCGCTGCCGGTGATCGACCTCTCCCGCTTCCGCGACCCCGCCGCCGACCGGGCCGCGTTCCTCGCCGGGCTGCGCCGCGCGGCGCACGAGGTCGGGTTCTTCTACGTCGTCGGGCACGGCGTGCCGGAGGAGCTGACGTCCGCGATCTTCGCCGTCGCCCGGGAGTTCTTCGCGCTGCCGCTCGACTCCCGGCTCGCCGTCGAGAACACCCGCTCGCCCCAGTTCCGGGGCTACACCCGGACCGGGCACGAGCACACCGGGGGAGTGCCGGACTGGCGCGAGCAGCTCGACGTCGGCCCCGAGCGGGAAGCACCGGAGGTCGGGCCGGGCGACCCGCTGTGGCGGCGGCTGGTCGGCCCCCACCAGTGGCCGGAGGCCCTGCCCGCGCTGCGCACCACCACGCTGGCGTGGCAGGCCGAGGCGCTGCGGGTCACCCGCGAAGTGCTGCGCGCGCTCGCCGCCGCGCTGGGCCAGGACGAGGGCTACTTCGACGCCTGGTTCGACGAGGAGGCGTCGACCCACGTCAAGATCGTCCGCTACCCCGGCCGGCCCGCCGCCGACGTCGACCAGGGCGTGGGCGCGCACAAGGACTACGGCTACCTCGCGCTGCTCCAGCAGGACGACGTCGGCGGGTTGCAGGTGCAGGCCGCCGACGGCGGCTGGATCGACGCGACCCCGGTGCCCGGCAGCTTCGTGGTCAACATCGGCGAGATGCTGGAGATCGCCACCGGGGGCTACCTGACCGCGACCCGGCACCGGGTGGTCAGCCCGCCCGCCGGCGTCGAGCGGTACTCCGTGCCGTTCTTCCTCGGCCCGAGGCTCGACGCGGTGGTCCGCCCGCTGGAGCTGCCCGCCGAGCTGGCCGCGCGGGCGCGCGGCGTGAGCCGGGAGGCGGACAACCCGCTGCACGCGGCGTTCGGCGACAAGGCGGTGGTCGGCTGGCTGCGCTCGCACCCGGAGGTGGCGCGGCGCTGGTGGTCCGACGTCCCGGCGGAGCGGGGATGACCGGCTGGTCGTTCGAGACGCGGCAGGTGCACGCGGGCGCGCGGCCCGACCCGGCGACCGGCGCGCGGGCCACGCCGATCTACCAGACGACGTCGTTCGCGTTCGACGGCGCGCACCACGCCGCCGAGGTGTTCGCGTTGCGGGACCTGGAGAGCCACGCCTACACGCGGCTGTCGAACCCGACCACGCTGGTCGCGGAGGAGCGGATCGCCGACCTGGAGGGCGGGGTGGCGGCGGTCGCCGTGGCCAGCGGCCAGGCCGCGACCGCGTTGGCGCTGCTGAACATCGCGCGCGCCGGCGACCACCTGGTCGCCTCCTCGGCGCTCTACGGCGGCACGCACAACCTGCTCGCGCACACCTTCGCCGACCTGGGCATCGCGGTGGACTTCGTGCGGGACCCGGACGACTTGGGCGAGTGGCGGGCCGCGATCCGGCCAAGTACCAGGGCGTGCTTCGCCGAGGCGGTCGGCAACCCGCGCGGCGCCGTGCTGGACGTGGCGGCGGTCGCCGACGTCGCGCACGGGGCGGGCGTGCCGCTCGTGGTCGACAACACCGTGCCGACGCCGTACCTGTCCCGGCCGATCGAGCACGGCGCGGACGTCGTCGTGCACTCCACCACCAAGTTCCTGTCCGGGCACGGCACCGGCATCGGCGGTGTCGTGGTCGACGCGGGCCGGTTCGACTTCACCGCCGAGCCGGCGCGCTGGCCGCAGCTCACCGAGCCCGACCCGGGCTACCACGGCCTGGTGTTCGGGCAGGAGTTCGGCGACGTCGGCTACAGCCTGCGGCTGCGCACCAGGCTGGTCCGCGACCTGGGGCCGGCGGTGTCGCCGTTCAACAGCTTCCTGCTGTTGCAGGGCATCGAGACGCTGTCGCTGCGGATGGACCGGCACGTGGCCAACGCGCAGGCCGTCGCCGAGTGGCTCGCCGGGCAGCCGGGGGTGGCCGAGGTGCACTACGCCGGGCTGCCCGGCAACCCCTGGTACGACGCGGCCCGGCGCTACCTCCCGCTGGGCGTCGGCGCGGTCGTGTCGTTCGAGCTGGCGGGCGGGCTGGACGCCGGTCGCCGGTTCGTGGACCGGCTGGAGCTGTTCAGCCACCTGGCGAACATCGGCGACGTGCGCAGCCTGGTGATCCACCCGGCGTCCACCACGCACGCGCAGCTCACCCCGGACCGCCGGGTGGCGGCGGGCGTGACACCGGGCCTGATCCGGTTGTCGGTCGGGATCGAGGGCGTCGAGGACCTGATCGCGGACCTGGCACTCGGCCTCGCCGCCGCGTGACGTCGGCGGCGGGGTGACCGGGGCGCACCGGCCCGACCGGGCCGCCCCCGGCGCCCGGCCGGGGCACGGCGGCGGACCGGGACCACCGCGCGGTGGTCCCGATCCGGTCCGGCCTCCCGACGCCCGGCCCGCCCGACCGGAGCCGGACGCGGGTCCCCGGACCGGCCGGCGGTGTGCCCGCCGTCGTCCCAGCCGACGCCGGCCCGCCACTCGCCCCATCGGAGGCAGTCCGCACCGCGAGTCCGCCCGCGCGCCGGTCAGCGCCGCAGGTCCAGCCGCAGCACGACCTCGCCGTCGTCCACCTCGCCGGTCGGGGCGAACCCGAAGCGCTCGTAGAAGGGCAGCGGCTCGCCGACACCGGGCTGGTAGCTGGTCAGCAGCTCCGCCGCGCCGTCCGCGCGGACCAGGTCGACCACCAGGCGCAGCGCCGCGCCGCCGTACCCGCGCCGCTGGTGCCGCCGGTCGACCAGCAGCCGCCACAGGTAGTACGGCCCGAGCACGCCCGGCGCCGGCCGGGCGTTCCAGGACAGCATCACGAACCCGACCGGCACGTCGTCGGCGTACACCGCCCGGTACCAGGGTGCGGCCTGCGGTGTCGCGGCGGCCTCGGCCAGGGACTCCGACACCGAGTCCACGAACATTCGCTGCCGGCGGCGCACGCGCACCCGCCGCACCTCGGCGACGTTGTCGTCGGTGATCTCCCTCAGGTGCACCCGTGGCGTCACGCCCCGATCATCCCGAGCCGGGCCGGTCACCGCGAGCGGGTTCCCGGCGGGCGGCGCCGGAGCGGCGTCACAGCCAGTCGCGCTGCTTGAACGTCACGTACAGCCCGCCGGACAGCAGCAGCACGGCCGCCGTCGACACCCAGAAGCCCCACGGCTCGCCGGAGCCCGGGTAGGGCACGTTCTGGCCGTAGAAGCCGGTGATGGCGGTCGGCACCGCGATGATCGCCGCCCACCCGGTGACCTTCTTCATGATCAGGTTCAGCCGGTTGCCCTGGATGTCGAGCTGCGTCTCGCGGATGGTCGCCACCACCTCGCGCAGCGACTCGGTCCACTCGGTCGCGCGCAGCACGTGGTCGTAGAGGTCCTGGAAGTACGGGACCAGGGCGGCGTCGACCAGCTCGCGGTCGCGGCGCATCAGGCCGTTGACGACCTCGCGCATCGGCAGCACCACGCGGCGCAGCGTCACCAGCGACTTGCGCAGCGACAGCGCCCGCCGCTGCACGTCGACGTCGTCCGGTCGGTCGGCGAACACCAGGTCCTCCAGGTGCTCGATGTGCTCGTCCAGCGCCTGCACGGCCTCGAAGTGGCTGTCCACCACGCAGTCCAGCAGCCCGTGCACCAGGTACCCGACGCCGCTGCCCGCCAGCTCCGGCGACTCGTCCCACCGCCGCACCAGGAGGTCCACGTCGAACCGGTCGTCCTCGCGGACGGTGACCAGCGCGTGCCGGGTGACGAACGCCGACAGCTCGGCGTGCCGGAGCCGGCCGGTCCGCTCGTCCAGCCGCACCGCGTACGCGGACAGGAAGCAGTGCGTATCGTACTGGTGCAGCTTGGGGCGCTCGTGGGCGTGCAACGCGTCCTCGACGGCCAGTTCGTGCAGGCCCAGCTCCTCGGCCAGCTCCGCCAGCTCGTCCTGCGACGGCCCGCACAGGTCGATCCACGCCATGACGTCCCCGTCGCGCAGCCGCCGCGCCACCTCCCGGACCGGGAGGTCCTCGGACTCCAGCGCCCCGTGCCGGTACAGGCGTGTGCGTGCCACCCGGCCAGCGTAGATCAACCCCGGACCCGGCACGCCGATCCGGCCCGAGCGGGTGAACCGCCGCCGCACCGCCCGTGACCTCGGTGGTCGGCCGCCGTGCGGGACCCCCGCCGCACCACCGGTCGCGGTGGTCAGCGGGTGACCGGCTCCATCAGCAGGTCGGGCACCGCGCGCCGGGGCGTGGGCGGGACCGGCGAGCCGTACCCGATCCGCAGCACCGCCTGGGGCACGACCATGCCGCCGAGGGAGCGGCGCAGCTCGTCCCGGACCGGGCGGACCTCGATCGGCTGCGACAGGAACGACGCCGACAGGCCGAGCGCGGTGCCGGTGAGCAGCACGCGCTGGAGCGCCTGGCCCGCCTGCAACTCGCCCAGCACGCCTTCGTAGAACGAGCACAGCACCACCACCAGCGGGTCGGGCTCGTAGTCCTTGCCGGGCACGCGCTCGACGGCCTCGAAGTCGCGCAACGCCCACTCGTCCTGCGGCGCGGGGCGGATGCCCGCCGACGCGACCGGCACCCCGCCGTCGTGCGGCCGGTCGCCGGTCCACGCGGTCAGCTCCGCCCGCACCGCCGGGTCGCCGGCCTGCGCGCGGTGCGCCCGCGCCACCAGCTCCCGCACCCGGTGGCGCTGCTCGCGGTCGGCCACGACGTGCAGCCAGGACCGCTCCCGCTCGGCCGCGCGGACCAGCGCCTGCCGGTGCGCCACGGGCACCGGCACGTCGCGGAACGGCTTGCGGTTGGAGCGGCGCGCGGGCACCGCCGCGAGCAGCGTCCGGGTCTGCTCGTCCGCCGGGTACCGGCCGCCCCGGCGCACCTCGGCCACCGCCGAGTCCGGCAGCAGCGACACGATCGGGCGAATCCCGCGCGCCTGGAGCGCCAGCCGGAGGTTGAACAGCGCCGCGCCGCAGGCGAGCCGCAGCTCGCGGCCGTCCGGGTCGGTGGCGGGCAGCCGGCGGGACGGGTCCGGGTGCAGCTCGATCCGGTCCGGTCCCAGCCGGAACCGCCACGGCTGCGTGTTGTGCACCGACGGGGCCAGGGTCGCGGTCGCCAGCACCTCGGCCACCGCGTCCGCCTCCAGCCCCAGCGCCCCGGTCACCCCGTCCATCCCGCCACCTCGTCTCCCGCGCTCGCACCGCCCCCTCCACTGTCCGTCCCGGACGCGCCCGCTCCCACGGCCGAAGGTCCCTGGCCGGCCGGGACGAGCGGACTTGGCGGTGCGCGCCGGCCGTGCGACGCTGCGGTCCGTGGTCGGATCCGAGGACGTGCCCCAGCGCCTGCTCAGCGGTCTGCGGCTGGACGAGCTGCTGGACGAGATGCGCGAGCGCCTGACCGAGATCGGCTCGACGCGCGACAAGATGCAGCGGCTGCTGGACGCCGTGCTCGCGGTCGGGGCCGGGCTGGAGCTGGACTCGACGCTCCAGCGGATCGTGCAGGTCGCGGTGGAGCTGGTCGGCGCGCGCTACGGGGCGCTGGGCGTGCTCGGCACCCGGGAGGACCTGGCCGAGTTCGTCTACGTCGGCATCGACCCGGAGACGCGGGCGCGGATGGGGCACCTGCCGAAGGGCAAGGGCCTGCTCGGGCTGCTGATCAAGGATCCGAGGGTGATGCGGCTGCACGACCTGACCGTCCACGAGATGTCGGTGGGCTTCCCGCCCAACCACCCGCCGATGCACAACTTCCTGGGCGTCCCGGTGCGGGTGCGCGACGAGGTGTTCGGCAACCTCTACATCACCGAGAAGGCCGACGGCCTCGACTTCACCGCCGACGACGAGGTGGTCCTGTCCGCGCTGGCGGCGGCGGCCGGCGTGGCGATCGAGAACGCGCGGCTGTTCGAGCGGTCCCGGATGCGGGAGCGGTGGCTGGAGGCCGCCGCCGAGATCAACTCGGTGCTGCTGGGCGGCGCGTCGGCCGAGGACGCGCTGCACCTGATCACGCAGCGCACGCGCGAGCTGGCGGGCGCGTCGATGTCGGTGATCGTGCTCGCCGAGGACGGGGACCTGCTGCGCGTCGCGTCCGGCGCGGGCGCGCGGGTGGAGGCGCTGGTCGGCGAGGTGCTGCCGGCGGCGGGCACGGTCACCGGCGAGGTGCTGGAGTCCGGCACCCCGGTGCTGGTCGAGGACCTCGCCGGGCGGCTGGGGGAGACGGCGGCGGGCATCGGGCCGGGTGTGGTCGTGCCGCTGCGCTCGGGGTCGACGGTGACCGGCGTGCTGCTCGCCGCGCGGGACAAGGGCGGTCCCCCGTTCGGCGCGGACCAGGTGCCGCTGCTGGCGTCGTTCGCCGACCAGGCGGCGGTGGCGCTGGAGTTCGCCGAGAACCAGCGGGCCCGGCGGCTGGTGGACGTGCTGGAGGACCGCGACCGGATCGCGCGCGACCTGCACGACCACGTGATCCAGCGGCTGTTCGCCACCGGGATGAGCCTCCAGGGCGCGCTGGCGTCCATCCGGCAGCCGCGCATCCGGGAACGGGTCGAGCGCGCGGTGGGCCAGCTCGACGAGACCGTGCTGGAGATCCGCACGTCGATCTTCGACCTCCAGGCCGGCGACGACGCGCCGGGCCTGCGGCGGCGGCTGCTGGACCTGGTGTCCGAGCTGACCGGGGACGCGGCGGTGAGGCCGACCGTGCGGATGACCGGCACGGTGGACAACTCGGTGCCGGACGGGGTCGCCGAGCACGCCGAGGCGGTGGTGCGGGAGGCGGTGAGCAACGTCGTGCGGCACGCCCGCGCCTCCGCGCTGACCCTGACCGTCGAGGCGGGCGACCGGCTGACCGTGACCGTGGTCGACAACGGGGTGGGCCTGCCCGCCCAGGTGGCGCGCAGCGGCCTGCACAACCTGGAGCAGCGCGCGACCGCGCTGGGCGGCACGCTGTCGGTCACCGCCGACCCGGCCGGCGGCACCCGGTTGTCGTGGCAGGTCCCGCTGGCGTGACCGGCCGGGAAACGACCGGGGCCCGACCCGCCGCGTGAACTGCCGCCCCCGGTTCGGAGTGGGTGCGGAACTGCGCTGCGGGAACCGTTCCGGCGGCTCGCCCCATTTGTCGCCGCGTGTCGATCATTGCAGATTGCTTGCGTTTCGGTGTGCTTGGGGTGACGCTCGGTAGTGGTAATTCCGTAGAACTGCGGATTTCAGTAAAGGGATTACCTGAGCGTCCATCACGTGGTTCCTGCTGCGTCCGGGTGCGCTCGCTGAGCCGGCCAGGTCACGCCGTGCGTGGAGGTCGATCCGCCGCCGATGTTATTCGCGCTTGCGCAGAATGGCGGCCGGTGTGCAGCGGAATCGGTTTTTCGCCACGGCCGTAACGCGCGGTGGTCGCCGCTCGATTGAGTGGCCGCGACGACTTATTGCGCCGGTGTGCAACCCGACGGCTCGGTGGTGGGTGAATTTGATCATGGACTGCGGGGCAATTCTTTTCCGTCGCCGCACGGTTTCGGCGCGCGTGTTCTGGGCAGGTGCGATCACGCTGCTGCTGGCGATTCCCGGGCCCGTCCCGGCGGTCGCCGGGCAACCCGAGCCGGCGGTGCGGCCGGCGCGGATCGCGGTACTCGTCGACGAGTCGAGCAGCCTCGCCGAGGACGACGTGGTGCGCGAGCGCGAGGCCGCCGCCCTGATCGCCCTGGGCGAGTTCGCGCCCGGTTCGTCGGTCTCGGTCGTCGGGTTCGGCAGCGACAACGGGGTGCCCGGCCAGACCCCGGTGGACGTGGTCTGCCCGCCGGTCACCGTCGGCACCGCCCAGGACCGGCAGCGGCTGAGCGACTGCGTGGGCCGGCTCAAGCGCCGGACCCCGCAGGAGGGCGACGGCACCGACCACGCCGCAGCGCTCCAGCAGGCGCTGAGCCACCTGACCGGCACCCCCGGCGACGAACCCCGGATGGTCTTCCTGCTCACCGACGGCAAGCTCGACGTCGGGTCCAGCCCCCGCTACGGGCCGGACAACGTCAACGACCAGCGCAACAAGGCGGCCCTCGCGCAGATCGACACCCTGCTGGCCCAGGCCGTGCGGGACCGCGTCCAGGTGTGGCCGCTCGGGTTCGGCGACGTCGACCGCGACCAGCTCCAGCGCTTCGCCGAGAAGGGCTACCAGGGCTCGTGCGGCCCCGGGTCGCCCAAGCCCGGCGCGACGGTCGTGGCCGGGTCGTCCGACGTCGCCGGCGCGCTGCTCACCGCGTTCAGCTCGGCGCGGTGCGCGGGCACCGGCCCGATCCGCAGCCAGGAGCTGGGCACCGGGCAGGACACCGAGGTCGGCCTCGACATCCCGTTCATCGCCACCGACGGGTCGATCATCGTGGTGAAGCAGGACCCGCGCGTGGTCGTGACCTACGTCGACCCCTCGGGCGCGCAGGTGCCCAAGGCGGGCACCGCCGGCGGCTCCACCTTCCAGGTCAGCGGCGAGAACGGCCCGGTGGAGGCGCTGCGCGTGGTCAACCCGCAACCGGGCCGGTGGACCGTGCGGGTGAAGTCCTTCCCCGGCGTGCCGCCGCTGAACGTGAGCGCGGCGGTCACCTGGCAGGGCGCCGTCCGCGCCGTGCTCAGCCTCGACCCGCCCTCGCCCAGCGCGGGCCAGGAGGTGGAGGTCGGCCTGAGCCTGCAGACCCGCACCCGCCCGGTCGACGACGCGGCGGCGCTGCGCGGCCTGAGCTTCACCGCCGAGCTGACCGGGGAGGGCTACGGCGGCCCGGTGCCGCTCGCCGACGCGACCGGCAGCGGCGTCCACACCGGACGGGTGACCATCCCGCCCGACGCGCGCGGGGCGTTCCGCGTCACCGCCAGCGTGGCCGGCGTCGGGATCAGCGGCGACACCAGGACCGTGGACGGCCGGATCGTGGACGGCGCGTCGGCGCTGAGCGCGATCAGCTCCGTGGACGGCACGACGGTCGCCCCCGGCGGCGTGCTCGACGGCGTCATCGAGGTCACCAACAGCTCGGGGCGCACCCGCAAGGTCCGCCTCCAGGTGGTGGACGCCGCGCCCGGCACGCTGGTGGCCGTCCCCGGCGAGCTGACCGTGTTCGAGGTGCCGCCGGCCGGGCGGCACGCGTTCCACTTCGAGCTGCGCTTCGCGGACGGGACCGCGCTGGGCGCCAACACCTTCACGCTCCGCGCGGTGGACGACGACGACCCGAACACCCGCATCCACGAGCGCAGGCTGACCGCCGAGGTCGAGGTGCCGCCGCCGTGGCTGCTGATCGGCCTGGTCGCCGGCGGCGCGGTCGCGGTGCTGGTCGCCGGTCTCGCGCTGGTCGCCTGGCGGCGCCGGCGCGACGTGCGCGGCCTCGTGGTCTACCTGCTGGAGGGCGGGCAGCCGCGCGGTGACCTGGCGGCACCGGAGCAGCCGTCGCGCGCGTTCCGCTTCGAGCTCGACGCGGCCGACGGGCTGGTGCCCAAGCTGGAGCACCACACCGGCGACGGCGGGTTCCTGCTCACCCGGGTCGGCGGTGCGCTGAGGCTGCGCGCGCCCACCGGTGACGTGCACGCGTTCCACGTCGGCGACCGGCTCGCGGTCGGCGGGGGCCGGTACGTCGAGGTGCGCGACGAGCGGGCGGCGGCAGTGGAGGACGACCTCGACGCCGGCGACGCCGACCGGCCCGACGACCACCGGCACCACCTGCTCTGACCCGCTGCACAGGAGGACGAGGATGAGGATCTACCAACCGATGATGTTCGTCGGGTTGGGCGGGACGGGCTGTCGCATCGGCGCGGAACTCGAGCGCCGGTTCCGCGAGGAGCTGTGCGGCCCGGACGGCACGGAGCTCCAGCAGCGGATGCAGGGCAAGAACTTCATGCCCTACCAGCTGCCGTCGTGCCTCCAGTTCGTCTACGCCGACCTGAGCGAGGACGAGTTCGGCCTGCTTGAGCGGCGCGTGGTCCCCGACGCCGAGCAGCACCTCCAGGCCGCCGAGCGGACCATGCACCTGGTGCGCGACCTGGTGCCGCACCACGACACCTACCCCGAGGTCGCGCGCAGCCTGCGGTTGGGCGCGAGCCGGTACGTCGACCCGTGGCTGCCGCCGCCCACCGGCGAGCCGAGGATCGGGCCGCTGGTCCGGGGCGCGGGCCAGTTGCCGACGGTGGGCCGGGCCGCGCTGTTCGAGACCTTCCGGGGCGGCCTCGCGCCGGCCCAGGGCCCGCTGTTCGACGCCATCGGGAAGATCAACAACTCGCTGGGGGAGCTGTCCCTGCTCGGCGGCGGCAAGCGGACGCCCTCGTGCGACGTGTTCGTCGCGTTCTCCGTCGCCGGCGGCACCGGCAGCGGCATCTTCTTCGACTACCTGCACCTCATCGGCGACGCGTTCGCCCGCGACGCCTACCGCGCCCGGATCTACCCGCTGGTGCTCATGCCCTCGGCGTTCGACGAGGGACTGGGCGGCGGCCGGGCGGCCAAGCTCAACGCGGGCCGCGCCCTGCTCGACCTGTTCCGGCTGGTCGACGACCAGAACGCGCAGGTGGCCGGCACCGAGCTGGACAGCGAGGGGATCAGCGGCAGCCTCGCCGTGCGCTACCCCGACCGCGCGGAGATCCGGCTGCGCGCCTCGACCGTGCAGACCGCGTTCCTGTTCGGCCGGGGCGCGGGGGTGCAGCGCGACGACCTGCACCGGTCGGTGGTCTCGCTGGTGCTCTCCCTGGTCGGCACGGACCTGTCCACCGACGTCGACGGCGTGCGGCAGGCGACCCAGCAGACCTACATGTCGTTCGCGGACAGCTTCATCAACAGCGCCGTGGAGCGCGAGATCCCGGCCATGACCGGCATCGGCAACCGGGGCGTGTCCACCAGCTCCGTGGCGTCGATGACCGTGCCGGTGGACGACATCGCGGACGTGATCAGCTCGCGGCTGCTGGCCGCTGCGGTGACCGAGCTGGACGAACCGCCGTCCGGCTCGGCGGAGGACAACGCCGAGCTGGTCGAGCGGTTCTTCACCGAGGCCAACCTCGACCCGCTGCGGCTGCGCGCGCCGCTGCCCATCGCCGAGCCCGCGCCGGTGGCCGGCGCCGAGCACATCCAGCGCGCGCTGGGCACCCGGGCCCGCACCATGGAGTCGGCGCTGCGCACCCAGGACCAGCAGCTCGCCCGCTCGGTCCCGGAGCTGGTGCAGAACTTCGACCCGCAGCGCGCCGTGCGCGCCCTGCTGGGTGACGTCGACCTGTTCCGGGCCCGCCGCGCGGTCGCCGGCCACGAGCCGTGCACCGACGAGGCGAGCCGGCTCGGGTTCGCCCGGATCGTGGAGCTGCGGCGCAGCGAGCCGGCCGCACCCGCCGGCCTGGCGCTCGCCCCGCCGACCGCCGCCGGCATCACCGGCCGGTTCCTGCGCAAGCTCAAGTGGGCCGACCCGCCCGTGCGCGCCGCCCTGGCCCGGCAGGACGAGTGGTACGCCTGGCGGGCCCGCCGGGCGTGGCACGCGGCGTGGAACGACCAGTCGGCCCGGTGGGAGCTCAAGCTCGACGCGCTCGACCGGAGCCTGACCAGCGTGGTCGCCGCGTTCCGCGAGCACGCGCGCACCGACGACCGGCGGTTCACCGCCCGCACCCGCGACCTCTACCAGCAGCGCGTCGGCGTCACCTACCTGCTGCCGCGCCAAGGCGACCTCGAACCGTTCTACCTGGCGGTCGTGCGCCGCTTCGTGGACCTCTACGTCGGCCAGGGCAAGCTGCGGCCCACCGCGACCGTCGGCGACCTGGTGACCGAGATCCTCGGCGGCGACGGCTGGCAGCACGCCTACGAGATGGTGCTCGACGGGCGCAGCCCCGCCGCCGCGGTCGCGCACGTCCGCGACCGGCTCAAGCAGGCCGTCAAGCGGCTGTTCAACTACCGCGACGGCCGGCACCGCCCGCTGCTGCCCTCGCTGCACGACCTGCTGCTCTCCGCCGCCGGGCGGCCGGGCGAGGCGGTCGGCGAGGACGACCTCGCGCAGTTCCGGGAGAAGCTGGCGGGCCTGGTGCCCGGCGGGTTCGCGCCCAGCGGCACCGGCCGGCTGCGCATCCTGTTCTCCTACCCGGCCGGCGCGCGCGACGGGGAGCTGGAGAAGTTCCTCCAGCAGGAGGTCGCCCTGCCGCGCGGCGCGGACACCGTGGTCGAGTTCCGGCCGATCGCGGCCGAGACGATCGCGGTGGTGCTGTTCCGCACCTCCATGGGGCTGACCGAGGTGCCCGAGGTGCGCGAGGTGCTCAAGCACTGGTCGGAGGCGCTGCGCAACGAGGAGCAGCAGGACTTCCTGCGCTGGCGGCAGCGGCTGGGCTACGACTTCGGCTACCTGGCCACGGTGCCCGAGCACCGCGAGCGCATCCTGCACCACCTGCTGTGCGCGGTGTGGAACGGCCAGGTCGAGGTGACCGGCGACCCGGCGTCGCCGGACGCGGTCACCATCCACCTGTCCTCCAGCTCGCAGCCGACCATGCGGCTGGAGCTGGAGCCCTTCGGCCGGCTGTCGAGCTGGGCGAGCGCGCTCGCCGCGTACGAGGAGTGGGTGCTCACCGACGACGAGCAGATCCGGCGGGACTTCTGCGCCCGGCTGATCGCCACCGCGCCGCGCGGCGTGGACCGCCGCCCCGAGCCGCCGCACCCGCTGTTCGACCTGCTGGTGGACCTGGCCGGGAACGAGCTGGAGGAGATCGACGTCGCGCTCTCGCAGCGCAGCGGCAGCGGTCGGCGGCGGCTGCTGGGCCTGCGCGAGTTCTGGGGGCAGACGCTGCCGGCGGCGCTCAAGCTCCCGTTCCGGGGTGTGAACAACCCCCTCCAGGACAACCTGGGCGACCTGCACGAGTGGGTCGGGCAGGACGGCACGGGCCGGAGCGGCCGATGACCCGCAGCCACCCCGCCGCAGCGGTCCTGGTGCTCGACTTCCGGACCGAGGAGGGCCGCGCGTTCCTGGAGACGCTCAACGCCGACACGGCCGACGCGCTCGGCCTGACCAGCCACGTCCTGGTGCTGGACACGACCGAGGACTTGGCCGGCCACCACGGCCGGTACCGCCGGCTGGCGCTGCTGCCCCAGGTGACCGGCGTGGTCCTGCTGGCCGTCGGCCCGATCCGGGACGGTGCCGCCGCTCCCCGGCTGCGGGTGCCCAAGGCGTTGCAGGGGCTCGGGGTCGTGCTGTGGGTCGGCCACGAGCGCGGCGTGCGGTGGACGGGCGGCTCGCAGCCGCCCGGCGCCGGGCAGGCCGAGTCCACGGTGGACGAGCTGGTCCTCGCGCTGCGGCTGCCGGCGGTGTTCGAGCAGGTGCTGACCTCCGTGCGGGAGATGCCGCACCAGGTCGCCGGGCCGGGCATCGAGGTCGACCACGCCGCGGTGGACCCCGCCCTGCTGCGCACGTTGCGGGTGCGGGCCCTGCGCCGGTTCACCGCGACCGGCACCACGGCGCGCGCGCACGACCGCGCGTCCGCCGAGCTGGCCGCCGTGGCCGGGGCGACCGGGGCGCAGGGCGCGGCGGAGCCCGCGATCACGCCGCGCTCACCGCTGGACGAGCTGAACAGGACCGCCGCGACCCGCCTGACGGCCGCGCGCCAGGCGGTGCAGGGCGTGCGCGCCCGCCGCGCCCTGCTGGACGGCGGGGTGGCCAGGGGCGTGCTGCCGAGGCTGGCCTCGGCGGCGCAGGCGCTGGTCGAGCAGCACGGCGCGGTCCGCCGCGTGCTCGACGACGTGGAGTCGAGCCTGGCCGAGGGCTACCCGCCGGCCACCGAGCTGACCGAGCGCGGCCTGCGCCCGCCGGCCGAGGTCGACGCCCAGGAGCTGGCCGACGCGCTGCGCACCGCGTTCACCGCCGAGTTGGTGCGCGGCCGGACGCTGCCCGGTCTCGCCGCCCAGGCCAGGGCGCTGGGCAACCGGGCGGGGGAGGGCCGGGGCGCGACCCCCGCCGACGACGTGCCCGACCCGGCGCCCGTCCTGCGCACCCTCGCCGACCCGCCGCCGCTGCGGCTGTGGCCGGCACCCCTGGCCCACGTCCTCCCGCTGGTCTTCCTGACCTGCCTCGCCGCCGCGTGGCTGCCCGCGTCGGGCGTGGCGGCCGGGCCGGCGGCGGCGCTGCTGTGGGCGGCGCTGACCGCGCTGCTGTTCGCCCGCCGACCCGACCGGCGGGCGACGCCGCTCGTGCCGGTGGCCCTGGTCGCGGTGCTGGGCGCGGTGGGGGTGGCGGCGGGCTCCGCGCTGCCGGCACCGTGGCCGGTCGGCGTCCTGGTCGAGTCCTCGGTGCTGGTGGTCGTGCTGCTGGTGGCGGTCTCCGGCGCGGTGCTGACCTGGCGGGCGGCGGCCGGCGCGTGGGCCGACGCGGTCCGGGTCGAGCGCGCGGCGGCGTTCTCGCGCCGGCTCGTGGAGCACGTCGAGTCCGTGGTGCGGACCAGGTGGACCCACGCCGAGCACAACCGGCGACTGGCCGACTCGCTCTACGTGGTCGCGGTCGCGCTGGACGCCGTGGTCGAGGTGTTCGAGGACCTGATCGGCTACTACCGCGACGACTACGACCACACCGAGGTCACGTCGGTCGACACCGCCACGCACCTCGCCGAGGTGCTGCACCACGACCTGGTGGCGCTGGTGGCCGGCGTGCTGCGGCCGTGCTTCAACGAGATCGCCTCGCACGCGCCGCTGTCCGGCGACGCCCGCCGCCACCTCGCCGCCGCGCGGGAGGCCGTGGCCGAGTACAACGACCACCTGGAGAACGCCGGGCTGCGCGAGCTGCCGCCGGGCGTCACCGACGACGGGCCCCGGCGGGTGCTCGCCGCGACGCTGTGGCGCGGGTCCGAGGTGGGCCGCCGCATCCTGCGCAGCGGCGAGCGCAGCGAGATGACCCAGCTCTGCACGGCCAACGACATCAAGCTGCTCAACCCGGGCGCGGCGGTCGTCCTGCACTTCGCGTCGTGGGACATCGACATCACGTCGGAGCGCGCCGCCGACGTGATCCGCACGAGCGGCGACGCGGTGGGCGTGCTGAGGCTGACCCCGCTCAAGACCGGCCTGGTCGAGTGGTCCGTGGAGCGCGTGGAAGAGGCGGGTGCGTGATGGCCGAACGCCCGTGGGACGAGGACCACCTGCCGCTGGTGGGCAAGGACGTGGACAACCGCCCGACCACCTGGCTGGTGCGGGTCGTGCGCGAGCTGCCCCACCCGGACTCGGCGCTGGTCACCGAGGTCGTGCGGACGCACGACGGCACGGAGCTGGTCCGCCGCTCGCTGCCGGTCGAGCGCGGCGCGGCGGTGGAGCGGTTGCTGGACAACGAGATCCGCGCGCTCAACCGGGTCGGGCGGCGGTACCCCGGCGGCCGGCACCCGGGTGAGCTGCCCCGCCTGGTGGGCTTCGACTTCGACTCCGCCGAGCCGTTCGCGCTGCTGAGCCGCTACCCGGGCCCGACCGTCGGCGACACGCTGCGCACGCTGCTGACCGACGAGCGCCGGAAGTTCACCGTCAGCCTGTTCCGCGCCCTGGCGCAGCTGGCCGCCGTGGACCTGGTGCACGGCGCGGTCGGGCTGTCCTCGATGTGCTGGGACGGCGCGGTGGTGCGGCTGATCGGCTTCGAGCACGCCCTGCTCGCGGGGGAGAGGGTGCGCCCCGGCGTCACCCCCGCCCACCTCGGCGACGACGTGCTGGCCGCCGGGCTGGTGGTGCACCGGCTGATGACCGGCCGGGCACCCGCGCGCCGCGACGCGCCGCCCGACCTGACCGGCGCACCGGACGCGATCACCTCGCTGCTGCGCGGGGTGTTCGACCAGGACCCGGGGCGCCGGCCGGCTGCGCGGGACCTGCTGGAGCGGTTGGGCGCGGGCGGCGACCTGCCCGAGCCGCTGGACCCGGACACCGCCCTGCGCGCCGGCCGGGAGCGGTTCGACCGCGCCCGCCCCGCCAAGGCGGTCCGCGTGCCGCCCCCGCCGCTGCTGCGCCCGGACCCCGCCCCGCCACCGCCGACGCGCGGTCCGGTGCCCCCGGTGCGCCGGCCCGCGCCACGGCGCGGGACGTGGCCGCTGCTCCCCGTCGGCCTGGTCGTCGTGCTGCTCGCCGCGACCGTCGTCCTGCTGGTGGTGACCCGGTGAACCAACCCCCGGTCGGACCCGACCCGGCCCGCGCGCTGTGCCCGATCTGCCTGGACTACTTCCCGTGGCGGGAGGACCCCCTCTACGAGCGGGTGGTGGAGGCGTCGGGCGCGCGGTGGGAGCCGGTGAACCTGTCCGGCATCAACAACGCCGTCAAGCGCGCCGACCGGCGGGCCCGGTGCTACGTCAAGTGCACCAACCCGTCGCGGGACGGCACGCCGGAGCACTACCTGCCGGTCTCGCACCGGGGGCACGGCGAACCCGTCGTCATCGGGCTGGTGGGCCGGGGCAAGTCCGGCAAGACCCACCTGCTGGTGGCGATGCTGCTCGAAGCGCTGCGCGGCGACCTCAGCGCGCACGGGCTGAGCTTCGAACCCGCCGACGAGTTCCGCCACCTGCTGTTCAAGCAGAGCATCGACCAGTTCCTGCGCGGCAAGAAGCTCGACAGCACCAAGGACCGCGTGCACGACTTCGCGGCCTACTTCCTGGTGCGCACCCCGGACGGCCGGGCCAGGCCGCTGATCTTCTTCGACGTGGCGGGGGAGGACTTCATGACGCCGGGCCTGGGCGGGCGCAACGCCCGGTTCCTGCTGGGCGCGACCGCGCTGATGTTCGTCGACGACCCGGAGCACACCGTCCCGGCGCGGCGCCCCGACGCCATCGACGGCCCGGCCGCGCAGAACGACGCGTTCAACACCGCCGTCGCCCGGCTCCGGTCACGCGGCGACATCCGCAAGGTGCCCGTCGCGGTGGTGATCACCAAGGCCGACGAGCTGCGCTACGAGCACCCCGTCGACCGGTGGTTCCGCCGCGACGACGCATCGGAACCGCTCAGCGCGGCGGGGTTCCGCGCGGAGAGCCGGGACGTGTTCGCGCTGCTGCACCACCACGGGGCCCAACCGGTGCTGGAGGTCTTCGAGCAGTTCGACCGGGGCACGCTGCACGTGGTGTCGGCCACCGGGACACCGGTCGACCAGGGCGTCTACCCGCGCGGGGTGCGCCCGGTGCGGGTGCTGCGCCCGCTGTTGGCGCTGCTGGCCATGACCGGTGTCGTGGAGGGCCCCGAAGCCTCGGAGGTGGGTCGGTGACCGGCGAGATCGACCAGCTCCAGTTCGACTTCGGCGACGCGTTCGGCAGCCTGGACGCGCAGGCGAGCTCGTACCCGCCGGAGATGGAGGCGTACTGGGCGGACCAGTTCCGCCAGCACCACCGGCTCGTCGGCTTCTCCGACGGTGCGCCGCCGGAGCGCGCCTTCTCCTACTTCGAGTTCGAGAACTCCAAGGTGGCGGTGCTGTTCCGGTGCGCCCGGCCGGACGACGCCGGGCGGAACTTCTCCCACGCGCTCATCGGGGAGCGGCGCTTCCTGGCGAACCTGGCGCTGCCGCTGACCCAGTGGCGGCACTGGCCCACCTCGTCCGGCGCGCGCGCCCGGCTGGCGAAGCTGTCGCCGAGCCTGCTGCACGACGAGACGAGCGACCACCGGCTGGACGAGGCGGCCCGCTACCACGCCCTGCCGGCGGCGGGCCTGCTCGCCGCGCTGCTGGACGACCCGGACGGGCACCTCAGCGTGGTCGGCGCACCCGACTCGGCGGTGGCACCGGTCCTCTGGGCGGTGCGCGACGTCATGGCCGTCGTGGCGGCCGGGACGTCGTGGCGGCGGCCGTGGACGTTCTCCACCCACGAGGTCGAGGACGAGCACCGGGACCACCTGCCGTCCCTGCTGTTCCTGCCCGGGGCGCCGCTGTCGGGACCGGCACCCGGACGCGTGCGCGTGCCGTTCCTCGGTGGCGACCAGCCGCTCCACGTGCTGGCGAACCGACTGCTGGCCCACTACCGCGACGACGGGTCCGCCGGGCTGCGCGAGGCCGTGCAGCCGCTCGTGCGCTACGAGCAGGACCTGTCCAAGCGCGTGGCCGTGCTGCTCGACGCGTTCACCCGGGTCGCCGCACCGCCACCACCGCAGCCGCCCGTCGAGCAGCCGCCCGTCGTCGGGTGGGACGTGCCCGGCGGTGACCCGGAACCCGGTGCCGTGCCGGATCTTCCAGGGGAAACGAGGACCGTGGCGGAGCCGGAACCGGTCGTGCGCACCGAGACCGCCGAGAGCGTGCTGGTGCCGGTGCTGTACGGCCTCACCGAACGGGTGGGTGCGCTCGCGGACGCCGTGCGGCAGTTGGCCGTGGCGCGGGAGGAACGGCCCGGCACCGCTCCCGACCGCCCAGCACCGCCGTCCCCGGCCGTCCGGCAGAACCAGGCGCAGGCCCACCCTCCTCCGCACTACCGCGCGGGCTACGACCAGGCCGCCCACCACCACCCGGGCGCTCCCCGCGCGCGCAGCGGGGCACCCGTCCGCCCGTCCGGCGTGGTCGGGTGGCTGGCGGACAACCCGTGGGGGGTCGTGCTGCTCGTGATCGTCCTGCTGTTCGGGTTCCTGTTAGGAGTGCTGACCGTATGAACGCGTCGGCCGTGAAGTACGCGTGGTCCCGGCACCGGGTGTGGTCACTCGGCGCGAAAGCCCTCAAGCAGCGGGTCGTCACGATGCGGCGGTGGTCGCTGGCGGCGCTGCTCGTCGGCGCGGTCGCCGGCGCGGTCGCGGCGTCCACGCACGACACTCACCAGGCGTGGTCGATCGCCGCAGCGGCGGTCGCGGCGGTCGCCGTGGCGATCGGCACCTACAACCGCGCGCAGCTCGACGGGGGCGCCGCCGCCGAGTGGACCGGGGCCCGCCTGGTCTCCGAGGCGCTCAAGTCGGAGGTCTTCACGTTCCTGGCCGGTGCCGCCCCCTACCGCGAGGGAGGGGAACGGGCGCTGCTCGACGTGGTCGAGCGGATCGAGGCCGGCGCCGGCGGCGACCTCGCCGCACGGGTGTCGGGCATCGACCCGGACGGCGACCCGGTGCCCGCCGTCACCGACGCCCGGACCTACCGCGACCTGCGGGTCGTCGGCCAGATCTCCGGGTTCTACGGCAAGCGGGCCAAGGCGCTCAAGATCACCCTCGACCGGTTCCGGCGGGTCGACCTGGTGATCGGCTACGGCGGCGCGGCGCTCACGGCGGTGGCGGGTGTGGTCGTCGGCGGCGCGCTGACCGTGTGGATCGGCGTGCTCACCACGGTCGGCGCGGCGCTCGCGGCGCACGTGACCCAGGGGCAGTTCGAGTTCCAGCTCGTGGAGTACGGCCGGACGGCGAACGCGCTGGAGCTGCTGTGCGCCCGCTACGAGAGCGGCACCGACCGGGACGACGACGAGTTCGTGGCGGCGTGCGAGCGGGTCATCTCCGACCAGAACGCGGCGTGGCTGGCCAAGCTGACCGGCAAGGTGGAGGGCGCGTCGTGAGCGAATGCCTGTGGAACCTGTTCCTCAGCCACAGCACTGGCAAGGCACCCGGCGGGGAGGCCGCCCGGCTCCTCGACCGCCTCCTGCGCGAGTTCGGGTCGCCGACGTTCGACCTGCTGGTCGACCGCCGGATCATCGCCCCGTCCGACGACTGGAAGCGCAGGATCGACGAGGGCCTGTCCCGCGCGAACGCGGCGATCGCCCTGGTCGACCGGCAGGCGCTGCTGGACTCCCGGTGGGCGGAGTACGAGATCGCGGTCCTCCGGCACCTCCAGGGTGCGCGCGGCCTGCGGCTGTACGCGGTGCTCATCGGGATCACCCGGAAGGACCTGGAAGCGTCGGACGCGGTCGGGCCGGACGGCCTGCGCGACGTCCACGTGATCACGTACCACGACGAGGAGCAGACGATGGCGGAACTGCACGAGCAGTTGCCCCGGCTGTCCGACGACATCACCGACGCCGAGGTCCGCCTCGTCCGCGAGCTCGCCCGGTGCCTGCCGGACGACCACGGCGGCGCGGTCGCGGTCGTGGACGCGCTGGAGCGCGCCGCACCGCGCACGAGCCCGCTCAACGTCCGGGAGTTCATCGCGCACCGGATGCGGAAGCTGGGCATGACCCGCGCGGTGCTCGACGTGGTGCTGGCCCACAAGGTGTTCTTCCTGGGCTGCCTGCCGGACCTGCGCGAGCACTTCGTGCTCCGCCTGGAGTCGAGCTGGATCGACGCCCGGGTCGCGTCCGCGCACCTGCCCCGGCGCGCGGACTCGCACACCACCAGGGTCCTGGCCGCCTGCGCCCGGGACGCCAGCGCCGTCCAGTACGTCCGCGAGGCCACCGGCTGGGTGGAGCCGTGCGCCGTCGAGCCGTTCGGCGACGTTCCCACCGACCCGGAGGGCTTGGACGAGGAGGTCGACCGGTCGCTGGAGGTGTGGGGCTGGAAACCCGGCGACCTGGCCCCGAAGGGGACCTTGTACGTGGTGGTCCGCGCCGCGCGGCCGTCCAGGACGCGGCTCGCGGCGGTCGAGGCGTGGCACCGGGCGCGGCCCGACGTCATCGCGGTGCTCGTCGTGGACGACACCGTGGACCCCGTGGCGGAGAAGTTCGAGACCGCGCTCGGCGGGGACTACCACCAACTGCCGCCGCTGACGACCGCCGACGAGCACCGGGCGTCCTTCCTGGCCGGCCGGCTGCGCGAGGCGCTGGGCCTGAGGGCGGCGTCGTGAGCGCGGCCGACGCCATCGCCGAGGTGGGCGAGAACTACATCTGCCCGTCCGACCTGCGCCTGGCGGTCAAGGTCGCCCGGGCCACCGGACGGCCCCTGCTGCTGTTCGGCGACCCCGGTTGCGGCAAGTCGTCGCTACCCCGGTACGTGGCCGCCCGGGAGGGGCTGCGCTACTACGAGCACGTGGTCACCGCCCGCACCTCCGCGCAGGACCTGCTGTGGTCCTTCGACAGCGTCCGGCGGCTCGGCGACGCGCAGGCCAAGGACGTCAAGGACGACCGGCACTACGTCACGCCCGGAGCCCTCTGGTGGGCGTTCGACCGGGACGGCGCGCGCGAGCTGGTGAACGCCCGGGAACCGCGCGCGGAGTGGAACCGGGCGCGCTCGGGCGCGGGTGCCGTGGTGCTCGTGGACGAGATCGACAAAGCGGACCCGGACGTGCCGAACAGCCTGCTGGTCCCGCTGGACGAGCGGGTCTTCTCGGTCACCGACGTCCGCCCCGGGCACGAGGTGCGCGAACCGGCCGGCCGCCGCGCGCTCGTGGTGATCACCTCCAACGAGGAGCGCGACCTGCCGCCGGCCTTCGTGCGCCGGTGCGTGGTGCACCGGGTGCTCGCCCACGACGACTCGACCCTGGAGAAGATCGCCGGCAAGCACATCGGCACCACCGAGGGCTACCCGCTGGACAAGCTGATCGCCGCGCTCAACGAGGCGCGTCGGGCGGCCGGCGAGGACCGGCGGCGCAAGCCCAGCACCGCCGAGTTCCTCGACGCCGTCCGGGCCTGCCTGGGTCACGGGATCGCCCACGAGCACCACGCGGACCTCGCCGCCGTGCTCGGGATGATCTTCGAGAAGAACGTCCGCGACCCCGGCCGGCCGGGCGGGTGATGCGGGTGGGCGAGGTGTGGCTCGGCGACCTGGTCCGCGCGCTGGTGGCGCTGCGGGCCGGGGGCGACCCGGTCGACGCGGGGCTGGCCGGCCGCGTGCGCCGGATGCTGGACCTGGACGTGTCCCCCGCGCCGGGGGAGCCGGCGCCCCGCCTGCGGGCCGTCCCGGTCGACCCGCCGGGGCGACCGGCCGCCGGGCCCGACCCGCTGCGCGCCCCGACCCCCGCGCCCGACCCCGCGCCGTCGCGCGCCGCCCCGGCGGGCGGCGGGGGACAGGTCGTGCAGCGGCTGTGGACCGACCCGCCGCACCGGCCGTGGCAGACCGCGCGGGTGCTGCCGCGCGCCGACGCGCGGGCGGTCGTGCCCGTGCCGCACACGCCGCTGTTCCGGCCGCGCGCGACGGCCGCGATCGTGCACGAGATGTGCGCGCGGGCGCTGCCGGACGGCGACGTGGACGTGGACCGCCTGGTCGCCGCCCTGGCCCGGCAGCACCCGGTGACCGGGCTGCCGCTGCGCACCCGGCGCACCCTGCGCTTCGGCGTCCACCTGGTGCTGGACCGTGGCGAGGCGATGTACCCCTTCCACGCCGACCAGCGGCACCTCGGCGAGGTGGTGCGCGAGGTCGTCGGCCGGGACGTCACCAAGACCACCGTCGTCGTGGACACGCCCCGCAACGTCCGGGCCGGCGAGCGGCTGCCCGAGCCCGGCCGCCCGGTCGTGGTGGTGTCCGGCTTCGGCATCCGCTCCGGCACCGCCCGGGTCGCCGACTGGCAGCGGTACGCGGCGGCCCTGCGCGACCGGGGCTCGCCGCCGGTCGCGCTGGTGCCCTTCCCCCGGCACCGGCTGCCGGGGTGGCTGTGCGCGCTCATGCCCGTCGTCGTCTGGGACCGGGACACCACGGCCCGCGCCGTGCGCGTCGGGGTGGGGCGGTGGCCGTGACCGACGAGCGGGCCGGTCAAGTCGAGGAGCTGACCGCGCGCCTGCGGGCGGAGCTGGACCGCGCCGACCGGCGGGCGGACGTGGAGCTGGCCGTGGCGCTGAGCGCGGCCGTCCGGATCGAACCCGAGCTGGTGCGCCAGGTCCGCTTCCGGGTGCTGCCGCACCTGGACGTGGGTGCCGAGTCCGACTTCTGGTTCAGCGAGTGGGTCGGTGCGCGGCGGCCCCACGTGGTCGCGCTGCACCCGGAGCTGCTGCCCGTCCTGCGCGCCGAGCTGGCACGGCTGCTCCTGCTCGGCGACCGACCGGGGCTGCGCGGGCTGTGGGACGTGCTGCGGGCCGTCCACCGGGGCGGGTCGGCCGTCCTGCTGGCCGAGGAGCAGATCGCCTGGCGGACGTGCACGGGCGAGGACGCCGAGGCGGGCGAGCTGGTGCACGGCATCGTCCGGGCGATGGTCGAGGACGGGCGGGACGCGCTGGCCGACTGGGCGGTCGACGCCGTGCGCCGGCTGCCCGACCGCGTGCTGCGCGCCGACGCCGGCTGGCACCTCGTCACGGCCGCGATGCGACTGCGCCCCGGGGAGATCCCGGTGGACCGCGCCGCCGTGGAGGAGCTGGTCCGGGACGGGCGGGTCGAGTCGGCCCTCGCGCCGGCGGGGCTCGTCGGCGTGCACGGCGTCGACGCGGAGACGGCGTCGGCGGGCTGGCGCGACGACGTCGTCGTGCTCGCGCTGGGCGGCGCGGCCCCGCCGGGAGGGGCCGCCGTCCCGCTGGCACCCGCGCTGCCGCCGCTGGTCGAGGCGCTGCTCGGCGACGACCACCGGGGGCGGTGGCACCTGCTCTCCGACCGGCCCACCCGGATCGACCCCGGCGGGCGGCGGGTCCGGCTGCGCACCCTGGAAGGCGCGGTCTACGACGTGCCCCGGCCGGCGGCGCGCGCCGCACCGCTGCTGGTCGAGGTCGGTGCCCGCCGCACCCGGCTGTGGTTGCAGCCGGTGGGCTTCCCGGTCGACTCCCGGGTCCGGCGCGGCCAACCGGTCGCCCTGCTCCAGCGGGTGCTGGAAGAGGTCCCGGCGGACCCGGAGACCCTCGACGCGCTGTGCGCGTGGCGCGACGCGGACCGGCTGCGCGGCATCCGGCTCCTGCACGGCCGGACCGAGACCGACCGGCTGCGCCTGGCCACCCAGTTCGCCGCCGCGACCGAGCGGGCGGGGTGGCAGGTGTACCGGGGCCGCCAGGACCCGGAGGTCGCCCGCGTGCTCGCCCCCGCCGGCTCCGCCGCGCCGGGGACGGGCGTGCTGATCGTGGTCGACCACGCCGAGGCGTGGCACCCCGAGCACCTGGCCGCGCTGCCGGACGTGCTCCCGACGGGCACCAGGCTCCGCGTGCTGGCCCTGGCCGAGCGGACCGGACCGTGGTGGCACGCGGTCACGCGGCTGGTCCAGGCGGCACGCGGCCCCGGTGCCGCCGAGCCGGACGCCCTGAAGCTGCCGGACAGCGCGTCGGGCCGGGACACCGCCGAGACCGCGCGCCGGGCCGTGGACGTCGTCGGGTCGCTGCTCGGCGTGCCGCACCGGCTCGTGCGCCCCGAGCAGGCATCCGCGAGCACCGACCCGGAGCGCTGCGCCGTGGCCGGCGCGCTGGACGCGCTGGTGACCGGCGCGGGCGAGGCGTCCGACCCCGGCCTGCGCATCCTGCGGCACGAGCACCTCTACCGCCGGGCCCGCGAGTCCGCCGATGCGCGCGGACTGCCCGAACTGGTCTTCCTCGCGACCCTGATGGCCCCGCTCGTGCACGACGACGCGCGGCGGCTGTGCCTGCGGTTCGGGCTGGTCGACGAGCCCGCCCAGTGGCCCGCCCTGCTCGGCCGCTACGAGGGGTTCTACCCGGACGAGCAGCACTACCTCGACCCGTTCGGGCCGGTGGGCCTGTCCGACGTGCTGGTGGACGCGCTGCTGGTCGACGGCGATACCGGCTTCGGCGTCGACCCGGCGTGGGCCCGTCGCGTCGTGGCCGACCTGGGCGCGGACGAACTGCCGCAAGCCGCCGTGCGCAACGCGTTCGCCGTGCTGGCCAGGGCCGCGCGCGCCCGCCTGGTGCTGGCCACCCGCTACCTGCTGCCGCTGGTGCGCAACCACCCCGAGCTGCTGGTGAACGCGGGTGGCGGCGCGGTCGCGGCGGTGGCGCCGCACGCGGACCAGGCGCTGCTGCAACTCCTCCTCGACGCGCTACCGCCCGCCGGCCAACGGCACATCGGGCTCGACCCGGCTGCGGCCGACCTGGAGGAGCGGCTGGTGGCGCAACTGCTCCGGCAGGGCTTCAGCGGGCCGGAGCGGGACGCGCCGCTGCACCTGCGGCTCGCGCGCAGCCGGTCCCGCGCGGGCTGGCTGGAGGGCGCCCTGGAGGAGGCGCAGCGCGCGCGGAGGGACTACGAACGGCTCGTCCCGGTCGAACTGCGCCACTACACGGCCGACCTGTGCGAGGCGCTGGTGCTGGAGAGCGGCCTGCTCGGCGAGCTGGGCAGGCCGTCCGAGGCGCTCGACCGCGCCGAGGAGGCCGAGACCCGGTCCCGCCGGCTGCGCGACCGGGCCCGCCCCGGTGCCAACGCGGGCACCGTCCTGGCCAACCTCGGCAAGCAGAAGGCCAACGCGGGCCGGGCACCCGGCGCCATCCGGGACGCCGCCGAGGCGGTCACCATCCTCGGCGGCCTCGCCGACCTGCGCCCCGGCGACTTCCAGCCGGAGCTGACCGACGCCCTGGTCAGCTACGCCGACCGCTGCGCCGAGGTGGACCGCCCCGCCGACGCCGTCCAGGCGGCGCGGCAGGCCGTGGAACTGGCGGGGCGGCTGGAGAGCTCCAACGAGTGGGCGCACGTCCACCGGCTGGCCACGGCGCTGCTGTGCCTGGGGGCCCACCGCGACTCCGTGACCGACACCGAACGGGCGGTCACCCTGTTCCGCAAGGCGGCGACGGCCTCGCCGGTGCGCTTCGAACCCGCCCTGTCCGCCGCCCTGACCCAGCACGCGCGCCAACTGCTCGACGCGGGAGAGCCGGAAGCGGCCCTGAGGGCGGCGGAGGAAGCGGTGCACGTGGGCCGCCCGCACACCACCGCCCAACCCCGGGCCCACGCGGGAGACCTGGCCCGAGCCCTGTTCACCACCGCCCGGGTCCGGGCGTCCCTCGGCCTGAGCGACGCCGCCGCGACCGCCCTGGACGAGTTCGCGGCCCTGCCGCCACACCCGGACGCCCGCCGCCTGCGCCCGGAGGTGGCCGCACTGCGCGCACGGCTCTAGCCACCGGTCGACGGCACCCGGCGCAGCGCGGCGCGGATCGTCGTGGCCGGGTCGGGGCAATTGATCCCCAGCTCACGCAGTCGGTCGGCCACCCCGGTCACCGTCCGGTCCAGCTTCAGCGCCGCCTCGACCAGGTGCGCCAGCGGTACCGGCTCGTCCTCCCGCAACCACGGGCTCGACCCGTCGAGCCGTTGGGAGAGCAGCACGGTGTCGGCGGCGGACCTGCCCGCCACGGCGGAGGCGTCGACCCGGAAGCCGAAGGCGGCCAGCCGGGCGACGGCCTGTTCCCGGGTCACGTCGGCCAGCCTGAGGTAGCGCATCAGGTGGTGGGACCGGACGGGCTTGTCGAGCGGCAACCACGGCTGCACGCCGTCGAGGTCCTGCGACAGGAGCACCGCGTCGTCACGTCCCGGCCGCGACTCCACGCGGGGCGGGCAGCGGAAGCCGGCCTCGGTGAGCCTGCGGACGACCTCCTCCGCCGAGCTGTTGAGCACGGCCGCCGCCCGAACGACGTGCCCCGGGTCAACAGGCCGCGTGCGGCTCAGCCACGGCGGTGCCCCGTCGAGACCTGTGCTGAACAGAACCAGGTCGTGCAGCCTGCTGGACGCCGGTCCCGTCGGGACCGCCCCGACGGTGATGCCGTGCTGCGCGAGCCGGTGGCCGATCTCCTCGACCGGTCCGCCGATCTTCTCCGCCATCCACCACAGGTGGACCAGCGGGAGGGACGCACCCTCGGGCAACCACGGCACACTCGCGTCGCCGTAGAAGGACAGCAGCCGCACGTCGTCGGTCCTGGGGTGCTTCGGGATGTCGTGCAGAACCCGGAGGTCGAACCCGTAGCGCCGGAGGCGGCGCGTGACCTCGTCGAGGTCCAGGCCGACCTTCAGGAGTCCGTTGACCACCTGCCCGGGCGAGGACGTGCCGGAGTGCTCCTGCAGGAGCAGGGTTCCGTCGGACACGAGGTTGGACACGAGCCCGAGGTCTTCCAGGTCCGGCACGACGTCATCGGAGAACCGCATCGGATCGGGCCCGGTCAGACCCAGCGCGGAGGCGCGCAGCGCGACCGCGCGCGGGGCCGAACCCGTTCGCGCCGCCATGCGCAGCACGTCGTGCGGTGAGAGCGCGCCGTCTTCCTCGTACCAGTGGGCACCGACTTGCAGAAGGCTCGACAGGAGACCGGTGTCCGTTGGTTGGGCCTGGAGCAGCGGTCGCGTCGACATCAGTTCGGGAACTACCTCGGTGAGCACGCGCAAACCAGGGTTCGGCTTGTTCGCCAGCAGTCGCCACAGGTAGGCGTGATCAGCAGGACGGGCGCTCGTCCACTGCAACAACTTCTCCCGCTCGGTGACCCCGAGGACCATGTCACGCTCGGGGTCGGGCACCAGGTGCAGGTCCTGCGGGAAGCGGCTCGCGTCGTGGGGCACCGACCAGCCGCGCCGGTCGCCGGGCGGGTGCGAGGTGCCGGCCACGTGTTCGCTCACCAGGTCGGCGAGCCGGGGCAGGTACCAGCCGACGGTGCCGAACCACTCCAGCGTCGGCATCGCCGTGCCCGACCGGTGCAGTTCCCCGATGCCCCGGGTCACCAGGTCCTCGACCACCTCGGCCACGTCGTCCACGACCTTCGTGCGGTCGACCGAGAGGCGTGGCGCGCGGGCACCGGTCAGGTTCACGACCGCGCCCCGGAAGTAGCCGTCCGCGGTGGGGCCGGCGAGCACGCCGTGCCGGTAGGTCGGGTGCACGAGAAGACCGTCCACGAGCAGCGCGCCGCCGTGCTCGCACCAGATCACCTGGCCGCCGACTGCGGGGACCAGGGTGCCGTGCGCGTCGATGCTGTCCGACTCCCACGGTTGGCGCACCCGCGCGGTGAAGATCCCCGGTTCCCACTCCTCCTGTTCCGCGCCGTGCCGGGCGGTGGTGTGGAACTCGGCGATGCCCAGCACGTGGCGCAGCACCTGCACGCAGGAGGTCTTCTCCGCGCCGCGCAGGTAGAGCCGGACGGTGGTGCCCGGCGTGCGCTGCTCGTCCACCGGCTGGATCTGGAACAGGTGACCGGGGCCGGAGATGGTCGCGCGCAGGGTCGGGCCGGGCCGGCCGTCGACCCGGCCCGTGCGGCACGTGGTCACGGTGATCTCGTCGGCCAGCATGAAGTAGCTCAGCACGCCGATCCCGAACCGGCTGTTGGGGTGGAACTCGACCGGCGGGTCGAGGCTGTTCCAGTCGGCCTGTTCGTCGCGGAACCCGGCCAGGTCCGCGAACCGGACGCCGGCCCGGGAGAACACGCCCTTCAGCTCGGCCTCGCCCATCCCGACGCCGTTGTCGGCGCAGTCGAGGTACGCGCGGCCGTTCTCGTCCACGCCCTGGGTGAACTCGATCCGGCCCCGCCACGCGCTCACCCGGCCGTCGGTGCGGTGCGCGTACTGCTCCCGGGCCTGCCGGTAGCGGCACGCGTCCAGAGCGTTCTGGTACAGCTCGCGCACGGCGAGGTCGCGGTCCCGGTAGAGCTGCTCGCCCATCAGCAGTTCGCGGACGCGCTGCTCGTCCAGGCTGAACCGGCTCCAGCCGGAGAACTCGGGCTCGCCGTCCGGGTCCCGGGCCGCCCGGACGTGCTCCGCCGACGCGCGGGCGGGAAGCCTGCCCAGCACGTCGAGCGTGGTGTGCTTCTCCGCCGCCCGGCGCACGGCGTCGACCAGGGCGTCCACCCGGACGGTGTGGTCGCGCAGCGCCTCGATCACCGCCCCGTGCTGGCAGGAGGCGTCCAACACCAGCCCGTCGGCGACTGTCGTCCACTTGGCGGTGCACAGCGTGTCGCGGAGGCGGTCGAGGTCGACCGGGGCGGGGATGCCCAGGTGCCAGGCGAGCGTGTCGGACAGGTCCGTGATCGGCAGGGACGCGGCGTGCGCGATGCCCAGCAGCAGCCCGAGCAACGGCCCCCGGATGCGCTCCTCGTCGGGTTCGCCCGCGTACAGCGTGTCGTGCGGCGCGCTGCGCCCGAGCCGGTCGGTCCCGCACAGCATCTGCGGTTCCAACCGCAGGCCGTGCAGCAGTTCGCGCACCCGGTCGGCGGCCAGCGGCTCCGCCAGTCCCGCGTCGGCCACGCCGACGTCGGCCAGCAGGGCGGCGACGGCACGCGGCTTGACCAGTTCGGCGCGCTGCCGGACCCAGCGGTTGAACAGCCACCAGCCGATCTCGCGCCGGGCGTTGGGGCGGTCCGGCAGCTCCGGCAGCAGGGCGCGGTCGAGCAGGCGGGCGTTGGCCCGCAGGTAGCGCTCGTAGTCCGCACGGTCGCCAACCGAGGTTCCCAGGTCGAAGTCGGCGGGCTGCACCGCGCACAGCACCGCCGCCGCGCGACTCCACAGCGCGTGGTGCAGGAACGGGACCAGGGCCAGCAGCGCGGCCTCGGCCGGGTCGAGCACGGCGACCGGGCCCAGCTTCTGCGCCAGCAGCCAACCGACCCGCTTGGCGAACCGGTCGGCCTGGGTGGGGTCGAGCCACGGGTCGTCCGCGAGCACCTGCCCGGCCTGGTCGCGCACGGCCGCCAGGTTCGCGGCGACCGCCGCCACCCCGGCCCGCAGGTTGGTCACGTCGCGCCCGACCGGGACGTGCGCCCACGCACGGGAGTCGACGGCGAGCGCGACCCAGCGGTCCGTCGGCAACGGCGGCACGATCGGGGGCGGGCCGTAGAAGTTGACCGTGTTGGCCTGGACCACCGGGCCTTCGACGGTGCCGCTGATGTCGTTGTGGGTCTTGTCGCCGCCGCCGAAGACCGCCAAGCCGTTCTCCCTCCACGCCTCGGCGGAGGTTAGCGCGCAGCCGGGCGCGAGTGGGGCTCACATCGCGGGGTGGCCCGCTACGCGCTCACGGCTGCGGGCTCGACGCAGTAGACCGTGTACGCCGTCCGGATGATCGGCTGGGCGACGTTGCGCACCCGCACACCACCCGGCGTCAAACCCTGTTCGGTGCCGAAGTGCGCGTGGCCGTGCACGGCGAGATCCGTGCCGGTCGCGTCGATCGCCTCCCCGAGCAGGTACGAGCCGAGGAACGGGTAGATCTCCGGCGGCTCGCCGCGCAGCGTGTCCGGCACGGGGGAGTAGTGGGTCAGCGCCACCTTCACGTCCGTGTCCAACCCGGCCAGCGCGCTCTCCAGGCGTTCGGCGATGCCCATGGTGTGGTGGATGAACGCCTTCATCTCCGGCTCGCCGAACGCGCTGCCGCACTTGCCCGCGAACCCGCCGCCGAACCCCTTGACACCCGCCACGCCCAGCGTGTGGCCGTCGATCTCGAAGGTGGCGGTGTCGCCCTCCAGGACGACCAGTCCGGCGTCTTGGAGCACCTGCGTGACCTCGGCCGGCTGGTCGGCGTGGTGGTCGTGGTTGCCCAGCACCGCCACCACCGGCACCGCCAGGTCCTTGAACTCGTCGGCCACCACCTGCGCCTCCGCGACCGTGCCGTGCCGGGTCAGGTCACCCGCCAGCAGCAGCACGTCGGCGTGGTCGCCGACCTTCTCCAGCGCGGGCCGCAGCAGGCCCCGCGCGTCCTCGCCGAGGTGCACGTCCCCGACCGCACCGACCCGGATCATCGCAGCTCCTCCCGACCGTCGGGCTCGCCCGCCGGCACCACCCGCACGTCGTCCAGCACGGTCAACTCCGGTGCCACCTCGCGGATCACCGCCTCCAGCTCGTCCCGGCGCGCGGCGCACGCCACGTCACCGGACAGCAGCACGTTGTCGCCGCGCACGGTCACCCGCACGCCCAGCTCGGTGGTGCGCGGGTCCTCGGCCAGTGCCCGGCGCAGTCGCGCGGACAGGTACTGCTCGGCGGTCATGGTGCGCTCCTGAGGTCCAGGCGTTCGGTCAGCACGAGGAACGCCTCGGCGTACGGGGAATGAGCGGTGGCCTCGACGACGGCGTCCCAGTCGATCTGCTCGCGCAGCGCGCGGGCGAAGGGGAGCAGCTCGCTGAAGTCGCACCGGTGCCCGTCGAGCACCAGGAGCTTGCTCACCATCACGTCCGTCGCCGGCATCACCGGCAACGTCACCGAACTCACCGCCAGCTCCTCGGCGCGGGCCAGGGTCTCGTCGGTGACCGGCAGCTCGTTGGGGCGGAACAGCAGGTCCACGAGGGAATCGCCGTCGTAGACCTTCAACAGCCAGTCCTCGGGCGCGTCGGCCGCCCTCATGCCCACGGCCACCAACGCGCTCACCGCGGCCTTGGCGTCCTCCTCCCGCACCAGGATGTCCACGTCGTGTTCCGTCGCCGGCCCACCGCGCGCGTACACCGCGCAACCGCCTGCCAGCGCGAATGGAATGCCTTCTGCGCGGAGTCCGTTGGCCGCCTTGACCAACGTGCGCAGTAACTGGTCTTGAACGCCGCTCATGCCCCTGGCTACCCCTGAGGGCCGGAATTCACACCGGGACCGTGTCGGGCACCGGGCAGTTGTCCACGAAGGACGGGGCACTCCTCCGGGTGAAAGCGCCCGGCGGCACGCCGCCGATGTGCGGGCGGCCGGCCGCCGACCCAGACTTTGTGCATGGGTGAGAAGAAACCGCACAAGGGCGACAAGGTGACCTGGTCCAGCCACGGGCAGACCGTGCACGGCAAGGTAGTCGAGGAGATCACGAAGGACACCGAGGCCGCCGGTCGGACGGTCCGGGCGTCGAAGGACGACCCTCAGTACCGCGTGCGCAGCGACAAGAGCGGCAAGGACGCCGTGCACAAGCCGAGCGCGTTGAAGGACGAGAAGTGAGCGAGGAGTTCGCCGACGCGGTCAACATGACGGCGGGCGAGCTGGAGAAGTGGTTGAAGACCGACGAGTCGAAGTCGGTCGGCCAGTCCGACGGCGGCGAGTCGGTCGGCCACGAGTCCGGCCGGCGCATCGTCAAGCTGCTGCGCAAGAAGAAGGGCGAGCTCACCGACGACGACCAGGCGCACATGCGCAAGGTCGTCGGGTACGTCCACCGGCACCTGGCGCAGCGCCCGAGCGGGGACGTCGAGCACACGAAGTGGCGCTACTCCCTGATGAACTGGGGTCACGACCCGCTCTCGGACGCGAAGCGCTGACCGGCGGCGCAGGCGCTGTCGGAGCCGTCCGCCCGGTGCCGGGTGACCCGATCCGGGCGGGCTCGGTCGTCGGCGTTTCGCAGGCCCCCGGCGCGGGCACCTCGCCGAGGTGAGATTGCGCCGCAGCAACCCGAGAGGCCCCGGCTGGAAGCGGCGACCGCGCGGTCGGGGCTTCAGCTACACCGACGCGGACGGGGCCGTGCCGGACCCCGACGAGCTGGGCCGGATCAAGTCCCTGGCCATCCCGCCGGCGTGGCGGGACGTCTGGGTCTGCCCGCACGCCAACGGCCACCTCCAAGCGGTCGGCACCGACTCGGCGGGCCGCCGCCAGTACCTCTACCACGAGCGGTGGCGGCAGGACCGGGACGAGGAGAAGTACGACCGCGTCCTGGAACTGGCGCCGAAGCTGCCCGAGTTCCGCGCGAAGGTGGCCGACGCGCTGCGCGGCCGGGGGCGCGCGCACGACCGGGTGGTGGCGTCGGCGCTGGCGATGCTGGACCGGGGCGTGTTCCGGGTCGGCGGCGAGTCCTACGCGGAGGACAACGGGACGCACGGCGTGGCGACCCTGCTGTGCGGGCACGTGACCGTGCGCGGCGCGGTGCTCCGGTTCCGCTACCCGGCCAAGGGCGGCATCGAGTTCACCACCAGGGTCGAGGACGGCGACCTCGCGCGCGCGGTGAAGGCACTGGGGAAGGGCCGGGAGGCCGACGAGCGCCTGCTCGTGGACCAGGCGGGTCACGGGGTGACGGCGGACGACGTGAACGAGCGGTTCAAGGAGCTGGTGGGCGAGGAGCACTCGGTCAAGGACCTGCGGACCTGGCACGCGATGGTGCTCGCCTCGGTGGCGTTCGCCCGGGAGGAACGGCCGTCGTCGGAGCGCGGGCGCAAACGGGTCGCGTCTGCGGTCATGCGCGAGGTGTCCGAGCACCTGGGCAACACGCCGGCCGTCGCCCGGAAGTCCTACGTCGATCCGAGGATCGTGGAATTGTTCAACAAGGGGATCGTGCTCCCGGACGTGCACGGCGACCGGGAGACGGTGGAGAAGGCGGTCGTGGCACTGCTCACGAAGTGAACCCCGCCGACTCGGCTGAGCTGAGCCCGCCTCGCCGGGCGGGACGCTTCAGCCGTTCTCGCGGGTCGACGGGTCGGGTCTGCGCAGGCGGGTGGCCAGCACGGCGGCCTGGGTGCGGCGTTCCAGGCCCAGCTTGGCCAGCAGGTGCGAGACGTAGTTCTTGATCGTCTTCTCGGCGAGGAACATCTCCTCGGCGATCTGCCGGTTGGTCAGCCCGCGCCCGATGTGGTCGAGCACGACCCGCTCCTGGTCGGTCAGCACCCGCACCGGGTCGCCCTGCTCCCGCTCCCGCCGGATGCGGTTGAGCAGCGCCGAGGTCGAGCGGGCGTCGAGCAGGGACTCGCCGGCGGCGACCGTGCGGACCGCCGACACCAGGTCGGTGCCCAGGATGCGCTTGAGCACGAACCCCGATGCGCCCGCCATGATCGCGTCGAACAGGGCCTCGTCGTCGGTGAACGACGTCAGCATCAGGCACTTCAGGTCCGGCAGCAGCGACCGCAGCTCGCGGCACAGCTCGATGCCGTTGCCGTCGGGCAGCCGCACGTCCAGCACCGCCACGTCCGCGCCGCTGACCGGCACCCGGGCCAGCGCCTCGGCCACCGACCCGGCCTCGCCGACCACGTCCAGGTCGTCCGCGCCGGTGAGCAGCTCCCGGACCCCGACCCGCACCACCTCGTGGTCGTCCACGAGGAACACCTTCGCGCCCACCTCAGCCATCGTGCCTCCGCGATCGGGGTCCTCCGCGACCAGGGTATGGGGTGTCACCGGCGCGCGTGACGCCCGGTCGGGCGGGGTCGGCGCAGCGCCACCACCGCGAGCGCGGTCGCCGAGGTGATCGCCACCACCCCCGCCGCCGCGTGCAGGGCAAGGTCCCAGTCCGAACCGTAGTACCAGCTCATCCTCACTCCTCTCGGCCTCCATTAAGCCATCCGGGGGAACGCGACACCGCGGTCTTTGGTCCTCGTCCAGCCGGGACCTACGGCCGCTGCCGGGTCGCCGGGCGGTGCCTAGCGTCGGGGTTGTCGACGGGCGGGTTCCGGGGTCTTCGGAAAGGATTGGGTTCATGAGCGTTCCGATCGTGGTCGGGGTGGACGGTTCGGCGTCGGCGCTGTCGGCGGTGAAGTGGGCGGCCGAGGAGGCGGGCCGGCACCGCGTGCCGCTCAAGCTCGTGCACGCCTACCTGGTGCCCGGGCGCGGCTACCCGGAGATCGTCCTGACCGGGCACGAGGTGCGCCAGGCGCTGGAGGACCAGGGCCGGCAGTGGCTGGCCGAGGCCGAGGCCGCCGCGCGGGCCGCCGCGCCGGAGGTGGAGGTGTCGGTGGCGCTGGAGCACTCGGGCGCGGCCGGTGCGATGGTGTGGGAGTCCAAGCGGGCCCGGTCGGTGGTGCTCGGGTCGCGCGGCCTGGGCGGCTTCACCGGCGTGCTGGTCGGGTCGGTCGCGGTGGCCGTGTCGGCGCACGGCGAGTGCCCCGTGGTCGTGGTGCGCGAGTCGGTCCCGCAGGACGGGCCCGTCGTGGTCGGCGTGGACGGCTCACCGGCCAGTGAACGGGCCGTGGGGTTCGCGTTCGAGGCCGCGTCGATGCGCGGCGTGCCGCTGGTCGCGGTGCTCGCCGGTAACGAGTTCCTGGTCGACCCGGCGTTCGGCGGTCCGCTGGAGGTGGACTGGGAACGGGTCGAGCAGGAGGAGCACGTGGTGCTCGCCGAGCGCCTGGCCGGCTGGCAGGAGAAGTACCCCGACGTCGAGGTCGAACGGGTCGTGGTGCAGGACCGCCCGGCGCGGGCGCTGCTCAAGCTCGCCGAACGCGCCCAACTCCTCGTGGTCGGCAGCCGGGGCCGGGGCGGTTTCAAGGGCATGGTGCTCGGTTCGACCAGCCAGACCCTCGTCTACCACGCGCCGTGCCCGCTGGCCGTCGTCCGACCGGCCACCACCTCCTGACCGCCCACCACGTCCGACCTGTTCCGCACAGCGCGACCTGCACGACCCGGATTCCGGGTAATCCGTGGAGCGACGGGTACCCGGCGGGCACCGCGAGACGACCGAACCCAGGGGAAGGGCACGGATGACGGACCTGTCACTGGTCGACGCCTACTGGCGTGCCGCGAACTACCTGTCGGCAGGTCAGATCTACCTGTTGGACAACCCGCTGCTGACCGAGCCGCTGACGACGGAGCACATCAAGCCCCGCCTGCTCGGCCACTGGGGCACCACGCCCGGCCTGAACTTCCTCTACGCGCACCTCAACCGGGCGATCCTGGAACGCGACCTGGACGTGCTGTTCGTGACCGGCCCCGGTCACGGCGGCCCGGCGCTGCTGGCCAACACCTGGCTGGAGGGCTCCTACAGCGAGAACTACCCCGACGTCCCGCGCAACGAGCGCGGGATGCGCCGGTTGTTCCGCCAGTTCTCCTTCCCCGGCGGGGTGCCGAGCCACGTCGCACCGGAGGTGCCCGGGTCGATCCACGAGGGCGGCGAGCTGGGCTACTCGCTGGCGCACGCGTTCGGCGCGGCGTTCGACAACCCGGACCTGCTGGTGGCGTGCGTGATCGGCGACGGCGAGGCGGAGACCGGTCCGCTCGCGGCGAGCTGGCACGGCAACAAGTTCCTCGACCCCGTGCGCGACGGCGCGGTGCTGCCGATCCTGCACCTCAACGGCTACAAGATCGCCAACCCGGCCGTGCTGGCGCGCATCCCGCACGAGGAGCTGGACGCGCTGCTGCGCGGCTACGGCTACGCGCCGTCCTACGTGGAGGGTGACGACCCGGCGGAGATGCACGCCAGGATGGCGGAAGCCCTCGACGGGGCGTTGGACGAGATCCGCCGCATCAAGGCATCCGGCAACGACGAGCGCCCGCACTGGCCGATGATCGTGCTGCGCAGCCCCAAGGGGTGGACCGGTCCGTCCGAAGTGGACGGCGTGCCGGTCGAGGGCACGTGGCGGGCGCACCAGGTCCCGCTCTCGGGCGTGCGCGACAACCCGGAGCACCTGCGGCAGCTGGAGGAGTGGCTGCGCTCGTACCGGCCGGAGGAGCTGTTCGACGACGGCGGCCGGCCGAAACCGGAACTGCTCGCGCTCGCCCCGTCCGGCCCGCGCCGGATGGGCTCGACCCCGCACGCCAACGGCGGCCTGCTGCTGCGGGAGCTGCGGCTGCCCGGCGTGGCCGCGCACAGCGTCGAGGTGGCCAAGCACGGCACCACGGCCTCCGAACCCACCCGCGTGCTGGGCCGGATGCTGCGCGACGTGGTCGAGCTGAACGCCGACCAGGGCAACTTCCGGCTGTTCGGGCCGGACGAGACGGCGTCGAACCGCCTGGACGCGGTGTACGACGCGACCGCCAAGCAGTGGCAGGCCACGGTCCTGCCGGTGGACGAGCACCTCGCGCACACCGGCCGGGTGGTGGAGGTGCTCTCGGAGCACCTGTGCCAGGGCTTCCTGGAGGGCTACCTGCTGACCGGGCGACACGGGCTGTTCAACTGCTACGAGGCGTTCATCCACATCGTGGACTCGATGTTCAACCAGCACGCGAAGTGGCTGGGCACGAGCCGCCGGCTGCCGTGGCGGCGCCCGGTGGCGTCGTTGAACTACCTGCTGTCCTCGCACGTGTGGCGGCAGGACCACAACGGGTTCTCCCACCAGGACCCCGGGTTCATCGACCACGTGATGAACAAGAAGGCCGAGGTGGTCCGGGTCTACCTGCCGCCGGACACCAACACGCTGCTCTCCATCGCTGACCACTGCCTGCGCAGCCGGGACTACGTCAACGTCGTGGTGTCGGGCAAGAACCTCACCCCGGACTGGCTCGGTCCGGAGGAGGCCGCGCTACACTGCGCGCGCGGTGCGGGCATCTGGGACTGGGCCGGCACCACGGACGGCGACCCGGACGTCGTGCTGGCGTGCGCGGGCGACGCGCCGACGCTGGAGGTCATGGCCGCCACCGCGCTGATCCGCGAGCACCTGCCCGAGCTGAAGGTGCGCGTGGTCAACGTGGTCGACCTGATGCGGCTGCAACCGGAGACCGAGCACCCGCACGGGATGCCCGACCGCCAGTTCGACGCCCTGTTCACCCCCGACCGGCCGGTGATCTTCGCCTACCACGGCTACCCGTGGCTGATCCACCGCCTGACCTACCGGCGGACCAACCACGAGAACTTCCACGTGCGCGGGTACAAGGAGGAGGGCACCACCACCACGCCGTTCGACATGCTGGTGCTCAACGACATGGACCGCTACCGGCTGGTGATCGACGTGATCGACCGCGTGCCCGGCCTCGGCCCGAAGGTCGCCGGCGTCCGGCAGCGGATGCAGGACCAGCGCGCCCGCCACCACTCCTACATCCGCGAGCACGGCGAAGACCTGCCCGAGGTCCGCGACTGGGCGTGGCCGTACTGATGCGCGTGCTGGTGGTCAACGCCGGTTCGTCGAGCCTCAAGCTGTCCGTGCTCGACGGCGGGGAAGTGGTGGCGCAGCAGCACCTGGAGCGCTGGGACGGCACGGGCGGGGTGGCGGAGTTCCTGGCCGACGCGCCGGACGTGGACGCGGTGGGGCACCGGGTGGTGCACGGCGGCCCGGACTTCACCGGCCCGGTCCTGCTGGACGACGGCAGCCGGGCCGCGATCGAACGCCTGACCGGCCTCGCGCCGCTGCACCAACCCCGGGCGCTGGCGGGGATCGACGCGGTGACCTCGCTGCTGCCGGACGTGCCGCAGGTCGCGTGCTTCGACACGTCGTTCCACCACACCATGCCCGCCTCCGCGACCACCTACGCGGTGCCGGCGCGGTGGCGGGACGAGTGGGGCGTGCGCCGGTACGGCTTCCACGGCCTCTCGCACGCCTACGCGTCCCGGCGTGCGGCGGAGCTGGCACCCGGTTCCCGGGTGGTCACCTGCCACCTGGGCGCGGGCTGCTCGCTGGCGGCCGTGCGGGACGGCCGGTCGGTGGACACCACGATGGGCTTCACCCCGTTGGCCGGCCTGGTCATGGCGACCCGCAGCGGCGACGTCGACCCGGGTCTGCTGGTGTGGTTGCTGCGCAACGAGAAGGTGTCGGCGGCCGAGCTGGAGGACGACCTGGAGCACCGGTCCGGGCTGCTGGGCCTGGCGGGGAGCGCGGACCTGCGGGACGTGCACCGGGCCGGCACCCCGGAGGCGGACCTGGCCGTAGAGGTGTTCGTGCACCGGCTGTGCCAGGGCATCGCGGCCATGGCCGCCTCCCTGGGAGGTCTGGACGTGCTGGTGTTCACCGGCGGGGTGGGCGAACACGACGCCGAAGTCCGCGCCCGCACCGCACAGGGCTTGGCCTTCCTGGGCGTCGCACTGGACGCGGACCGCAACACCGCCCGCGAGGGCGACGAGGTGATCAGCACCGACGACTCGACGGCGGCCGTCGTGGTCGTCCAAGCCCGCGAGGACCTGGAGATCGCCACCCTCGTACGAGAAGCCCTGACCTGACGCTCCCTCCACACGAGACCGGATGTGTGGCGGCGCTTACAGGTTCACCATGTGGGAGGCGGTGGACAGCAGCCCCTGCCCGACCGATGATTCGCCCGCTTGCGAACAACGGTACTCGGGGGCGTGCGCATGACATCACCGCTGGACCACCCGGCCTGGGCGTCGCTGACCGGCCCCCACGCCCACTTCGCCGAGGGCCGGGGGCAGGTGCTGCGCTACCGGACGGACGTCGCCCCGTTCCTGGCGCTGCCACCCGAACCGGACGAGCGGGTGTGGGACGACGTCGCCGCCCTGGCCGGACCGGGCGGGCTGGTCCCGATCAGCGGCGAGACCCCCGTCCCGCCACCGCCGGGCTGGGTGGTGGATTTCCGGGGCGCGGGCGTGCAACTGGTGGACGACGGCGTGCGCGCGGTGGAGGACCCCGAAGCGGTGCGCCTGACCGCAGCCGACGTCCCGGAGATGCTGGACCTGGTGGACCGCACCAAACCGGGCCCCTTCCGCCCCCGGACCGTCGAACTGGGAACCTACCTGGGCATCCGGCACAACGGCACCCTGGTGGCGATGGCCGGCGAACGGATGCACCCGCCCGGGTGGACCGAGATCAGCGCCGTGTGCACCGACCCGGCCCACCGGGGCCGGGGTCTGGCCACGAGACTGGTCCTGGCCGTGGCGGCGGGCATCCGAGCCCGGGACGAGATCCCGATGATGCACGCGGCAGCGACCAACACCCACGCCATCCGCCTCTACGAATCCCTGGGCTTCCGCCTGCGCCGCACGTCGGAGTTCTCCGCCCTCCGCGTCCCCCTCGCGGAAGTCGCCTGAGGCACTCCAGGACTCCGTGACCTGCGCCTCTCCCGGGGTCCCCGGTTCTCCCGCGTCAATCCGACCGTGGGCGTCTGGACAACTTCCACGCCGCGTTGGCGGCGAGCGGGACGACCGCTCCCAGCAGTCCGACCGCCACGCCGATGAGGTAGAGGTCGCGCTGCCCCGCCTCCTCCGCCTTGATGTCGATGATCGATCCGTAGGGGCGGACCAGGGAGGCGTCGGTGTCCAGCCAGGACAACGACCCGGCCTCCAGGGTTTCGGGGGCGACCAGGTCGACCTTCTCATGGGGCCGCAACTGCCTGTAGTCCACCGCGACGTCCAAAGTGGACGGGACGTAGACCGGCGCGCCGATGCCCAGGGTGAGGGGCAGGGACCGCGAGGTCGCGGGTCGGTACGAGGTTCCCGCCCGGGGGAGGGAGAAGTTGGTCCGCTTCCCCGCCGAGGTCGAGAACTCGTCGTCGGCGTACACCGTCACTTGGGCGAACATGGCCGAGGTCTCGTTCCGGACCAGCTTGCCGGTGACGACGAGCTGCTCGGTGCCCCGGGGGGCGACCGTGGGTCCGTCCGCAGGTGCGACGACGGTCGTGCACTTCACGTCGTCGTCCGGTACGGCGTACAGGTTGTGCCAACAGCCGTGCTCGTCCTTGTCGTCCCTGTCCCAGGACGCGGGTGGGCGTGCCGGCGAACCCGTGAACACCAGTCGGAACTCGACGCTGTCCGGCTGGTACTCCCTGTCCGCCGAGATCGTGAGGTCGATCTGGTTGCCGTCGTCGAACACGTCGACGGTCAGCACTGCCGGAACACCCGGTGCGGTGAAGTAGAGCTTCACCTCGCCCGGGTCAGCCGCTTGTGGCGGAGAGTCGGAGATCCGCGTGAACTCACTGTGGAACCACAGCAGGGCTGCCACCGACCCGACGACGATCAGCAGGTTCACGGTGAGCGCGACCACATCCCGCCTCCTCCGCCGGTCACGCCGCGGAACCGCTGCGGGCTGCACCGCAGGTGGCCTGACGGCGTCGGCGCGCGGAGTCCTCGCGGCACGAGTGGTCGGGTCGGCTCCTCTCGTCCGTCTGAGGACCGCCACGAGCACGGCACCCGCAGCCAGGACGCATCCCGCGAAAAACCGCCGCATCGACCCTCCACCGGTCGTCGGACATCGACCGAACTGCCTGCTGCCCGATCATGGCATGGTGGTGGAGGGGGCCTGTGCCGCGCGGGTCGAGACGCCGGTCGTTGCGGGGTGGGCGTGTCGCCCGAGGTGGCGCAGACCGCCGCCGGTGCTCCCGCGTGGTCAGCTCGCGTGCGCCAAGGGCGAGGAGCGGCGCCACTCGACCGTGCGCGAAGCCCCTCGCCCAGGTCCACCCGGGGCTTCCAGCTCAGCAGCTCGGCGGCGCGGGACGTGTCCGGGCACCGCCGACGCGGGTCGTCCGCCGGGGCGTCCACCAGGTGCAGCGGCGAGGACGACCCGGTGATCTCCCGGATCGTCTCGGCCAGCGCGCGGATGGTGATCTCGTGCGGGTTGCCGACGTTCACGGGCTCGTGCACGTCGCTGCCCGCGAGGGCGAGCACACCGCTCACCGTGTCCGAGACGTAGCACAGCGAACGGGTCTGCGTGCCGTCGCCGGTGATGGTCAGCGGCTCGCCCGCGAGGGCCTGGCGGATGAACGTCGACACCGCGCGGCCGTCGCGCGGCAGCAGGCGCGGGCCGTAGGTGTTGAAGATCCGCACGATCCCGGTGTCCACGCCCTCCGCGCGGTGGAAGGCGGTCACCGTACGCCTCGGACGTCGACGCCATCACGAACCGCGCGCCCGCGTCGCGGGCCAGTGCCAGCGCGTTGAAGGTGCCCTGGCTGCCGACCTTCAGCGTGGCCACCGGCCGCGCCAGGTACTGCGGCGGCGACGCGGCCGAGGCGAAGTGCAGCACCAGGTCGTCGATGCACACCACCTCGGCACCACCGCCGATCAGGGCCTCGCACAGGTGCGAGCCCAGGAAGCCGGCCCCACCGGTCACCACCACCCTGCCGAAGCGGGTCACGGGAAATCCTCCTTCGCGCAGTTCGCGCAGTTCGCGCAGTTCGGGGAGGTCTTCATTGTGGGACCGGCCCGGTGTGCCGTCGCGTGTGCGGAAACCGCCCGGGGCAACCGGATCCGGGCGGCTCGGCGTCCACCGGCCGCGCACGCCGAACAGCCCGTGGCAGCGTCAGCGGTAGCCGGCGGCTTGGATGGCGTACAGCTCGGCGTACTTGCCGCCGCGCCGGACCAGCTCGTCGTGCGAGCCCTGCTCGACGACCCCGGCACCGTCCAGGACGATGATGAGGTCGGCCATGCGCACGGTGGAGAACCGGTGCGACACCAGGACCGTGATGCGGCCGGAGGCGCGGTCGGCGCGGGCCGCCTCGGCGTAGCGCTCGAACAGGGCGTGCTCGGTCTCCGCGTCGATCGCCGAGGTCGGTTCGTCGAGCACGAGCAGCAGCGGGTCCTCCCGCATGAAACCCCGGGCGAGCGCCAGCCGCTGCCACTGCCCGACCGAGACCTCCACGCCGCCCGGCCACGTGATGCCCAATTGGGTGTCGTAGCCCGCGTCGAACCCCGCGAGGACCTCGTCCGCGCCGGCCCGCCGCACGGCCGCCGCCGTCGCCGCCCGGTCGTCCACCCGCTCCCGGTCACCGAGGCCGACGGACTCCTGCACCGTGTACTCGAACCGCGCGAAGTCCTGGAACGCCCCCGAGATCCGGTTGCGCCACTGCTCGACAGGGAAGCGGGCCAGGTCCACCCCGTCCACGGTGATCCGCCCGGCGGAGGGCTGGTAGAACCGGCACAGCAGCTTGACCAGGGTGGACTTGCCCGCGCCGTTCTCGCCGACCACCGCGACCACCGCACCGGCGGGCAGGCGCACGTCGACACCGTCGAGCGCGGCCCGGTCGGCGTCGGCGTAGCGGAACGAGACGCCGTGCAGCTCGATGCCCCGGTCGAGCCGCTCGGGCACCGGCACGTCGGCGGCACCGGCCCGAGCTGCCGCGTAGTCCTCCAGCCACACCATCCGCCGCGAGACGTCGAGCCACGTGCTGCGCAGGAAGTGCGCCTCGCCCACGGTCTGCCCGATGTACGCCGACAGCCTGCTGCCCGCCGTGAGCACCAGGGCGACGGTGCCGGCCACCCCGACCTCCTGCCCGGACGCGACGTGCGCGACAGCACCGACGAACGCCGCCGCGAACAGCGCCCAGGCCCCGGCCTGCCACCCGGCGCTGATCCAGCGCTGCCGGGCCAGCGGCGCGTACGACCGCAGCCACGCCTCGTGGCGCTGGTCGCGCAGCCGGCGCTGCACCCCGGCGACCCGGACCTCCTTGCCCGGTGCGGCGGTCGAGCCGAGCACGAACAGGTGCCGGGCCAGCCGCCGGCTCTGGGCACCGCGCTCCTCGGTGTCCTTCTCCACCGCCGCACGCCGGTTGGTCACGACCACGGTGGGCACCGCGAACAGCACCAGGAGACCCAGCAGCGGTTCGACGGACACCAGCAGGCCGATGGTCAGCAGCAACCGCACCACCGCACCGGTCGTCAGGAACAACGACCGGTAGAGCTGGCTCAACGCGCTCGCGTGGTCGCGCAGCACCGACAGCCGGTCCACGTGCTCGGCGCGCTCGTGGTGCTCGATGCCCGCCACGGTCGCCTGGAGCGCAGCGACGTGCGTTTCGACGTGCACGGCCGACTTCTCCGCGAGCCGCAGGTTCACCCGTTCTCCGGCGACGGTGAGCAGCCAGCTCGCCGTCGCCAGCACCGCGAGGAACGCGGCGGCGACCAGCAGGCCGGAGCCGTCGCGGTCGACGCCCGCCTGCACCAGCTCGCGGAGCCCGAGCGCGACCAGCGCGTCGGGCACCGCAGCGGCGACGGTCGTGACGCCCGCGAGCACCAGCAGCACCGGCTCGGCCTTCAGGCCGAGCGAGAGCGAGCGCCCCAGTGAGCGCAGCGAGGACGGCAGGTCAGACGAGGGCGACGGCATCGGGTTCCTCCTCGCCGAAACGGTGGGCCTGGAGGTCGAACAGGGTGCGGTACCGCCCGCCGAGCGCCATCAGCTCGTCGTGCGTGCCCAGCTCGGCGACCCGGCCGTGCTCCAGCACGCAGATGCGGTCCGCCCGGCGCACCGTGGAGAACCGGTGCGAGATCAGCACCGTCGTGCAGCCCCGGGTGGCGTCGAGAACCCGGTCGAACACCTCGGTCTCGCCGCGCACGTCGAGCTGGGCGGTCGGCTCGTCGAGCACCACCACGCCGGCACCCCGCTCGACCGCGCACAGCACGCGGGCCAGGGCGACGCGCTGCCACTGCCCGCCGGACAGGTCGGTGCCGCCGTCGTAGCCGGCGGCCAGCACCGCGTCCAGGTCGGCGAGCCCGTCCGCTCCGGCCAGCGCCAGCGCCGAGGTGATCTCCGCGCCGGTGGCGCCGTGCGGGGCGACGTTGTCGCGCAACGGCAGCTCGTAGCGGATGAAGTCCTGGAACACGGCGGTCACCCGCCGCCGCCACGCGGCCGGGTCGAACTCGCGCAGGTCGACGCCGTCCGCCTCGACGGCCCCGCCCGTCGGGTCGTAGAGCCTGCACAGCAGCTTCACCAGGGTGGTCTTGCCCGCCCCGTTCACCCCCACCACGGCCAGCGAGGACCCGGCGGGGATGGTCAGGTCCACCCCGTCCAGGACGGCGGGACCGCCCGAGGCGTAGCGGAAGCTGACGTCGCGCAGCCGCAGCCCGTCGACCGGCAGACCGTCGGCCGCGCGCCCGCCGCCGGGCAGCTCGCCGACCTCGGCCATGCCGCGCTCCACCCGCAGCAGCGCGGCGGTCGCGCCGGCGGCGAGCGGCAGCGCCCAGTTCAGGCCGCCGAACGCGAGGGCGCTCGCCCCGACGGCGGCCTGCGCGTAGACGGCGACCTGGCCCGGACCGAGGGCACCCGTCGCCGCGTCCGCCGCGAGCAGCCAGAAGAACGAGCCGTTCACGGCCACCAGCAGCACGACGGCCGCCAGCAGCGGGCCGCGCCGCAGCCGGGTCGCCCGCCGGCGCAGCTCGACGAGGGTGCGGCGGTGCCGCGTGAACCGCGAGACCACCCAGCCGGCGATGCCGAACAGGCGGATCTCCTTGGCGGGGGGTGCTTCCACCGCGAGCCCGTAGGCGTACGCCGCGTGCCTCTGCGCCTGCTGCGCCTCGCCGGTCGTGCGGTCCCACACCGTGCTGTTGCGCAGCAACCAGTGCGTCGAGGCCCAGGCGGTGCCGACGAGCAGCGCCGCCCACCAGTGGTAGGCCCCGATCACCAGCACCTGGCCGACCCCGGTCGCCAACTGCACCAGGCCGCCCGCGATGAACCCCAGCGACAGGGACATCGGCGGCCCGGACAGGCCCAGCTCGAAGTCCCGGGCGGTCGTCAGGTCGTCGGTCAGCTCCGGCGACTCCAGGTGGGCCATGCCCGCCGGTTCGACCGTCGCGGCCAGCAGGCGGTCGTTCATCCACGACGCCAGGCGGTCACCGAGGTTCGCGCCCACCTGGCTGTGCACCGGGGCGAGCACCTGCATCACCACGAACACCACGCCCAGCACCACCAGCGGGCCGGTGAGCGGGCCACCTGCCGTGACCACGCCGACCAGCCACCCGACGGCCACCGCGAAGATCGCGGGCAGCACCCCGCGCAGCACCACGAGGGCCCACCACGCCGCCGCCAGCGGCTTGTGCGCCTTGGGCAACACCGTGAAGAACTGCCACTCCTCGCGGCGTCCGATCCGTTCCAACAAACTCCGCACCGCGTCACCCCCGTTCCGTTCGACGTGCCCGACCGCGCGCGGGCGCTTGTCCACGGCGATGGCCGTCGTCATCATCGGCTTGGTGGACGACCAACACACCACGGCCGGACGTCTCGATCCCCGCGTCGACGCCGAACGGCTCGGACTGCGGCCCGTGCGCGACGACGACCTGCACGTCCGGCTCCACCTCGGGGACACAGTGTCCCAGAACGACGGGATCACGATCGGGCGACCTCGACACCCGTGCGACGCCGTGGTGCACCACGGCCAGTACCGCAGGGCCTTGCGCACCGTCGGCGGCGTTCCGGTCCCCGGGAGTCCTGAGTGGACAGAGATGCCACCTCCGCCGCGAAGGACCTCGTCCAGTGCGGAGCGTTTCAGTGGCCTCCCACCCTGTCAACGCGATCAGGTTTCCGGCTCGCGCCACACGGGGCGCGAGTTGAGACGCCGACTGTTACGGGGTTTGGGTGTCGTGCAAGGTGGCGTAACCGTGTTCGACGATGTGCTGTGCCGATTCCTTGTACGCGGCGGGGTCTTCGGGGGTCAGGGTGGCCAGGCCGTCCACGTAGCGGTTGAACATGGCGAAGGCTGCTGCTATCAGAACGGTGTCGTGGATCTCCACGTCGGTCGCGCCTTCGGCCCGCGCCTCGTCCACCAAGAGGGTCGTCACCTTCCGGCCCGATTCCTGGACGGCTGCCGCGATCTTGAGCAGGGCGCGGAGCTTGTCCGGTATCGGGGCGCTGTAGATGTCCTTGCGGACCTCCTTGACCAAGGCCATCCCGTCGTCAAGCTGGGCGGCGGCGATGGCCGAGTGGGAGTCGCGGCAGAACGCGCACTCGTTGAGACCGGACACGTACGCGGCGATGAGTTCGCGCTCACCCCGCGACAGGGAGTTCGGCGCGCGCAGCAGGGTCTCGGCGAGCTGGTTGAGCGGCCCGGCGGTCTCCGGTCGGAAGTGCAGGGGACCGGTGATGCCGGGGAACAGGGTCTCGTCCACGCCGAAGTCGATATGCGCCATGACCACCAAGTTAGCGCCCGGTGCGCGGTGCGCGTGCCCCGAAACGGACCAACCCCGGGCCGTCCACCCGGGACTCTTCGGCGTCCCGCCACAGCATTTGTACCGAAAAGTCGAAACCGGGCCCGGCGGACGCTCAGGGGGTGGTCGGGATGTTGGTCAGGCCCTTCACGGCCCGGGTCGCGGTGTTCGACGCGTGCACGACGTTCGGCAGGCCGGCGCACTTCGACACCGACGTGATCTTGATCGCGTACTGGCCGACACCGCCCAGGTCGGAGCGGTTGCCGCGCCACACGGTGCCGCAGCCGTTGGCGAACGACGGGGTGGTGACCGGGTTGTGCGTCTCGTAGCCGTTGGCGAACGTGCCGGGGGCGCTGAACGTCCCGGTGTTGTCCTCGATCACGTAGCCGACGCCCTTGACGTCGATCCACGAGTCGGCCGAGTTCTGCCCCGAGATGCCCCGGCCGTCGAACGCGTTCCCCCGGATCACGCCGTGGAAGGTGCCCTCCTTCACGTCGATCGGCTCGGCGGCGACGTTCGGCCCGATCCGGTTGCCCAGCACCTGCACCCGGTCGCTGCGGTCGACGCCGCCGGAGTTGCCGTGGCAGGCCCAGTTCGAGTTGGCGGACCCGAGGTACACGCCCTCGCCGTAGCCGGGCTGCGCCAACCCGGTGTCGGTGATGGTGGAGTCGCGCAGGACGCCGTCCGCCGACGAGCGCCGGAAGTGCACGCCCTCCTCGTCCACGTGGTGCACCGAAACCCGCGAAATCACCACGTGGTGCGAGTTGTCCACCACGATGCCCTTCTTCGACTCGCGCACGGTGAACCCGGTGAGGTTCCAGTGCGGCGCGTCGTGCAGCCAGAGTCCGTATCCCGGGTCCCAGCCCGCAGTCGGCGCGGGGCAGGCCGGTGCGTCGCCGGACGGGCCGTCGTTGACCAGCACGGCGTCCGCCGGGCCGGTGAGCGTGATCGGCGCGGCCGACGTGCCGGGCCGGGTGGCGGCGAACGACCCCCGGTACACACCGGGCGCGAGCCGGATGGTCTGGCCGGGTGCGGCGGCGGCCAGCGCGGTCCGCAACTGCGCGGCGGTGGCGACGTCCACGGTGGACCCGCCGGCCGGGCCGGTCCGGGCGGCGACCGGGCCCCCGGCGGCGGAGAGGTTGCCGGCCGCGTCGCGGGCGCGCACGGTGAACGCGTAGGCCGTGTCCGGCGTCAGCGCGCCGACCGTCGCGGAGGTCGTCGTGGCGGTGGCGACCACCGTCCCGCCGGCGAGGACCTGGTACTCGGCGACGCCCACGTCGTCCTCCGACTGCTGCCACTGCAACGAGACGGTGCTCGACGTGGCACCCGTGACGACGGGCAGGCCGGGCGCGGTCGGCGCGGTGGTGTCGGGGGCCGGCCCGCCGCCCGTGCACGGCGTGCCGTCGACGGTGCAGCCGGTCGGCAGGCCGTGGCCGCTGACGGTGAGGCCGAAGCCGGCGGTGCCGCCGGGGCGGATGCGGCCGTTGAACCCGGCGTTGGCGAAGCGGAAGTGCTGCCCGGTGCGGGTGAGCGCGGCGTTCCACGAGTTGGTCACGGTGGTGCCCGCCGGCAGGTCGAACTCGACCACCCAGCCGGTGCTGTCCGCGTCGCCGGTGTTGGCCAGCGCGAACTCGCCGCCGTACCCGGTGCTCCACACCGATCCCCGGCTGAACGCGGCCGTCACGGTCGCCGCCGAGGCGTGGGCGGGGACGGCGAGGGCGGCGGCGCAGGCGACCGCGATCCCGACCGCTGACAGGCGTTTCCTCATGCCGATGACACCCTTCCGGGGCGAGGCGGTCGAGGTGTCGCGGCTTACACCCGTGGTCTGGACCTTTATAGGCACGCCGATCGGCGTAGTCAACGCTCCGGCGACGAGTACGCCGATCGGCGCAGTCACCGGACCGGTCGGTCACCGACGGGACGCCGGTCACGCAGCAGGCGCTGTGCCGCAGGTTGGCCCAGCAGCACGCCGACGAGCACCAGGGCCAGCCCGAGACCATGCCGGGCGGTCAGCGACTCGCCCGCCACCGCCATCCCGAGCACCACGCCGGTCACGGCTAGGGCGCGCGCCCGTTCCGCGAGCGCGAGCCGGGCCGCGACCATCATCGCGGCGGGGGAGACGGCCATGATCGTGGCCGCGAGGCTGGTCGGCAGGAGCTGCGCCGCGACGTAGACCAGGGCGAAGAACGCGCCCATGTTGAGCGTGCCCAGCACCAGCGCGCGCCACCACCAGTCGCCGCGCGGCCGTTCGCGGCGGACCGCCAGCAGCAGCAGGCCGGCGGGCAGCGCGCGCAGGGCCGAGCCCCACAGCGGCTGGTCGGCCGGCAGGTACCGGTGTGTCACGTAGTAGGTCGATCCCCAGGCGATCGGCGCGAGAGCGGTGACCAGCGCCCACCGGGTGGTAGCTTCCATGGAAGGCAATATAGCTTCCGTGGAAGGTATATTGTCGGCGGTGTGAGCGGACACCAGGACCACGTGGCCCGGATCCAGGCCGAGTGGGCGCGTGAGCGCCCCGACCTCGACGTCTCGCCGCAGGGCGTCATCGGGCGGCTGCACCGGCTCGCCGCCGTGCTGACCGACCAGTTGACCGTCGTCTACCGGCGGCACGGCCTCGGCGAGGGCGAGTTCGACGTCCTGGCCGCGCTGCGCCGCGCCGGCGAGCCCTACGAACGCGCCCCCGGCGAGCTGGCCCAGCACACCATGGTCACCACCGGGGCGATCACCAAGCGCATCGACCGGCTGGAGCGCGACGGCCTGGTCGCCCGCCGCGCGTCGACCACTGACGGCCGCCGCCGCGTCGTGGCGCTGACCGCCGCCGGCGTGCGGGTGGTCGACCGGGCGTTCGCCGAGCACATGGCCAACGAGCGCCGGCTGCTCGACGCGCTCGACCCGGCCGACGCCCGGCACCTGGAACGCCTCCTCGCCGCGTGGCTGGCGCACTTCGAGGCACCGCCGGCCGGCTGACCGCTCGGCGGAAGTCGGGACTGGACCGACCGGGTGATCTTCGCGGACCGCCCCGGCGGCGGCCGGACGCCCGGACCGACCCCGTGATCACCCACCCGGGCGAGTGGCCCGCCCGCACCGGCACCCTGTTGGCGGACAGCGCTGCCGCCGAGCCGGCGACGCACCCGCGCTTCGGCGGTGGGCGGCGGGAACGCCCCGCCACGACGACAGTGGCGGGGAACCCGAACCCCGCTCGAACTGTCTCAGTAGGGTGGTGCGACCGTGGAACAGGGGGCGTCGATGACAGCGGACCAACGGTCCGAATTACCGGACTTCGGGCCGTACCGCATCCTCGGGGTGGTGGGCCAGGGCGGCATGGGCGTGGTCTACCGCGCCTACGACACGGTCAACGACCGGATCGTCGCCCTCAAGAAGCTGCCGACCTCGGGCACCGACCCCGAGTTCCGCGCCCGCTTCCAGCGCGAGTCCCGGCTCGCGGCGGCCCTGAGCCACCCCAACATCACGCCGGTCAACGCCTTCGGCGAGATCGACGGGCAGCTCTACCTCGACATGATGCTCGTCGACGGCCTCGACCTGCGCCGGATGCTCGGGCAGGGCGCGGTCGACCAGGACCGGGCGCTGGCCGTCCTGCGCCAGGTGGCGCGGGCGCTGGACGCCGCCCACGGCGCGGGCCTGGTGCACCGCGACGTCAAGCCCTCCAACATCCTGGTCGACGGCGCGGGCAAGGCGTACCTGGCGGACTTCGGCATCGCCCGCGAGACCTCCTCCGACGCGACCGTGCTCACCCAGTCCGGCGACCTGATCGGGTCGTGGGACTACATGGCCCCCGAACGGCTGTCCCGGGGCCTGGTCGACGGCCGCGCCGACCAGTACTCGCTGGCGTGCGTGCTGTTCGAGTGCCTGACCGGCCGGCTGCCGTACCCGATGGACGACATGGCCGCCAAGGTCGCCGCGCACCTGCTGCAACCGCCGCCCGCGCCGTCGGTGTTCCTGCCGACGATCACGCCCGCGCTGGACGCGGTGGTGCTGCGCGGCCTGGCCAAGGAACCCGCCCGCCGGTTCGAGTCGGTCACCGCCCTGCTCACCGCCGCCGAGGAGGCCGCCTACTCCGGCGACACCGCGCGGTCGGCCAAACCGACCCTGCTCGGCCCGTCCAAGGAGCGCGACCAGGCCCGGATCGTCAAGGCGATCGTGCGGGCCTCCGGCGCGCGCCGCCCGGCCACCCGGCGGCTCGGGCAGCCGCCGGTCTGCCCGTACCCCGGCCTGAGCGGGTTCGAGCGCTCCGACGCCGACATGTTCCACGGCCGCGACCACGTCGTGTCCGACCTGCTCGTGCGGCTGGCCGAGCAGGTCGACGGCGGCGAACCCGTCGTGGTGGTCGGCGCGTCCGGCTCGGGCAAGTCCTCCGTGCTGCGCGCCGGCCTGCTGCCCGCGCTGGCCGGCGAGGCGTCCGACGCCGAGTGGCCGCAGATCGTGCTCAGCCCCGGCCCCGACCCGGTCCGGGGCCTCGCGCACGCCATGGCCGCGCGGTCCCAGGTCGGCCCGGAGGAGTGGGCGCGGGTGGTGCGCGAGACGCCCGACCGGTTCGGCGAGCTGTGCGCGCGGTCGGTCGGCGCGACCACGTCCCGGCCGGTGATCCTGGTCGACCAGTTCGAGGAGCTGTTCACCTACGGCACCCCCGAGTCCGACCGGCTCGCCTACGCCACCGCGCTCACCTCGGCCGCCCCGGCGGTCGTCGTGCTCGCCGTCCGCGCCGACCTGGTCGACCGGTGCATCGAGCTGGCCCCGCTGCGGCCCGCGCTGACCGCGCCCGTCCTGCTCGGCCCGATGGACGCCACCGAGCTGCGGCAGGCCATCGTCACGCCCGCCCGGGACGCGGGCCTGGAGATCGAGCCGGGCCTGCCCGAGCGGCTCATCGCCGACCTCGGCGTGCGCGGCGAGATCGGCTACGACCCCGGCGCGCTGCCCCGGCTCGCGCACGCCCTGCGCGAGACGTGGAACCACCGCGAGGGCAACGTGCTGACCCTCGCCGCCTACCGGCGGGTCGGCGGCATCGACGGCGCGGTGTCGCGCACCGCCGAGGAGATCCACGACCGGCTCGACCCGCTGGGCCGGCAGTACCTGCGCGACACCGTGCTGCGCATGGTGACCGTGTTCGACGACGGCACGGCGGTGCGCCGCCGGGTCGACCCGCGCGAGCTGCCCGCACCCGCGATCGTGGACCACCTGATCACCGCGCGCCTGGTCACCGTGGACGGCTCCGGCGCGCGGCTGAGCCACGAGGCGCTGCTCACCGCGTGGCCCCGGCTGCGCGGCTGGATCGACGAGGACCGCGCGGGCCTCATCCAGCACCGCCGGTTCGCCGACGCGGTGCGGGTGTGGGCCGAGTCCGGCCGGCTCGCCGACGACCTGTACCGGGGCGTCCGGCTGGCCTCGCTCACCTCGTGGCTGGACACCGCCCGCGACCGGGTCCGGCTCCAGCCCGTCGAGCAGGAGTTCCTGGTCCGCTCGAACGCCGCCGAGCACGCGGGCCAGGTCGCCGCCCGGCAGCGCACCCGGCGGCTGCGGGTGCTGGTCGCCTCGCTGAGCGTGCTGCTGCTGGTCGCCTCCGGCATGGTGGTCGTCGCGATCAAGCTCCAGCAGAACGCGAACGACCAGCGCGACCAGGCCAACGCCGCCCGCCAGCTCAACCTGTCCCGCCAGCTCGCCGCCGAGGCCGCCCAGACCCGGGGCGTCGACCCCCGGCGCGGCGCGCTGTTCGCCCTCGGCTCGTGGCAGGCGGGGCAGACGGTGGAGAGCCGCAGCGCGCTGCTGTCCGCCCAGTCCGACAGCTACCGGGGCCGGATGAGCGGCCACGACGGCGTCATCTCGACCCTGGCCATGAACGGCGACGCGAGCCTCGCGGTGACCGGCGGCCGGGACGGCACGCTGCGCCTGTGGGACGTGCCCGGCCGCCGCGAGCTCGCCAAGCTCGACGAGTCCGGCGGCTGGTACCGGACCGTGTCGATGTCCGGCGACGGGAAGCTGGTCGGCGTCGCCAACCCCACCCAGAAGGCGGTGACCGTCTGGGACGTCGAAGAGCGCAAGATGGTCAAGCGGCTGCCCGGCGTGGGCATCGACGTCGCCATGGCCCGGGACGGCAAGACCATGGCCGCCCTCATGGACAAGGGCGTGGTCATCTACGACACCTCGACGTGGGCCGAGATCACCTCGTTCCAGGCGTCACCGTCGATCTACCTCGCCTACAGCGCCGACAGCACGCTCATCGCCACCACCAACCAGGACAAGGTGGAGGTGCACCGGGTCGCCGACGGCGCACTGGTCGCCACCCTCGGCGAGCACACCAACATGGTCTCCGCCATGGCGTTCAGCCCCGACGGCACCACGCTGGCCACCGTTGCGATGGACGGCGCGATGCGCCTGTGGGACACCAAGACCTGGGCCTCCCGGCTCACCCTGCCCACCACCGAGGGCGGGCTGAGCGCCGTCACCTGGAGCCCCACCGGGTCCACCGTGGTCGGCAGCGGCATCGGCACCAGCGTCTACGTCTGGGACCCCCACAACGGCTCGCTGGTCGCCCGGCTGGCCACCCGCTCGGTGACCATGTACGGGGTCGCCGTCTCCGCCGACGGGCACACCCTGGCCGGCGCCGACAGCGCGGGCGAGATCACCGTCTGGTCCCTGCTGCGCACCGCGCTGGGCAACCGGTCCGGCGCGGTCATCGGCACCAAGTTCCAGCCCGACGGCGACCTGCTGGCGTCCGTGGACGGCGTCGGCGTGCTGCACCTGTGGGACAGCGCCAAGGCCGACCTGGTCAAACGGGTGCAGGCGCACCAGGGCGCGGCCTACGACGTGGCGTTCAAACCGGACGGCACCGAACTGGTCACGGTCGGCGAGGACGGCGCGGTGGTGCTGTGGAACACGGCAGGCGTCGAGCTGCGCCGGTTCAGCCGGCCCGGCACGGTGTTCACCGCCGTCCGCTACAGCCCGGACGGCAAGCGGATCGCGGTCGGCGGGCGCGCGCCGGTCACGTCCGAGGAGGACCGCGACGAGCTGCTGCTGCTCGACGCGACCAACCTGGCCGAGTCGCCCCAGCGCCGGCCCACCCGCGACAACCCGCGCGGCGAGCGGTCCGACGAGACCAAGTCCAACTACCCCAACGGGATCGCGTTCAGCCCGGACGGCAAGGTGCTGGCCGTCACGCTGTCCGGCGGCAAGGTCGGCCTGTGGAACCTGGTCGACCCCGGTGCCGAGCTGACCATCCTGGAGGGCCACGACGGCATCGCCATCGACGCCGAGTTCAGCCCCGACGGCACCACCCTGGCCACGGCCGGCTCGGACCGCCTGGTGCGGCTGTGGCGGGTCCGCGACGGCTCCCAGGTCGGCACCCTGACCGGCAGTGACTCGACCGTGCGTCGCGTGACCTACAGTCCGGACGGCAAGATGATCGCGACGGCCGGCCAGGACACCGTGGTCCGGGTGTGGGACGCGGTCGACCTGCGACCGCTGGCCCGGATGGACCGGCACGAGGACCAGCTCAACGACGTGGCGTTCGACTCGTCCGGCCGGCGGCTGGCCAGCGGCGGTGCGGACGGCGTCACCAGGCTGTGGGACCTCGACCCGGGCAACGGGGTCGAGGTGCTGTGCGGTTCGCTCAACCGCGACACGCTGGCCGACGAGTGGAACGCGTTGGGCTCGGACCGCGGCTCGCCGCCGTCCTGCCCCAACTGAGGAGAGGTGCGATGCAGCGCGTGGTGGTGCGGGGTTCCGGCATGGCTTCGGTCGTGCTGCGACCGGGCGAGTCCCTGTTGTTCGGCCGTGCCCCGCACGCCGCCGCGACCCCGGGACCCGGCCGGATCGCGCTGACCCTGCCGGACTGCGCGGCCCACGTGTCCCGGCTGGTCGGCGAGCTGGTCGTCGGCGAGAACACGGTGATGCTGCACTGGCTCGGCGCCGGCGAGGCCCAGCTGTCCAGCCTGTTCGACGCGCCCGGCGGCGCGCGCCGGGTGATCCTGGCGCGCGCGATGTCCGCGCTGCTGGACCGGGGCGAGAACCAGCTCGTGCTGCTGCTGGGCCGGCAGAACGGGCAGGGCTTCACCGACCTGGTGGTCAACATCGACGTGGAGACCGCACCGGAGGCGCTGCCCGACCTGCCGGAGGGGCTGGACACCGCCAAGGGACCGGGCCTGGTGCGCGGCAGCCGCGACTGGTTCGTGGCGCTCGCGCTGTGCGAGCCGTGGCTCGCGGGCAACGACGACTACCCGCGCCCGCCGTCCAACCGGGAGATCTACGAGCGGGTCCGCCAGTGGCACGGCTACACCTGGAACCTCCAGCGCCCGCAACGGGTCGACGACGCCATCCGGGCCATCTCGGCCATCGCGTTCGGGGCGTCGGACGACCCGTTCGCGGCACCGCACGTGGGGCGGTTGCAGAACATCCGCTTCTCGGTGGCGCGGCGCGCGGCGGAGGTCCGCCTGGTCACCTCGGCCGACCTGGCCGACGTCGAGCGCATCGCCCGCAATCGGAACTTTCCACCCCCCGAGGGGTCGCCCGCCCCGCCCACCGGCCAATAGCCTCCAGCGACACCCCGGAAACCGTCGATCTGCCCGGAAACCCCTCCCGGGCAACGGTTCCCGCCGTCGTGAGGAGACTCTGCCATGACCCGTTCGCACCCCGACCTGCCGGCGGCCGGCCCGCGCCCCAAGAAGGGCGCGGGCATCGTCGTGATCCTGGTCCTGATGAGCTTGGCGAACCTGTTCACGCTGCTGATCGGCGTCGTCGCGGTGGTGGACGAGATCGACCACGGACGCGACCTGTCCGACGAGGACTTACAACTCGCCCTGCTGGTCACGGTGGTGAGCCTGGTCGCCGTGGCCGGCCTGGTCGGCGCGTGGATGACCCGCAAGTGGGGTCCCCGCCTCTACGCCGTGACGGCGGCGCTCGGTCTGGTCGTCGGACTGGTGACCTCCACCTTCACCCCCGTCAGCCTGGTCGGCATCGCGCTGGCCGTCGCCCTGTGGATCACCGCCGAGAACAACTGGTAGCGCCGAGAGGTCCGGGGCGGAGGTGGACACCGTGGGCGCGTCCTCCGAAGCGGGCACCTTGACCTGTCGCGTGACGGTCGGGTGCCCGTCCGGCGTGGGTGCCCCGTTGGTCGGCGTGCGGGGTACCTGCTGTGGTGGCGCGGGTTGTGGTGCCGGGGCCTGCGCGGTGGGGAACGGCTGCGGCATCACGGCGGTCGGCTTGGGTTGCGCCGCGGGGGTCCGGGCCCACGGCGACACCTGCGAGTACCCGCCGCCCGGAGTGGCGGGGTACCCGCCCGCCGGAGTCGCCGGTGCGTACCCGCCGGCCGGGGTGCCCGGTGCGTACCCGCTGGCCGGCGTGGCCGGTGCGGTGGCCGCGTACCCGGCGGCCGGAGTGGTCGGCGCGTACCCGCCCGGTGGGGTCGGGAGCGGCCCGCCCGGTGCGGCGGCCTTCGCGGCGCGCTTGCGGCGCGCGAGCAGGATCGCGGTCCCCGCCGTCGCGGTCGCCACGGCGATGCCGCCGCAGACGATGGCGAAGACGACCAGCAGCGTGGTCGGCGAGCTGCCCGGCACACCGCCCTTGTCGGTGGCCTGCTTGAGGTAGTCGGCGGCCTGCTGGTTGCCCGGCGACCCGGCCAGCGCGGCGGTGAAGTACGTCGCCGCCCCGTCGTAGTCGCCCTCGAAGAAGCGGTCCAGCCCGGTCCGGTAGTCCTGGTCGTGCTGCCCGGTCCCGACCTGGACCTCCTTGCCGCGCAGCACGTCGGTCAGCGTCTGGGACGACGCGGCGAAGTTGAACGACTGGGTCTCGCCCGGCGAGCCCTGGCTGATCAGGCCGACGATGCCGCCCTGCATGTCGACCACCGGCCCGCCGCTCATGCCGTGCGCGGCGGCGGCGCTGAACTCGTAGAACGGCCGCCCGCCCTGGGTGCGCCGGGCCGAGATCTGGCCGTTCTTGTTGCTGGGCTCCAGGCTCGGGTCGACCGCCTTGTCCGTCGACCCGGGGTAGCCGATCGCCAGGATCGGGGCGCCGACCGGGGTCTGGTCCTGGCGGACCTCCAGGGACGGCAGGTTCTGCCGGGGGATCTTGAGCACCGCCACGTCGCCGTCGGCCGGCGCGACCAGGTCGACCACCGTGGCCGGCGCGACGTCGCGCACCTGCTCGGAGTCGCGCTTCTCCATGCGCTCCACCTGGATCGACCGGTCCACCGGGCTGTCCGGGCCGAAGCCCTCGGCGAGCCCGTTCTCGGCGAACTGCTGCCGCGCCTTGGCCACGTCGCGCACCCGGCCGGCCCTGGACAGGTCGGCGATGGCGGCCTCGAACAGCGCGCCGCCCCCGCCGAGCGGTCCGGTGTGGACGCAGTGGCTGGCCGTGGCGACGTACCCGTCGGGGCTGATGATCGCGCCGCTGCACGAGGTCTTCACCTCGTACCCCTCGGTGCCGCCGAACACCTCGCCGGTCTTCTTGTCGCGCACCCAGCCGTGCCAGGTGACCGAGATGTACACGATGCCCGGCCGGGCCACGGCGGCGGCGCGCTCCTCCGGGCTGGACGGCTGCGCCGCCGCGGCGGGCAGCGGCGTCAGCGCCAGCAGCGCGGCCACGCCGAGCAGGGACCTCATCCGCGCCATCAGCCGTACACCCCGCTGCCGTCGGTGCGCGCCCACCGCGCCCGGTAGCCGCTGGGGTTGGTCTCCGCCGCCTGGTTGCCCTCGCACGCGTAGTCGTCCACCTCGTTGAGGTCCGCCTTCGACTCCTGCGGCTGGGTGGAGATCAGCCCGCGCTGGTCGTAGTAGGAGTACGTGATGGTGGTGTTCGTCCGGGACAGGTAGGTGACCTGCTTGTCGGTCGCGCGCCACTTGAACTCGTTGGTGCCGTTGGCCACGATCTTCAGCTCGGTGCCCTGGTGGCTGCCGGTGAGCGTCACGTTGTCCTGCCGCTCGGTGCCGGTCCCGTCGGGGCGGAACTCGTAGCGCCGGCCGCTGCTGGTGAACAGCATCGGGTCGACGTCGGTGTAGAACTTGACCATGACCTGCTCCTCGACCGAGACCCAGGAGCCGACCAGGCACAGCGGCAGCCCGGCGGCACGGGGCGCGGACGACTCGCGCGGCGTGGGGGAGGGCCGCTCGCCGGCTTCGGCGGCGCTGCCGCGACTCGGGCCGGCTCGGGCCACGGCGACGACGGTCAGCACCGACGCCGCGACGACGGCGGTCGCGGCGACCGCGAACAGGCTCACGACGACGGATCTCGCCGGAGGACGGGACGAATCACTCACGGTCCCATGGTATTGACCCGGTCTGCGGCGCCGGAGCGGAACGGTGCGGAAGTTTCCGACCTGTTGTCCGCACCGGCGCGGTCCCACCGGGGAGGCCGCCGGGCGCGGTGGTGCTTCCAGCGCAACGGGGTTCGACATCCGGCGGCACGACCACTCGCGCGAGGGGTGCTCACGTCAGGCGGGCACGGCGATCTCCAGCCGGGCGAGCCGGCGCGGGTCGGCGATCACCTCGAACCGCGTGACGCGGTCACCGGACACCTCGACGGCCAACGCCAGCACCAGCCGCCCCAGGGGCGCGACGACCGCGCCCACCGCCCCGTCGACGAGCGCGGGCGAGGCGTACCGGGACTTGGCGGCCAGCACCACGGCCTCGTCCGCGACCGCGCGGGCACCGCGCAGGACGGCCGGCGTGCCCGGCGGGACGGCCGCCGGGTCGGCGACCCGCACCACGTCCGGCGCGAGCACCGCGAGCAGGGCGGACAGGTCACCGGTCCGGGCGGCGGCGAGGAACGCCTCCACCACGTGCCGCTGCGCGGTGACCTCCGCGTCGGGCAGCGCCGACGTGCCTTTGACCCGCTGCCGGGCGCGGCTGGCGAGCTTCTTGGTCGTGGCGGTGGTGCGCCCGACGATCGGCGCGATCCGGTCGAATGGCACGGCGAACAGGTCGTGCAGCACGAACGCCACCCGTTCGGCCGGCGCGAGCGCGTCGAGCACGACCAGCAGCGCGCGCCCCACGGACTCGGCCAGCAGCACCTCCTCCGCCGGGTCGTCCCCCGACGGGAGGTCGGGCAGTTGGGCCACCGGCTCCTCCGGCCGGGATCGGCGGGCCCGCAGCACGTCCAGGCTCACCCGGGAGACGACGGTGCGCAGCCACGCGGCCAGGTTGTCGACCTCGCCCACGTCCACCCGGCTCAGCCGCAGCCAGGTCTCCTGCACGGCGTCCTCGGCCTCGCTCAACGACCCGAGCATCCGGTACGCGACCGCGCGCAACCGCGCCCGATGGGCCTCGAAGACCTCCGCCACCTCGTCCATGGGTCACCTTTCCCCGTCGTCGCGCGTCTACCCCGTCGACGGCCCGGAGCCGGGCGAGGTGACAGGAGACGCACGCCGATGACCGACATCACAACCGTTCAACCGCTGCTCGCGCCAGTCGGGCTGGGGGACCTCCGGCTGCCCAACCGGGTGGTGATGGCTCCCGTGACGCGGGCACGCGCGGGAGACGGGCTCGTGCCGACCGAACTGCACGCGGTGTACTACGGGCAGCGGGCGAGCGCGGGCCTGATCGTCACGGAGGGGACGTGGGTCGGCGAGCGGGCCATCGGGTTCCCGAAGGTGCCGGGGGTGTACTCCGCCGAACAGGTGGCCGCGTGGCGCCGGGTGACCGACGTCGTGCACGCGCTCGGCGGGCGGATCGTCGTGCAGCTGTGGCACGCCGGCGCGGCGGCACCGGGGGAGCTGTCCGCCGCCGACATCAGGGACGTGGTGGCCGATTTCGCCTCGGCGGCGGTCCGCGCCCGGGAAGCGGGGTTCGACGGCGTCGAGGTGCACGCGGTGGGCGCGTTCCTGCTGCCGCGCTTCCTCAACGCCCGGACGAACGCGCGGACGGACGGGTATCGCGGCGGACGGCTGCTGTTCGAGGTGGTCGACGCCGTGGGCGCGGTGTGGGGTGCGGGCCGGGTCGGCGTCCGGGTGTCGCCCTACTGGGCCGAGGGCGAGGGCTTTGTGCCGGATCAGTCCACTGTGGATGCTTATGAGGAGTACGCGGCGGGGCTCGGTGCGCGCCGCTTGGCCTACCTGCACGTGAGAGGACCCGAACTGTCCGGCGCGGCACCCGATCCCGCCGACTTCGCGCGGTACCGGAGGGCGTTCGGCGGGCCGTTGATCGCCAACCTGGGCTTCGACCGGGAATCGGGCAACGCGATCGTTCAGGCCGGAGCGGCGGACGCGGTGTCCTATGCCACGCACTACATCGCCAACCCGGACCTGGTGGCGCGGTTCGCGTGGGGGCGGGAACCGGCGGTCGGCGACCCCGCCACCTACTACCAGGGCGGAGCGGAAGGGTACGTGGACTACCCCGGAACCCGGTGGCCCTGAGACGCTCCGCCGTGTGCCGCCCACCCCCAGGACGAGCGGCACACGGCGGAGCGCTGTCCGGGGGCGCTACCCGATGGGCGGCACCTGACCGGAGGCGGCGGGCCGGGTCTCCGCCGCGCACCCGGTGTCGTGGGCCGGAGGTCGGCCACCGAGCAGGTACGCCGTCACCTTCTCGTCGGCGCACCGGTTCCCGGCCCACAGGTAGGCACCGTGCCCGCTGTGGTCGACGGTCACCATCGACGCCCGGTCACCGAAAGCACGCCGCAACGTCCGCGCGCCGGCCAACGGCGTGGCGGGGTCGCGCTCGTTCTGCACCATGAGCACGTTGTGCGGTCCCCGGTCGGAGATGCGCACCGGCGGTTCCACGGGGTCCTGCCAGAACGCGCACGGCTGGATGTTGGCCCCCGCCGCGCCGAACATCGGGTAGCGGACGCGGTCCACGGCCACGTTGTGCTCATAGGTCCGCACCGACCCGGGCCAGCGGGAGTCTCCGCAGATCACGAAGAACCGGGCGGCGATGACGTTCTCCAGCCCGGCCGGCGGAGTGGTGTCGTCCGGCGGCAGCGGGGTGTCGGTGTCCAACGCCTTCCACAGCGCCGCGAGCTTGCCGAACGCCGCGTCACCGCTGCGGTAGAGGCCGGCGAACGTCAGCAGGCGGAACTGCCCGCCGGTGACACCCTGGACCGGTGCCCGGTCGAGCCGGCCGGCGATCTCGAAGTACTTCGCGCGGGCCTGCTGCGGGGTGCTCCCCAGGCCGAGTTCGGGGTGCGCGCCCAGCCATCGCGCGAAGTCCGGGAAGGCGTCCTCCATGCCACGGCCGAACATCCGGCCACCCTCGACGTCCCACCCGCCCGCGCCCAGGTTGCTGTCGAGCACGACGCGGTCGGTGCTGTGCGGGAACAGCGTCGCGTACACCGCGCCGAGGTAGGTCCCGTACGAGTAGCCGAGGAACGACGCCTTCCGCTCGCCCAGCGCGGCACGCACGCGGTCCAGGTCGCGGGCGGTGTTCGCGGTCGTGGCGTGCGGCAACAGGTACGCGGTCGACGACCGGGCGCACTGCCGCGCGATCTGCTTGACGTCGTCGGCGTGCTCGCGGACGTCGGCGGGCGTCACGGCGTAGGGCGGGATGCTGCCGGCGTACTGCTGCTCCTGCGTCAGGTCGCAGGTGACCGGCGTGCTGTGACCGATGCCGCGCCCGTCGACCCCGATCACATCGTAGGCGTCCTGCACGCCCTGCGGCAGGCCGCCCAGCCGGAGCTGTGCCGGGAAGGTCAGGCCGGGGCTCGGCCCACCGGGGTTGGTGAGCAGGATGCCGCGACGCTTCTCCGGGTTCCTGCTCGCCAGGCGCGAGATCGCCAGCTCGATCCGGCGGCCGTCCGGCCTGCTGTAGTCGAGCGGAACCTGCACCCTCCCGCACTCCAGGCCCGGTGCCGCGACGTCCTCCGGGCACGCCACCCACGTGACGGCGTCCGCCGGGGCCGCCGTGGCCACGGCGGGCACCACCAGCCCCGCCAGCACGGCCACCACCGCTGTCAGAGACCACCATTTTCGCATGTGCAAATACCTCCCCGAAGGCGCACCCGTCGTGCGCCTGGTTGACAGATCAGCGGACCATCCGTGACAGGACGTCGAGCTGCGCCGCGTTGTACAGCTCCACCACGGCTTCGGCCATCGTTCTGAGCGCGAACTGCTCCCCGCGCGGCGAACCGGTGAACAACCCGGTCGCGTCCGGGAACGCGGCCTGCATCTCCCGCACGAACGGGTGCTCGCGGAGGCGCTCGGCCAGGCGTTGCCGGGTCTGCTCGTCCGAGTCGTCGGTCAGCCCGTCGAACTCCACCAGCGCGGGGTCCTTGGCGTGCTCCGCCAGCACGCCGGCGTAGGTGGACAGCGCCTCCGGCGTGAGCAACTGGGCCAGCACCACGGTGAACGAGCGGTCCTGCGGCGTGAGGTCCAGCCCGGCGACCAGCGCGGCGACGTCCAGCGGCAGGTCGGTCGGCGTCTCCCGGTGCAGGATCCGGGCGATCTCCGCCCGCACCCGCCGGAGCCGGTCGACCGTGGCGGCCAGTTCGGCGTCCAACCGGCGCAGCGCCTCACCGGGGTGCTCGTCGTCCTCGCCCAGCTCGGAGATGTCGGCCAGCGACAGCCCGAGGTCGGTGAGGCGCTTGATCCGCAGCACGCGCACGAGGTGGGGCACGCCGTAGCTCTTATAGCCGTTGGCCCGGCGTTCGGGCTGGGTGAGCAGGCCCACGTCGTGGTAGTGCCGGATCGTGCGCAGGGTGGTGCCGGCGAGGTCCGCGAGCTGACTGGTGCTCCACGCCACGACGCGCCCCCTTCGGTGTGGCCGGCGCGGTCACGCCGACGAGCTCAAGTGGAAACCATGCCGCTGCGGCACGGTCAAGCCTGGGGGAAACTTTCCGACCAAAGGCCCAGTCGGAAGCCCACTTTCGTATACACCGCCGACGCACTTGGTCTCGCCGCGTCGGAAACTCCGGTGACGAAAGGCCGATCGGTGGGCAAGATCGGGCGGATGCAGGAGATCCACCGCGACGTGATCGCGGTTGCCGGCGCGAAAGCCCTGGTCTGGGTGCAGGGCCGGCTCTACGACGTGGCGAACGGGTGGCAGCCGGTACCGCCCCACGGCCGCACGGCACAGGTGAAGCGAGGCCGGTACGGCCCGCAGTTCGACGCGGCCGTGCCGTCGCCCGGCGGTGACGTCGTCGCGCTCGTGGCGAGCACCGGCACCAAGGGCCTCCTGTTCGGCACCGACGGCGAGCTGATCCGCGAGATCGACCGCAGCTACTACCACGCCGGGACCCACCGCTACCCGGTCGCGCTCTGCACGCTGCCGAACGGCCGAACCGGGCTGGTGCACTGCCCCGAGGCGTACAACCGCCTGGAGGTCGAGGACGCCCTGACCGGCGAACGCCTCACCGCCGCCGCCGGCCGGACGCCCGTCGACTTCTTCCACTCGCGGCTGGCGGTCTCGCCGAGCGGGCGGTACCTGCTCAGCGCCGGGTGGGTGTGGCAGCCGTACGGGTGCCTGGCCGTCCTGGACCTGCACCGGGCGCTGTCCGACCCCGCCGCGCTCGACACCGGCGGCGACGCCGACACCCCGGGGTGGCGGGTGCGGGCGGAGGTGGCCGGTGCCTGCTTCCTCGGTGACGACGTCGTGCTCTCCACGTCACCGGAGCCGAACGACCCCGAAGGGCCGGAGGAACTGCCGCACAACGCACTGGCGCGCTGGTCGTCCACCGCCCGCACGTTCACCTGGCGCGTGCGGCTCGACACCACCGCAGGCGACCTCGTACCGTTCGCCGGTCACGTCCTGGCCCTCTGCGACCACCCGCGCCTCTTCGACGGGAACACCGGCGAACTGCTCGCCGAGTGGCCCGACCTCGACACCGGCGAGGCGGTCAGTGCGATCGTGGGGAAGCGGGCCTTCTCCGGACCGGCGCGGGTCGCGGTCGACCAGGAGGCCCTGCGGTTCGCGGTGACCGACGGCGACCGGGTCACGGTCGTGCAGCTCGGCTGAGCCGACCACCGCAGCATCCGTCCACACCGGACGGTCATCGTCACCGGAGACGGGTGGCGCGGACCACGACGTCGTGCAGCGTGGTCTCACTGCCGCCGTGCGTGCCGAGGGTGCGGCTGGTCTGCTCGGCGGTGACGACGGTCCACGTCCCCTCGTCCAGCCGCGCCGTGATGGCCTCGGCGGTGGCCGACGCCTCGACCGGCGGCCGGTGCTCGTGACCCCCATGGCCGTGCCCGTGACCATGGCCGTGTCCATGGCCGTGTCCATGGCCGGTGTCCTGGTCCGAGTGGCCGACGACCAGAAGGGTGCCGCCCGGTGCCACCCAGTCGGCGATGTGGTGGTAGAAGTCCAGTTGTGGTAGCCCCGAGTGGGCGTAGTGGGTGGTCACCAGGTCGAACTTCCTGCCCGGCTGCCAGGTGTCGAGGTCCGCCTCCACCCACCGCACCCGGTCGGACGCCCCGCTGTCCGCCGCGCGTTCGGCGGCACGGGCCAGCGCCCCGGCCGAGATGTCGACCGCCGTGACCTACCACCCGTGCGACGCCAGCCAGATCGCCTCGGCACCGGCACCGCAGCCCGCGTCCAGCGCGGTGCCCGGCTCCAGGTCGCCGAGTTCGCGCGCGAGGTACGGGTTCGGCGGGTTCGCGCCCATCGACCCGGCGGCACCGTCCCGCCAGTGCTGTTCCCAGTACTCCTTGTCGAACCCGTGCGTCATGGGGTCCTTCCCGTCCGTGCGCCCACAACCTCCGGGCAGTGTCACAGAATTGTCAGGGGAACGTCGTCAACGCGCACCTCCACGTCAACCGGTCTCGGCAGCCCGCAAACACGAGGCCCGTGGCACACCCTCCGTGGGAGCCTGCCCGGCACCGGACACGGCTGGAGGACACCGTGGACAAGATCTTCGACAGCAACGACCTCGCCGGCCCCGACCGGGTGGACGCGTGGCGGCACATCACGTCGTCCGCCCTGGTGCCGACGGAGTTCCACATCCCGGAGCCCGCTTCGTTCGCGGCACGGCTGGACGCCACGACGCTCGGGGTCGCGCAGGTCACCGCGCTGCGCTACGGCTCGCTGCGCAGCACCCGGACCGCCCGGCTGATCCGGCGGTCCGATCCGGAGCAGTACCAGGTGGGCGTCGTCCTCACCGGACGGCAGGGGATCGACCAGAACCGGACCTGCGCCTGCCTCGACGCGGGCCAACTGGTGCTGTACGACAGCTCGCAGCGCTTCGAGGCGGTGGTGGGCGACTGCGCGGCCGAGTCCGTCGTGCTCCAGTTCCCCAAGCGGCTGCTGCCGCTGCCGGCGGCGCGGGTGGACCGGCTGCTCGCCCGGCCGATCCCGGCCACGCACGGCATCGGCCGGCTGGTGACGCGATTCCTGGTCGGCCTGGTCGAGGACCGGGCGGAGTTCAGCCCGCACGACGCGCTGCGCTTGGGGCACACGACGATCGACCTCGTCAGCGCGTTGCTGGCGCACTGCCTGGACGACGACACCCCGCCGCCGCACTCGCCGACCTACCTGCTGTACCTGCGGATCGTGTCGTTCGTGGACGACACCCTGCACCAGCCGGACCTCGCGCCCGCGACGATCGCGTCCGCGCACAACATCTCCGTGCGCTACCTGCACCGGATCTTCCAGCAGCACCACCCCGTCAGCGTCACCGCGCACCTCCGGCACCGCCGCCTGGACCGCTGCCGGCGCGACCTGACCGATCCGACCCTGCGCCACCGGACGATCGCGGCCATCGCGGCCCGGTGGGGGTTCACGCGATCCGGCGAGTTCAGCCGCACCTTCCGCCGTGAGACCGGAATGTCGCCCAGCGACTACCGGACCGAGGCGCTCTCTTCCCGGCAGGACCTGAACTGAGGACGCTCCACGTCGAGTGTCCTGTGTGGAATGAACCACCGGACCGGGAATCGTGCGCGCAAGCCCACCCCTGGTGCGCTCAGAGGCAACGACAGCACCGGGACGCAAGCGCCACCATCAGATCCGAGCACGTCCGCCGGACGTGCCGGACACCCAAGGGGGACGACATGTCGTCAAGGTCAGTAGTCGCCGCAGTCGCGGCGGTGCTCGCGCTCGGCGCGACCACGCTCGTGACCACCGCCGCGAGTGCCGCTCCGGCGACGGGGGAGACCGGGGTCGGCGCGCTGAGCTGCAGCCACGACCACGCCAACAGGGACAGCGCCTGGGGTCGGATCCAGGGCAACAACGTGAACTACCGCTCCGGTCCGCACACGAACTGCTCCTCCTACGGGCAGTTCAACAACGGTGACAAGATCTTCTACCACTGCTACACCACGACCCAGAACGACGGCACGTGGACGTGGGGCCGCAAGGACGGCACGAACCGGCAGGGCTGGATCAAGGACACCCTGCTGGACGACGGCGGCAGCCGAGTGCGCTGCCCGTGACGACCCCGGTCCCACGACGTCGCGCCGGTGACTCCGATCCGGTGACGTCTGCCGGGTGACACGCGGTGGCCCGGCACCCCGGGCCACCGCGTCCGCAGGCTCCTAGCCGGCGATCGCCCGCCACCGCGCGTGGCGTTCCCGCTGCACCACCGGGTCGGCGACCGGCGCGGCGGCGACCAACCTGGTCGTGTACGGGTGCTGCGGCCGGGTCAGCACGTCGGCCGCCCGGCCCTGCTCCACGACCCGCCCGTCCCGCAGCACGGCGACGCGGTCCGCCAGCCGCTCCACCACCGCCAGGTCGTGGCTGATGAACAGGCACGCGAAGCCCAGCCTGCGCTGCAACGACCGGAACAGGTCCAGCACCCGGGCCTGGACCGACACGTCCAGCGCGCTGGTCGGCTCGTCGGCGATCAGCAGCGCCGGGTCCAGCACCAGCGCGCGGGCGATGCCGACCCGCTGGCGCTGCCCACCGGACAGCTCGTGCGGGTAGCGCGACCGCAGGGACACGTCGAGCTGCACCAGCTCCAGCAGCTCGTCCACCCGGTCGTCCGGGTCCCCGTCCCGGGGGTGCAGCAGCAGCGGCTCGGCGATGGAGCGGGCGATCGTGGCACGCGGGTTGAGCGACGACGTCGGGTCCTGGAACACGATCCCGACCCGGCCGCGCGCGGCGCGCCGCGCGGAGCGCCGCAACCCCGCCAGGTCCCGCCCCGCCACCACGACCCGGCCGGACGTGGGGGAGCGCAGGCCGGCGACCAGCGACGCGAGGGTGCTCTTGCCGGACCCCGACTCGCCGACCAGCCCGAGCACCTCGCCGGGCTCGACGTGCAGGCTCACCCGGTCCAGGGCGCGCACCTCGGACAGCCCGAACCGCCCGCCGTAGACCACCGTCACGTCGTCCACCACCAGCGCGGCCCCCGGCGACGGCTCGGCCGGCGGCAGCGCGGACACCACGGCCTCGTCCGGCGGGCTCAGCGACACCACGGCGGACAACAACTGCCGCGTGTAGGGGTGCTCCGGCCGCGCGAACAGGGCCGTCACCTCGCCCTGCTCGACCACCTCGCCGTCCTTCATCACCGCGACCCGGTCGGCCAGGCCCGCGACCACGCCCATGTCGTGCGTGATCAGCAGGATGGCGACGTCGAGCCGGTCGCGCAGGTCGCGCAGCAGGTCGATGATCTCGGCCTGCACGGTCACGTCCAGGGCGGTGGTCGGCTCGTCGGCGATGAGCAGCGCGGGTTCGCACGCCACGGCCATGGCGATGACCACGCGCTGCAACTGCCCGCCGGACAGCTCGTGCGGGTAGGCCCGCAGCCGCTGCTCGGCGTCGGGCAGGCCGACCAGCTCCAGCAGCTCGACCGCGCGCCGCCGGGCGCGCGACCGGCTCCACGGCCGGTGCGCCCGCACCGCCTCCACGAGCTGGTCGCCGATGGTGAACACGGGGTTCAGCGCGCTCATCGGCTCCTGGAACACGACGCCGACCCGGCCGCCGCGCACGGCCCGCAGCTCGGCGGCGCCCATCGCGTAGAGGTCCTGCCCGGCCAGGTGGGCGCTGCCGGACAGCACGGCGGTGTCGGGCAGCAGCCGCAGCAGCGACATGGCCGTCACGGTCTTGCCGGAGCCGGACTCGCCCACCACGGCGAGGACCTCGCCGGCGGCCAGGGACAGCGTGACGCCCCGGACCGCCGGCCGGTCCCGGCCGCCGAAGGCCACCGTGACGTCGCGCAGGGCCAGCAGCGGTCCGCTCACGGGGTGAGACCGACCTGGAGGTAGTTCGGGTAGGCGGGGAAGTCGGCGATGAACAGCCCGGCCACCTTCGACCCGTGCAGGAACGAGTTGCGGGTGTAGATCAGCGGCACGACCGGCGAGTCCCGCAGCACCAGCTCGTCGATCGCCGCCCACTTGGCGCCGGCCTCGGCCGGGTCGACGGTGGCCTGGGCGGCGTCGATCAGCCGGTCGACCTCGGGGTTGCGGTAGCGGGACAGGTTGTACCCTCCGCCGCCGATCTCGGAGGAGGCGAACAGCGGCTGGATGTTGGCGTTGGCGCTGGGGAAGTCGGGCTGCCAGGATGCCAGGGTGAGGTCGAACTCGGCGGTCGGGGAGACGCTGGTCTCCTCGGTGTAGGCGTCGCCGTCCAGCGTCCGGATGGTGGTCTTGATGCCCGCGCGGGCCAGCGACGCCTGGAGCGCCTGTGCTTTCTCCGGGGCGTTGTTGGTCTTGGTGACCAGGAAGTCCAGGGTCGGCAGGCCGTCGGGGAACCCGGCCTCGGCCAGCAACCTCTTCGCTTTCTCCGGGTCGCCCGCCGGCGGTGTCGGGAACAGGTCGAACTTCTTCCGCCCGGTGATGCCCTCGGTGATCAGCGTGGTGGCGACGTCGCCGGCGAGCTGGGCGGTGCCGGCGGAGGCGATCTGGAACGAGGTCTTGTCGACCGCGTACTGGAACGCCTCGCGCACCTTCGGGTTGTCCAGCGGTGCCTTCTCGGTGTTGAGGGCGAGGTAGGCCAGCGCGCCGGACTTCGAGGTCACGACCCGCTGCTTGGCCGACGGGTTGCCGCTGAGCTGGGCGAGCTGCGCGGCCGACACGAACGACGCGCCGAACGCGGACTTGTCGTCGCCGGAGTCGGCGGTGAGCCGCTGGGAGACCACCGACGCGTCCTGCCCGAGCTGGAAGACCACCTCGTCCGGCAGGCCCGCGCGCACCTGGTCGGTCTTCTGGTCCCAGTGCGGGTTGCGGGTCAGCTTCGCCTCGACGCCCTTCTGGTACTTGGCGAGCTGGTAGGGGCCGGAGGCCACCGGGTGCTCCGCGTAGTCCGGTTCCGCGCCCTTGCCCCGGGGCACCGGGGCGAAGGCGGGCGTGCTGACCACCCACGGCCAGTCGCCGTAGGGCCGGACCAGGCGGAACCGCACGGTCCGGGAGTCCGGCGTCTCCACGCCCTTGAGCTCCGCGCCCTCGAACGGCCCCCGGTAGTCCGCGCCGCCTTCGAGCAACTGCTTGTGGTAGCCCAGGCCGCCGGAGAACGCGGGCGAGAACGACCGCTCGACGCCCCACTTGACGTCGGCGGAGGTGATCGGCGTGCCGTCGCTGAACTTCACGCCTTCCTGGAGGGTGAACGTCCAGGTCCGGCCGCCGTCATCGGTTTTGCCGACGTCGGCCAGGTCGGGCACGACCCCGGCCTGCTCGCCCGGCTTGTTGTGCCACGCGGTCAGCCTGCGGTGCACCAGGGCCAGCGAGGTGACCGCGAGGCTGCCGCTCTTGGCCGGGTCGAAGTTGACCGTCTGCCCCTCGGTCAGGACGCGCAGCGTGCCGCCCCGGGTCGCGGTGGCCTGCCCGCCGCCCTGCGGCTGCTCGTTGGCGCCGCAGGCGGTCACGGCCAGTGCGCCCGCCAACGCGGCTGCCACGGCCAAGCGACTTCTGGTCATCTCCGTCGTCTCCTCGGGGTCTCTTCGCGGTCCGGCCCTCGTGGGACCGGGGTCGGTGTGGGGCTGGGGTCGGTGTGGGCTGGGGTGGGGCTGGGTCAGGCGAGGCGCGCGCGGGGGTCGAGCGCGCCGTAGCAGAGGTCGACCACGACGTTGGCCGTGACGACGAGGAAGGCGGCGAACAGCGTGCAGCCCAGCAGCAGCGGCAGGTCCCGCTGGCCGACCGCCTCGATCAGCAGCCCGCCCAGGCCGGGCAGGCCGAACACCCGCTCGGTGATCACCGCGCCGCCCAGCAGCGTGCCCAGGTCGACGCCGAACACCGTGACGACCGGCAGCAGGACGTTGCGCAGCGCGTGCTTGCCGACGACCTCGGTCTCGGTGAGGCCCTTGGCGCGCGCGGTGCGGATGTAGTCCTCGCCGAGCGTGTCGAGCATCTGCGCGCGGGTCAGCCGGGTGTAGACGGCGGCGTGCGAGAAGGCGAGCACGGCCCACGGCAGCGCCAGCCGCCACGCCCAGTCCACGGGACTGGTGGTGAACGGCACGTACCCGCCCACCGGCACCACGTCGAGCGTGAACCCGAACAGCAGGATGCCCAGCAGCCCGACCAGGTAGACCGGCGCGGACACGCCCGCCACCGACGACGCCAGCGCGACCCGGTCCCACGCCGTGCCCCGGCGCAACGCCGCGACCACGCCCGCGCCGACCCCGGTGACCAGCCACAGCACCGCCGCGCCGACCGCCAGCGAGGCGGTCACCGGCAGGCGTTCGCCGATCAGCGCGAGCACCTCGGTGTTCTGCGCGAACGAGTAGCCGAAGCACGGGGCCTCGCAACGGATCGCGGTCGGCCCGGACCCGAACACGCGCCCGGTGAACAAACCGCCCGCGAAGTCCAGGAACTGCCGCCACCACGGGTCGCCGTAGCCCATGAACTCGCGGGCCAGCGCCAGGTTCTGGTCGGTGCACGGCCGGCCGCACGCCTGGATCGCCGGGTCGGCGGGCACCAGGTAGAACACCGCGTAGGTGCTCAGGGCCACCAGGAACAGCACCAGCACGGCCCCGGCGAGCCGGGTGCCGACGAACTTGAGGGTGCCCATCAGCGCAGCACCGCCGTGCGGGGGTCGAGGGCGTCGCGCAGGCCGTCGCCGAGCACGGTGAACGACCAGGTGGCCAGGAACAGCGCCGCGCCGGGGAACACCAGGAACATCGGGTCGGTGGCCACCCAGTCGATGGCGGCGCTGATCGCGCGGCCCCAGCTCGGCGTGGGCGGCGGGATGCCCAGGCCGAGGAACGACAGCGCGGCCTCCAGCCCGATCTTGCCGGGGATGGACAGCGTCGACACCACGATGATCGGGCCCCACAGGTTGGGCAGCAGCTCGTGCCGGAACACGTGCGCCGGGCCCGCGCCCAGCGACCGCGCGGCCGAGACGAAACCCCGGCGGCGCAGGGTCAGCGTCTGGGAGCGCACGATCCGGGCGATCGACGGCCACCCGAAGAACCCGATGACCACGACCAGCAGCAGCGGTCGCGGCACCTCGCCGGGCACCACGGCCGCCAGCGCGATCATGAACACCAGGTACGGGAAGCCCAGGATGACGTCGGCGGTCCACATCACCACCCGGTCCGGCGCGCCGCCGAGGTAGCCGGCCGTCGCGCCGAGCAGCACGCCGAGCAGCACCGACAGCGCGGTCGCCGCCAAGCCGATCAGGAACGACGTGCGCGCGCCGTGCGCGACGACCGCGAACAGGTCGCGGCCGGTCAGCGGCTCGACGCCGAACCAGTGCGCGCCGCTCACGCCGCCCAGCGGCCCGGCGGGTGCGCCGGTCGCCGGGTCGAGCGCCTCGGTGCGGTAGGTGTAGGGGTCCTGGCCCTCGATGGCGGTCCACAGGTCCGCGCCGACGGCGAGCAGCGCCAGCAGCGCGATGGTGACCGCGCCGGCGAGCGCCCAGCGGTCGCGGCGCAGCATCGAGCGGATGGCGGACCAGGACGACCGGAGGGCCGGGGCGGGGGGTGATTCGGGCACGACTACCTGACTTCGCGGAACGGGTGAGTGGCGCTCACCTTAAAGCGGCCGGAAGTGGTTCGGACCTCCTCTCAACAGTTGGGAACTGTGATCCAGGCCGCTCGAACTCCCTTCTCTCAACGGAATTTCACGGCCGCCTGGACTCCACAGTGGAGCCTCGGTGTCCGACATTTCCGTGCCGGGGGCCGAACCAGGGGCGCGGTCCGCACGCGGCCCGGGAGGTTGACCGGATCCACCCGCCTGTGCCAGCATCCGGACGGGGTCGAGAGGCGCTGCGACGGACGGGTGTCCGCCACGCTCGACCCCGCTACCCGGTACGAAGGGCGCCTCCGTCACCAGGAGGCGCGTGGTGTCGCTGTCCACTGTGGTCGGTCGGGTCGCCGCACTGCACCGGTACCCGGTCAAGTCGATGGCGGGTGAGGCGCTGGAGCACGCCGACGTGGCGTGGCACGGCCTCGCGGAGGACCGCCGCTGGGGTTTCCTGCGGGAGGGCCAGGCGCGCAGCGGCTTCCCGTGGCTGACCCTGCGACAACGCCCGGAACTGGTGCTCTACCGGCCGAGGCCGACCGGCCGCTCGGTGGTCGTGCGCACGCCCTCGGGCGCGGAGTTCGACGTGACCGACCCGGCACTGGCGGCCGAACTCGGCGGCCGGCCGATGAAGCTGGACCGGGGCGCGTTCGACTCCGCACCCGTGTCACTGCTCACCGCGCAGAGCGCGGCGGCGGTCGGCGCGGCCGACGAACGGCGGTTCCGCCCCAACGTGCTGGTCGACACCGGTGCTGGAAGCGGGTTCGCCGAGGACGAGTGGGTCGGCGCGACGGTGGCGGTCGGAGAGGCGGTCCTGCGCATCGACCGCGAGGACCGGCGGTGCGGCGTGGTGTCGGTCGACCCCGACACCGCCCACCGCGACCCCGCCGTCCTGCGTGCCATCGCCACGCGCAACGACATGACGCTGGGCGTCTACGCCACGGTCGTGCTCCCCGGCCGGATCACCGTGGGCGACCCGGTGGCCCTGCTCGACCTCGCGCGTCCCCGGGCCGGCACACCGGTCAGGACCTGACCGGTGTGCCGGGGCGGGGGAGTGGTCAGCCGATGTCCGCGCCGTAGACGTGCTCGACGGTGATGGTGATCAGGACGCGGCGGTCGGAGACCATCACCGACCGGTACTCGTCCCAGTCCGGGTGCTCGCCGGCGGCGGCGCGGTAGTAGGCCACCAGGGCGTCGACCTCGGGGCCGTGCGGGTCGGTGGCCGGGCCGGTCAGGGTCGCCGTGCCCTCGGCGGTGGCCCACGCCCTGCCGTCGCCGCTGGTCACCTCCAGCGCGGTGCGCGGGTCGCGGCGCAGGTTCGCCGTCTTGGCCAGGCCGTCCCGGGTCGAGACGAGGATGACGCCCGCCTCGCGGTCGTAGAACGGGGTCACGGGGGAGAGCTGCGGACGCCCGTCCGCCTTGATCGTGGCCAGCACGCCCAGGCGGCTCGCGGCGAGCAGGGCGCGGGGGTCGAAGGTCGTGGTCATCCACCCATGATCGACCCGTCCGCCGGGATCCGGCGAGCGGGGTCCCGCCGGCGGTGCGGCGGGACCCCGGTCTCACGTCCGCGCCGCGACCCCCGGGCGGGGCGTCACCCGGCGCAGCATCGCCGCCGACACCAGGCCGAGCAGCAGCACCGCGATCGGCAGGACGAGCGTGACCCGCGCGGCGTCGGTCAGCCCGGCCTGGACCGCACCGGACGCCAGCCGCCCGGCCTGCGCCGCCAGGTCCGGCGGCAGGCCGGGGATCGCGGCCTGGCCGGTGCCGGAGCCGAACTCGCCGGCACCCGCCGCCGCGTCCGCGATGGCCCGGACGAACGGCACCCGGTACTGCTCGGGCAGCTGCGCCGCCGCCTCGGTCGCCTCGTGCGTGACCGACGTGCTGATCCGCGCCTGCAACAGCACGCCGATCGCCGCGCTGCCCAGCACGCCGCCGACCTGCCGCGAGGTGTTGAAGATGCCCGACGCGGTGCCCGCGAGCTTGGGCTCCACCCCGTTCATCGTCAGGTTGCTCATCGGCGAGAAGATGCAGCCGATGCCCAGGCCGCACACCAGCAGCGCCGGGATGAACGTCCACGGGTTGCTGTCCGGCCGGGCCTGCAGCGCGATGATCCCCATGCCCAGCGCGAGCGCGGCCAGCCCGCCCATCACCAGGTAGCGGCCGTCCACCCGGTCGGACGCCCGCCCGACGAACGGCGCGACCACGCCCGAGACCAGCGACATCGGCGCGGTCAGCAGGCCGGCCATGGTCGGGCTGAGCCCCAGCACGGTCTGGATGTAGATGATCAGCGGCAGGAACATGCCGGTCATGGTGAAACCGACGGTGGCGGCGGTGAGCGTGCCCGCCGAGAAGTTCCGGTTGCCGAACACCGCCAGCGGCATGAGCGGCTCGCGCCGGTTGTAGCGCTGCCACAGCACGAACGCCACCAGCAGCACCACGCCCGCGCCGATGATCTCGAAGATCGTGATGCCCCCGGTGACCGTGCCCCAGTCGAAGTGCTCGCCGTTCTGCACGCCGAACACCACGCAGAACAGCCCCGCCGCCGACAGCACGATGCCGAGCACGTCGAACGAGTGCGAGTGGCGCGGCTGCCAGTCGGGCACCAGCAGCACGGTCAGCACGATGGCGACGACGCCGATCGGCACGTTGACGAAGAAGATCCACTCCCAGCCGAGGTGGTCGACCAGCACGCCGCCGAGCAGCGGCCCGGTGATCGTGGCCAGCCCGGCGACACCGCCCCACATGCCCATGGCCGCGCCGCGCTTGGCGGGCGGGAACAGGTGCGTGATGAACGCCAGCGTCTGCGGCGTCATCAGCGCGGCACCGAGGCCCTGCACCGCGCGGGCGGCGATGAGCATCTCGACGTCGCCGGCCAGGCCGCACCACAGCGACGACGCGGTGAACACGAGCAGGCCGGCCAGGAACACCCGCTTGGGGCCGAACCGGTCGCCCAGGCGGCTGGTGAACAGCATCGGCACGGCGTAGGTCAGCAGGTAGACGCTGATCACCCACACCACCGAGTTCAGCCCGGCGTCCAGCTCGCGCAGCATGTCGGGGATCGCGATGGACACGATCGTCGTGTCCAGCAGGATCATGAAGAAGCCCAGGCACAGCGCGCCGAGCGCCGCCCACGGGTTAGCTTGTCTTGCGTTCATGGTTTTCCTTGACGAGGCTGAGCGTGGGCTCGTGGTCCTGGAACGGGATGCGGCCGGAGCGCAGGTCGTCGATGAGCTGCTCGGTCCACGCCAGCTCGAACGCGCGCTGCGCGGTGGCGTACCGCCAGTCCAGCCAGTACACCTCGGGCGTGCCGTCCTGCTCCAGCCCGGCGAGCACGGTCCGGTCCGACGCGATCTGCGCGCGCAGCTTCAGCACCCGGTGCTCCAGTTCGAGCAGCGCGATCTCGCGGCCCAGCTCGTCCACGACGGCCAGCCCGCTGAGGTAGGCCGGGTACTCCTGCACGACGTCGCCGAGCAGTTCCCGGCCGCGCTGCTCGAACGCGTCGCGCCCGGCTGCGGTCATCCCGTACACCGTGCGCTCGGGGCGGCGGCCGGCGCGCTGGGTGTCGACCACTTCGAGGTAGCCGTTGTCCTGGAGGCGTTCGACGGTGTGGTAGAGCGACCCGGCCCGCAGCTTGACCCGCGTGTCCACGTACCGCTCGCGCATCAGCTGCGCCATCTCGTAGGGGTGCATGGGCCGCTCGTGCAGCAGCTCCAGCACCGCGATCCCCAGTGGCGTCAACTTGGCCGCCGCCATCCGCCCGCCTTCCGTGCCCACTCCGATTATTCCACGCGGACTATACGACGTGGGATAACCGTTTGCGACCTGCGGTGGTCGGGAGCACAGTTCCACGGTGACGGCTGGCGCTGACCCGCGCACGCCGAACGCCCGTCCGCTGCGGCGCCGGCCTGGACGGCGAAGATCGGCAGTGCGCGGGCGGGCGACGGCCGTGGACCGGGCGCCGACCCGCGCCGCCACCCCGACCCGGAGGAACTCCGAATGCCGCACGAGATCGTCAACCCCGACGGCCTGCACGACCCGCTCGACCACGCCTACAGCCACGTCGTCACCACGTCCGGCGACCTGGTCTTCATCTCCGGTCAGTACGCGTCGGGCCCGGACGGGCAGGTCACGTCCGACGACTTCGCCGAGCAGGTCCGCCAGGCGCTGGCCAACCTGCGCACCGCGCTGCGCGCCGTCGGCCTCGACTACGCCCACGTGGTCCGCCTGGGCAGCTTCATCGTGGACCACGACGCGGAGAAGCTCGACATCTGGCTGCGCTCGGTGGCCGAGATCTGGGGCCGCAAGCCGCCCGCCCAGTCCCTGGTCGGCGTGGCCGCGCTCGCGCTGCCGGAGATGCGGTTCGAGGTGGAGGCGGTCGCCGCCCGCCCGTGAGCACCCGGGCCGCCGCCCGCCGGACTGCGCTCCGGCGGGCGGCGGCCCTCACTGGAAACCGCGACCCGTGGTGGGGACCAGGGCGAGGGGCTGCACGTCGGCGGCGAACGCCGACGCGGCCGTCGCCGGTCGCGGCGCTTCGACGGGGTCCGGGCGGTCGAACGCGCCCTCGGCGAACAGGTCCTCGATGAACAGGTCCACCTTCTCCTCGGTCACCGACGGCATGGCGAACACGTGCGCGTAGTGCCGCAGCTCGCCCGCGTTGGTGCGCATCGGCTGGCACGACAGCGACCACTTGGCGACGACCCGGTCGCTCGGCCTGCGGAAGCGGACGGTGAGCGCCATCGGGCTGCGGTCCACGTGCAGGCCGCCCTCGGGCAGCCGGTCCTCGCGGTCCAGCCGGTCCTCCAGCTCGCGCAGCGAACTCTCCAGGTACCGGGTCGTGCGCAGCGCCCGCACCGCGTCGGCCGCGTGCTCCCGAACCGACTTGGCCGCCAGGTGGTTCCACAGCACCAGCGGCGACAGGCCGTTGCGCGACCCGGCGAACGTGGTGTCCGGCGACCCGGTGTAGGCGGGCGTGGCCGACGGCTCCACCCGGAACTTGTTCTTGGTCATGAACACCCCGCACGGGAACGGCGACCCGGCCCACTTGTGCCCGCTCATCACCACCGAGCCGACCACGTCCACGCCCTCGACCCGCAGCCCGAAGTCGAACTCGGGCACCTTGCCCTTGATCTCCCGGCGCAGCGCGACGGCCAGCTCGCTGCGCGGGTCCTCCTCGGCCGCGTACCGCAGGAACGGCATGATCCCGGCGCCCAGCGCGCCGTCGACGTGCACCCAGAACCCGCGCCGGCGGTCGGTGTGCCCCGGTTCGAACTCGATCTCGCGCTCCAGCAGGCCGTGCTCCCGGAACAGCGGCACCAGGCGGGCGGCGACCTTCTCGACGTTGTCGTAGGCACCCTTGAACGTGGTGCCGAAGTTGAGCAGCAGCAGCACCGGGTGCCCGCGCTCGGCGAAGAACCGGACCAGCGCCTCCAGCTTGTCCACGTCGATCTCCCCGCTGCCGTCCGCGCCGCCCTTGGACGGCACCTCCATCGGCCACCGGTCGCCGATCGGGCACGACTGCGGGTACTCGGCGGTGCCGACCGCGCCGAACGTGTCGATCGCCAGCGTCCGCACGGCTTTGATCACCGAGTAGTGGGTGTCCTCGGAGTAGAAGGCGACCGGTCGGTAGGCGTTGCGCGGATCGGGTGCCGCCTCGCCGACCCGGGACGTCGCCGCCTGCTCCGCCGGCGTGGTGGCCACGGGCGGAGCGGCCTGCACGAACACCATCTCCGACGACGATCCCGTGTCGCCCGAGGGCCGGTCGATCAGCTTGCGGCCGGACAGGTAGTCCCGGGCCGAGGACAGCGCGTAGAGGTTGCCCTCGGTGGAGCCCATCGTGAGCACGTAACCCCAGTAGCTGTCGGGGTTCTCGGCGTCGTACGGGCTCTGCGCGCGCCACAGCTCGGCGTAGCGGTCGAGCACCGCGCGTTCCACGACCTTCGTGTTCGGCTTGTAGTGGCCCTGCTGGAACGGGTCGCCGACGTTGTTGAGGTGGAACTCCAGGAACCGCGCGAGATCCGCATGAGCGCGGCCGGTGTCCTGGTTGCCCTGGAAGCCGACCATGTGCTCGTGCTTGCCGACCAGGTAGGTCTCCAACGCGTTGAGCGCCCGCTTGCGCTCCTGCGCGGTGAGCCCTTCGGCGGGAATGGCGAACTCCCGACCGTCCAACACATCTTCCGCGGACACCCGGTCGTCGACTGTCGGCACTTCACCATTCGCAGACGTCGGGGTCTCCGCAGGCACCCGCTCGTCAGCCGCCGGCGGGCGGGGTTCCGGCGCGGTACGGACAGGAACGGCAACCACCGGGCTGCCCAGCGCCGGCGTGGTGGTGGCGTGGGCGGGCCGCCGACCGGTCGACTCGGCGGCGTCGACGGGGGTCGGCGGGTCGGCCCAGGTGGGGTCCGTGATTGCGCTCCTCGGCCCGAGCTGCAGTTCCTCGCTGGTGTGCCGGTTCATGCCGCCACCTCCCGACCCGCGCTGGTCCGTGCTCCGTCCGCCGCCCGACCCTGCCACGGCCGACCAGCCGACCCCCAGGCCGAAACCGCCGATTTCGCCGTTCCGAGTGACAACGTCACCGCCCTGCCGCAACCGGCCGTCGCACGCGGTGAACGGCGAGCAATCCGAACACCGACAGGTGTCATCCACCCGTGACGGACGGGCTTCGAAGAGCGGTCTCCAGTGCGGTGGCCGAGCCGGTGCTCACACCCGCCGGTCCGGGGCGGCCTGCCAGGTGGGGGACGTGGGACGTTCGCCCCCGGTGCGCATGTACTCGTGGGCAGCCCGGCGAACCACGTCCAGCGGGATTTCGGAATCGCCCGGGTATTCGGTGTCCGAGGTCATGTAGTAGTACGACAGGCGTTCGGCCGGGCTGACTGTGGATGGGGCGGCCATGGTGCCCCGGCTGAACCACTTCTCACCCCGGCCGGCGTAGTAGAGCGCTCCGCGTTCGCCTTGGCCGTAGACACCCACGTCGAAGATGGCGCGGCGAGGATCATCGGCCACGAACAGCTCCACGATGACCCGGCCTTCCCACCCGGCCACGGTGTCCAGCACGCGGTCCAGATCGGCCGCCGTGTGGATCATCGCTGGTTCGTCGTGGTCCACGTCGTACCACGCTTCTAGCGCCACCACGGTGCAGCTCCTCCTGTGTAGCGAATGCGCGTGCGGGTGCCGGTCGGGGTGATCCCGTACACGGTGAGTGTGGACCCCTCGGGCAGCAGGACCGGAACGAGGGTTTCACACCCGAGGCGACCCTTGTACGGCACGTTATTGATCACCACGGTGGCGTGTCGGACACCGTTCGCGGCCATGTCGGCGGCCAACTCCATCTCCACATCGGAGTCACGGGCTGTGCCGTCCTCCCATCCCTTGGCGGCCAACTGTTGGTTCACCAGCCTGGTACGGGGATCGTTGCCGCTGACGATCTCTCGGACGGTGCCGTCCGGGCCGATCCACCGCCCGTGGGTCTTCTGTCCGGCCCCGCGCACGACCGGAGGGGGCAGCTCTTGCCGTAGGCGTTCGACCTGTTCGGGCGGAATCGTGGGTGGGTCGACCGGCTCGGCCTGTCGCGGTGGCGCTGGTCGCACGGCGGAGGCGGGGCCGCCGCCCGTTGCCGGGTCGTTCGCGGCGTTCTCCACCCGGACCGCGATGGCTTCCAGCGTCTTGACCGCGTCGTTGAGCATCGGCCACCAGCAGCCCTTGCAGCCGTCCGTGACGCCGACGAACTCGGCCGGCACGCGTTCCACGTCGGCAAGCAGTCCCGACGGGGCGGCACCCCGCAGGGTTGCGGCCAACAGGACAGGTACGACCAGGTATGAAGCGTTGAGGGACAACAGGATGGGCATGAAAGCGCCGGCGACCACGCCGTAGCCGATCTGACCACCTTGAGCGCCCGGCGGAAGCACTCGGTACGTCGAGCAGGCGCGCGGCGATCGGATCGGCGTCAGAGGGCGACGACGACCACCAGCGTGCGCGGGCCGTGGACGCCTTCGACGCGTTCCAGCTCGATGTCGCTGGTGGCCGACGGTCCGCTGATCCACGTCTGGGTCGGCACGCCCGCCAGCGCGGCCACCGCGTCCGGCACGTCGGCCACGATCCGGTCGCGCGGCACGACCACCAGGTGGTAGTCGGGCAGCAGGGTCAGGGCGCGGGCACCCTGGTCGGGGGCGTCGTGGTCCAGCACGATCGTCCCGGTCGCGGCGACGGCGACGTGGCAGCCGGTCACCACCGCGTCGGCCGTCTCCGACGACGACGTCCGCACGGCCGCGGGCACCCACTCGCCCGGCACGCCCGGTGGCGTCACGACGGCGGTCGCACCGCGCGAGCGCAGCGCCTCGGCGACGGTTCTCGGCACGTCGGCGGCCGGCACCACCCGCACCTCGGCCCGGTAGTCGCGGACGCGGTCGGCGAACAGGTCGACGTCACCCGGGCCGCTCGGGCGCCGGTAGCCCCGGGGCACGACCGGCGCGGGCGGGCGGTCGGCCAGCGCGCGGCGGACGCGGGCCAGGATCTCGGCACGGGCGTCGGTCACCGGGACTCCCACCAGTCGCTGAACGTCTGCCGTGGCGGGCGGGGCAGATCCCGGGCGTCGGTCCACGCCGAGAGCGGCGGTGGCAGGCGGCCGATGCGGTCGCGGCGGCGGCCCAGGGCGCGGCCCAGCCGTCCCGCGCGCAGCAGCCGCCGCCACCGGCCCGCGTCCGACATCGCCCACGCCACCGCGCGCATCGCGGCCGACTCGGCGGTGCGGCCGTTCACCCGGGTCACCTCCTCCCGCAGGTGCACCAGCATCGACGGGATGTCGATGGCGACCGGGCACACGTCGTAACAGACGCCGCACAGCGACGACGCGAACGGCAGCGTGCGGTTGTGCTCCACGCCGGTCAGTTGCGGCGAGAGCACCGCACCGATCGGGCCGGGGTAGACCGAGCCGTAGGCGTGGCCGCCGGTGCGCTCGTAGACCGGGCACGAGTTCAGGCACGCCGAGCACCGGATGCAGCGCAGCGCCGCCCGCCCCTGCGGGTCGGACAGGGTGGCCGCGCGGCCGTTGTCCACCAGCACGACGTGCGCGGTCTGCCCCTCGGTCGGCCCGGTCCACACCGAGGTGTACGGGTTCATCCGCTCGCCCGTGGACGAGCGGGGGAGCAGTTGCAGGAACACCTCCAGGTCCTGCCACGCGGGCACCAGCTTCTCGATGCCGACCACGCTGATCAGGGTGCGCGGCAGGGTCAGGCACATCCGGCCGTTGCCCTCGGACTCGACCACGACCAGCGACCCGGTGTCGGCCACCGCGAAGTTCGCCCCCGACACCGCCACGTCCACGGTGGTGAACTTGTGCCGCAGGTACTCCCGCGCCGCCTCGGCCAGCGCGCGCGGGTCGTCGGTCAGGTCCGGGTCCACTCCCGGCATCTCGCGGCGGAACAGGTCGCGGATCTCCGCGCGGCCCTTGTGGATCGCGGGCACCAGGATGTGGCTGGGCCGGTCGTCGGCGAGCTGCACGATCAGCTCGGCCAGGTCGGTCTCGATCGCCTTGACGCCGGCGGCGGCCAGGGCGTCGTTGAGCCCGATCTCCGCCGTGGCCATGGACTTGACCTTGATCACCTCGTTGCTGCCGGTGGCCGCGACCAGGTCGGTGACGACCCGGCTCGCCTCGGCGGCGTCCCGCGCCCAGTGCACGGTGGTGCCCCGAGCGACCAGGTTGGCCTCCAACCGCAGCAGATGAGTGCCCAGGTCGGCCAGCACGGCGTCTTTGATCGCGGCCCCTGCGGCGCGCAGCTCGGCCCAGTCGGGCAGTTCCGCGACCACACCGGCCCGCTTGGCGCGGATCGTGCTCGTGGCCTTGGCCAGGTTGCGCCGCAGTTGCGCGTCCTGCAGGCCGGCACGCGCGGCGACCGGGAACGGCTCGCCGCTGAGCGCGGGCATACCCAGGAACGTCACCGGGCCACCGCTGCCGGCCGGTCGGCGGTGCTCGCCAGCACCTGGGCCAGGTGCAGCGGCCGGACGCCGGCGCGCAGCCTGCTCAGCCCACCGCCGATGTGCATGAGGCACGACGAGTCGCCGGCGGTCAGCACCCGCGCCCCGGTGTCGAGCACCGCGCGCATCTTGTCCGCGAGCATCGCGGTGGACGTGTCGGCGTTCTTGAGCGCGAACGTGCCGCCGAACCCGCAGCACGTCTCGGCGGACGGCAGTTCGACCAGGTCGATGCCGCGCACCTCGCGCAGCAGCCGCAGCGGCCGGTCGCCGACGCCCAGCACGCGCAGGGAGTGGCACGTCGGGTGGTAGGTGACGCGGTGCGGGAAGTACGCGCCGACGTCGGTCACGCCCAGCACGTCGACCAGCAGTTCGGACAGCTCGTAGGTGCGCCGCGCGACCCGGTCGGCCTCCTCGCCGAGCCCGGCGTCACCGTGCGCGCGGGCCAGGTGGCCGTGCTGGTGGCGGATCGACCCGGCGCACGACCCGGACGGCGCGACCACGACGTCGGCGTCCGCGAACGCCTTCACGTGGTTGCGCACGATCGGCAGCGCCTGCCCGGCGTAGCCGGTGTTGACGTGCATCTGGCCGCAGCAGGTCTGCCCGCGCGGGACGACGACCTCGTGGCCCAGGCGTTCCAGCAGCGCGACGGTGGCCTTGCCGACGTCGGGGAACAGCCCGTCCACGAGGCAGGTGACGAACAGCGCGACTCTCACCGCCCCACCCTAGGCTGTGTGGTCCGACCACGCCGGCGCTGTGGTCGGACCACACGGAGGAGGCGTCGGTGGACGGGTACGCGGCCGTGCTGCGGCACGTGGAGGACCAGCTCGCGTCGGGCCGGCTGGGCGTCGGCGGGCAGCTCCCCGCCGAACGGCAGCTCGCCGAGCAGCTCGGGCTCAGCCGCCCCACCGTGCGCGAGGCGATCCGCGTGCTCCAGGCCCTGGGCGTGGTGCGCAGCGGCGTCGGCTCGGGTCCGGCAGCGGGCACGACCGTCATCGCCGACCCGGCGGGCGGCCTGGGCACCGCGCTGCGCCTGCACCTGGCCACCCGCCGGCTGCCGCTGGCCGACCTGGTCGGCACCCGGGTGATGATCGAGGGCCACTCGGCCCGCGCCGCCGCCCTCGCCCCGGACCCGGCCGAGCTCGACCGCGCCGCCGCGCTGCTCGACCGGATGGACCACCCGGACCTGGACGCCGACGCGTTCCACCAGCTCGACGCCGACTTCCACGTGGCACTCACGGCGGCGGCGGGCAACGCGGTCAACACCGCCGTGATGGCCGCGCTGCGCGACGCGATCCACACCACCGTGCTGGACGCCGTCGCCGCGCTGCCGGACTGGCCGCGCACCGCCACCCGCCTGCGCCGCGAGCACCGGGCCGTGCTGCGAGCCGTCCGCGCGGGCGACGGCGACACGGCGGCCAACCGCGTCACCCGGCACGTCGAGGGCTTCTACCGCGAGTGGGCCCGGCACGCCGGCGGCTGACCCGGGTTCCCAGCCCCCCGGAGGAAGCCTGCACACCCGTGGGGTGACCAGCCCGCTCCTCTCGTCCGAGGCACCTGGACCGCAGGTCGACCGCGCGCCCGGCTACCGGGCCGGGAACACCGGGTCGGTGCTCGTGAACCGGTGGGTGCCGTCGCCGACCTCGTGCACCGGCACACCGGGCAGGTCCAGTTCGGCGGTGACGCCGGCGGGCACGGTCACCTCGGCCGCGAACCGCCCGTCCGGCGTGACCTCCCAGTCCACCGCGACCCGGCCGTGCACGGTGTCCAGCGCGGTGCGCGCCCACGTGATGCTGCCGCCGGGGCGCGGCGCCACCCGGACCGCGCGGTAACCCGGTGCGGCCGGGGCGATGCCACCCACCGTCCGGTGCACCCAGTCCGCCACCGCGCCGAACGCGTAGTGGTTGAAGCTGACCATGTCACCGGGGTTGACCGAGCCGTCGGGCAGCAACGCGTCCCAGCGCTCCCACACCGTCGTCGCGCCCATGTCGACGGCGTAGAGCCACGACGGGCGCTCGCGTTGCAGCAGCAGCCGGTAGGCGTCGTCCAGGTGGCCGGTCCGGGTCAGCGCCTCGGTGACGAACGGGGTGCCGGCGAACCCGGTGGCGATCCGGTGGCCGTTGTCCGCGACCAACGCCGCCAACCGGTCCCCGGCGCGCTGCCGCACCGGCTCGTCCAGCAGGCCGAAGCAGATCGCCAGGGCGTAGACGGTCACCGCGTCGCTGTGCACCGTGCCGTCCTCGCGCACGTAGTGCTCGGTAAAGGCGGCACGGGTGCGGTCGGCCAACGCCGCGAAGTGGGCGGCATCGTCGGCGCGTTCCAGCACCCGGGCGGCGTCGGCGACCGCCCGCGCGCTGCGGTACAGGCACGCCGTGGCGACGACACCGGGATCGGCCTTGGCCAGCAACGGGTTCTCCGGCGGCGCGGTCGGGTCCAGCCAGTCGCCGAACTGGAAACCCCTGTCCCACAACCCGGTGTCCGACAGCAACGACTCCACTCGGCGCACGTGGGCGGCCATCGAGTCGAACGCCTCGGCCAACACCACCGGATCGCCGTAGGCCCACCACAACGCGTCCGGCACCCACACCGCCGCGTCGCCCCACACGGCCGTGCTCTCCTGCTCCGGCCACCCCGGCACGTTCAGGTACTTCAGCACGTCCGGCACCACGAACGGCACCCGTCCCGCCGCCCGGGACTGCTCGGCGGCCAGGTCGGCGAGCCAGTCGCGCAGGAAACCCCGCACGTCGAACAGGAACGCGGCGGTCGGCGCGAACAGTGCGATGTCACCGGTCCACCCCAACCGCTCGGCGCGCTGCGGGCAGTCCGTCGGCAGGTCCAGCGCGTTGCCCCGCGCACTCCACACCACGTTGCGGTGCAGCTGGTTCAGCGCCGGGTCGCTGCACTCGAACGTGCCGGTGCGGCGCAGGTCCGAGTGCACCACCACGGCGACCACCGAGTCCTCGGTCAGCTCACCGGGCCAACCGGTCACCTCGGCGTACCGGAAGCCGTGGAAGGTCGCGGTGGGCTCGAACCGGTCGTCGCCGCCGGAGAGCACGAACCGGTCGGTGGCCTGCGCGCCGCGCAGCGTGCGGGTGACGATCTCGCCGCCCTCCACCACCTCGGCGTGCCGGACCGCGATCGTCGCACCGGCCTCGCCGCGCACCGCGAACCGCATCCAGCCCACCAGGTTCTGGCCGAAGTCGACCAGCGTCCGCCCGGCGGGCGAGGTCCACACCCGCACCGGCCGGACCTCCTCGTGGCGGACGACCGGCGGACCCAGGCGCGGCACCAGCACCTCGTGCCGGAAGTCCTGGACGTGCACGCCGACCCAGCCCGCGTTGCTGAAACCGGGCCGCTGCCAGGAGTCGTCGACCAGCCGCGCGTCGACGGTCTGGCCGTCGTAGAGGTCGTTGGCGAGCACGGCGGACGGCCCCGACCGCCACGACTCGTCGGTGACCACGGTCTGCCGGTGGCCGTCGTCGTAGGTGATCTCCAGTTGGGCCAGCACCCCCAGCTCGTCCCCGTAGAGCGCGCGCCGGCCGGTGTCGCCGAGCCGACCCCGGAACCACCCGTTGGCCAGCTCCACCCCGAGCACGGCGGTGGGTCCGGCGGCGCGCAGCAACCCGGTCACGTCGTAGGTGCGGTACCGCAGTCGCCACTCGTAGCTGGACCAACCCGGCGCCAGCACGTCGTCGCCGACCGGCGTCCCGTCGACCCGGGCGGTGAACACCCCGCGCGCGGTGGCGTGCAGCTCGGCGCGGACCACCTGCTCGTTCCCCCTGTCCAACGTGAACTCCTTGCGCAGCAACGGCGCCCCGGCGAAGTCCTGATCCGGGCCGATCATCGCGGCCGTCCAGCTCGGCACCACTGTCGTCCTCCCTCGGCCGGACCGCGCGCGTCCCACCCGCCCGGTCCGGCGGCCATGACCGCACTGGCACTTGCCCTCCCACGATGCCCGAAAGCGCGGACACGAGTCGGCCGGTGGGACAGGGCCCTCTCCGACGCTGGACGGCACCATTGAGCTGATCGAGGGATTTGCCGCAACGGTACTGGCCGGCATCGCAAATCCCTGCGTAGCGTCATTCCCGGTCGGGGCGTCGGAGTGCCGGGGGTGCACTCACGGGACGCGCCCCGCCATGGGGGGTCGTGCACATGCCCGGAATCGTCCGCACCCGTCACCGCGCCTGGGCGTCGACAGCGGTCGCCGTGCTCGCCGCGAGCGTGCTCGCGGCGGTCGCCGCCCCGCAGGTGACCGCGCAGACCGGAAACGGACCGGCCGGGGACGGACCTGCCGGGACCTCCCAGGCGTGGCAGGCACCTCCGGAGGTGAACCGGACCGCCGCAGGCGGCGCACCACCGGGCAGCGCGTGGCGTGACCGGGCCGGGTCGGCGCAGCGGCAGGTGGGTGCGACGGGGTTGGCCGACTGCGGCAACCGGACCGGCCTGCGCCCGTTCTACCCGTTGCAGCGGTTCCGGGTCAGCGACCGGATGGAGATCCTGGTCAACCTCTCCAGCGGCAACCTGGTCGTCACCCAGGACGACTTCACGCTGCGCGGCACCGGGCAGCACCTGGCGATCAGCCACGTCTACAACAACCTGGTGCCCACCCGGGGTTCGTTCGGGTTGGGCACCACCATGTCCGTGGGTGCCGACGTCGGCCTCGCCTTCTCCGGCAACGACGTCGTCCTGCACGGGCCCAGCAACTACTGCGCCACCTACACACCCGCAGCGGGCGGCAGCTACACCGCGCCCAGCGGGATGGACGCCGACCTGCGCAAGGAGCCCGACGGGACGTTCACGCTGACCTTCGACTCCTCCGAGGACGAGTGGCGGTTCACCGCGTCCGGCTGGCTCACCTCGCAGACCGACCGCAACGGCAACGCCAACACCTACCACTACCACGGCAACGGCACGCTGGCCTCGATCACCGACTCCCAAGGCCGGGTCACCACGGTCACCAGCGACGGCAACGGGCTGATCACGAAGATCGTGGACCCGACCGGCACGGACGTCGGCCGCTACACCTACGACACCGATGGTCGGATGACCTCCTTCGTCGACAGGCAGGGCAACACGGTCACGCTGGAGTGGGACTCGGCGTGGAACCTGGTGTCCACCACCGATCCCTCCGGCAACGCCTACCGCTTCACCTACGACGCCCAGGACCGCGTCACCAAGGTCTCGGTGCCCAACAGCGCGGGCCCGCTGCACACCACGTTCACCTACCAGGCGAACGCCACCGTCGTGGTCGACCCGAAACAGTACGCGAGCACCCACCACTTCGACGCCGAAGGCAGGCAGACCAAGGCGGTCGACCCGCTCGGGCACGAGCAGTCCCGGACGTGGACCGCCAACAACGACGTCCAGACGACCACCGACGGGTTGAGCAACCAGAGCGAGAACACCTACGACTCGCTCGACAACCTGATCGGCACCAAGCTGCCCACCGGTGCCACGAACACCATCGGCTACACCAGCACCGCGCACCCGCACTCGCCGACGTCTTTCAAGGACCCGGCAGGCCGGGAGGTGACCCGTGAGTACGACACGGCGGGCAACCTCACCAAGGTCCGCTCTCCCGCGCTCAACGCCGACCTCGACGTGCGCACGTACAACTCTCCCAAGGGAACGCTGGCCACCGCGCGCAACGGCAACGGCAAGACCACGTCCTTCGGCTACGACGCGGCGGGCAACCTGACCTCGGTCACACCGCCCGCCCCGATGGGGCAGACCAGGTACAGCTACGACTCGCTCTCCCGCATCGTGCAGGTGACCGACGGCCGAGGGCACAAGATCGGCTACGACTACGACGCGTTCGACCGCGTCGTCCGGGTGACCGACGACAGCAGTGGCGACGCGACCCTGATGGAGTTCTGGTACGACCACCAGGGCAACCTGATCCGCAAGGCCGCGCCGACCTGGAGCACTTACTACTCCTGGGACCGGTACCCGGCGTTCAACCAGGTCCGCACCGCCGAACGCAGCCAGGGCGGGAACAGCGAGCACGTCACCTACGACTACGACGACGCGGGCAACCTGGACAACGTCTGGACCAGCGAGACCGGCCAACCGCTGCTGTTCTTCTACGACGCAGCCAACCGGCTGATCAAGCTGACCGACCCCGGCGTGCAGGACACCACGTTCGGCTACGACGACGCCGACCGCCGCACGTCGACCACCTGGCCCGGTGCCGGCACCCAGACCACCGCCTACGACAACTCCGGCCGGCAGACGGGCATCACGGTCAAGAACCCCGCCGGCACGGAGACGTTCAAGGCCACCTACAGCTACACGCCCGCAGGCGGCGGGGACAGCGACCTGGTGCAGTCCAAGACCGTCGCCGGGACCACCACCGCGTTCGAGTACGACCCGTTGCGGCGGTTGACGAAGGCAGGTGCGGACACCTTCGCGCACGACCTGGCCGACAACCTGACCACCCTGGCGGGCACCGCCTTCACCGTCAACGACGCAGACCAGTTCACACAGGCCGGACCGTCATCGGTCGGCTTCGACGCCGCAGGCAACCCGACCAGTCGCACTTCCCCGTCGGAGACCTACACCTACAGCGCCACCAACCAGCTTCTGACCGCGACCAGCGGCGGTACCGAGGTGTACCGGGCGGGCTACGACAGCCTGGACCAGACCCAGCCGCGCTCGATCACCGAGAAGGTCGGGGCCACCACCGCCACCCACGTGTTCGGTCAGACGGCGCTGGGCGCGATGTGGGTGAAGGAGAACGGCGCCACCACCACCTACAGCCGTGACCCGCGCGGCACGCCGATCACCGTGCGCACCGGCAGCGGTGCCCGGTACAACGCCGTCACCGACCACCAGGGCAGCGTCCTCGGCCTGGTCGACACCGCCGGGAACCTCGCGGCGACCTACACCTACACGCCGTACGGCAAATCCACCGCGACCGGCCCGGCCGCAGACGCCAACCGCCTGCGCTACCTGGGCCAGTACGAACTCCAACGCGGCGAGCTGCTCCTGGGCTACCGGTACTACAACCCGGCGTGGGGCCGGTTCACCCAGCCCGACCCGACCGGCCTGGAGCGCAACCCCTACGCGTACGGGCAGAACGACCCGGTCAACAACAGCGACCCCACCGGTGCCTACAGCCACTCGGACTTCGAGGACGACCTCGGCGTGGTCGGCGACTGGGCCCAGGGCGGCGCGGCTCTCGGCAGCGGCGTCGGCCTCGGTGCCTGCATCTTCGGCCCCGTGGGGTGCGGCACCGGAACGGGCGTCGGTGCCGGGGCGGGTGCCGCGCTGGGTGCGATCGCCGGCACGTTCTACGTGATCGGGAAGCGGGTATTCGACTGACACCACCCAGGGGAGGACAGATGACGGACCGCGTGAAGACGACGCTGGCAATACTGGGTTTCGTGCTGGCCGCCGTGGTGGCCGGAGTCCTCGGCGGCTACGTCGAGGCGCGCGCCGGCGTGTCATGGCTGAAGTGGGTGCTGCTGGCCGCAGTGGTGGTCCCGGCCGTCATCCTGTTCCTGCGCCGAATTGAAACCAGGCAGAAGCAGTAGGCCGTGGTTGGGGTCGAGTAACGCAGTTGCGCACGCCGGCCACCGGCCAGCAGGGTGAGGACGTGCAGCCACAGAAAGACGAACCCGTAGGCAGCCAACCGCCCACCCGCGCCCGGAACGCCTGCACCATCCGCGAAGCACAGGACGACGACTGGCCCCAGATCTGGCCGATCGTCAGAGATGTCGTCACCGAACAGCAGACCTTCGCCTACAACCCGACCATGAGCGAGCGCGAAGCCAAGCAACTCTGGCTCCTGCCCGCCCCGGCCCGAACAGTCGTCGCCGCCGACCCCACCCGAGTACTGGGCACCGCGAACATGTACGCCAACCGCCCTGGCCCGGGAAACCACATCGCGTCCGGCAGCCTGATGGTCGCCAAGCACGCACGAGGCGCGGGAGTCGGCCGTGCCCTCGTCACCGACATGATCACGTGGGCGCGGCGGGAGCGGTTCGCGGCCATCCAGTTCAACGCCGTCGTGGACACCAACACCAGCGCCATCCACCTCTACGAAAGCCTGGGCTTCACCACCCTCGGCACCGCCCCCGGAGCCTTCCACCACCCCGTCGAGGGAATGGTCGGCCTCCGCATCATGTGGTTGGACCTGTCGGCGAGCACGCCGTGATCGACAGCGGATCACGCCATCGCGGCCACCCGGTCGAACAACAATCGCCGGGTCCGCCACCCCCTGGAGGATGCCGGGCCTGCGGCGGCCCGTGCTCAGCTGGTCGGACGGTTCATCGGCCACGGCGAGGGTGGGACGGATGAAGAAGCTGTTCGGCATCGTCGTCGCGGCACTGCTCACAACCGCCCTCTGCACGCCGGCCGTCGCGCACGCCGATTCCGTGCCACCCGGCGCAGCTTCGACCTCTGCGCAGCTCCGAGTCCCGGAGACGTGGTCCCGCGAAGTCCCCGCCGGCTACACCTACGTGAACTACCGGCTCAACGCGAGCTGCCGCGACGGGCGGGAGTACGACATCGGGGTGCCGACCGACATGCTGTGGGCCTGCACACTCCTGACCACGTTCACCTACACGAGCAGCCGGTACAGCGCGGCCTGGGCGGGAAGGTCCGCCGGCAGTCGGCCGGGTGCCACACCCAGCGCGTCGAGGAAGCCCCGCACCGCTACCGCAGGGTCGAGGGGGTGCCCGTCGTGGTGGAAGCCGCGCAGGTCCACGAACAGTTGCCCGTCCGGGAAGTGGTCGGCGTGGCGATGGGCCCAGTGCAGTGCCAACCATGCCTTGCCGATCCCGCCGGCCCCGCCCAGCGCGGTGATCACGGCCGTGCCCGCAGGCTCGCCGTCGACGGGCGTCAGCGTGTGGTCCAGGGCGGAGAGGTGCTGCTCGCGCCCGACGAACGCTGCCGGTGCCCCGGGCAGTTGTCGCGGCACCGCAACACCGCTGCCGGGTGCGACCGGGTCGGCGGCTGGTCGAGCATCCGCAACCGGATGCGCTGGGCGGACGGACAGCGATCGTTGTGCTCTCGCAACGCATCCGCCAGTGCTCCCGTCAGCACCTGCACGAGCGGTGCCTTGACGTACTCCGGCGGGATCAACGCGAACAGGCCGTCACCCCGGTCCTCGTGGTAGCTCCCCTCCCACGCCACCCCCGCCGCGCGCAGGCCGCCGACCACCAACCGGTACAGCGCCGACCGGGTTCCCACCTGGTGGGGCAGCGTCCGGAGCGGGTCGCCGAACCCCTCCACGTCCACCACGACGATCGTGCGGTGAACGGCCTGACCGGGTCCCGTCATCCAACCCTCCGCGGTGACCTTCCGGGACTGCCAGTCTGCCCAGCTGCGCGGTGACGTGCTCGGTCAGCGCGAGAACTGCGGACATCCCCGTCCGACGCGGTGGTCGGCACCGAGAGACCGACGACGGTGACCGGTTGTCACGGGAGTGAACCGTAGGGCGACTTCGCCGTCCCGACCGGGTGGACGTCGATCGGCGGCCGGGGATGGGGCGTCCGGTTTGCTTCCATGGCCGGGGAATCGGGCCGGGATCCGCCGGTCGCAGCCGCCCCGACCGAGAGGTGATCATGACTGGACGGCAGGACCTCACAGCGGCACTCGCGGCGTTGTCCTCGGTCGACCGCGAAGCGCTCGCGCGCGTGCCGGACGAGGAGCAGCGGTCGGTGCTGTTCCGCGAGCTGCTCGCCGGACAGGGGATATCAGGGCCGGACGACCTGTCGGTCGCGGAGAACGTGCTGGTGTACCCGGAGTTGCGCGAGGCCGTGTTCGCCCGGCTGCCCCCGTTGCCCGAGCGCAACACCCGGTACTTCCCCGGGATCGGCACGCCGGGGTTGCGCAAGGCGGTGGCCGACCGCCTCGGGCGCAGCCTCGGCGCTCCGATCTCGCAAGACGACGTGTTCGGCGCGGCCGGGGTGTCGGGCGCGCTGGCGTCCATCGCGGCGGGTCTGCAACTGGAGGGCGGGCCGGTGCCGCGAGGCAGCTCGGTGCTCCTGCCCGCGCCGTTCTGGCAGGGGTTCTACTGGTGCTTCGACCAGCAAGCGGGCCTGAAGTGCCGACCGGTGCACCTGGCCGACCGGGACACGTTCCAGCCGACCCTCGACGACCTCAAGACCGCCTACCGCGAGAACCCCGACGCCAAACTGCTGGTGCTCACCAACCCGCACAACCCCCTCGGCTACAACTACGACCCGGCGCTGCTCGAATCCGTCTACGAGTGGGCACTCGGCAGCACCGACCTGCACATCATCTCCGACGAGATGTACTGCCACTCGCAGTTGGAGGCCACGCCCGTGCCGTTCGCCAGCGCCCTGGCACTGGAGGCCACGGCCGCCGCGCCCGACCGGGTGCACGTGGTGTGGGGGTTCGCCAAGGACTTCGGGCTGTCCGGTTTCCGCGCCGGCTTTCTGATCTCACGGTCGCCGTGGGTGCACCGGGCGATGCTCGGCGACCGCGCGAACCGGCGGAACTCGTTGGGCTGGTTCAGCCCGTACGACTCGCTCAAGCACTTCTTCACCGAAAGCGTGCTGGCTGCGGAGGACCACACCTTCTGGGAACGCGTGATGAGGCTCTACCGGCGCCGGCTCACCGAGTCGTTCGAAGCGGTCGCGCGCGTGCTGGACGTGCACGCCATCCGGTACGTGCACCGCCCCGACTCCAATTCCACCCAGTTCTTCTGGCTGGACCTGCGGGAGTTCCTGGCCGTCCCACCCGACGACGGACCGGCCGACGACGGACCGGCCGCCGCGACGTCGACCCCGATCCTGTTCGGCGACGGCCGTTCCTGGGACCCGGAGACGTACCTGGCCAACGACATCGCCGACCACGCGGGCGTGAAGCTGTTGACCGGCACCGAGCTGAGCTGCTCCACACCGGGCTACTACCGGCTCTGCTTCACCGCGTTGGACCGGGACCGCGTGGTCGACGCGGTGGAGCGGATGTGCCGGTACCTGATCAGCCGCCCCCGCCTCGGACCGTCCTGAGCGGAGAACCCGCCATCGGGTGCACCACAGAGGGATGGCAGTCGCTCAGGCGCTGTCGTCGGCGAGGAGGATGTTCAGCTCGACGCGCCACTTGGTCTTCATGCGTTCGGTTCGGGGGTCGGTGAGGTACGCCTCGTACCGGCACGCGAAGTGGTCGCCGGCGGACTCGTTCCACCTGTCGGGCTTGATGCCGTTGTCCCTGACCCATTCGACCAGCGCGCGGTTGGCGCGACGGGCGTGGTTGACGTAGGTGAGTGAGGCGTACCGGCCCGCCGGCAGGACGCCCGCGCGCACGCGGTCGTCGCCGTCGAGCGGGTCAGGGACGACGGCTCCGACCTCGACGTCCATCGGGCCGTCCATGTCGATCACGTGCAGCCGGAAGAACAGAGGGCCGACGTCGGGCACGCCGCGCTCGTCCAGCCAGGCGTAGAGCTCGTCCATCAGCTCGTCGCGGACGGCGAACATGCCCCGGAACGGCGTGACGACCCGGATGCCCACGTAGTGGCTCGCGGGTTTCGACACGATCCCCGGGCCGGTGACGATCTCCACGTGTGCACGCTAGCACTGCGGCAGCGCTCGTCGGCGTTCATCCGGCCGGGCGACACTGCGGTAGCTGCACCGGGTGGCCCTGATGCGGATGCGGTACCGCGCCCGCCACCGGGCGAATCCGACGGCCATGACGAACGCCAAGCACACCACCCTGTACTACCAGACCCACTTCGTGAAGGACGGCAAGGCCGAACACCTGGTCTCGCCGCTGGCCCTCGTGACCAACGACGCCGGGGTCACCGACCTCAACCTCGGCGCCGTCCACCTCAACGACCTCGACAGCGACAAAGAGAAGCACACCCCGCTCACCATCAACGACACCGTGCCCGAAGCGGACCAGTTCAAGCCGATGTGGGAGGAGGTGGAGCAGATCCAGGCCAACCGGAGTGCCCAGCGGATGAAGGTGCACGCGTTCGTCGGAGGGGCCGCCGAAGGGACCTTCACCCGGCTGGAGAAGGACTTCGGCCGCTACTACCCGCTGCTCCGGGACTTCCTGGCCAAGTACCACTTCGACGGTGTCGACCTCGACATCGAGACCGAGGGCAGGAAGATGAAAGACCCCACCCAGGCGGTCGGGAAGGTGATCGACCAGCTCTGGCAGGACTTCGGCCCCGGGTTCCCGATCTCCCTGGCACCCGGTGCGACCGAGCTGATCGAGGACAAGGGTGGACTGTCGTACGTGAAGTACCGGGACCTGTACCGCTCGCACGGCAGCAAGATCGCACGGTTCCACGCGCAGTTCTACTGCGGCTGGGGTTCCATGTCCACGAAGGACGACTACCTGGGGGTGGTCCGGGACAGTGGAATCCCGGCCGACAAGATCGTGGCCGGCGTGGTGACGCAGCGCGACCACTGCGAAGGTGCCGGGTACGTCGGCCTGGCCGATCTCAAGAAGGTGATCGCGGCGGTGGAACAGGAGTGCCCCGGTTTCGGGGGCGTCTTCGGCTGGGAGTACCACCGCTCCGGCGAGAGCGACGGCACGCAGTACCGCGACAAGCCGTGGCTGTGGGCGAAGGAAGTCTCGACAGCTCTGCGCGGCGACTGAGCGGCCGGCACGCTCCGCGACGCGTGGTCACCTCGCCGCCCGCTTCCGGTCGGCCTGCTCGGCGGGTTTCGTCTCGCAGGCACCGGAGGCGCGGAAGGGTTCGGCGAGCTGGGCCAGGTACGCGGTGGGGTAGTCGGGTTTCGCGGCCATCCCCAGTTGGTCGGAGGTGAAGCGCCGCGCCGGGTCGTAGGAGAAGGTGCCGAGCAGGTGGTCCCACGTGAGGGTGAACAGCCCGAAGTTCACGTCGCCGACGCCGGCCCACTTCAGGTGGTGGAAGCGGTGACCCTCGTTGAGCGCGAGCACGTACTTCAGCGCCCCGACGCGGTAGTCGGCGTTGGAGTGCTGGAGCAGCAACTGCACGGCGACGGCGAGGGCCAGCGCGGACGCCACGTCGACCGGCAGGCCGATGAGGATGAGCGGGGCGACGCCGGCGCTGGTCTCCAGCGTCTGGTGCAGGGGGTGCTTCATCAGACCGTTGAAGCCGTAGAAGCGCTTGATCGAGTGGTGGACGGCGTGGAAGCGCCACAGCACGCCGATCTTGTGGCTGGCGTAGTGGACCATCGTGATGCCCAGGTCGGCGATCAGCACCGCAGCCAGCACCTGGAACACGAACGGCCACGAGTGCGGCCACAGGTCGGCGACGGTGACGGTGGCCGCCAGCACCGGGATGACACCCACGCTGACGAGCAGCAGCAGCTCGTTGACGCCGGCATGGGCGACGTCACGGCCGCCGTCCCCGGACGGGCTGTTCCACTCCGCCTCGTAGGGCAGGAGCCGTTCGGCGGCGAACGAGCAGCCGATCGCGGCCGGCAGCAGGCCCACCAGCCACAGCTTGGAGGCACCGGAGGCGGCCAGGGCGATGGCGACACCGTTGACGCCGAGCAGCATGAACGGCACGTAGCCGTAGCGGACGACAGGCTTCAGCATGGGCACCAGCGTCGCGGACACCGATCCTATCGGGCTTGGATGGATCCGCTGGACTGCGATCGCGGGCCCGTCGGGAGGCAGGCGGTCGGGCGCACGAGGTGCACCAGGTGGGAGGGGGCCAGGCCGAACATCTCGTGGCAGACGCGGGTCAGGTGGGAGCTGTCGGCGAAGCCGGCGGCGTGCGCGGCCTCGGTGAGCGTGGCACCGCCGCGCACCGCCTCGATCGAGTGCAGCAGGCGGGCCCAGCGCCGCCAGGCCGGGAACGGCAGCCGCAGGTGCTCGGCGAACAGGTGCCCCAGCCGGCTGGCCGACACCCCGATCCGGGCGGCCAGCTCGCCCAACAGCAGCGGCCCGCCGATGAGCTGGGGGACCGCCTCCAGCGCGCGGGCCAGCACGCGGGGGAACCCGGTCGGGTCCGCGACCGGCCCGATCGAGCCCAGCACGTCCGGCAGGGTCGCCGGGCCGTGGACGGCGGCGGCCAGCGGCCGGGCGGCGATCTGCCAGGTGCTCACGGTGCTCGCGTCGCCGGCCGTGGCGATGCGGGCACAGGCCGCGCGCGCGGCGGGGTGGGCCGGGTCGAGGTAGGCCAGCAGGCCCCGGGCACCGGGGGAGGCCCGCAGGCCGTGCCGGACCCCGGCCGGGATGATCGCGGCCTCCGCCCGGCACCGGTGGCCGTGCCGGTCGGTCAGCACCACCTCGCCGTCGGACACCAGGAGGACCTGCACGGCGGCGTGCGCGTGCGGTTCGGCCGACCCGATCGCGCCGGTGAAGGCGAGCAGGCCCGGGGTCGCCGAGGCCGTGCCCGCCCACCGCGCTGCCTGCGCCTGCTCACCCCACGGCATTCCCGGCCCTCCCACTCGCGTCGCCACCCCTCGCAACGTAGCGCTGAGTAGCGGGCGTGGCTTCCTCCGACCGGTCATCCCGACATCGCGCCGTACAGAGCCGCGAGCGCTGCGTCGAGCGGGTGGGGTGCCGCCGGGCGTCTCCATCGGGTACAGGTCCAGCCCGTAGTCGATGACCTTGCCCTCCTGGGAGACGACGCGGACGGTGCGTTGCGTCTCCACCAGCGTCGACGGGCGGACGACCTCCCCGGCGAACAGCACGTCGCGGTCCCTCAGCTCGGCGAACAGGTCCGGCATCCCGGCGCGGTGGACGTTCTCGACGGCGGCGCCCGGCTTCGCCGGGTCCAGCGGATTTCTCACGACAGGCGCCCTTCCGTCTTCCCCAGGGCGGGCACCGCGTCGACCGCCCACCGAGCGGTTCTCATGGCCGCGCTGATCGCCGCCGACGCCGGGTCGACATCCTCGCCCCGGAGGAGCACGACCGGGGCGTGGAACTGTTCCGCCTCGGAGCCGACCGCGAGGCGGCGTTCGAAGAGGTCCTCGCCGCCCACCTCGCCCACATCGAGACCGCCACCCGGTGATCGACCACCTGCCGGTCCGACTCGCCGACGACCGGGCGTCCCACCGGTCGGCGTGGACGCCCGGTCGCCGGGTGGGCGGTGCCCGCTGCGGGATCGGTCAGTCGATCGGGCGGCGTCCGATCTCCAGGCGCGGTTCGGCGTCGTTGTCGTGGCGGGTCACCACGAACAGCGTGCGCCGGTCCTCCGACCAGGCCAGGCCGCGCGGTTGGACGGTCTCACCGCTGTCCAGGGCGAAGGTGCGCACCGGGGTGGCACCGCCCACCTCGTAGACCAGGACGTCGTTGCTGTCGGTGGTGAGCGCGCCCGTTGCCACGTGCGTGGCGTTGGGGGACAGCGCGACCGCCGTGGGACGCGGACGCGTCGCGTACGCGCCTCGACGTGCCAGGTCGGCCGTGGCGAACGCCTCCACCCGGTCACGTGACCCGGCCGCGCTGAACAGCGTCGCCCCGTCCGGGGTGACGTCGAGGTCGGTCAGGCCGGCCCCGACCGCGTCGGTGGTCGCGCCCGCCGTCAACGCACCACCGGACACGGTGTAGACCTGCACGGACGACTGGCTCAGCGCGAGCTGCCCGGCCACCAGCGGGCCGGTCGCGGCCTCCGAGGACGCCAGCAGCGGAGCCCGCTGGAACCGGGCCGCGCCCTGCTGCTCGCCCTGCACGGGCTGGGCGGCGGCCGGGTCGAGCCGGCCGATCTTGCCCGACCAGTTGCCGTCGACGCAGCCGTAGCCGAACCACACCACCTCGCCGGTGCGGGCCAGGTGCGTGGGGCAGGTGCCCGCGCCCGTCGGGTACCGGGTCGTCTCGGCCAGGGTCGTGGTGTCGAGCACCGAGATGCCGTCGCCCGCCGACAGCGCCACGTACAGCCGGGTGCCGTCCGCGCTGAGCTGCAACCCGTCCGCGCCGGGCTGGTTCGCGACGGTCGCGCGGACCCGACCGGAGAAGTCGGTGACCACGATGCCGTTGGACGACGCCCCGCCCGAGATGAACACCCGCTGGTGCGCGCTGTCCACCGCGATGTCGCCGAAGCCGGACAGCGGCAGCCGCTGCGCCGCCGACGCCGGCGCGACCACGGTCACGGCGGTGGCCGCCGCCAGGACGACGGCTCCCAGTCCGGTGAGAATGCCCCGTTTCATGCTGACCCCCTGTGTTGTTCCGGTCGTGCTCGATGACGGCCGGGATCCCGGCCGTGCCCGACCGGCCGTGCCCATCCCGGCCGGGTCGTCCCCAGCCGGGGCCTCGATGACTGTGCCCGGCGGGAGACGCCCGGCACGCCCGTCGGCCGCTCAGCGCGTCGTGCGCAGGCAGTCCTTGAGGAGGTCGAGGACCTCTCGGGCGAAGTCGCTCTCGGCCGGGTCGGCCGCGGTGACCAGCGTGACCGCGAAGGTCTCGCCGGACACCACCTCGGCCGGGTACGTGTCGGTCCCCGGCCGACCTTCCGCGCCCGTGGGCCACTCTTCCACCACCCGGACCGCCACCTCGGTCGCGGCGCGGTGGTAGTACAGCGCGATCGGGCTCTCGCCCGCCGCGTCCACGACGTAGCCGGACTGCTCCTGCGACCGCCGCATCGGCTCGTCGCGGACCAGGTAGACCTCGCCCTCCGGGTCGCCCAGCACGATCCCGCCGGACCGCCACGGCGCGTAGCCGGCGTCCTGGTCGGCGCTGACCGAGACCAGCAGGTCCGGCCAGCGCGCGGCGATCCGGTCGACGAACTCCCGGACGCCCCAGACCCGCACGCGGAAGCTCAGCAGGTGGGTGTCGAACCCGGTCAGTTCCACGTCACGGACTCCATCCGGCCCTGGTCCCGGCGTAGCGGACGTCCGACCTCGGCACGGTCAGGTCGGTGGGGCTGTACTGCACGTACGACCCGCGACCACCGCGCAGCGGTCGGATCTTGTGCTGGTCGACCATGAAGTCGATCACGTGCGTCGCCTTCGAGTTGACCATCCCGATCTTACCGAGGTCGACCTCGCCGGGCGACTTGTTGGTGACGTAGACGCCGTGCGGGTTGCCCTTCTTGGGGCTCGACGACTTGAAGGTCAGGTCCTTGCCCGAGGTGATGCCGCCGAAGCTCTTCTTGTCCGTGTAGTGGAACACCCGGACCTTGCCGTCGCCACCGCCGGCCGCACCCGCCGGGCCACCGCCCTTGCCGCCGCCGGAGCCGCCGCCGCGACCACCCCCGCTACCGCCGTCGGCGGTCTTGGTGGCGCTGGTGCCGCCGCCGTTCGCGGCCTTGCCGCCGCCCGAGCCGCCACCGGACGCCTTCTTCCCGCTCGACGCCGTGCCGCCGGCCTTGCCGCCACCGCCGCCCGACGGCTTGCCGCCGCTCGCGCTCCCGGCCTTGGGCGCTGGTTTCGGGGCGGGGGCCGCTTTCGCGCCGTTCGACCCCGCGTCCGCCGCCTTGCTCGCGGTCTTGGCCGCGCTCTGCCCCGCGCCCGACGCCTTCGCCGCGCCCTGGGCCGCCTCCGCGCCCTTGACCGCGTACTTCCCGGCCTTGACCGCCGTCGCGCCCCACCCGGCGAAGGGAACCGCGGCGGCGGCGGACAGCGCCGCGTTCGCGTGGTCGCCCTCTGCGGCGTACCAGGCCGCGTTCGCCAGGTCGGCGGCCTCGCCGACGCCCGGGATCACCCCCGCCACGTCGAGCGCGGTGTGGCCGAGGTCCTTGGCGTTGTCCTTGACCCAGTCGGCCGCGTCGTCCAGCCACCCGTGGCCGTCGATCTCCACCTGCGACAGGGGGTTGCCCGCGCCGAAGGCGTACCGGTTGTTGGTCCACGGGTCGGTGGTCATGCCCAGGTCGGCGAGCGCCCCGTTGTACAGGTCCAGGGTGAGGAACCGGTTGAGGCCCGGCGAGTAGTCCCGGAACCCCATGTCGTAGGTGCCGGTGCTCTTGTCGTGCCGGGTGGTGTTGAACCGGTAGGAGTTCTCCTCCGGCTTGTCCGGGTCGGCCTGGTCCGGCTTGTCCGCGCCGGAGAACTCCTTCTCGTCGTCCTTGCCGTAGGCGGTGTAGCCGTAGGTGGACTTGGTGTCGCCCTTGTCGTCGGTGACCTGCTCGACGTCGGAGTGCGGGTTGAACCCGTAGACCGAGTCCTCCTCCTTGCCGTCGTCGCCGTACTTGACCTGGGCGAGCAGCTCGCCGTCGTTGGAGTACTGGTAGGACTTGCGCAGCTTGCCGTCCTCGTCCTCGGTCAGCACCTGGTCGGACAGCCCGAGGTAGTGGAACGCGGTGGTCTTGTCGCCCTCCGCCCGGGTCTGCTGCCGGTCCAGCGGGTCGTAGGTGTACTTGGTCGTCTTCGACCCCGCGCCCTCGCCCTTGACGTGCTCCACCTTGCGGTCGAAACCGTCGTAGGTGTACTTCTCGACCTGCTTGCCGCCCTGCCGCACCTGGTGCAGCCGGCCGAACGCGTCGTACTCGTAGTCCGCGCGCTGCCCGTTCGCGGTGGAGGAGACCAGGCGGTTGCGGTCGTAGTCGAACGCGGTGTGCACGCCGTCGACCCGCTGGTCCCACACGTTGCCGTTGTCGTCGTGCTTGTACTCCTCGGTGCGGTCGCCCTCGCCGCCCTTCTTGGTCACCTTGCGCACCCGGTCGCGCGGGTCGTAGGTGTAGGTGGCGTCGGCGTTGATGGTCGCGCCGTGGTTGTCGGCGTTCTGCTTGCGGCCGTCGTCGCGGACCTTGTTGGAGTTGGCGTCGTACTCCAGGTTGTGCTCCACGACGACCTGGTCGCTGTCCTTCTTCTTCTCCAACTGCCGGCGCAGCAGGCCGTCGTGGTAGTAGGTGTAGTCGACGGTGTTGCCGTTGCTCTTGACGTGCCTGGCGATGTGGCCGCGCTCGGTGTAGGTGAACGAGTTCACCTTGCCCTGGTCGGCGTCGTCCTTCTTGTTGGTGACCTTGGCGACCAGGTCCCGCGCGTTGTACTCGTAGAGCGAGGACCTGGCGTCGAACTTGGCGGACGTCAGGTTGTCGTTCTCGTCGTAGCGGTAGTCGGTGGTGTGCTTGACCGCGCCGTTCTTGAGCTCCTCGACCTTCTCGGCCATGTTCACGCCGTTGTAGGCGATCCGGTAGGCGTCGACGGGGGAGTTCGGCGTGGAGTCGGTCAGCTCGACCAGGTTGTCGTTGGCGTCGTAGCGGTGCTCGAAGACCTTCTTCTCGTCGTCGGCGTCCGCGCTGTTGTCGCGCACGAGCTGCACGGCGTCGGCCGCGACGGTGCCGTCGGCCTTGCCGGACAGGGTGATGGTGCGCACCGGGCCCGCCGACATGGCGTACTTGCCGAGGCTGGTCCACTCGCCGGCCCGCCGGCTCTGGTCCACCCGCGCGGTGCTCTTGCCGCCGTCGTGCTCCACGGTGTACGTGGCGTCCGTGGCGGTGGCACCGGGCTGGCGCACCAGCACCTCGTAGGTGCCGTCGGTGGGGACGGCGGCGCTCCAGTCGAACGTGGCGTCGTCGGCCTCGGTGGTGCGGTAGGCGGTGCCCTGGAAGCCCTTCGCGGACTGCTCGTCGCGCCACTCGCCCTTCGCCCGGGTCCGGGCGCGGTCGGCGTTGTCGACCACGACGACGCTGCGGCCGACCGGCACGCCCTCGTCCGAGCGCTTCCTGAGCTTGCCGTCCGGGAAGTACTCCCAGGTCTCCACGCGCTGTGCCCCGCCGCCGGCGCTGGTCACCGTGCGGTTGGCCTGCTGCCCGGTGGCGCTGTAGTCGTAGGCGGTCTTGATGTCCCACGGGTCGGTGGACGTGCGCAGCCAACCGTTGTCGTAGTACGTCTGCCTGGTGACGTTGCGGACCGACTCGCCGTGCGACGGCGGTGCGCTGATCTCGACGGGGTCGCCCGCCTCGTTGTACGTGCGGATCGTGCTGACCGGCGTCTTGTGCTCGGGGTCGTCCGGGTCGAAGGGCAGGACCTCCTCGCGGACCCGGTTCAGCTCGTCGTAGACGGTCTCGGCGACGAAGTCGTCCGGCTTGTCCGGCGTGTCCACGCCGCGCGGGTTGACCGTGCGGGTCAGGTTGCCGACCTGGTCGTACTCGTAGCGGGTGGTGAAGTACCGGATCGTTCCGCCGTCGTCGCCGTGCGGCGAGCGGACCTCGACCTGCAACGCGCGCTCGTCCAGCGTGATGAGCGTTTCCCGGCCCTGCTCGTCGGCGTTGGCGACCACGTTGCCGTCGAGGTCGTAGCGGGTCCTGGTCGAGTGGCCGTCGGCGTCGACCGTCCCGGTCACCTGGTGGTTGGCGTCGAAGGTGTAGCGCGTGGTGTAGTCGTCCGGGTCGGGCGTCTTGTTCTTGCGGGCGTCGACCTCCTCCACCACGTTGCCGACGTCGTCGTACTCGACGCTGATCACGTTGCCGTGGCCGTCCTCGGACCGCACCAGCTGGTCGACCTCGTCGTAGGTGAACCGGTAGGCGAAGTCGTCCGGGTCCTGGGTGGTGAGCACGCCCTTCGGCTCGGTCTGCCGGATCAGGTTGCCCACCGCGTCGTAGGCGAACGCGGTCAGCTTCTCCGGGCTCCCGGCGTCGTCCTTCGGCGCGTACACGCCGACCTGCTGGTCCATCTCGTCGTAGACCATGCGCGTCACCGCGCCGTTGGCCGCTGTGCTGGTCACCACGTTGTCGTTGCGGTCGTAGCGCGGACCGGGCGTGACGATGTGCACGCCGGCCGCCTGGTCCTTCGGCACCCGGGAGTCCAGCGGGCGCTTGAAGACGTCGTAGGTGTAGGTGCTGGTCTTGCCGCGCTGGTCGGTGACCGAGGTGACGTTGCCGACGTCGTCGTACCGGTAGGCCGTGGTGCAGTTGAGCGCGTCGGTGATCAGCCTCGGGAAGCCGTTGGCGTCGTAGTCGCCGTAGGTGGTGGTGTGGCCGTTGGCGTCGGTCTGCTTGATCAGGTGACCGAAACCGTCGTAGGAGTACCGGGACGTGTAGTCGTTCTGGTCGGGGGTCGCGGTGCCCTTCGGGTCGGTGACGGCGACCAGGTTGCCCTTGTCGTCGTAGGTGAAGACCCACTTGCGGCCCTCGGGCGTGACCTTCTCCACCAGGTCGGCGACGTGCCCGTCCAGCTCGGTGCGGTAGCCCAGGCGGGTCGCCGGCCCGCCGGTGCGGTTCGCCTCGCCGTCCCGGATCTCCAGCGGGAAGCCGGTCTTCTGGTCGTAGGACCAGGTCTGCGTCGCCCCGTTGTTCTCCACCAGCCGGATGACGTTGTTGTCGGCGTCCCAGGTGAGCCGCGTGGTCTCGTTCCGGGCGTTGACCAGCCGCTCGGTCCGGCCGTAGCCGTCCAGCGAAGTTCGGGTGGTGTGCCCGTTGCCGTCGACCAGCGTGGAGTCGACCTTCGAGCCGCTGTCACCGTCCGCGTCGGTGTAGTCCAGGCTCGACGCCGCACCGCGCCGGTCGGTGACCGTGCGGACGTTCCACTTCCGCAGCGCATCGCCGGCTGCGGTGAAGTAGTCGATCCGGGTGGTGCCACCGTTCGGGTCCACTGTGGACAGCAGCTTGGCGCTGTCCTCGTCGTAGAAGAACGTGAACGGCTTGGCGTCCGGGTTGCCCAATCCGTCGACCACCTCGCCGAGGTGGCCCTTGTCCGTGTAGGTGAAGGCCACCACCCGGCCGGAGACGTCGGTGACCGACTTGAGCTTGTTGACGATGAACAGGTTGTCCAGGTCGGTGCCGGTCAGCTTCCGGCCGCCCACGATGTAGGAGAAGACGTCCCCGCGCTGGTAGTAGTCCAGCGACAGCACGCGCCGACCGGTGGCGTCGGTGACGTGCTTGAGCACGCCGGTGTTGCGGTTGCCCAGCAGCGCCCGCTCGTAGGTGAACGACATCGCGTTGCCGCTCTTGTCCACAGTGGACGTGTGGTAGCCCTGCGCGTCGAAGAAGAACTGCGTCCGCTCCGGCGTGGTGAACACCCACCGCCGGTCGTCCGGGCCGCCCGGCAGGTGTTGCAGGTACAGGTGCACGCCGGCGGGGGAGTCGTAGGTCCACCGCCGGCTGTCGCCGCTGTCGTGCTTGTCCAGCTCGAACTCGTGGCCGGTGCCGTCGCCGTCCACCAGGGTCACCGAGGTCGGCCACCCGAGCAGGCCCGGCAGCAGCCCGCCGAACTCCAGCGGCGTGCCCAGGCGGTTCAGCGTCGACGCGGTGACCGACCAGCCGTACCCGGCGTAGGCGTCCGAGGTGTCGGAGGAGTTGTAGGACAGGCGCAGGAACCCGGCCAGCCCCTGGCTGGGGTTGGTCAGCACGTCGTAGTTCCACACCGCGTTGCCGGAGAACTGGTTGACCGACAGGTTCCCGCCCGCGCCGGTCGGCACCCCGGCGTAGGAGTAGAACTGCTCCAGGCCGAGCTGGTCGGAGGTCGGCTTCTCCACGCGGACGTCGAGGTCGAGCGCGGGCACGCCGGCCGTGTCGGACAGCCACTTGCGGGTGCTGGTGTCGTAAACGTCCCAGTGCAGGGCGAACTGCTCGCGCTCGTTGCCGATGTCGGCGAGGGTCGGCGCCTTCACCCGCGCGTCCAGCGCCACGTTCGCGCCGGGTGCGAGGTCCGCCGGGAAGGCGGTGTCCAGCCGGGTCCCGGCCGTGGCGTCGGTGCCGTTGGGCAGCGTCCAGCGGTAGGACAGCACGTGCCGGCCCGCCACCAGCGGCTGTGCCGTCGTGTTGGTGACGCCCACCCGCACCCGGTGCTCGTCGCCGGGGATCATCCGTCGCGGGGTCTCCGGGGCGGAGTACGCGCCGGCGGCCTGGTCGGCGAGGACCGGTCTGCCCTCGGGGGCCTGGGCGGTCAGGGCGGCCGTCGTCGGCGCGGCCGACACCTGGGTGCACCTCGGTGACGGTGGTGCGGCCTGCCTGGCACCCGCGTGGGTCGCGGCACCCGCAGCCGGCACGGGCACGAGCCCGGCCGACACCAGCGCCACCAACGAGGTGGCAGACCAGAACAGACGTGCTTTCCCCTTGTTCACGCAATTCCCCCCGCGCCGTTGTCACCAAGCGCGTTCGCACCGCCGCTGCGGTCACCGGAACTGAGGTCACCGGTCCTGGCGGGCACGCCTGGCGGGCGTTCGTGGATCCCCCCGCGAACACCCCTCGGTCACACCGGACCGCAGATCCCCACCCGTCGGCCCTGGCGGCCATTCAAACACAGTGGCGGCTTCAGGGGATGAGCCTTCCAGGTGACGTGCTCCGACCGGAAAACGACGCAGAGTCGAACCGCAGCAGGAAATCTCCCGCCGGGAGGACAGGAATGTCCCGGTGACGATCGGAGGTCGCCCACCGTCTCATTACGAGGCCGCCGCCCATCTGAAGCAGCCGATCTCTTGCGGGTGCAGCACGGCCCGGTGGGTTCCTCACCGCGCGGTGCGGAACCCACCGGAATCCGGCGCTGATGGGATTTCAGCAAGTGATGTAAGTGGCGTGCGCGGCGGTGATGCCGTTCGCACTGATCGTGGCCCTGTACTCGTGCTGGCCCACCTTGCACGGGACGCGCAGGTAGACGTCGACGTCGCCGTACTGCGAGTAGCTGTCGAAGCGGGCTCCGTCGCGGAACATGCCCGAGGTCACCCACGTGGACGAGGAGCACGCCCCCGCCCGGACCCTGGCCCGGACCTCGGAACCCGAGCGAACCGGCTTGGAGACGCTCAACGACCGGCACGCCGCGATGGAGACGTCATCGGACGGTTGCGCCTGGGCCGCCGGCACCGATGTCACCACCATGATCACCGCACCCGCGATCGCCGCAGCCATGCTCGACTTCCGAACGAACTCCTTCACGAGATTCCCCCTCACTCGTCGGAACAGGATGGAACCCGACCCACTGTGGCCGGACGACCTGCAACGAACCTGAGGTGAACCTTGAAAGGCAGAACGGTCGAGCCGGTCACACCGGGGTCTGCGGTGCCTGGTCCGGATCGCCGTGCCGGTCCCGGGCCGCGCGGAGCCGCAGGCGATCCAAAAGCCTGATGGCCGGGGTCGCGGTGATGCCGTGGAGCACGATGGAGCCGATCACGACCAGCCCGACCACACGCCAAATCCCCTCCGGATCGGCGAACTGCCCGGCCTGCACCGCATACGCGACGTAGAACAGCGAGCCGACACCCCGCACACCGAAGAACGAGATCACGAACCGCTCACGCGGCCCCGTTTTCCCGCGCGCCAACGCGACAAGACCGGTCACCGGCCGGACGACGAGGAGGATGACCAGCGCCACCAGCACTTCCCGCCACCCGGTGCCCGCCAGCAGCCCGGTGACCGCCGCGCCGCCGAGCAGGAAGATGATCAATACCGTGAGCATCCGCTCGATCTGCTCGACGTACTGGTGCAGCACGCGGTGGTACCCGTGGGACCGCTCGCCCGCCCTGATCGTGCAGGCGCACACGAACACCGCGATGAAGCCGTACCCGCCCACCAACTCGGTGAGGCCGTAGGCGAGGAACGTCGCGGCGAGCGCGACGAAGCCCTCCGCGTGCTCGGCCAGGCGGAACTTCTCCGACGGCGCGGCGAAGAACAGCTTGCGCAGCCCCCAGCCGGCGGCCAGCCCGACCAGGAGACCGGCGGCCAGCCGCCACACCACGTCCACGGCGAGCCAGTGCGGCAGCCACTCGTCCGGGGCCGCGCCCACGATGCTGATGGCGACGGCGGCGTAGGTGAACGGGAACGCCAAGCCGTCGTTGAGCCCGGCCTCGGACGTCAGCGCGAACCGCGCCTCGTCCTCGCCCGACTCGGGGTCGTCCGGGTTCTCCGCCGGCTCGGCGACCTGGACCTCACCGGCGAGCACCGGGTCGGTCGGGGCCACCACCGCCGCGAGCAGCACCGCCGAGGCCACACCCCACCCGAGCACGCCCCAGCCCAGCACCGCGATGGCGAGCACGGACAGGGGCATCGTGATGGCCAGCAGCCGCCACGTGCTCGACCAGCGGCGCAGGCCGACCGGCCGGTTGAGCGCGAGCCCCGCGCCCATCAGGGAGATGATCACGCACAGCTCGGTCAGGTGCAGCGTCAGGGACCCGTGCTCGACGGGATCGGGATCGGGCAACGAGTCGATGACCGTGAACGCCAGCGTGCCTGCGGCCAGGAACACCATGGGCATCGAGACCGGCAGCCGGCCCAGCACCCGGGGGAGCAGGGCCGCCAACAGGGTGGCGACACCGACACTGGTGTAGGCCACGGCACCGGAACCCGCCACGACACCCCTCTCCACACGTGGGCCCGTCCGATCATCGGTTGGCCGCCGCCCGGTGAGTACCCGGCTGCGAAGACGTCAACCTCGCACTTCAGGCGGTGTGACCGGCGGCCGGGCGGACCCGTCAGGACGTGGTGGGATCGGCTGCCCTGGCCGCCTGCTCGATCGTCGCCCGCCGGTTCTCCCAGAACGCCGCATCACGTCCCGTGCCCTCGGCGGCCACCTCGATCGCACCGTCGACCTGTTCGCGCAGGATGTCGGCGTGCCCGGCGTGCCGGTTGGTCTCCGTGAGCATGTGGACCAGGACGGTGAACAGCATCACGTCCGGCCGTGGCCACCAGGGCACGTGGCCGGGCGAGTCGACGGCGAGGGCGGCGATGGTCGAGTCGGAGTGGGCCCAGACGCGCCGGTAGCGGCCGATCACCTCGTCACGTGTCTCGTGCTCGGTCACCCACAGGTCGGTACCGCGCTGTTCGAGGTCGTCCCACCGGGGGAGGGGTTCGGGGAACGGACGTCCGAAGACCTCGCCGAAGTACCGCGACTCCGACACCGCCAGGTGCTTGACCAGACCGAGCAGGTTGGTGCCGGTCGAGGTCAGGGGACGGCGCACGTCGTACTCGGACAGCCCGTCGAGCTTCCGGAGCATCACCTCACGGATCTCCCGCAGGTCGTTGTGGAGGTACTCTTTTGCGAACTCGTCGATCACGAGTACGAGGATGCACCACCACCGCCACACCCGGCCGCGAGGAACCTGCACCCGCCCCCTGCGCTCGCCCCGTGTCCGGTTCCTAGGAGCTGTTTAAGGTTTGGATCTTGGTCGGGTCCGGTGGTGTGCTGGTCGGGGCTGGTAGAACGCGGGTGTGGCGCGTTTTGATCTGACCGGTGCCGGGTGGGCGTTGATCGAGCCGCAGGTGCCGGTGGCGGCCACGGGGCCGTTGCCGCGTCGGGTGCGGGATCAGTTCAACGGGGTCCTGTGGCGGTTTCGCACCGGGTGGGGTTGGCGTGA
>NZ_JBFAJV010000007.1:0-377699 GCF_040655415.1 Actinosynnema sp. NPDC050436 | reverse complement strand
CGCGCTTTGCCAGGGTGTGCAAGCACGCCCTTCGCTTGCACACCCTGGCAAAGGGTGGTTGTCTCCAGACCAGGCCACACGGGGAGAACACGACGGACCGCACTTCCTCCCCCGGCGGCCTGCCCAGCGGCGAGCGCCGCCCTTATTTCTCGTCCCCCGGCAGCCCGGCGAGCCGGCCCGAATCCCCGACGCGGACAGCGCGGCGGGCCGGCACCCCGTGTGGGGTACCGGCCCGCCGGACGTCGGACCGCCGGTCAGCTCTGCGGCACCGGCTCCTCGGCCGGTTCGGCCGAGGGCTCCTCCTTCTTGCGGGTGTCCTTGGTCGCCACGTAACCGACCGCCGCCGCGATGAACGACACCGCGCCCAGCACCGGCCACACCGCGTGGCCCAGCTCCAGGAACAGGAAGCCGCCCACCATCGGGCCGGCCGCCGAGCCGAGGCCGAACACGAACTGGAAGCTGCCGATGTAGCGGCCCTTGAGGTGCGGGGGCGCGATCAGGCCCGGGTAGGAGAACACGACCGGGCCGCCGATGATCTCGGCCAGCGTCCACAGCAGGGTGCCGGCGATGATCACGGCCGGGCCCAGCGGCAGGCCGTAGGCGGCGACGCCCAGGCCGAGCAGCACGAAGCAGACCGCCACGACCAGCTTCGCGGGCAGGTTCTGCGTGGTCTTGGTGATCGCCAGCTCGAACAGGATGACCACCGCGCCGTTGAGGGCGACCGCGAAGGTGTACCAGAAGATCGGCACGCCGGACTGCGCCACGTCCAGCGGCAGCGTCACCATGTACTGCACGTAGACCAGGCCGTTGATGAACACGACCAGCAGGAACGCCAGGTAGCGCCGGTCCTTGAACACGTCGGCGTAGCTGCCGGTCGCCACGGGCGCGTCGGTGGCCTCGACGCCCCGGATGCCCTTCTCCTCGGCCTTGGACGGCAGGGCGAAGTAGGCGATCACCGCGTACGCGCCCGCGACCACCGCCTCACCCCAGAACAGCAGGTGGTAGCTGTCGCCGCCGAACTGGTAGAGGCCGTAGCCGATCAGCGGCGCGGCCGTGGTGCCCAGGTTCAGGCCGAACCGGTACATGGCGAAGATCATGACCTGGCGGTCTTCGTCGGTCAGCTCGGACAGCAGGGTCGCCGACGCGGGCCGGTAGACCTGGCCGACCGCGCCGACCAGGGCGATCGCCACGATCAGCAGCGGGTAGCTGGGCAGGTAGAGCAGCGCCGCGATGAGCGCGGCGGAGCCCGCCATGCTCAGCACGGTCGAGTTGCGGGCGCCGAGCCGGTCGGCCAGCGCGCCGCCGATCAGCACGCCGACCACGCTGCCGACGCCGTAGACGCCGAGCGCGGTGGCCGCCTGGCCCGCCGAGTAGCCCGTGGCGGTCAGGAACAGCACCAGGAAGATGTTGAGGAAGCTGCCGACCTTGTTGACGAAGACGCCGCCCAGGACCGCCTTCACCGCCATCGGCGATTCGACGAACGTGGTCCAGATGCCTGCTGACTTGTTCTGCGTTGCCATCACTTCACATCTCTCGAGGGGGTTGCGGGGAGCTCAGGCGGGCGTGACGTCGAACGCGGCCTCGGCCGCGTCCAGCCGGTCGGCGACCTGCTCGCGGGTGTCGCCGGTGGCGACGGCGAACGCGATGCGGCCCCAGACCGTGCCCTTGGGCGGCGGCGAGACGACGGCCCCCGGCTTGGCGACCACCACGACCCGTTCGATGCCCTCGGGCAAGGCATTGTCCGCGAAACCGAGCGTTCCGATGGTCGTGTCCTCCTCGGACACATAGAAGAACCGAATGCCGGCGACGCGGCGGCGGGTCGGCGTGAGGTCGACGGGCCGCCCGGTGGCCGCCGCGGCGGCCACCAGACCGGGGTCGATGCCGGTGGCCAGCGAGCCCAGGAACGGGATCATGTCGCCGCCGAGGCGGCCGTTGACCTCGATGACCCGGGGGCCGGAGTCGGTGAGCATGAACTCCGAGTGCGTGACGCCGTCGGTGAAGCCGAGCGCCTCGTGCGTCCGCTGCAACGCCTTGAGCAGCGCCGGGTCGGACAGCAGCGGGTCGGCGGCGTCCACGAAGTGGCCGACCTCCTCGGCGTAGGGCGGGTAGCCGACGACCTTGCGGCCGACGAACAGCGGGGTCACCTCGCCGTCGCGCACCACCGAGTCGACGCTGATCTCCTCGCCGGACACGAACTCCTCGACCAGGACCGGCTGGTCGGTGTCGAACACCACCGGCTCCGGGCCCTCGGCGGCCACGGTGAACGCGAAGTTGGCGCGCAGCTGCTCCTCGTCCTCCACCTTGACCACGCCGAGGCTCGCGCCGAGGCCGCGCGGCTTGAGGATGGCCGGGTAGCCGATCACGGCCGCCGCCGCGACCGCGTCCTCCACCGTCTTGACCGGGGTCGAGCGGGGCTGCGGGACGCCCGCCACGTCCAGGGCCGCGCGGGTCTGCCCCTTGTCGCGCAGCCGCCACACCACCTCGGGGTCGCCGTTGCGGACGCCGAGCTCGCGCGCGACGAACGACGCCGCGTGGATGCGCGCCTCGTCCCAGCACAGGACGCCCGCGACGGTGTCGCGCGCCGCGACCTCCCGGGCGGCCTCGGCCATCGCCGGACCGTCCATGGTGTTGGGCAGCACGGTCCAGCCGGCCGCGTACTCCTTCTCCCACTCCGGTTCCGCGGTGAGGAACAGGTGGACGCGGTACTCGGCGCTGATCGAGCGCAGCAGGTACTCGCGGTAGGTCCGCATACCGGTGGCGACCACCAGCAGCAGCGGGCGGGTGTCCTCGGTGCCGGTCATGACGCGGTGCCTCATCTCTCGTTGCTACGTCTGGGGAATCACGGTCGCGGCGGGCTGCCGCGCCTTCGCCCGCGCCGTGCCGCGATGGCGATCGTGCGGAGGGGGTGGTGGGACGGGGGTGTGGCCGAGCCCGGACCGCCACGTCGGGGGTGGCGTGACGGCCGGGCCGGCGACCCGGCCCGCCGCGCCGAGGGGGTCGGCGCGGCGGCGGGTGGTCAGTCCTGGTCGGCGTAGTACCAGTTCTCCGGGTTGATCATCCCGTACGGGTTGACCGGCCCGAAGCCGCGCAGCGAGTTCGCCACCTCGAACAGCCGGATCGGGAAGTTCGGGGTGAAGATCACCGGGACCTGCTCGGCGATGTAGTCCTGGTACTCGTAGAGCACGTCCAGGTCGTCGCTGGTGACGGTGCGCTCGATCAGCTCGTCGGCCTTCGGGTCGCTGTAGAAGCCGAAGTTGCCGCCCGCGCCGGTGGAGAACAGGATCTCGCCGGTCGGGTGGTGGTAGGCCCAGCCGCCGTTCCAGCAGCACATCTCCCACAGGCACGGCGTTTCCTCGGTCGCCTTGCAGGGCGCGTCCTCGGCCACCAGCACCGAGCCGTACACCTCCTGCAACCGCAGCTCGATGCCCGCGCGCGCCGCCGCGTCGCGGAAGCCCTCCATCACGCGGGTCAGCGCGGGCCGGCCCTCGACGTAGCGCATCAGGATGGTCAGCTCGGTGCCGGCCGGGATGCCCTCCCCCGCCTCGCCGGGCCCGGTGCCGGGCCGCACGCACACGGCGGGCGTCTGGCTGGTGTCCCAGCCGTTGGCCTCCAGCAGCTCCTTGGCGTGCTGCGGGTCGAACGGCAGCGGCCACGCGCCCTCGCGCTGGCGCGGCGAGACGTAGTCGGTCTTCGGGTACATCGGGACCGGGCCGTTCTGCCGGTAGGCGTAGCCCTGGTAGATGTCGCGCACGGCGGTGTCCTGGTCCAGCACGCTCTGCAGCGCCTGCCGCAGGTAGGTCTGGGCGAACATCTTGCCGACCACGGTCGGGTTGTTGTAGTTCAGCGAGATGTACCGGATGCAGAACGCGGTCTGCGGGTACATCGTGTAGTGCTCGGCCAGCGGGTTCGGCCCGCCGACGACCGGGTCGACGGCGGGTTCGGTGGCGAAGCTCAGCGGCAGGTAGCCGACCTGGATGCCGTGCTCGGAGTCCGGCCCGGCCTGGAGCATCTTGTACTGCTCCTCGTCGGAGAACGTCGGCACCTGGCGGAACTCGTCCAGGTGTGGCTTGTTCGGCCCGGAGTAGTGCTCGTTCGGCACGAACGTGACGATGCCCTCCAGCGTGTAGCTCTTGAGCCGCCACGGCCCGCTCACCACGCTCCAGATAGGACTGTCCGCCCACTTGGTGCGGTGCGCGTTGCCCTCGTCCACGATGTCGCCCTGCTGCGCCATCAGGTAGTCGTAGACGGCTTCGACGTCCGCGAGGTCACCGGAGGCGTTCGCCGGTCCGGCCTCGGTCCGGTCCCACGACTTGGGCAGCGGGGTGATGGTGCTGAGCTGGTTGTGCAGCACCCAGTGCTTCGAGTAGACCTTGTCGAAGGTGAAGAACACCTTGTCCTCGGCCAGCTTGCCGTAGGAGGTCAGGTTGTCCGGGAAGTAGCCCGGCACGTACTCGCCGTACCGCGCGCCCTTGACCTTCATCAGGTTGACCCAGAACAGCACGTTGTCGGCGGAGACCGTCTCGCCGCTGGACCACTTCCACGGCTTGATCGTGACGGTGACGGTGAGCCCGTCCTCGCTCCACTCCGGCGGCTCGCCGATGCTCTGGGTGTAGTCGACGTTCGGCGTGCCGTCGCTGCCGAAGTAGTACAGCGTGCGGTACATCAGCGCCTGGAACTCCAGGATGTTGCGGGTGCCCATGCGCTCGGCCGGGGTGAACGGGAAGATCACGGCGGGCGGGAAGCCGGGCGCGCACGCCCAGGTCACGACGCCGCCCTTGCGCGGCCTGCCGCCGGTCGGGGCGGGGATGGTGCTGGCGGAAGTCATCGGTGTCCTCGTCGTCCTTCAGCTCGCCTGCGGGATTTCCTCGATCACGGACACGCCGCTGGAGGCGTGCGCGCCGAAGCGCTCCCACACCTCGTCCAGCCGGATGCGGCCGTCCGACAGCACGTTCGGCGTGCTGCGGCAGTGCCCGGAGACGACCTCGCCGTCGTCCAGGACCATGCAGTAGGCGAAGTCCAGCGAGCCGTCCGGCCCGGCGGTCCCGGTCAGCGCGCCCCGGCGGGCCTTGCCGCCCAGGAACTCGCCCCACAGCAGGTCGCCGTCCTGGTGGTAGACCGCGACCCGGCTCTCCTCCGGTGCCCCGTGCGCGACCGGGCGGAACCTTCTGCCGTTGTAGTTGATCACTTTCCTGACTCCCTGGCGTTTCCGGGCGGTAGGGCCCGTCGGGCGGTAGGTGCCCGAAGTTCTCCGGTGGCCGGTCCGGCGCCGCGAGCGGTGCGGCGCCGGGCCCGGCGGTCTAGCGGAACTCGACGCGGATCTTCGCGGCGTAGTCGTTCATCAGCGCGAACGCGTCCTGCTCGGACGTGCCCGTGGTGCCCAGGAAGCCGAGGATGGTGTTGCCGTCCGGCGGGCGCTTGATCTCGTCGCCCGGCCGGGCGGTGATCTTGAGCAGGAACACCCGGTCCGACCCGCTCACCTCGTCGGGCACCACGACGTGGTCCACGACACCGGCCTCGGAGATCAGGCACATGGCGGTGATGTGCGTGCCGGTCGGCCGGAAGTGCCGCACGTCGGGCCGGCGGCCCGCCGCGATGTCGGCCACGGCCGCGATCGGGTCGTGGCCGGCGGTGATCCGGGCGATCATGTCCAGCCCGCCGCCGCCGACCCGGGCCGCGATCTCCAGCAGGTACGGCTTGCCCCCGTGGAACCGGACCTCGGCGTGCATGACGCTGCGCCGCAGGCCCTGCGCGAGCGCGCCGGCCTTGACCACCTCGTGCACCGCCGCCAGGTCCTCGGCGCTCATCGACGTCGGCGCGTGGTGCACGTCGTCGTCGAACGTGCCGCCCTCGGCGGTGATCCGGTCCACCACCGAACCCAGGTAGACCTCACCGTCCCAGGACACGGCCTCCATCAAGTACTCTTTTCCGTCCAAAAAGGACTCGACCAGCAACCCGTTGGGCCCCAGGTCGATGCCCTCCGCCTCGGAGTTGGCCCAGAACAGCTCCCGGATGCCGGCGGCGGCCTGCTCGTAGTGCTCGACGAGCTGGGCCTCGTCGTCGCACTTGAACACGAAGTGGCTGCCCGCGCCGAGGGTGGGCTTGACGATCACCGGGAACCCGAACTCCCGCGCCGCCTCGCGCGCCTGCTCCAGCTCGGTGACGTACCGGAAGCCCGGGATCGGCGCACCGGCCTTCTCGTGCGCCTGGCGCATCAGCAGCTTGTTGCGGCTGTTGAGCGCCGCCTCCACGCCGATGCCGGGCAGGCCCAGCGCCTCGGCGATCGCGGCCACCGCGACCACGGCCGCCTCCGAGAAGGTGATGACACCGGCGAAGTCCTCCACCGCGTGCCACTGCTTCGCGGTGGCGATCATGTCCTGGATGTCCTTGGACCCCACCAGGCGGTAGCGGTCGGCGGGCCAGAAGTCTTCGGTGCCCTCGCCGTTGAGCACGTACAGCTCCGCGCCCAGCGCCTCCACCTGCTCGTAGCGCGAGTGGTAGTACTGGAGGTACTGGCGGGTTTCCACGGTCAGCAGCTTCACGGCGGCCTCCTAGCGTGCGCCGTCGAGCGCCGGTGCGAAACCGGTCGGCGCGGTGGTGGCGGGCAGGCGGGGGAACCGGAACAGCGGGACGCTCTCCGCCCGCGCCGAGCCCAGGGACAGGTCGACGCCCTCGGCCGCCAGCGCGTCCGCCACGTCGACCAGGATCGGCGCGGCGCACGCCAGCAGCGTGCGGGCTTCCAGCAGCAGGTCGCCGGGCGCGACCGGCGAGTGCCCGTTGCGCTTGCCGTCCACCGACTCGGCCAGCGCGCGCAGCCGCCCGAGCTGGGTGATGACGGTCTCCGCCGCGCGGCCCAGGCTGTAGTTGGGCAGCTCGTAGCACAGCCGGAACCGGTCGAGCATCGCCGCCGAGCGCCGCCGGCCGTCCTCCGTGGTGACCGGCACGCCGGGCACTCCGACCATGGCCAGCTCGACGGTGTCCGCCAGCGCGTTCCACGGCTCGACCAGCCGCCGCGTGGTGACCGAGTGCAGCGCGTCGCGGCTGAAGTTGGTGCGCTGGTACTCCGGCGCGGTCAGCGCCAGGAAGAACCGGACCAGGTCGCGCGGCACCTCGGCGAGCAGGTCCGCGCTCCAGATCAGGTGGTTGCGGCTGGTGGAGAACTTCTCGCCCTCCAAGTCGTAGAACTCGTTGCAGACGTTGGACTCCGGCGTGGTGTACCGGTCGCCGTGCGCCAGCAGCATCACCAGGTCGACCAGGCCCCAGTGGTAGACGTTGTCGAAACCGTGGAAGTACACCAGTTCCGCGTCGGTCTCCGCCCGCCACAGCTGGTCGGTGTCGCCGGTCGGCAGGCCCAGCTTCCCGGCCGCCCACCACGTGCTGTAGATCGACGCGGGCATCGCCTCGATCCACGGGTAGAGGACCTGGCCCGGCGTCTCCGGGAACGGGGCCGGGATGCCCCACGTGCCGGGGAAGGTGACCGGCACGTCCGGCAGCGGGCGGGCCAGCAGCTCGCCGATGAGCTGCTTGGCGTGGGGCCGCCAGCGCGGCGTGCGCGCGGCGTAGTAGCTGGTGAGCCGCTCCCGGTACTCCTCCATGGGCAGCACCAGGATGGTCTGCTCGCGGTAGACCACCGGGTCTGCCGGGTCGATGGTGTACTTCGGGTCGACCAGCTCGTCGAAGTTGTTGGGGTGGCCGCAGGTCTCGCACGCGCCGCCGCAGCTGCCCGCCATGCACACCGGGCAGGTGCCCGACACCAGGCCGTCGTAGAGGAACCGGCCCGCGTTCTTGGCGTAGGGCAGGCGGACCGTGCGCGACCGGAAGCGGCCGGCGGCGTGCAGGTCGGCCACGTAGTCCAGGACCGTGCGGCGGTACCGGTCGTCGATCGGCGGCAGGCCGGGCATCAGGGTGCCCATGGCGGCCAGGGAGCGCTCGATCTTCGCGGTCGAGGTCTCCACCAGGTCCTCGGGCGTGGTGCCCCGGCGGTGCGCGGTGGACAGCACGTAGCTCTGGCTGTCGTCGGTGCACGTCGTGTAGATCACCTGGCGGCCGTTGGCGCGCAGGTAGCGGGCGTAGACGTCGCCGGACAGGTACGGGCCCGCCATGTGGCCGACGTGCAGGTCCCCGTTGGACGTGGGGGTCGCGGCGACGACGATCGCCGGACGGGGCCGGCCGGTCACGCGGACTCCTCGTGGCGGGCGGAGAACTTCTCGGACATCTCGGCGTCCCACCAGATCGCGTAGAACTCGAAGTCGGCGTCGCCCCGGTTGACGACCTGGTGCCGCTCGTGCGGCGTGAAGTGCACGACGTCGCCCGCCACGAACGGCGTCTCGCCGGCCTCGGTGAGGATGTGCGACTCGCCGGACATGGCCACCCAGATCTCGTACTCGTGGTGGCCGTGCGCGCCGGACTCGGCACCCGGGCGCACCACGCACCAGGAGCCCTCGAACGGCGCGTTGACCAGCGACCACGGCATCAGCCGCTGGGCGACCAGCCCGTTGTCCTGCTTGAGGTTGTCCCGGTCGAGCTTGCGGATCTCCATCATGGTTCGCGTTCCCTGTCGTGGTGGGTGGCTCAGGCGGGGTGGGGCACGGTGGCCAGCAGCTCGGCGGCCGGCCGGGTGCGGGTGTCCGGGGCGGCCGGCGCGGGGCGGCCGGCCAGCAGGTCGGCGACGATCTCGCCGGAGCGGATCGCCAGCACGCTGATCAGCGAGTCGGCGATGCCGTGCGTGGACTCGTTGACGCCCTGGAGGTAGACGCGCGCCTCGACCGAGTCGGGCAGCGTCATCCGGTAGTTGCGGGTGACGGTGAAGTCGTCGTCCACGCCGATCGCCGCCGCGAGGGCGCGGGTCATCGCGGGCATCCGCTTGACGAACCCGGTGCCCAGCATGACCACGTCGCAGCGCAGCTCGTCGGTCGCGCCGGACTTGCGGTCGAGCAGGGTCAGCACGACCTCGTCGCCCTCCAGCCGCGCGTCGGCGACCTCGGCCATCGGGATCATCCGCAGCCGCTCGGCGCCGGTCAGCTTCTCCAGGTAGATCGTGCGGTAGAGGTTCTCCAGCATCGCCGGGGCGAGGCCCGCGTAGTTGGTGCGGTGCATCTCCTGGAGGAGCTGCTCGCGGGCGGCGGGCTGGGCGGCGTTGAACGTGTCCACGAAGGACGGGTAGAACAGCTCGTTGGTGAACTTGCTGCTCTCGTAGCCGTTCAGGCCGATCGAGCGCATCACCATGGTCACCTGGGCGCGCGGGAACTGCTGGTGGGTCTGCCAGACCATCTCGGCGGCGCTCTGCGCGCCGCCCACCACGACCACCCGGTGCGCCGCGTCGGCGTCGAGCGCGCCGACCCGGTCGAGGAACTCGGTGCTGTGCACGACCCGCTCGCGCGGCAGCGTGGCGAACTGGGCGGGCACGTGGGCGTCGCGGCCCGCGCCGACCACCAGGTCGCGGCAGCTCACCGTGCCGCCGTCGGCGAAGCGCACCAGCCAGCCGGTGACCCGGCCCGCCACCACGTCACCGGGCTCGACGCCGACCACCCGGCGGCCGTGCTCCACCCGCACCGAGGACAGCGAGCGCGCCACCCACGCCAGGTAGGCGGAGATCTCCAGCCGGTAGGGCGTGAAGGTGCCGAGGTTGATGAACTCGTCCAGCCTGCCGATCGAGTGCAGGTAGTTGACGAACGAGAACTCGCTGCGCGGGTTGCGCAGGGTCACCAGGTCCTTGAGGAAGGACACCTGGCTCTGCGACCAGGGCAGCAGCATCCCGCGCTGCCAGGCGACGTCGTCGTGCTGCTCGACTACGAGCGTGCGGGCGGCGAGGTCGGGGGCGAGTTCCTCCAACGCCACGGCCAGCGCCAGGTTCGCCGGCCCCGCGCCGATCGCCAGCAGCTCTACATCCCGGTGGTCCAACGCATTCTCCCAAACCTTGAAGTGGGTGGCGCCGCGACGGCGACACCACGCGAGACGGACCCGGACAATGCCCCGGTAGGGAGGGAAAGGGGTCCGCCGGCGCCGGAAAGAATTCCGGGCCCGGAAGTCGGATTAAGCCGGAGAGGCTTGACGGAAGGAACCGTAGGTGACCGGGCAGCAGTCGACAAGCCGTTCCGGAACCACCTCGAATCGCCCCGATACGGGAACCCTATCGACTCGGGAGTCGACCTTTTCCGGGCAGCCGGAAACCCGACCGGGGGCATTTCCGCGCCCACGGCCGGGAAGGTCCGGCGAACCGGTCAGAACGACGTCAGCAGCTCACCCGCCGCGATCCGGCTCGCGGCCACGGCGGTCTTCGCCGCGCCACCGCTCCCGCCGGTGAAGGTGAACACGCCCGGTCCGGCCGGGCGCAGCCGCAGGCCCGGGGGCGTGCGGTAGCAGTCGGAGGAGGCGACGAGGAGTTCCGGCGGCGGCACGTCGGCCGTCACCCCGAACCTGCGCCGCGCCTCGGCGGCGACCCGGTCAGCCAGCACGGGGTCGGGCCGCACGTCCTCGGGGGCCTGGTCCCACCGGTCGCAGCCGAGCCCGAGCAGGAACGTGCCGTCGCCCCACGGCCTGCCGTACAGGCCGGTGTCGTCGTCCACGAACGCGCCCAGGCCGGGCAGGTCGATCCGGTAGACACCGTACTGGATCTGCTTGGCGCGCAGCTCGCCGCCGTGGTCGACCAGGCCGGGCGTCCACGCGCCCGCGGCCACGACCAGCGCGTCGTACTCCCGCCGCACCCCGTCCGACGTGCGCAGGGCCGGCCCGTCGAGGAGCCGGGCGGTCGACCGCACCAGGTGCACGCCGTGCTCGACCGCCCACGCCAGGGCGCTGTCGCGCAGCCGCGCGGGCGACAGGTGGCCGGCGTGCCGCTCCAGCACGCCCACCGCGTCGTCGCGCAGCTCCCGGTACCCGAAGCGGCGGCGCAGCTCGGCCGCGCCGACCACCTCGGCCGAGCCGGGCAGCCGCTCGTCGACCACCCGCACCGACCCGGCGGGGTCGACGCCGCGCGGCACCAGGTAGGAGGAGCCGATCTCGCGGTACCCGCTCCACTCGCGCAGCCGGGCGTCCCCCCGCACCTCGGCGAGGCCGTCCGCCGCGTCCCGCCCGACCTCCGGGTCGAGCTCGAAGCCGCGCACCAGCCCGCCGGACACCTCGGAGGCGTCCGCCCGGGACCGGTCGCGGGCGACCACCTCGACCCGCACCCGGTCGGAGGACTCGCGCAGCCGCCACGCCAGCAACGCGCCGGCGAGACCGCCGCCGACCACCCCGACCCTCACGCGACCCGACCCGCCCGGTGCGGCCGGACAATCCCGGGAGTGCGGCGGAAAGCACATCCGATACCCGGCGGGAACAAATCAGACAATGCGCGGCTACGTGTTTCGCCGGCGGACGGACGGGACACCCCAGACTCCCCTCGGTACTGGCCAGGCAGATAGTAGGCACCCTGGGGTCGCTGTCAAAGAAGCATTCGACGTCGACCGCCCGTCCCCATAGCCAACCCTTATGAGGTGGTCCCCGGGCAGATTTCCGGGGCACCGGACACCGCCGATCGGCCGCTCGCCGACGGTAACCGGTCAATCACCCGCCGGCGGAGCGTGACCGCCCGGTCACGCGCTGCCGGCCGCCGCCGACCAATTGCGGGTGTGCACCAGGTAGCAGAATTCGTCGAGCAGTTTCGCCAGCGACCGGCCGGGCCGACCGAGCAGTTCGACCAGGGCGGGTTCGTCCGTCCCGGCCTCGGCGAGCAGGTCGAGCGCCCAGCCCCGGCCCAGCGCCAGGTGCGCCACGTAGGCCGCGCGGTCGCGCGCGCCGTGCAGCTTCTGCGCGATCAGGTCGTCCCACGGCATCACGCTGTTGGGGCGCAGGGCGAACAGCAGCTTCGACGCGGCCGTCGGGCCCAGTGAGCGGCTCGCGGCGGCCGGGGTGGCGGCCAGGTCGCCGAAGCAGTCGCCCAGCTCCGCGATCCGCTCGTCGGTCAGCTCGCCGATCCGGGTCTCGACCGGGGGCAGCGCGCCGCCCCAGCGGTCCCACCACGCCGCCAGGCCGGTGTCGAACACCTGCGGCTCGCCGGTCCTCGGGTAGCGGATGCGGCAGCCCCACGCGTTGAGCCAGCGGTGCGCGGCCTCGCGGTGGGCGGGCAGCGCCAGGTCGATCGCCGGGTCGGTGGCGGCGAGCAGCGCCGCCCACGACCGGTCCGGCCGGGAGTAGCCGCCGAACTCGACGACGGCGGCCCGAAGGGTGCTGAGATCCGGTTTCACAACGGGGCAGACTAGCCCGGCGCCCACCGCTTACGATCCCGTGCCGTGACCACGAATCTCGACCACCTCGCGAAGCTCACCAGCGTCGACCCCGACTACCGGCACTACCCCAAGGAGGTCGTCGCGCTGCCCGACCACGACCTGGTGCTGCCGGACTCGCACCTCAAGTGGTACGAGGTCCGCAAGGCCGACGCCGTGGTCGACCCGGAGGTGCGCGCGCAGGGCCACCGGTTCCTGCAGGACGAGGTCGCCGCCGGGCGGCTGGCCCTCTCCGGCGACCTGGGGTTCGTGGTGCACCACCTGTGCGGCGAGTCGTTCCACTTCGTGATCGCCTGCACGTGGCGCAACAACAACGAGATGTGGCTGAGCGTCTTCTACCGCGAGGTCACGCAGCACGAGGGCTTCCAGAAGCTGGAGCAGGGACCGCACCTGCAAGTCGTGTGCGTGTGGGAGCTGGGCGCGGTGCTGCACGAGCGGGCGGCGTGGTCGCGCTTCCTGTGCTCCGAGCGCGACGACGCCGCCAAGGCCGCCTACCTGGCCGACCGCTTCACCGGCACGGTCTGAGCCACGCCCGCCCCGTGACCGGCGCTTCCTCGCCGGTCACGGGGCGGGCCTCCTCTTCGCGCCTCGGGGATGGCGCCTCCGCTCGACGGCCCGCGCGCCTCACCCGGGCGTCGGCTCGACCAGCCGGTCGTGCCACCAGGGGGCCGGTTGCGGCCACCAGAGCGGGGACGACGACGCCCGGTGTGCGGCGTGCGGGTCGGGCAACGTGCGGTCGAGGTAGACGGCGTCCAGCGCGGCGACCAGCCGCTCCAGCTCACCGCGTGGTCGAGGGCGCAGGCGTCGCATGACCCACTCCAGCACGTCGCGCGCGTGCCGCACGTCCCGGAACGCACACCCGTTGCACGAGCAGTCGTCGACCTGCGGGTACAGGGGCCGTCGACCCGACCGGGCCAGGAACGCCCGGTACCGCCGCAACGCGAGGACGGTCGCACCGGGTTTGACGTAGTACTCCTCGGAGCGGCCCTCCACCTCGTGCACGGCGAGCGTGACGCGGCGGGTGAGCCCCGGCAGGTGCTCTCGCGGCCCTGCACCCCGCATCAGGGGCACCTCGGGCAGGGATCGTGCGGCGCGCAACGCGCCCGGCCGCCTACGCGGCATCGGCCTTTCGGTAGCTGATCACGACCCCATGATGCCGGCACCCGGCGGTCGAGTCACCTGCGTGACCGCCGGGTCGGCGGAGAGCGACAGGGGTCGGGGGCGCTTCGGGAACCCGCAGTCCCCCGCCTACCCGGTCGCCTCCTGGTCGTCCGGTGTCCACGGGCCTTGCAGCGGGGCGGGCGGGACCGGTTCGTGGACCAGGGGTGTGGTCGGGGTCGTGTTGTGGTGCAGGCGGAACACGTCGAACCGGTTGTAGTGGCCGATGATGTCGTGCATCTGCTTGGGCTGGATGCAGCGCGCGAGGTCGACCTCGGCGTAGACGATGCCCTCCTCGTCGACCAGCGGTTCGGTGACCGGGTTGCCGTCCGGGCCGAAGACGCCGGACAGGGCGCTGTTCGGGCGGCGCATCCGCCGGGCCGTCTCCGCGTCGTCGCCGGCCGCCACCTCGATCATCTCGTCGGTGATGGTGGAGCAGGCCACGACCGAGAACAGCTTGCCCTCGAACGCGTGCGCGGCGGTGCGGATGGCGATGGCCTGGGCCATGTCGTAGTCGGCGGGTGCGACGGGCAGCGCGATGTAGTTCGCCGCGTGCACCAGCTCCCCCTGCGCCAGCAGGGAGAAGCGGGCCAGGGTGTTGGTGTTCTCGCCGCACGCGAGCACGCCCAGCGGGCCGACCGGCGTCCGGTGGACGACCACCGTGCTGCCGTCGCCGGGCGTCCAGGTCAGCTTCTCCGCCCACGTCGGCACCAGCTTGCGGTGCCGGCCGAGCAGTGAGCCGTCCGGGCCGATGGTCAGCACGGTGTTGTAGAGCACGCCCAGGCTGTGCCGGCCGCGCTCGTTCACGCCGATCACCACCGTCGTCCCGGTGGCCGCCGCAGCCGCGCGCAGCACGTCGACGTGCGGGCCGGGCACGTCCACCGACGCGCGGTAGAGCCGTTCGTACAGCGGGGACCCGGCGACGGGGTTCATCGTCCAGTTCCAGTACGGGTACCCGGCGACGAACACCTCCGGGAACACCACGAGCGCGGCACCCCGGCCGGCGGCCTCGTGGATGAGCGACGCGGCCTTGGCCACCGTGGCGGCCGGGTCCAGGTAGACCGGGGCGGCCTGCACGGCGGCGGCCGTGAAGCGCGGGAAGTCGTCCATGGTGGCTCCTAGTCCGAGCGTCCCCGCCGGCCGGGCAGCCAGCGCTGGTGCACGGGTCCGGGTTCGGCGGGGCGCAGTGCGAGCGCCGGCCGGGCCCGGCCCGCCGACGGCGGTTTGGCCCGACCGGCGGCGTGGATCGGCGGCCAGTGCGCGCCGGGGCCGGTGTAGCCGAGGTCGGCGGCGGCGTGCAGGGTCCACGCCGGGTCGTGCAGGTGGGCCCGGCCGACGGCGACCAGGTCCGCGCGGCCCGCGAGCAGCACGGAGTTGGCGTCGTCGTACCCGGAGATGCCGCCGACGGCGATCGTCGGGACGCCCGCCGCAGCGCGGACCCGGGCGGCGAACGGGGTCTGGTAGCCGCGCCCGTAGGCCGGGCGCTCGTGCGGCACCACCTCGCCGCTGGACACGTCGACCGCGTCCACCCCGTGCGCGGCGAACGCGGCGGCGATGCGCACCGCGTCCTCGACGGTCGTGCCGCCGGGTGCCCAGTCGACGGCGGAGATCCGGGCCAGCAGGGGTTTGCGCCACACCTCGCGGACGGCGTCGAGCACGGCGAGCGGGAACGCCAGCCGCCCGTCCGGCCCGCCGCCCCAGCGGTCGGTGCGCTCGTTGGTCAGCGGCGACAGGAACGTCGAGAGCAGGAACCCGTGCCCCGCCTGGATCTCCAGCACGTCGAACCCGGCCGCGTCGGCGCGCGCGGCGGCGGCGGCGAACTCGCCGACCAGGGCGTGCAGCTCGGGCTCGGTCAGCGCGCGCGGCGCGGGCAGGCCCCGGTAGGCGATCGGCGACGGGGCGACGGTCTCCCACCCGTCGGCCAGCGGCCCGCCGAGCGACCCGGCGGTGGGCACGGCGGTCGAGCCCTTGCGGCCGGAGTGGTTGAGCTGCACGCCGATCAGGGCCCCGCTGTGCTCGTGCACGGCGTCGGTCACGCGCCGCCAGGCGGCGACCTGCTCGTCGGTGTAGAGGCCGGGGCAGGCGGGCGTCACCCGGCCCCCGGCGCTGACCGCCGTCATGCCGGCCAGCACCAGGCCGCTGCCGCCCAGCGCCTTCCCGGCCAGGTGCAGCAGTTCCGCGTCACCCGGCACGCCGTCCCGCGCGCGGTAGAGCGCGACCGGCGCGGACACGACCCGGTTGCGCAGGGTCAGGCCGCCCAGCGGGAAGGGGTGGAACAGCGGCGGGGTCGGCACGTCCTGGCCGGTGTCGAACCACCGGTCGAGGGCGGCGGTGTACTCGGGGTCGCGCAGCCGCAGGTTGTCGTAGGTGACCCGGCGGCTGCGGGTGAGCAGGTTGAACGCGAACTGCTCGGGGTCCTGGCCCACGGCGTGGTCGATGGTCTCGAACCACTCCAGGCTGGCCTGCGCGGCCCGCTGGGTGGACTCCACGACCGGGCGGCGCTCCGCCTCGTAGCGCTCCAGGGCGGTGGCGATCGGGTCGGTGGTCTCCAGGGCGGCGGCGAGCGCGAGCGCGTCCTCCATGGCGAGCTTGGTGCCCGAGCCGATGGAGAAGTGGGCGGTGTGCGCGGCGTCGCCGAGCAGCACGAGGTTGTCGTGCCGCCAGGTCGCGTTGCGCACGGTGGTGAACCGGACCCACTTGGAGTTGTTGGTCAGCAGCGGGTGCCCGTCGAGGAAGTCGCCGAGCAGTGCCGCGCACCGGGCCACGCTGTCCTCGTCGCTGTGCCCCGGCGGCAGGTCGCGGCCGGTGTCGGCGAACCCGGCCGCCCGCCAGGTCTGCTCGGTCAGCTCCACGATGACCGTGCTGCGGTCGGCGCTGAACGGGTAGGCGTGCACCTGGAGCGGGCCGTGGGCGGTCTCGCGCACGACGAAGGTGAACGCCTCCAGCACCCGGTCGGTGGCCAGCCACATGTACCGGCAGGTGCGCTCGTCCAGCGACGGCCGGAACACGTCGGCGTACTTGGCGCGGGTGGCCGACTGGACGCCGTCCGCCGCCACGACCAGGTCGTGGTCGCGGCGCAGCTCGTCGACGTCGGGCGCGAGGGTGGAGAACCGGACGTCGACGCCGAGGTCGGCGCACCGCGCGCGCAGGAGCTGGAGCAGCCGCTTGCGCTCGATCGCGGCGAAGCCGTGGCCGCCGGAGGTCTGCACGGTGTCGCGGTAGTGGATGTCGATGTCGCTCCAGCGCGCGAACTCGGCCTCCATCGCGGCGGCGACGACCGGGTCCGCGCCGGCGATGCCGTCCAGCGTCTCGTCGGAGAACACCACGCCGAAGCCGAACGTGTCGTCGGCCGCGTTGCGCTCCCACACGGTGATCTCCCGCGCGGGGTCGAGCTGCTTGGCCAGCGCCGCGAAGTACAGGCCGCCGGGACCGCCGCCGATGACCGCGATCCTCATCGGCCGCCCGCTTCCACCGCGCCGGCCAGGGCCGCGCGCACGTCCCCGGGCCACGGCGTCGCACCGGGCGCGTCGGGTACGACGTGGGCGACGACCAGCGTGCCGTCGGCGGCCAGGCCGGCTTCGCCGTGCACGGTGAACTCGTAGTGCAGCGAGGTCCGGCCGAGCCGGACCACCGCGAGGCGGGCCCGCACGGTCTCGCCGAACCACAGCCGGGACCGGTAGTTGACCTCGTGCCGCACCCGGGGCGCGCGCCCGAACAGGCGGGCCAGTCCCAGGCCGCGCAGCAGTTCCGCCTCGGCGTGCTCCACCCAGCGCAGGATCGCCGAGTGGTGCTGGTGCCCGGCGGCGTCGGTGTCGTGCCACTCGACGCGGCGTTCGATCGTCACCTCGGGCCGGGGATCCGGTGTCGCCATAGCTGCCCCTCCAGGACTCTTGACACCGCGAACCGTATTGCGGAATGTTGACGTCCGTCAAGACAACGAGATATTGCGTCGAGCGGCGAGGAGCTGCCATGACGACCTACAGCGACGACGTGCTCGGTCGCGCCCGCGTGACCGACAACGCGGACCTGCACGCCTACTACGAGAAGCTGGAGCGCCTGGACGCCGGCGCGCTGTGGACCATCGCCAACAAGATCGAGCCGTGGTACCCGCAGCCGCAGTCCGTGCCGGTGAAGTGGAGCTACCAGGAGCTGCGCCCGCTGGTGATGGAGGCGTTGCGGCTGGTCAGCGGCGACGACGCCGGCCGGCGCGTGGTCGCGCTCTACAACCCGCAGCGCCGCGACATCGCCGCGACCGTGGGCCTGCTCTACAGCGGCCTGCAGATCATGGGGCCCGGCGAGTCGATGACCGCCCACCGGCACCAGGCCGCCGCGCTCCGGTTCGTGATCGAGGGCACCGGCGCGTGGACCATCGTCGACGGCCAGAAGCTCAAGGTCGGTCCGAGGGACTTCGCCATCACGCCCAACTGGACCTGGCACGAGCACGGCAACGAGGGCATCGAGGGCACCGACGGGCCCGTCATCTGGCAGGACGGCCTGGACATCCCCCTGGTCAACGCCCTGGACGCGCCGTTCTACGAGGTGCACCCGGACATCTACCAGAAGCAGGAGGGGATCACGAACTCCTCCCTGCACGTCTACGGCGCGGGCCAGTTGCGGCCGTTCGGCGACACCTGGCACAAGAACCACTCGCCGCTGCTCGCCTACCCGTGGGAGACCACCTACGAGGCGTTGCTCAACGCGGCGAAGGCGACCGACGGCTCCCCGTACGACGGCATCATCATGGAGTACAGCAACCCGCTCACCGGCGGTTCGGTCATGCCGACCATGAGCGCGCACATGCAGCTCCTGCGGGCGGGCGAGTCGACGCTCGCGCACCGCCAGGTCGGCTCCAAGATCTACACCGCCGCCAAGGGCAGCGGCACCTCGGTGGTGGCCGGGCAGCGCATCGACTGGACCGAGGGCGACATCTTCTGCGTCCCCTCCTGGGCGTGGCACGAGCACGCCAACGCGAGCCGGTCCGACGACGCCTGCCTGTTCTCCTTCAACGACTTCCCGGTCATGCGGGCCCTCGGGTTCTTCCGCGAGGAGTCCTACCCGGACAACGACGGCCACCAGCCGGTCGCCTGACCTTCGAGAACGGACAACTCCCCCATGCTGCTGGTCACCTTCTCCACCGACGGCGGTCCCCGCCGCCTCGGCGTGCACCGGGACTCCGACGTCGTCGACGTCGGCGCGCTGGCCGCCGCGCGGTCCGCGCCGGACCCGGGCACGCTGCTCGACGTCGTGCGGCAGGACGCGGCGGGCACCGTCGCCGCGCTGCTCGACGGGCCGCTGCCCGACGGCGTCGCGCACCCGGCGGACGCCGTGGCGCTGCACGCGCCACTGCGGCCCGGCAAGATCATCGCGGTCGGCCTGAACTACACCGAGCACGTCGCCGAGTCGGCCCGCGCCCTGGACACCGCCCAGGAGCTGCCGCAGCGGCCGGTGCTGTTCGCCAAGCCCAGCACCTCCGTCATCGGCCCGGAGGAGGCGATCGAGCACAACGGGCACCTCACCCAGCAGCTCGACTGGGAGTGCGAGCTGGCCGTGGTGATCGGCCGGACCGCCAAGCGGGTCCCGGCCGAACGCGCGCTGGAGCACGTGTTCGGCTACAGCGTGCTCAACGACATCAGCGCGCGCGACCAGCGCCGGGGCGGGCTGTGGTTCTACTCCAAGGGCCAGGACACCTACGCGCCGTTCGGCCCGGCGGTGCGCACCTCCGACGAGGTCCCCGACCCGCACGCGCTGGAGCTGTCGCTGAAGGTCAACGGCGAGGTGCGGCAGAAGTCCAGCACGAAGTACATGCTGTTCCGCATCCCCGAGCTGATCGCCGACATCAGCGCCGGCATCACCCTGGAACCGGGCGACGTGATCGCCACCGGCACGCCCGCCGGCGTCGGCGCGGGGCGCACGCCGCAGGTGTGGCTGTGGCCCGGCGACGTGGTGGAGGCGACCGTCGAGCGGATCGGCACGCTGCGCAACCCGGTGGTGGACGTCCGGTGAGGACCTTCCGGATCGGCCAGATCGTGCCGAGCTCCAACGTGACCATGGAAACCGAGATCCCGGCCATCTTCCGGGCCCGCGAGGCGGTGGCGCCCGAGCGGTTCACGTTCCACTCCAGCAGGATGCGCATGAAGCACGTGCGCAAGGAGGAACTGGCCGCCATGGACGCCGACTCGGGCCGCTGCGCCGCCGAGCTGTCCGACGCCCGGGTCGACGTGCTCGGGTACGCCTGCCTGGTCGCCATCATGAGCCTCGGCCAGGGCTACCACCGCACCTCCGAGCGCAACCTCGCGGCGATCGCCGCCGCGAACGGCGCGCCCGCACCGGTCGTGACCAGCGCCGGAGCCCTGGTCAACGCGCTGCACCTGATCGGCGCGCGGTCCATCACGGTGGTGTGCCCGTACCTCAAGCCGCTCACCGAGACCGTGGTCGACTACATCCGCGACGAGGGCGTCGAGGTCGCCGACTACACGGCGCTGGAGATCCCGGACAACCTCGACGTGGCCGCGCACGACCCGAAGGCCCTGGTCCCCATCGCCGCCGCCCTCGACCACCGGGACGCGGACGCGATCGTGCTGTCCGCGTGCGTGCAGATGCCGTCGCTGGAGACCGTCGAGGTGGTGGAGCGCGAACTCGGCAAACCCGTGCTGTCCGCGTCGATCGCCACCGCGCACCAGCTCATGCGCGCGCTCGACCTGCCCGCGCACGCGCCCGGCGCGGGCACGCTCCTGGCCGGCGACTACGCCGACGCGCCCCTGCGCACCTGACCCCCATGCCCAGCGTCCCGACACTCCGGGAAGGAGTGCTGCCGATGCACAGATCCGCCCACGTCGACACGTTCTGCCGGGATCACCTCCCGCCGCCGGAGCAGCAGCCGGAGTTCGTGTTCGACCTCCCCGAACTCCGGTACCCGGACCGGCTCAACTGCGCCCGCGCCCTGCTGGACGGCGCGATCGGCCGGTTCGGCGCGGACCGGCCGTGCCTGCGCACCGCCGACGAGACCTGGACCTACGGCGAGCTGGACGAGCGCAGCGACCGCCTCGCGCACGTGCTCGTCGACGACCTCGGCCTGCGGCCCGGCAACCGGGTGATGCTGCGCGGCCCGAACACCCCGTGGACGGTCGCCGCGTGGCTGGCCGTGGTGAAGGCGGGCGGCGTCGCGGTGACCGTGATGCCGTTGCTGCGCGCCAGGGAGATCGCCGAGCTGGTCGCGCTGACCGCCACCGGGCTGGTGCTCACCGACCACCGGTTCGCCGAGGACCTGCCGGAGGGCGTGCGCGGCGTGCTCTACGGCGGGACGGCGGCGGACGACCTGGTGGCGCGCAGCGCGGCCAAGCCGGGCGCCTTCACCGCCGTGGACACCGCCGCCGACGACGTGGTGCTGCTCGCGCCCACGTCCGGCACGACCGGCCGGCCCAAGGCCACCATGCACTACCACCGGGACGTGCTGGCGTGCGCGGACACCTTCGCCCGGCACGTGCTCAAGCCCGAGCCCGACGACGTGTTCACCGGCACCCCGCCGATCGGCTTCACGTTCGGGCTGGGCGGCCTGGTGGTGTTCCCGCTGCGCTTCGGCGCGTCGACGTTCCTCGTGGAGCGGGCCACGCCCGAGGAGCTGGCGGACACCGTCGCCCGGCACGGGGTGACCGTGCTGTTCACCGCGCCGACCGCGTACAAGGCCATGCTGGCGGCGGGGAAGGCGGCTGCGCTCTCCGGGCTGCGGCGCTGCGTGTCGGCGGGCGAGCACCTGCCACCGTCCACCTGGGAGCACTTCCGCCGGGAGACCGGGCTGCGGATCATCAACGGCATCGGCGGCACCGAGCTGCTGCACATCTTCATCTCCGCCGCCGACGACGACATCCGGCCCGGCGCGACCGGCCGGGCCGTGCCCGGCTTCCGGGCCGCCGTGCTGGACCAGGACGGCAACCCCGCGCCCGACGGCGTGCCCGGCCGGCTCGCGGTGAAGGGCCCCACCGGGTGCCGCTACCTCGCCGACGCGCGCCAGCTCGACTACGTGCGCGACGGCTGGAACCTCACCGGCGACACCTACGTGCGGGACGCCGACGGCTACTTCTGGTTCCAGGCCCGAAACGACGACATGATCATCTCCTCCGGCTACAACATCGCCGGGCCGGAGGTGGAGGCGGCGCTGCTGGACCACCCGGACGTCGCCGAGACCGCCGTCGTCGCCGCGCCCGACCCGGACCGGGGCGCGATCGCGCACGCGTTCGTGGTGCTGCGGGCGGGCGCGGCGGCCGACCCGGCGAAAGCCGCCGAGTTGCAGGCGTTCGTCAAGTCGGTGATCGCGCCGTACAAGTACCCGAGGCGGGTCGAGTTCGTGCCCGAGCTGCCCAAGACGCCGAGCGGGAAGGTGCAGCGGTTCAAGCTCCGCGCGCAGGTGCGCGAGCGGCCGGCGCAGGAGGTGACTCCCGGTGACGCGCTGATACCGTGACGCCGTGACGACGGGATCGGGCGAGGTCGGCTCCGCCGAGGGGGACGGGTACGCCAAGGCTGCCCAGCCCCGGCAGTTCATCGTGACGCTGTACGGCCTGTTCTCCCGCGACCACGCGGGCTGGCTGTCGGTCGCCTCGGTGGTCGCGCTGCTCGGCGAGCTGGACATCGACGAGGCCGCCGTCCGGTCCTCGATCTCGCGGCTCAAGCGGCGCGACGTGCTCCAGGCCGACAAACGCGGCGGCGCGGCCGGGTACGCGCTCTCGCCCGCCGGTCTGGCCATCCTGGACGAGGGCGACCACCGGATCTTCCGGCGCAAGCGGGCGACGCTGGCCGACGGCTGGCTGCTCGCGGTGTTCTCGGTGCCCGAGTCCGAGCGGCACAAGCGGCACTCGCTGCGGTCCCAGCTCAGCAGGCTGGGCTTCGGCACCGCCGCGCCGGGGGTGTGGATCGCGCCCGCGCACCTGCACGAGCCGACCGCCGACATCCTGCGCAGCCAGGGCCTGCACGGCTACGCCGACCTGTTCCGGGCCGACCACCTGGCGTTCGGCGACCTGGCCGGGAAGGTCCGCCGGTGGTGGGACCTGGACCAGCTGGAGGGGCTGTACTCGGCGTTCCTGACCGAGCACGGCCCCTCGCTGGAGCGGTGGCGCGGCCGGCGCGCGGTGGACGAGCGGGCGGCGTTCGCCGACTACGTCCGGCTGCTCACCGACTGGCGGCGACTGCCCTACCTGGACCCGGGCCTGCCCGAGGACCTGCTGCCGCCGGAGTGGATCGGCATCCGCGCGGCCGACCTGTTCTTCAGCCTCCAGGACCGGTTGGAGGGGCCCGCCCGCGCGTTCGGCGAGCGGACCGTCTCCGGTTGACCCCTCAGCCCGGGGCGCGCGTGCGGCGGACCTTGTAGACCGTCCACACCAGATCGACCAGCAGGACGATCGCCCACACCCGGCCCGCGCCGTAGGCGAACGCCGCCACGCCCTCGCGCGGGACCTGGCCGAGCAGCACCGCGCCGAGGTCGCGGGTGAGCAGGTCGCGCACCCAGGACAGGTCGGCGAACGCCAACGCGGCCTGCGTGACCGCGAACAGCGCCGCGTTCGTCGCCAGGCCGCGCCACAACTCGGCCTTCGTGCGCACCTTCCCTCCGGGCACGGCGTCCTCCCGAGGCGACGCTGCGGGCTCGGCTTCCACCCGGGGCGACGCGGCGGACCCCACTTGCGCCTGAGGCAGTGCGGCCGATCCGACTTCCGCGCCGGACGCAGCGGGTCCGGGGGTCGACGGGGTGTCGGCCACGGCCGGAGGCGGGTACTCGGCGACGCCGAGCCGGCGCACCGCGCGGGGCACGACGACCGCGCCCGCCAGGATCATCCCGCCCGCCACCAGGCAGGCCACCACCCAGTTCGCGCCGTCGTACAGCACGCCCGCGACCAGGCTGCCGACCAGCGCCCCGACCAGGCACGCCGACTCGTAGACGCCCATGCCGCGCCCGACCCGGTCCCCCGACGCCTCGGCGACCACCGCCTGCTGGACCGGCATCACCGCCGCCCACGCCAGCCCGCTGAGCACCCACAGCCCGGCGACCACGTACGGGTTCGGTGCCCACGCCAGGCCGACCGCGAACGCGCAACTGCCCAGCGACGCGGTCATCAGCACCCGCGAGCGCCCGAACCGGACCACGTACCGGTGCAGGTACCCGGCGGCCACGCTCATCGCGATCGCGCCCGGCAGGAACACGTACGCGATCTGGACGACCTCCAGGCCGAACCCGCGTTGCAGGTGCAGCAGCAACAGCAGCGAGACGGCGGCCTCGGCGGCCATGGTCATGGCCACCGCGAACAACATCGGCCGCAGCCGCCTGCCGACCGCGCCCAACCCCCCGGACACCGCCGCGCCGACGGGCGCGGGCCGCCTCGGCGCGGCCAGCAGGCACCCGGCGGCCAGCAGGCACGCCGCCGCGCACAGCCAGAACACCCCGGCGAACCCGATCACGCCCAGCAGCGCGAGGCCGGCCACGAACGCGACCCACGACCCGGTCTCCTCGGCGGCGAGCAGCCTCGGGAAGACCCCCGAGTCCTCCTCCAGCCGCTCGCTCGCCACCGCGCGCAGGGCCACCCACAGCAGCGCGCCGCCCGCGCCGCCGATCGCCGCCGCTGCGTAGGCCACGCTCGCGCTGCCGGCCACCGCGTAGCCGGCGCACGACACGGCGTACAGCAGCGCCCCGACCGCCGCCACGCCGCGCCGCTCGCACCGGTCGGCGAGCACCCCGGCCACCGGCCGGACCAGCACGGACACCGCCATCTCCACGGCCGTGAGCACGCCGACCTCGGTCGCGCCGAGCCCCAGCGCCAACCCGGCCCACAGCGGCAGGACGAAGTCGACCAGCTCGGTGGGCCCGTTGCCCAGCGTGGCCGCCCACAGCGCCAACCGCTCCCGACGGCGACGCACGACCCCCTCGGTCGTCACCACGGCTCCCCCTCCCCCAAAACTCCGAACATCGTTCGCTCTACTCCGAACGGTATACTGAGTTTTGACATGAACGCAAAGACCGAGGCGCTCCGCCTCCTGTGGGGCGAGGGCCGGCGGCCCAGCCGGGGCCCGCAGCGCGGCCTGAGCACGGACCGGATCGTGGCGGCGGCGATCGAGGTGGTCGAGGCGGAGGGCCTGGCCGCGCTGTCCATGCGGCGGGTCGCGACCGCGCTCGGCGTCGGCACCGCCTCGCTCTACACCTACCTGCCCGGCAAGGCCGAGCTGGAAGCCCTCATGCTCGACGCGGTCAGCGTCGAGGACACCCTGCCGAACGACCGGCCGGGCGGGTGGCGCGCGAAGCTCGAAGCCTGGGCACGCGCGGACTGGGACGGGTTCCGCGCGCACCCGTGGGTGCTCCAGCTCATGGCGGACGTGTCCGCGCCCGGCCCGAACACCCTGCGGTGGCTGGACTCCGCGCTGGCCGTGCTGGAGGGCACCGGGCTGACCGAGGCGGAGAAGGTGGCCGTGGTCGAGTCGGTCGACGCCTACGTGCGCGGCCTGGCCCGCCTCTACGTCGAGGACCAGCAGTCCGGTGCGGGCTCCGCGGAGGAGACCGCCGAGCGCAACCGCGTGCTGGGCGAACTGGTCGACTTCACCCGCTACCCGCACCTGCTGCGGGCGCTGCGCGCGGGCGTGCTCCCGTGGTCGGGCGACCAGTTCGAGTTCGGCCTGCAACGCCTGCTCGACGGCGTCGAAGCCCTGGTGGAGTCCCGCACGCCCTGACCTCAGGCGGGCGGCGGGCGGTCAGCGGCCGAGCGCGGCGCGGATGCGGCCGACCACGGCGCTCTCCGCCCGTCCCACCTCGCCGTCCGCCGACGCGACCCGCTCGCACATCCCGACGACGGCCGACGCGAACGCGTCCGCCTCGTCCGGCGCGTGCGCCGCCACCAGCGCGACGGACTCGCGCAGCGCCGCCAGCACGCCCCGCTCCACGTCCTCCAGCGACCCCGCCGGCAGCTCCGGCGCACCCGCGTCCACCGCGTCGCGGACCGCAGGCGGCAGGGCGGCCATCGCCTTGATGCCGGCGTGGCTCTCCTGGTCCAGCGCGCCTTCCTCGGCGACCGACACCAGCACCATCGCGCCGTAGACGGCGGTGCGCAGCGTGCGGCTCTCCTCGTCCGTGTATCCCCTCATGGGACAACCCTACGTTCCGGATGATCACCACCCCCCGCGCGGGCGCTGCCGGCCGTCGGTGCCGGTCACCGCCGCAGCGCCAGCAGTTCCGAGACGGTGACGAACCGGTAGCCCTGCCCGCTCAGGCGGTCGATGAGCGGCGCGAGGGCGTCCCGCGTCACGGTGCGGCCCGCGTACATGGGGTGCAGCAGCACGATCGACCCCGGGCGGACGCGGGCGGCGGCGTCGCGCACGAGGCCGTCCGCAGTGCTCGCCTGGTCGGGGCCGGAGTCCGGTTCGACGTCCCACGTGATCGTGGTGCGGTCGTGCTGGTCCAGGTAGTGCGGGAGCGCCACGAGCTTCTTGCCGTGCGGCGGGCGGAAGGTGATCTTCCCGGTGTAGCCGGTGGCGCGGATGCGCTCATCGGTCCTCTCGACCTCCTCCGCGACCCACGACGGCGTCACGAACCACATCCGCTCGTGCGAGTAGGAGTGGTTGCCGATCTCGTGGCCCGCCCCGGCGATCGCCGCGCCGAGGTCCGGGTGCGCGGCCAGCTCCCGGCCGGTCAGGTAGAACGTGCCGCGCACGCCCTTGGCCGCCAGCACGTCCAGCACCGGCCGGGTCCCCGCCGGGTCCGGACCGTCGTCGAAGGTGAGCGCGACGACCTTCCGGTCGGTCTCCACCCGGTGCACGATCTCGCCGAAGAGCTGGAAGGAGCGGGCGTTGGCCAGGGCCGTCACCCCGACCAGGCCGAGCGGCACCAGCACGACCACGACGAGCAGGACGACCGTCCACCGGCGGGCCTTCGGGGTGCGGGGCAGCAGTCGCATCGCGCCATCCTGGCGGATCACGGCCCGTGGTCGCGTCCGCCGGTCGCCCCCGCCCCGCGCACAAACGTTCAAGACGGGTGCCGGGCGCGGCGGCTACAACTGCGGACGTGGTCGAACTCGGATTCATCGGACTGGGTGTCATGGGCCGGCCCATGGCCCTCAACCTGGCCCGCGCGGGCGTCCCGCTCACCGTCTGGAACCGGACCGCCGCCCGGTCGGGCCCGCTCGCCGACGCGGGCGCGCGCGTCGCGTCCGGACCCGACGAGGTGTTCGCGCGGGCCGACGTCGTGCTGCTGATGCTCGCCGACGAGTCGGCGGTCGACGCGGTGCTCGACCGGGGCGGCCCGGACTTCGCCACGCGCTGCCACGGGCGGACGGTCGTGCAGATGGGCACGATCGCGGCCGGCTACTCGCACGCCCTGGCCGCCGACGTGGCCAGGGCCGGCGGGGCGTACGTCGAGGCGCCGGTCTCCGGCTCGCGCGGGCCGGCCGAGCAGGGCGCGCTGGTGGCGATGCTGTCCGGCGCGGACGCCGACGTCGCCCGGGTCCGGCCGCTGCTCGCGCCGATGTGCGCCGAGGTGGTCGGGTGCGGGCCGGTGCCGGGCGCGCTGCTGATGAAGTTCGCGGTGAACCTGTTCCTCATCACCATGGTGACCGGGCTGGCCGAGTCCTACCGGTTCGCCGAGGCGCACGGGCTGGACCCGGCGGTGCTCACGCACGTCCTCGACGCCGGCCCGATGGCCTCCTCGGTGTCGCGGGCCAAGGCGGCGAAGCTGCTGGCCGGCGAGTTCGCCGTGCAGGCGTCGATCACCGACGTGCTGAAGAACAACCGGCTGATCGCCGAGGCCGCCCGCGCGGCCGGCACCGCGTCACCGCTGCTCGACGTCTGCCACGCGCTGTTCGGCGAGACCGTCGCGCTCGGGCACGGGGGTGAGGACATGGCCGCCGTGGTGCACGCGATCCGCGCCCGCGCCTGACCCGCCGCGTCCGGCAGCACTGCGCTCGGCCGGGCCGCGTTCGGCACCGCTGCGGACGGCCGCCGTCCACGCTGCGGGCGTCACGCCGTAGGCGCGCTTGAACACCCGGGTGAGGTGGCTCTGGTCGGCGAACCCCACGGCCACCGCCGCCTCCGCCGGCGGCACGCCTGCACCCAGCAGCCGCCGCGCCGCGTCGAGCCGGCGCATGGTGCGGAACCGGGTGGGGCTGGTGCCGAACGCGGCGCGGAACTGGCGGGCCAGCGCCCACCGGTCCAGTCCGGACACCCGTTCGAGGTCGGCTGCCCGGTGCCGGTGCGCGAAGTCGTCGCACAGCAGCACCCGCACCCGGCGCACCGCGTCGAGGTCCAGCGCCGCCCGCCCGCGCACCCGGTCGGTGGAGTGCGCGCGCAGCAGGTCCGCGACCGACGCGGTGACCTCGACGGCCTCCAGCTCGTCCAGCGGGTCGTCGATGTGCCGGAGCCAGTTCCCGACGGTCGCGCCGACCCGCGCCGGTCGGATCACGGGATCGGCGACGAACGGCAGCGGCCGGCCGCCCAGCGCGTCCTGCACCAGCGCCGGGTCCAGGTACAGGATGCGGTAGCCGAAGCCCAGCTCGGTGCCCGCCGCGCCGTCGTGCAGCTCGTCGGGGTGCAGCACGTGCCACTCCCCCGGCAGGCAGTGCCGCTGCTCACCCCGGTAGCGGAAGGTCTGCACGCCCGCCAGCGTCACGCCGATCGCGTAGGTGTCGTGCCGGTGCGGCTCGAACGCCGTGCCGACGAGCGCGGCCTCCATCCGCTCGATCCCGGCCGCGCCACCCCCGAAGCGCAACCGCGCCCCGTGTCCGATACCCGACATCAGTGGGGTCTTTTGACCCGACACCGCCAAATTACGCACAACCGCCTCCCGGTGCAGGTGGACACTATGCGCCGTGTCGACCGTGGCGTCGACTCGCAACCGACGCCATCCGGCGTGGCCCGCTCGGGAGGGCCACCGGTCCCTGGACGACGGTGTCCCCCGGCTGTGCCCGACCGGTCGTCACCCGGCTGTGCGGTCACGCCCGCGTGGCCCCAGGCCAAGCCGCTCGTCATCCGGAAGAGGTTGATTGTGTCCACGTTCGTCGTGCTGGTCGTCCTCGGAGCAGGTCTGCTCGTCGGTATCCGCCTCAACAGCGCCAGCGAGGCCCACGCCTACTTCTCCCACTCCCGCAGCCGCCTGTCGAAGGTGTTCGGCGAGTGGATGAGGCAGCTCGTCCGCGCCACGGTGGGGGTGATCGGCCTGCTGGTCCTGCTGTACCTGGTGTTCTTCCAGTTACCCCAGGTCTGACCCGTTCGCTCCCCACCACACCGCGCCGGGAGGTGAGCCTCCCGGCGCGGGCGGTGCCGTGCCGGTTCGCCCCGGAGTCCGCGCGGGCTGCTCCCAGCCGGCGCGGCGCTTCTCGTGGTCCTCCACGGGGTGCAGCGCCGTCAGCGGTTGTGCCCCGGTCCGATCCGGACCAACGCGCCGTAGCTGCACCGGAACCTCGGCAGCACTGCGGAACCCGGGCCGAAACCGGCCTACAGCTCCTCCGAGATGCGGCGGCGTTCGGCGTCGTCGCCCGCCCCGGTCGCGTTGAACCGGTCGAGCGCGCGCCAACACCGCGCCGCCCCCTGTTCCGTGCCCGCTGACGCGCCGGCCGGTGCGTCAGCGGCGCGCTGCCGTCACCAGGGGCGTGGTGGCGAGGGCGGTGGGACGCAAGTCCCGCAGCCAGCGCTCGGCACCGACGGTCCGGGCGATCGTGATCGGCGAGGCGTCGGTCAGCCAGATCCCGGTCAGCTCCGACCGCAACCGGTCGACGTCGACCAGGCCGAGGGCGGCCAGCCGGGAGTCCTCGCACAGGGCGAGCAGGTCCGCCCGGTACTGCGGCAGCGCGGCGTACTCGGGCGTGGTGCCGCCCTTGGTGGCACGGGCCAGCGACCGCTCCGGCACGACGCCGCGCAGCGCCTCGGCGAGCAGCGGCTTGTAGCGCCACGGGGTGGTGCGCTCGTGCGGCAGCACCGACAGGCACGCCTCCACCACGCGGTCGTCCAGGAACGGCGCGGCCACCGGCAGCCCGTCCGCCGCAGCGGCCACGGCGCAGGCGCGCTGCACCCGGCCGCTGTGCCGCACCACCCGCACGGTGTCCTCCAGCGCGCTGACGCGCAGGTCCGGGTCGACGTCGGCGGCGGCGCGCAGCAGCAGCTCCCGCACGGCGTCCACCGCGTCCGGGGTCGCCCACGGCGGCAGCCGCACGGCGTCCGACCGGTCCGCCCCGGTCGCGGTCAGGGCGCGGGCCGTGGCGAGCAGCGCGCGCCGCTCGTCGCGCCGCGCGGTGAGCACTCGGCGGACCTGCGACCACGACCAGTGCCGCAGCACCTGGTGCCCGCGCACGTGCGCGTACCCCAGCCGGGGGTTGCGGCGCAGCAGCTCCGGCAGGTAGCCGACCGGCGCGTGCAGCACCTCGTCGCCGCCGTCGCCGGTCAGGTGCAGGTGGGAGCCGTGCGCGTTGAGCAGGTTGGCCCGCACGACGTCCTCGGCGCGCAGGTGGATGTCCGGGTGCGGCTCGTCCCGGGCCACGCCCCGGTCGAGGATGCCGGTGTAGGGCACGGGCAGGTCGTCGTCGGTCATCACGACCCGCCGCACTGCGGGCAGCCCGGCGGCGGCGATCGCGGCCCAGTGCTCGTCGTCGTCGGCCGGGTCCTGGCTGGCGACGGTGTACGCGGGCAGCCGGTCGACCCGGACGGCGGCCAGCGAGCAGACGGCGGTGGAGTCCACGCCGCCGGACAGGTCGGCGCTGACGGCGGGGCGCGACGCCACCCGCGCGGCCACCGCCCCGGTCAGCGCCGCCCGCAGCGCGACCGCTCCCCCGCGCAGCGCCCGGGTCGGCTCCGGTGCCCGCCACCAGCGGGCGACCCGGGCCGGGCCGCGCGGCGGCAGCACCGCGCAGTGGTCCTCGGGCACGGCGGACACCCCGTGCCACAGCGGGGCCCCCGCCAGGGCCGGCGGCGGTTCCGGGAACAGCAGGGCCGCCGCGAGCCGCCGCTCGTCCACGCCGGAGCCGATCAGCCAGGCCGGCACGTCGGCGCGGTCGGCGGCCACGTCCGCGTCGCCCAGGCGGGCGTGGAACACCCGGCGCACGCCCGAGGCCGTGCCCTGCGCGCGGACCACGCCGCCGACGCTCGCCAGCAGGTGGAAGCTCCCGGCCAGCGAGCCCGCCACCGGGTCGAGGTCGTGCACGTGGGCGGTGCGCCGCGCGATGCCCGCGAGGTCGCCGGGCGACACCGGGCAGCAGCCCAGCACCGCCACCCGGGTCCGACCGGCGGTGCCCACCACCAGGTCGCGCGGGTCCCAGTGGCCGACCAGCCACGGCCGGCCGGACGGGTGGTCGAGCCACCGGGTGACGGGGAACGGGCTCGCGCGCAGCGCCGCGACCGCGGCGGGAGCGCCCGCGTGGTCGGGCAGGACCACGAACCACTCCTCGCCGCGGCCGGCAGCGGTGCCGGGAAGATCCGTGCTCACAGCCGATTCCCCTCGGTCATCCGCCGGTGGTGGTCTCCTCCCGGAGCTAGTTGCGCTGGCGGCGACGCGAGTCCCGCTGGCGTCCCCGCGACCCGAGGGTGAGCGCGGAGAACTTCCCGACCTGCACCAACAACGGCTTGACGTAAGGCGATGGCGTGCTACGCATGGTCGATTTCCTTTCGCCGGTGGGATTACCGGACCTCGACCGTCGCACACCGGACCGGCGGGGTGGGAGGACCGGCGCGACCGTCCACACCTTCGTGCCGCGCCTTCACCGTGCGGCTCCCCGTCCGGTCCCGTTCGCTCACCGAGCGCAAGGTGCAGAGCATCCGGGCGGGGCACGCGGTGCCCGTCGTGGGGGTGGGTGACGGCCGCCCGGTCAGGCGTGCGGGGCCGGGAACCGCGCGACCCACCGCCGTTGCCACGGTGTTTCGACCGCGCTGCGGTGGTAGTGCTGCCGCGCCCAGGCCACCGCGTCGGACGGTGCGACGCCGGACAGGACCGCCAGGCAGGCGACCACGGTCCCGGTGCGCCCCCGCCCGCCGTCGCACGCCACCTCGACCACCTCGCCGGACCGGGCGCGGTCGTGCAGGGCGCGGATGCGGTGGACTGCCTGCTCGCGGTCGCGCGGCAGCCGGAAGTCCGGCCAGTCCAGCCACTCGTGCGGCCAGGTCAGGCCGTCGTCGTGCCGGGCGCGCAGCCGGTCCGTGCCCAGGTAGAGGCCGAACCCGGGTACCGGGCCCTCCGGGCGCGGGTGGCGCAGACCCCGGCCCCGGACCCACGTGCCGTCGGGCAGGACGATCGAGCCGGTCAGCGGCGGGGTGCTCATCGGGCCACCTCCTGCCGCCTGCGGTGGTTGGCCACGTTGACGCGGTTGCCGCAGCGCTCCGGCGAGCAGTACCGGCGGCGGCCGGCACGGCTCGCGTCCACGAACACGCCCCGGCAGCCGGGCGCGGCACAGGCGCGGAACCGGTCGTGCCCCAGCGCCCGGACCACGCCCAGCAGCCCGACGCCGACCACCGCCGCCAGCCGGTCGGCCAGGGACGCGTCGGGCCTGGTCGGCACGTGCCACTGCCACCGGTCGTCGCCGTCGCGCAGCAGGACCGGCCGGAGCCCGGCCCGCCCGAGCAGCACCCGCCCACCCGCGACCGCCTGCTCCTCGGTCTCGGTCTCGATGACGCCGCGCACGTCGAACCGCAGCAGCCGCACCGCGAGCACGTCGTCGGCGGTCGGCGGCGGCCCGGTGCCCAGGTCGTGCCGGGCCAGCAGCCCGGCCAGCTCCGCCGGTTCGGCGAGCAGGTCGACCCCCCGGACCGTGGGCGACGTGGTGACCAGGTCGGTCGCCAGCGCCGCCCCGATCTGGTAGTCGGTCATGGACACTTCCACGCATCCCCCCTTGTAAGCGATGTGGGAGGACTATAACCCTTACCGCCACGCGGCTGTCGACGGGTGGCGGGCCATCGAAGCGGGCGGCCCGGGTCAGCGGCCGGTGAGGAAGCGGTCCACCGGGAGTGCGCGGTCCACCACCCGCATCTCGCCGATCCAGCCGTGGAACGACTTCTCCACCACCCGGTCGTAGGCGTAGGCCCCGACCAGCCACGGGTCGCCCGCCGTCGCGATGCCGGTCGCCGGCGTGGACGGGTTGCGCAGCAGCTCCGCGCCCTCGACGTACAGCTTGGTGCGCCGGCCGTCGTTCACCACCGCGACGTGCCACCACGTGCCGTAGGCCATCTCGTGGCCCCAGTTGGTGGACATCTCGTTGCGCCCCTTCGGGAACACCGCCCACTGCAACCCGCCGCCGCCCGCGACGTTCAACGTGGCGATCGGCTCCTTGGGGTCGTCGCCGGTCTTGCCGGCCGCCGCTCCCGGGGCGAGCTTGGTCAGCAGGCCGCACCACGGGTGGTCGAACCCGGCCGGCAGCTTGATGAACGCCTCGACGGTGTACCCGCGCTCGAACGTCAGCCGGTTCATCGGTGCGTTGTCCACAGTGGACAGATACCCCTCCTTGCCGAAGAACCGGCTGGCCCGGCTGGGGGAATCGCGGTGGTGCTCGGCGGTCGCGGTGACCGCGCCGACCTGCCGCAGGTCGTTGCCGTTGCCGGACAGGTCCTTGAGCGAGTCGGCCCGCCAGTAGGCGACCGTGCCGGGCACGAGCAGTTGCCGCACCGGCCGCTCCGGGCGCGGCGGGACCGGGGCGAAGCCCGCGAACCGGCGCTCGAAGTCGATCGGCACGCTGAACCGGTCGGCGTCGCCGGTCAGTTCGACCTCCTTGCGCTCCAGCGCGTTGAGCGAACTCTTCCCGAGCAGCCACGGCGAGTAGGTGCGCACGTCGATGGTGTTGCGCGCGAGGTCGAACTCGTAGAGCCGGATCATCGCGCTGCCGCCGTAGTAGCGGTCCTGGTAGTTGGTGATGTGCACGTGGACGTCGTTGCCGGCGGCGTTGGTGAGCACGGTCCGCGCCGGTGGCCAGAAGTGGCCGTTGAGGGTGAGGAAGATCTGGTCGTGGTCCTTGACCAGCCCCTCCCACAGCCGGCGGCCGTAGTCCGACAGCTCCGCCTCGCCCGCGTCGCCGGCGTGGACGAACTCGTGCGTGGTCAGCACGACCGGCAGCTTCGGATTCCGGGCCAGCACGTCGCGGGTCCAGGCGAAGCCCTTGTCCGACATCCGCCAGTCCAGCGCGAGCACCAGCCACTCGCGGCCGGCCGCGCGGAACACGTGGTAGCTGTTGTAGCCGTCCGGGCTCGCGCCCCGGAAGGTCGGCGAGTCGCGGAACCGGCGCGGCCCGAACTCGTCGAGGTACGGCGTGCGACCGCGCTGGTCGTCGGTGCGCGCGTCGAGGTCGTGGTTGCCCGCCAGCACGCTGTAACCGACCCGCCGCCGGTCCAGCGCCCGGAACGACCGGCCGACGTCCTCGATCTCGCCCTTGAGCCCGTTCTCGGTGAGGTCCCCCAGGTGCGCGGTGAACACGATGTTGTCGGCGGCGGTCCGGTCGACCAGGTGGCGCAGCGCGGCGTCGAGGGGTTCGGCGTTGCCCCGGTCGCGGTCGAACAGGTACTGGGTGTCCGGGATGACCGCGAGGGTGAACCGGTCGCGGCCGGCGTCCGGCCGGGCGGTGCGGGTCTCGGGCTCGGTGCCCTGCGCGGTCGCGGTCGCGGGGACCAGCGTGCCGGCGGCGGCAGCCCCGGTACCCAGCAGGAACGTGCGGCGGGAGGTCATGGCCGGGATGCTAGGCAGGCCGTGACAACGGGCGGCGAACCCGACGTGAATGTTCCTCATCATCGCCTGGGGTTGACCTCCGTTACCGTTTCGTGACCACCTCGGCGTATTCGAAACACCCGAACGGCACACGTGTGGGGCAGGGGCGGGGGAAGGTGTCACCGCGAGACAGGAGGGGTTTGGTGGTGATCCAGTTCATCCGGAGGAGGGTGGGCGCGCTGGAGTCGGGGGGAACCGACGGCGAGCCCTCGGCGAAGCTGCGGGTGCCGGTCGAGTTGCTGGACCGGCACGAGGGCCGCGTGCTGGACCCCGCACGGGCCGAGGCGGCGGGCGGCGGGAGACCGCGGGCCACCGCGTACCGGCCGAGGGTGCTGCTCGTCCCCGACGACGTGCTGTGCGACGGGGCCGCGCTCGACTCGGTCCGGTCCGTGCTCAACGACGCCGGGTACGACCTCGACCCGCCCAGCGGCCGGTCCGGGGCGACCGCCCGCCCGGTGGCGCTGCGCGCGCTGTCCGGGCCCGACCAGGACGTCGACGCGTGGGTCGCGCTGCAACACCTGCGCGCCGCCGACGTGCTCGACCCGGACGTGGTGCGGCGGATCTCGTTGGAGCACCTGGTGTTCAGCGCCGTCACGATCGCCGGCACGCCGTGGGACACCAACAGCGACCAGGTGGACGGCTCCTACCGCCGCTCGCCGTCGGGCGCGTCCCGCGTGCCGGTCGCCGTCGCCGGGCCGGCCCCGCGCCGCGACGAGCTGGGCGACCGGTTCACCCGCCGGCCCGTGGTCGCGCTGCTGGACTCCGGCATCGGGCCGCACCCGTGGTTCGGCATCCGCGACCGGTCCGCGCCGCCGCCGGCCGACGGGTTCATCTCCGTGCTGGACGAGGCCCAGCAGGCGATCCGGGACAACGCCACCGCCGCGCCGTCGCTGCTGGACTACTGGGACAGCCCGGTGCTGTCGGACAGCCTCATCCGGGACGTCGACAGCAACACCGGCCACGGCACGTTCATCGCGGGCATCATCCGGCAGGCCGCGCCCAGCGCCGACGTGCTGGCCGTCCGGGTCATGCACAGCGACGGGATCGCCTACGGCTCGGACGTCATCGCGGCCCTGGAGGAGATCTCCCGGCGGGTCGACCGCGCCCAGCGCGAGGACCGGCCCGAGGACATGGTCGACGTGGTCTCGCTGTCGCTGGGCTACCTCGACGAGTCGCCCGCCGACTCCGTCTACACCACGCACCTCGCCGAGGTCGTGCGGCGGCTCACCGAGCAGGGCGTGCTGGTGCTGGCCGCGTCCGGCAACAACTCCACCAGCAGGCGGTTCTACCCGGCGGCGTTCGCCGACCTGCCGGACCTGCCGGGCGCGGGCCCCGGCGTGATCAGCGTCGGTGCGCTCAACCCCAACGCCACCAAGGCGGGCTTCTCCAACGACGGCGGGTGGGTCACCTGCTGGGCCACCGGCGCGGGGGTGGTCAGCACCTTCCCCACCGACGTGAGCGGGCCCCGGCAGCCGGGACTGGCCGACGCGCACCGCAGCGGCCTGGACCCGGACGACTTCCGCAGCGGGTTCGCGGTGTGGGACGGCACGTCCTTCGCCACGCCGCTGGCCGCCGCCGCCGTGGCGAACGCGCTGATCGACGTGGCGGCGGCGGACACCGGGCTGAGCCTGGCCGCCGTCGACCAGGAGACCGTGGTCAAGCGGGCGTGGGCGGCGCTGGAGCGCTGCTATGAGCAGTACGAGGTCTGACCGCCACCCGGCGGGCGGCAAGCCCTTCGTGGACCACGAAGGGCTCGCCGCGCTGTTCGTCTCCGCCCGGGACGGCGACCGGGAGGCGCTGGGTCGGATCGTGGAGGCGCTGACCCCCGTGCTGTGGCAGGTGGCGCGGGCGCAGGGCCTGGACCGCGAGCGGGCCGGCGACGCCGTGCAGACCGCGTGGCTGCGGCTGCTGGGCTCGATGGGCGACATCACCTCGCCGCGCGCGCTGACCGCGTGGCTGGTCACGGTGACCAAGCGGGTGTCCTGGTCGCTGCGCGACGAGCAGCGCGGCCACGACCTGGTCGGCGTCGCGCCCGACGACCAGCTGCCCGACCCCGGCCCGCGCCCCGACGAGGAGGTGGTGTTCGCCGACCGCCGCGCGCGGCTGTGGGAAGCGGTCGGCCGGCTGTCGCACCGCTGCCGCGAGCTGCTGCGGGTGGTCGCGTTCGTCGGCCGCGCCGAGTACTCCGAGATCAGCGCCGCGCTCGGGATGCCGCGCGGCAGCATCGGCCCCACCCGGGGCCGGTGCCTGGCCCAGCTGCGCAAGCAGCTCCTCGCCGACCAAGAGGGGAGCTGGCGGTGACGACGGCCGACCAGGACGGACCGCGCGGCGAGCTGGACGAGCTGGACCACGGCATCCTGCGCGAGGTCCGCTGGATGTACGAGTCGCTCGACCCGGTGCCCGTCGACCTGGTGGACCTGGTGCGGTTCGCCATCCAGGTGGAGGAGGTCGACGTCGAGGTGGTGCGCATCGCCGAGCACCACGAGCTGGCGGGTGCGCGCGGCGACGTGCGCTCGCGGCTGATCACCTTCACCGGGGAGACGCTCGACTTCCTGGTCAACGTGCGGGCCAGGGGCGACGGCACGCTGCGCATCGACGGCTGGATCTCGCCGCCCGCCGCGCACCCGGTGGAGGTGCGCACCTCGGCCGGCCCGCTGTGCACGCGCTCCGACGACGAGGGCCGGTTCTCGCTGGACCGCGTGCCGTCGGGCCTGATGCAGTTCGTCATCCGACCGGAGGGGAGGGCCGGTGCGGTCAGCACGCCGACGATGACACTATAGGGCCGGTGAGCGACCGTGTGCGGGCCCTGCACGAGCGCGCGATAGAGGAGATCAACAGCGGTCGCCCGGCGGTCGGCGCGCGTCGGCTCCGCACCGCGCTGCGGCTGGGCGGGGCGACCCCGTCGCAGACCGCCCGGGTGCTCGGCACCCTCGCCGCCGCCGAGGTGGCGCAGGGCAACACCGGCCGCGCGCTGGAGCTGCTGGACGACGCCGAGCAGGTCGGCCCGCCCGAGGACCGGCACCTGCTGCTGTCGCAGCGGGCGCTGGTGCTGCTGATGACCGGCCGGCTGGACGACGCGCTGCCGCTGTTCGACGACGCGATCCAGCGCCTGCGGCGCACCGACCAGCGGGCGGCGCTGGCCCGGGTGCTGCTCAACCGGGGGATGCTGCACCAGATCGCGGGCCGCGTGCGGCCGGCCCTGGCCGACCTCGACCTGTGCGCGCGGATCGGCGGGTCGCTCGGGGCCGACGACGGGATGCCGCGCACGGTGGCGAAGGCGGTGCACGGGCGCGGCCAGTGCCGGGTGCTGACCGGGGACATCCCCGGCGCGCTGCGGGACTTCGACATCGCGGCCGGGGTGTACGCCGACCAGGGGCAGGGGATGCTCGCGGTGCTGGCGGGCGACCGGGCGCGGGCGCTGCTGGCGGCGGGGCTGCCCAGCGAGGCGGCCACCGAGCTGGAGACGTTCCTGCGGCAGGTGCCGGCGCTGCGGATGGGCCACGAGCACGCCGAGGCGGAGCTGACCATGGCGCGGGCCAAGCTCGCCGCCGGCGACCCGGTCGAGGCGCGGCGGTGGGCGGCGCGGGCCCGGCTGCACTTCCGGCGGCGGCGCAACGACACCTGGGCCGGGGTCGCCGAGCTGGCCGTGCTGCGCGCGGACTTCGCCTCCGGCGGCGGCACGGCCCGGCTCGCGCGGGCGGCGTCGCGGCTGGCCGGGCGGCTGCGGTCGCTGGGGCTGCGCAACGACGCCGACGAGGCCGCGCTGCTGGCGGCCCGCGCCCACGTCGCGTGCGGGCGGTGCGCGGAGGCGCGCGCGGAGCTGCCGGACCGGGACCGGCCGAGCGCGCCGCTGGCGAACCGGCTGCTGCGCCGGCTGGTGCTGGCCGAGCTGGGCGCGGCCGAGGGCGGCCGGCGGCGCGCGTTCGCCGAGGCCCGCTCCGGCCTGGCGCTGCTGCGCGAGCACCGCGCGCGGTTCGGCAGCCTGGACCTCCAGACCGGCACCACGTCGCTGGGCGGCGAGCTGGCCCGGGTCGGCCTGGCGGCGGCGCTGGAGGACGGCCGGCCTGAGGTGGTCTACCGGTGGCTGGAGCGCTCCCGCGCCCAGGCGTTCCGGTTCCCGCCGGTCCGCACCCCGGCCGACGAGCAGACCGTGGACGCGGTGGCCGAGCTGCGCGCGGCGGCCACCGAGGCGCGCACGGCCGAGCTGCGCGGCAGCCAGGACCCCGACGCCTTACGCCGCGCCCGGCACATCGAGCGCGAGATCCGGGCCAAGGGCTGGCGCACCGAGGGGTCCGGCGAGCGCCACCCGGAGGCCGGTTTCGCCGAGGTGAAGGCCGCGCTCGCAGAGGCGGGCAGCGCGATGGTGATCTTCCTGACCCACGGCGACCGGCTGCTGGCGCAGGTGATCGGCGGGTGCCGGGCCGAGCTGCTCGGGCTGGGCGCGTCCGCGCCGGTGTTCGAGGCGGTCGCCCGGCTGCGCGGCGACCTGGACGCGGCGTGCGGCCGGAGCCTGCCGGCCACCATCGAACGGGTCGTGCACACCTCGATCAGGCGGCAGCTCGGGATCGTCACCGAGCACGTGCTCGCCCCGCTGCTGGCCGTCGTCGGCGACCGCGACCTGGTCCTGGTGCCCACCGGGGGGCTGTCGGCGATGCCGTGGGGCCTGCTCGACGCGCTGCGCGGCCGGCCGGTCACCGTCACCCCGTCGCCCTCGGCGTGGGTGGCCGCGACCCGCGCGGTCCGCCCGCCCGGCCCCGTGCTGCTGGTCGGCGGCCCCAACCTCGACCACTCCTCCGACGAGGTGCGCCGCCTCGCGCGGATCTACCCGGGCAGCACCGTCCTGGACGGCCCGGACGCCACCGTGGCCGGGGTCCTGCACGCGGTCGACCGCAGCGGGCTGGCGCACTTCGCCTCGCACGGCCACCACGAGCAGGAAAATGTCCTGTTCTCCCGCCTGGACCTGGTCGACGGGCCGCTCATGGCCCACGACGTGCACCAGCTCGCCGCCGTGCCCGACCACGTGGTGCTGTCGTCGTGCGACATCGGGCAGGCGGTCGTGCGCGCCGGGGACGAGATCCTCGGCTTCACCGCCGCCCTGCTCTACAGCGGCAGCCGCACCGTGGTGTCCAGCGTCGCCCGCGTCGACGACCACGCGGCGGTGGACGTGATGACCGCCTACCACCGCGCGCTGACCCGGGGCGTCCCGCCCGGCAAGGCGCTCGCCGACGCCACCGAGCACGAGTGGCTCATGCCCTTCGTCTGCCACGGCTGGGGCGGCTGACCACCGCGCCCGGTGCAGCCGGCGAGGACCGCACGCTCCGATCCCCTGTGGACGATCGTCGCGCCCGGCCCGACGACCGGGTCACGGGCGGTGGTCGGGGTCGTCTGAGTCCACGGTCGTCGCCAACCACTCGATGAACCGGCCCTTCACCGCGCTGTACCGCTGCGGGTCGCCGCCGCTGAGTTCCAGCGCCAGGCGCTTGACCGAGCAGTAGGCCGCCGCGGCGGCCGGGCGCTCGCGCAGCAGCCGGTAGAACGCGCGCTCCGGGCTGGCCGTCCACACGCCCGGCCCCACCAGGTGCACGTGCAGGTCGGGTTCGCCGCTGCCCCGCCGGTAACGGCGCAGCATCGTGCGGGACAGCTCGGCCAGCGGGATCACCTGGAAGCCCCGGCGGGCGAGGCGGGACGCCGCGCGGGGCGCGTCCCGGTCGCCGACCAGCACCACCAGGTCCATGATCGGTTTGGCCCAGATGCCCGGCACGAGCCGGCTGCCGATCGGCTCGATCGCGCGCGCCAGCAGGCCGAGCGCCCCGGACACCACCGCCCGGTCCTGTTCGTACTGCGCGACGACCCCTTCTTCGTATGGCACGAGTTCGACCTTGTAGTCGTACCGGCCGCGCACGGGGATCATCGGACCGATGGTAGGCACCCCGACCGGGACCGCGCCCCGCAATTTCGCGGATGCGGCCACTGTGGTCGGTCGGCGGTGGGAAGCCGGCCCCGCGCGCCGCATCCGGGGCAACGGCCGGCCCCGCGCGCCGGCGGGACCGGGTCCGTCCCGGGTGGACCCCCGCCGGGGCCGGCCCGCGCGGTGCGGAACGCGGACCGGCCGTTCGGTGTGCGGGACGGGCTACAGATTGCAGAGCAGCGCGCACGCCATCGCCGACGAGTACGGCGAGTAGGTGGGCTGCGTGCCCGGCGGCGAGTTCCTCGGCGTGTACTGCGCCTTGGCGTAGTTGGTCACCGGGAACAGGGTCAGCAGCGCGTACGTCGAGCAGTACACCTGCTTGGACTGGCCGGGGGCCAGGCTGAACGTGCCGCCCGCCGTCTCGCAGGACGGCTCTTGGAGGTCGTAGACGGTGGCGTTGTCGATCGGCACCGGTCCGTCGTTGGTGATCGTGATGCGCCACCGGGCCGTGCCGAACACCGCCCCGAGCAGGCCGACCGGCGTCCTCTTCACCCACGGTCCGGCGCCGCCGGGTCCGCAGTGCGACGCGGTGTGCGACGCGCAGATCTCCTTCTCCACCCGCACCACGGGTTGGCACGCCGGCCCCGGCGCGATCGGCACCGACACGGTGTTGGAGGTGAACGACCCGGAGCCGTCCAAGCCGGTGGCCGTGTTGGTCACGTCGGTCACCGTGCAGGTGGTGGCCAGCGTCGTCTGGAAGCACACCTGCGGCGGATCACCCGCGAAGTCCACCACCAGGTTCGGCTTGGCCCCGCCCGTGAAATCCGCGCCGCTGTCGAGCACCAGCCGCGCGTTCACCGTCAGGGAGGTGTGGGTGGACGCCGAAACGCCGGTCAGGTCGACCGAGCCGTCCGGCGCGAACCCGGACGTCGGCACGGGCGTGCCGTTCTGGTCCACCACGGACACGCTCGACGCGCCGAAGTTGACGTTGGCCGGGGTGATGCCGACCAGTTTCGCCGACAGGTAGCCGGTGACGTGGTTCGGGCCGCCGTCGCAGTAGTACGACGACGGGGTCAGGCTGACCGACGCGCCGCTGCGCGCACACGGCGACGCGCCGGTGGCCGGGTCCAGCGAGAACAGCACACCCGCGTCGCCCAGCCCGATCAGGCACTGGGTGGTCGCGTCGAACGCGTACCCGTAGTCGCGGGTCGCGCCGCCGTTGACGGTCGGGTGCTGGGCCGGGTTCGGGAAGCCCGCGCAGCCCGCCCCGGTGGCCCAGTCGTGGCAGATGGTCGCACCGGGGTACGGGCCGCCCCAGATGCCGAGGTAGCTGCGGGTGTGGCCGTCGAGCCCCACGACGACCTCGGGGTTGAACACCAGCACGCCGCCGGGCAGGCCGGTGACCGACGACGGCGACGCCAGCGGACCACCGGCCGTGGTGTAGCAGGTGGTCACGTTCGTCCCGCCGGTCGTGCTCGCGCACGCGCCCACGGGAGTGCCGGACGTGTCGTAGGCGGTGTAGGCGTTGTAGGCGTAGTTGTCCGCCGGCCCGACCGCGCGCGGGCTCGCCCAGCCGGCGCACGCGGCACCGGTCGCCGGGTCGAAGCAGCCCATCGCCGGGACCTGCCCCGCCTGCGGCGACGAGGACGCGAACACTTTGCCGGCCACCACGGTCATCGCGCCGAGGTAGAGCGAGGCGGGCAGGGCGGGGTTCGCGCCGTTGGGCGGCACGATCGGCGCGTACGGCTGACCGGGGCACGCGGTCTTAAACGACATCGTCCAGCAGGTCACCGCGCCGGACGTGGCGACGCCGTACAGGTCGCCGCCGACCTCGACCAGCCCGGCGAGGTTGTTGACCGCGACCGGGGAACCACCGGAGGCCAGCAGCGGCCAGTAGCCGCAGTTCGCCGCGTTCTCCAGGTCGAGGCAGCCGACGCCGACGGAGGTCTCCGTGACCGCCGCGTAGTAGACCAGCGCGGAGTTGCCCGGGTCCCGGACGTACTGCGGTTCCAGCGGGCTGGCGATGTCGCCGCTGGTCGCGCCCTGCAACGGGCCGACCGCCGTGTTCAGCGTGCGCGGCCACGGGCCTCCGGCGCACAGCGAACCGGTGGCCAACTCGCTGCACACCACCTTGCCCTGCGTGGTCGCCGCGTGGTGGAAGATGTTCCACGCCTGCAACGAGCCGGTCGGCGTGCGGTGCAGCAGCGGGGTGAACCCGTCGCCGCCGGTCGCCGTGGCGACGGCCTGGACCGGTGGGGTGAGCTCGCTGGCCAGCGAGGTGCCGTCCGGTCGGGCGACCGGGTTGGCGGCGCGCACGGCGACGGTGCCGGAGGCGGGTTCGGTGTCCTGGAAGGTGGTCCCGTCGGTGGACCACTGCGGGGTCCAGCCCTGCGGGACCTTCAGCGAGCCGGGCAGGTAGGTGTGCCCGGCGGAGATGGGGTCGGTGATCGTCGACGAGCCGACGGCCGGCGACTTGTTGTCGTAGGACAGCGCCCAGGACGCCGTCGCGCCGTGGTCGGCCGGCGTGGACGGGGTCCGCACGGACTTCGCCAGGGTGGACGCGGCGAGCGGGTCGGTGCTCGCGGGGGTCGCGGCGACCGGCACCACGGCACCGGCGGCCAACAGGGGTACCAGCACTATCCGGAAAGCTCTGGACCTGCCTCTTCGCATGGTCGTGCCTCGTTTCCTCACCGAACCGGACGGGACCCGCTTCCCCAGTCGCAACGTAGGAACGAGCGGGGCGGCGGGACAACGGCCCTCACCCCGGTGCCGGCCGGCGATGCCCCAACGGCCCAACCGGAGACCCGAAATCGCGGGACCGGGACGCCCCGGCTCTGCGGTTGGACGAGCGCGGACGCGCGAAGTGCGGAGAGCACCGGGGCGCTTCGGCCCGGTCCGGTCACCCGACCGCGAACGGGAGCGCGGGCGATAGGGTCGGCGGCATGTACGTGAAGCTGTGCGGGCTGCGCACCCACGCCGACGTCGAGGTCGCCGCCGAGGTCGGCGCGGACGCCGTCGGGTTCGTGCTCAGCGCGAGCCCGCGCCGGGTCGACGCGGGCACCGCGCGGCGGTTGGTGCGCGAGGTGCCGGCGGGCGTGCTGACGGTCGGCGTGTTCCGGGGCGTGCCGGCGGCCGAGGTGCTGCGGGTGGCCGTCGACGCCGGGGTCGCCGCCGTGCAGTTGCACGGCGAGTACCCGAAGGAGGCGTTCGACGAGGTCGCCACGGCGGGCACCAGGCTGGTGAGGGCCGTGACGCTGACGGCCGGCACGGACGTGCGGGTCGGCGCGTACGGCGAGGACCTGCTGCTGCTGGACTCCCCCGAGGCGGGTTCCGGTCACCGCTGGGACCTGGCGGCGCTGGACGGCGCGCGCCCGGAGGGCCCGTGGCTGCTCGCGGGCGGGCTGGACGTGGCGAACGTGGCCGAGGCGGTCGCGCAGGCCCGGCCGTGGGGCGTGGACGTCTCCAGCGGCATCGAGTCGAGCCGGGGCGTGAAGGACCACGGCCGGATGCGCGAGTTCGTCGCCGCCGCGCGGGCCTGAGCGGCAGCCCCGAACGGCAGCGGCCCGGACCGCTGCGGTCCGGGCCGCGCCTGCCGAGCGGTGGCTCAGCCCTGCCAGACGATCGGGGACTTGTCGTAGCCGTCGCCGTTGTTGTAGCTCGCGGAGGGGGCCTTGGTGCCTTCGCGGGTGCCCTGGAGGACGCAGGTCTCGTACTTCGCGCCCGCCTTGGTGAAGTCCTTGCCGGCGGTCTCCGACTCGCACTGGTCGGTGTCGCCGCTGATGATCACGCCGGTGCCCTTGCCGTCCGCGCCGAGCGCGCGCAGGCTCAGCGAGCTGTGCGACAGGTCGGTGCCGCCGACGTTCTCCACGGTCACCCGGATGTAGACCGGGGTGATGCCCTTGGCCTTGTCGCCGAACTTCACCAGGTCCGCGTTCGCGCCCTCCTCGATCGCGGTGACCGTGATCGCAACGGTGCCCGTCTTGGTGGTGCCGTACTTGAACGGCACGACGGCGCGGTCGCCCACCTTCAGCTTGCTTCCGGGCTTGGTGACGTCCTCGGACACCTCGGCGGTCATCTCCCCGGCACCGCTCTTGCCGGTGCTGGTGGCGGCGGCGGAGGTCTCGGCGGAGGTGGTCGCGGCGGGCGTGGTGGTGCCGGGCGTGGTGGTGCCGGGCGTGGCGACTCCACCGGTCGAGCTCCCGCAGGCGGACAACAGGAGGGCCGCCGCACCGACGGCGGTGAGCAGGGCGCCACGGGCGTGCGTCAAGGCAAGGCTCCTAACCGGACGAGGGATGTGCCTGCAAGCTAGCCCGGCCGGCCGGTGCGCGCTGTCGGTCGTTCGCACCACAAGCAGCCAACGATTGGTCAGAGGTCTTCGGCGCTGGTCGGCGTCACAGGTCGTCGACGCCGACCAGGCCGTCCTGGATCGCGCGCGCCACCAGGGCGGCTTTGGTCGGGGCCTCGCGGCCGATCAGCGCGTACTTGATCCGGATGCGCTCCAGGTGCGAGTTGACCGTGCTCACCGAGATCCCCAGCCGCCGCGCGACGAAGTCCTTCGACTCCGACTGGAACCACTCCACCAGCACCTCGGCCTCCCGGGCGGACAGCGCGGGGCGGGCCTCCGACCGGTCGCCCGCCAGGGCGCCGGCCAGCGACGGCGGGGTGTACGGGCGGCCCTGCGCCGCCGCGTGGGTGGCCGGCACCAGGTGCTCCGCGCCCTCCGCCTTGGTCAGGTAGCACAGCGCGCCCAGCTCCAGGCACTGGAGCGCGATCTCGTCGTCGGCGCGCATCGAGTACACGACGACCCGCCGGCCCGCCTCGACCAGCCGCCGCAGGTCGCCCAGCACGGGCGTCGGCCCGCCCAGGTGCAGGTCGAGGATCACCACGTCGGCGTCCGCGCCCTCGTCCAGCCACGCGACCCGGACGTCCTCGCCCTCGGCGACCACCCGGACCGGCGGCACGCCCGACGCGAGCCAGTAGCCGACCCCGGCCCGCACGGCCGGGTGGTCGTCCACCACGACCGCGCTCAACTCGTCCGCCATCGGGCCTCCGTCCGGGTCTGCCCACCGTACGTGTCGCACCGCACGTCTACCCGGCCCGACACCGCCCCGACCTCGGCCTCCGCGTCGGCGATCACGGCCAGCCGCACCTCCCCGTCGGCGCGCAGCAGGCTGACCCGCGCGCGTTCCCGGGCGGCGGACAGCGCCGACGCCACCGGGCCGGTCAGCTCGCGCCGCACGTCCGTGGGCACCGGCACCGCCGACCCGCTGACCGCCAGCGACACCGCCAGGCCGCGCCGCTCGGCCACGTCGACGCAGGCGGCGACCTCGTGCACCAGCGGGTCGGGCACCTCGTCGTGCTCGGCGAACAGCCGCCGGAGCTGGGTCGCGGCGAACGCGCACCGCCGCCGGGTGTCCTCGGCGCGCGGGTCGAGCACGCCGTCCGCGAGGTCGGCGAGCAGCGGCACCGTGCTGCCCAGCCCGCCCGCGAACCCGGCCCGCAGGTCCTGCGCCCACTGCTCGGCCAGCGCGGCGCGGGTCGCGGCCCGCTCCTCCTGCGCCGCCACCTCGGCCGCCTGGCGCGCGGTGCGCAGCAGCACCCGGGTCAGCAGCAGGACGCCGAGCTGGAAGCTGGTCACCCCGAGCACCACCACGCCCGCCGCGCCGATCTCCGTCCGGTCCGGCGTGCCCGCCAGCGCGAACAGCCCGACCTCCACGGCCAGGTGCGCGCCGATGGCGGCGAGCAGCGCGGGCACGCGGTCCGCGAGCAGCACCAGCAGGTGCCACCCGACCAGCCCGAACGACCAGTGCGCGGCACCGAAGTGCCCGTCCGGCGGCAGGGCGAGCGCGGCCGGCACGGACGCCGCCATCACCGCCACGACGCCGCCCGCGACGACCGCGCCCGGCAACGGCCGCCGCCGCGCCACCCACGGCGCGCAGCCCAGCGTGACCAGCGCCAGCACCCCGAACGCGATCCGCGCGCCCGGTCCGTGGTCGTAGGCCAGCAGGGGCGGCAGCGACAGCCCGAGCTGGAGCACCGCGACCACGCCCAGCAGCACCAGCCGGATGCTCGCGAAGACCTGTTCCTCCGCCGAGGCCGCACCACAACCGACCCGCGCGCCGACCGCAGGACCGCCCGCCGCAGGGCCTCCGGTCACCGGGCCGCCGACCGTCCGGGCGCGCGCGGTCCGAGCGTGCGGGGCCGGGGGCGGGCCGCTCATGCCGGCCACGCCAGCCGGACCGTGGTGCCGCCGGCCGCCGAGGTGACCGAGGCGACGCCGCCGACGCCCGCCATCCGCGCCACGATCGACCCGCTGATCCCCCGCCGGTGCTCGGAGACCGCGTCGGGGTCGAACCCCGGGCCCCGGTCCGCGACGGTCACCACGACCCGGTCGGCGGCGGTGGTGACGGCCAGTTCGGCGTGCCCGGTGCCGGCGTGCCGCTCGACGTTGGCCAGCGCTTCGCGCACCGCGCGCACCAGCGCCACCGCAACCGCCGCGGGCACCGGGGCGGGGTGTGCCGTGGTGTCGACGCGCAGCGGCGAGCGGTCGGCGAGCGCGCGCAGCGACGTGCCGACGTCGACCGGGTTGTCGCGCGCCTCGGCGGTGCCGGCGAGCAGCGCGAGGTCACGGCGCGCGTAGCCGGCGACCGCGTCCGGGTCGATGCCCTCGGTGGCGACCACCAGGAACGTGGCCGACGCGGTGTCGTGCAGCAGGGCGAGGTACTCGCGTTCGCGGGCGCGGCGTTCGGCGGCCAGCGCCTCGGCGCGCTCCGAGGCGGCCCGCCGGACGCGGGACACGTCGACCTGCCGGGTGGAGCGCCGGACCACCAGGAACGCGAACCGGGCCAGCGAGCACTCCACGACCACCCGCAGCACCACCGCGCCGTCGAACCCGGTCGCCCACAACTGCACGCCCAGCAGCACCCCGGTGACCGGCACGGCGACCTCCGGGCCCCACTCCCACTGGAGGGTGATCGCGGTCGTGGTCAGGACGTTCAGCGCCCACAGCCCGGCCTCGCCGCCCAGCTCGCCCTGCGCCGCGCACACCGCGACCACCCGGACCACGGCGGACACCAGGGCGACCAGCCGCCCGCCGGCGAAGTCGGCGACCGCGCCGAGGACCACCAGACCGAGCAGGCCGAACGCGAGCGGGAGACCTTCGTCGGAGGCGGAGCACACGCCGAACGCGCTCAGCAGCACGACGCCGACACCGCGCACCGGTCCGGCGTACCGCCCGACGGCCGCCAGGAACTCCGCTTCGACCTGCCCCGCCACGGCCAGACCCTACGTGACCGGGCGCGGTCCCGTGTGGACGGCACCGGGATCTCGCGCGCGCCCGGGAACCGCCTCGGAGTACTGTCCCGCTTCCGTCCGCACGGACGATCACCACTTGGGGGACACCGCATGTCGTCGCGCACAAGACTTCCCGCCGCCCTGCTCGCGGCACTCCTGACGGCCGCGTGCGGCACCACCACCACACCGGCCGCGACCACCTCCACGACCACGGCCGCGCCGACCACCACGACCGCTCCCCCGGTGGCGGACGGGACGGTCGACGGCTTCGCGGACATCCCGGGCACCGAGGTGGCCCTGCGCGTGCCCGACGGCATGGAGGTCGACGAGGACCTGCCCGGCCTGTCCCGGCCGGGCCTGTCCCGGGCCGGCAGCCGCAGCTCGGTCGTCGTCACGACCTCCTCGGTGCCGGAGGGCAAGGCGGTGGGGGTCCTGCTGGACGAGATCACCGCCTCCTACACCGGACCGCAGGCCGCGCAGGGCCTCGTCGTCGACACCCCGCGCCGCGTCGAGGTGGCCGGCCACCCGGCGGTCGCGGTGACCGGCGAGCAGGCGAGGGCCGACGGCAGGTGGGGCCACGCCGCCGTGCGGTTCGTCGCCGACGGCCACTTGGTGGAGGTGGTCGGCAGCCTGGCACCGGGCGACCCGCTGTCCACCAACGACCTGCTGATCGCGTTGCGCGACACCCGCTGGACCGGGGCGCGCGGGCTGCGCATGGAGCTGACCCCGGCACCGGGCTTCCAGCGGCTGCCCAGGACGGACGCGATCTGGCTCAGCCTCGACGGCACGGACGTGATGGGCGTGCCCAAGGTGGTCGCCGCGCCGGCGATCGGGATGGCCACCATCCCCCTGGAGGAGCGCCGCGCGGTCGCCGAGGAGAGGTTCGGCAGGCTGCCGACCGAACCCGTCGCCGCGTCGGTCGCGGAGGTGTCCATCGCCGGGCACAGCGGGTTCGAGCTGATCGGGTTCGGGCGGTACACGACGTACGCGGTGATCCTGTTCTCCTACGACGGGTACATCCTGATCTCCGGCGACTTCGACCCGGCGCGGTACCCCGACCAGGTGCCCGCGTTCCGGGCCATGGCCCAGTCGCTGGCCATGACGTGACCCCGCCGGGGTCCCCGCCGCGAACGCCGGGCGGCGCGGGACTCCCGGAGCACCGCCGATCGGTTCGCACAAAAGCGTTTCACTGACCGGGAAGTGCGATCACCGCCGGATATACTACGCGCGTAGACCAAAACGCCGTACCCGGAGGAGCAGGATGCCCAAGGTCATCGACCACGACGAACGCCGCGAGCACATCGTGGACGTGACCTGGGGCCTGATCGTCCGGGGCGGGCTGGAAGCCGCCACCATGCGGGAGATCGCCACGGCGGCCGGGTTCGCCAACGGCGCGCTGAAGCGGTACTTCGCCACCAAGGACGCCTTGGTGGAGGCCACCTTCGACCGCGCGCTGTCCATGATGAACAAGCACATCTCCGGCTCGCTCACCGACAGCTCGGGCGTGGAGGCGTTGCGCGCCATGTGCTACGGCTCGATGCCGCTGGACGCCAAGCGCGTCACGGCGGGCCGGGTGCTGATGGCGTTCTGGGAGATGTCGTTGTCCAACAAGCACTTGCACGCCCGCTACCAGGAGCACCTCAAGGTGTGGCGCGGTTTCCTGCACGAGCACGTGCGGCGCGGCCGGGCGGACGGCGACATCCGCACCGCGACGCCGGACGACCAGCTCGTGGACGAGATCGTGCTCGTGACGGCCGGTGCCAACGTGATGAGCCTGGTGGGCCCGCGCTTCTCGACCCGCAAGCTCCAGCGGCAGCACCTGGACACGTTCTTCGCCCGCCTGACCGCAGCCTGACCGGGTACGCCGGGTGCCGACGGCGCGGGGCGGTGGAACGACGAGGGCGGGCCGGGTCGGGGGCCGGCCCGCCCTCGTCGGGTCAGAGGACGCGGGTCAGGAACTCCACCACGTCGGCGTGCGCGACCGGGGACGCGGGCAGGTCGGTGTACAGGCCGTAGAAGCCGTGGATCTGCCCGTCGTACTGCTTGTACGTCGTCGGCACGCCCGCGCGCGCCAACCGGTCCGCGTACTGCTCCCCCTCCGACCGCAGCACGTCGTACTCGGCGGTCAGCACGAGTGCGGGCGGCAGGCCCGTGAGGTCCTTCGAGCGGGACGGCAGCAGGTACGGGTCGTCCAGGTCCCGGGGCGAGGACGGGTACTGGTGGAAGAAGAACCGCATCGCGTCGGCGCTCATGCCGAAGCCGTCGGCGCAGTCCGCGTAGGAGGGCAGCCCCTTGTCGGCGGGGTGCGCGGTGACCGGGCAGACCAGCACCTGCGCGGCGATCCGGGGGCCGCCCCGGTCCCGGCTGCACAGGCACAGCACGGTCGCCAGGTTGCCACCCGCGCTCTCGCCGCCCACCGCGATGCGGGAGGCGTCCACGCCGTACCGGTGGGCGTTGCCCGCCAACCAGGTCAGCGCGGCGTAGCAGTCGTCCGGCGCGGCCGGGTAGGGATCCTCGGGCGCCAGCCGGTACTCCACCGAGGCGACCGCGACGCGCGCGTCGCGGCACACCCGGCGGTTGACCAGCTCGTTCTCCTCGATGCCGCCCACCGTCCAGCCGCCGCCGTGCATCCACACGAACAGCGGCACCGGCCCCTCGACGCCGGGCAGGTACAGGCGCACCCGCAGCTCGCCGGCCGGCCCGGGTACGGCCAGGTCGGTGACCGACCCCACCTCCGGCAGGTCGTCGGGGACCGCGAGGCCCGACGCGAACAGGGCGCGCAGCTGCGCCGGGGTCGGCGGGGCCGCGTCCGCCGGCGGCCCGGGGGTGGCCGCGAGCAGCCGGGCGGCGGCCGGGTCGAGGGGCATGAGCCGGTCCTCCTTGTCCGTCAGGTGGTCACCACGACCCGTCGGCGTTGACCTCGCGGTCGGTCCACAGCGGATCCAGCTCGGCGCGCAGCTGCGCGCCGTGGTCGGTGGCCAGGCGCAGCGCGCCGAGGTTGTCCTCGAACTGGGCGAGCCTGCTCACGCCGAACAGCACGTTGGCGACGGCCGGGTTGGTGAGGCAGAAGGCGATGGCGACCTGGGCGGCGGTCGCGTCGTAGCGCTGCGCCACCTCCGCGACGCGGTCGGCCGCCTCGCGGATGGCGTCGCGGATGCCGCCGGGGTCCGCGCCGATCTTGCGCTCCGGGAACTTGCGGCCGGCGAGGATGCCGCCCTCGAACACGTCGGACGCCTGGAGCACGAGCCGGCCGGAGGTGAAGTGCTCGGCGTAGTACGGGCCCTCGGCCATGGTCCGCCGGGCGATGCTGTACTTGAGCTGGGCGAAGGACGGCGGCGTCAGGCCCTCCTTCTCGGCGAACGCGAGCGCGGCCTCCAGGTCGGAGGCGACCCAGTTGTTGACGCCCCAGGTGTCGAACTTCCCGGCCTGGATCTGCTCCTCGACGTCGGTGACGATCGACGGGATGTCGGGCGGGGACATGTAGTCGCCGACCACGACGCTGTCCGCCTTCTCCACGCCGATGCGCTCCAGCGAGGTCTTCATCTGCTCGGCGAAGCCGGCGGTGGGGTACTCCCACAGCCACAGCTTGCCGCACAGGTGGTAGTCGTCGCGGGCGATCCCGGCGGCGCGCACGGCCTCGCCGAAGATGATGTCCGTGCGGGCCTGCTCGGCGTGCGGGCCCATGTTGTAGTGCGCGACGTCGAACAGGGACACGCCGGCGTCCACGGCGTGCCGCAGGAGCGCCACGGCGTCGTCGAAGTCCATCCGGTCCCAGGTGTTCCAGGAGCCGAGGCCGAACAGCGGCACCTGCGGGCCGCCGGGACCCAGCTGCCGGACCGGAACGCGGGGCGCCTCGCCCATGGACACTCCTTGAGTAGCGGCGAAAAATTTCGGTTAGTCTACACCCATAGACGAAAAAACGGCAGAGTGCCGCGGTTCGTCGCCCATCCCGGGAAACCGCACGTCACCAGCGTCCCGGAGAGCGTTCCCGAGGCCCCGCCGGGGCGAGCGACGCTCGCGTCAACCAGCGGACGGCCCCCTCCGAGGCCCCCGGTCGACGGCCGGTCCCCCGCACGAGGCCCAGGTTCCGGCGATCAGCGCGCACGCACTCGCATAGGGGTCGATATCGTCCCGGACGACAACTGCTCACCTATCGTGCCCGGGGGGGAGACGTCCGGTGATCGGCCGGCTCTACGAACGGCACGTGGAGGCCGCGCGCAACCTCGCCCGCGCGCTGTCCCGGTCCGCCGCCGAGGCCGACGACCTGGTCTCCGACGCGTTCGCCAAGGTGCTCGACGTGCTGCGCGACGGCCGTGGGCCGGACACCGCGTTCCGCGTCTACCTGTTCACCGCCCTGCGGCACACCGCCTACGACCGCACCCGGCGGGACAAGCCGCTGCGGCTGGCCGACGACGTGACCGCCGTGTCCGGCGTCGAGCAGGCCACCTCCGTGCCGTTCCAGGACCCGGCGGTGGCCACGCTGGAGCGGTTCCTGGCGTCGCGGGCGTTCGCCGGCCTGCCCGAGCGGCGGCAGACAGTGCTGTGGCAGACCGAGATCGAGGGCCAGTCGGGGGCGGCCGTGCCGACCGCCCAGGCGAGCCGGCCGACCGCGCCGGCCGAGGTGACGACGGGCGCTTCGACGACCCCGCTGTCCACGGCGGTGGGCGCACCGGTCCCGGGCACGACGACCGTTCCCGGCACCGCGCCGACCCCGGGCACCGGCACGGCCACCGCCCCCGGCGGCGGGGTGCCGACCACGACCGGCGCGACGACCGCACCGGAGCTGGTGCCGTCCCCGCCCGCCGGGTTCGCGCTGGGCACCGGAGGACCGCCGACCGACCTGCCGGTGACCGTCCGCAACACCGGCACGACGCCGGTGCCGGCGCTCGACCTCCCGGACGGCGTCCAGGTGGTGGGACCGGGCAACACCCTGCGGCGCGGCCGGTGGTCGGCCTAGACGGCGCGCAGCCCGGGTGGGCTGCCCGGCCGGCCGGGGTTCGGTGACCTGCGCGGCCGACCGCGAACTGGCGGGCGGCGAGTCGGTGGTGTTCGTGTTCCGCCTGCCGGCCGGTCCGAAGTCGGCCGACGGGACGATCACCGGCACGGTCGGCGCGGGCCCGGTGTCGGCACCGGTCCACACCCCTGTCGCGATCCGCCCGAAGAAGTAGCCGGCCCGTCCGGTTCCGGACGCGGTTCCCGCACCGGACACCCGCCGCGCGTCTCGACTGGCGCCGAATAGCCGCCGTTCCGACCGTTCGGCGCTGGTGGACGTCCGGGAATGCGTTTTCCGACCGGTGCGGAACTGCTCCGGTCCAGACCGAATGCCCAAGCCCGGTTACCGGACGGATTCCGCCATGCGGGTGATCGACCACTACCGCGAACGAAACAGCGCAGGTAATCCGCCGGGCGCACCCGATACCGGAACAATAGACGCGCGTTCCGGACTAGTCCTCTCGCAGTAATCCCGGCACGCCTCTGTTAATTGACGACTTCAGGCCCTTGACGGCCGTTCCGCGCGTCCCCGATGATCGAACGGCTTGCCCGGATTGCGGTCCGCGATTCTCCGGCGACCGCTCCGCGAAATCACCGACATCTCCAGAGGAGGTTTTCGTGCGCGCTCTCGCCCTGTTCGTCGCGGCGCTCATCGGGACCTTCCTGGTGGTCGGCGTCGACCACGCGGCACCCGCCCAGGCGCGGGACACCACCGGGCAGCACCTGTACGTCGGGGTGCCCGCACTCGCGCACACCCACCCCGACCTGGGCCTCGCGGACGAGGCCACCCCGGGCGCACCCGTCGTCGCACTCCAGCGGAACCACCTCCGCGAGGCGGTCGCCGTCCCCGTGGCGCCGACCGCCGCCCGCGTCGACACCCGCGTCGCGCGCGGCCCCCCGAACGGGCGCTGAAATCCCCAGCCGCACCGCCGTCGTAACAGCGACCGCGGTGTCCCAGTCGCGCCCAAAAAAGGACAAATCCGATGCCCGGCCAATCCCGTGGAATCAGGCAGACCGGTCGACCGCCCGCCCCGGCGACCCGGCGCCCACCGAAATCCGACCTGAAGTCCGGTTTCCTGGTCGCCCTCATCGCGCTCCCGCTGTGCCTGGGCATCGCGGTGGCCAGCGGGTTCCCGCCGATCGCGGGCGTCCTCACGGCCATCATCGGCGGCATCCTGGGCGGGTTCCTCGGCGGCGCGCCGCTGACCATCAAGGGCCCCGCCGCCGGCCTGATCGTGATCGCCGTCGGCAGCGTGCACGACCTCGGCCAGGGCGACCTGGTCGCGGGCTACCGCCGGGCGCTGGCGGTCGGCGTGGTCGCCGCGCTGGTGCAGGTCGTGTTCGGCCTGGTCCGCGCCGCCGGCGTCGGCATCGCCATGTCCCCGTCGGTGGTGCACGGGATGCTGGCCGCCATCGGCGTGATCATCATCGCCAAGCAGGCGCACGTGGCGCTGGGGGTGAAGCCGACCGCCGAGTCGCCGTTCGGGCTGCTCGCCGAGATCCCGCACAGCCTGCTGCACGCCAACCCGGTCATCCTGCTGGTCGGCGCGCTGTCGCTGCTGCTGCTGTTCGGGCTGCCGCTGGTGCGCGCCCGCTGGAGCAGGCTCGTCCCGGCACCGCTGCTGGTGCTGGCCGTGGCGATCCCGCTGGGCCTGTGGCTGCACCTGGACCGGCCGCACGACTACACGTTCCTCGGCGCGGACCACCACCTCGGCCCCGAGTACCTGGTGCGGCTGCCCGGCTCGCTGCTCGACGCGATCACCTTCCCCGACTTCTCCCAGGTGTTCAGCGGCACGTCCATCCAGTACATCGTGATGTTCTCGCTGATCGGCACCATCGAGTCGACGCTGACCGTGCTCGCGGTCGACGCGATGGACCCGGCGCAGCGCACCTCGAACGTCAACCGCGACCTGCTCGCGGTCGGCACCGGCAACCTCGCCTCGGCCCTGGTCGGCGGCCTGCCGATGATCGCCGAGATCGTGCGCAGCAAGGCCAACCTCGACGCGGGCGCGCGGAGCCGGTGGTCCAACGTCTGCCACGGCGCGATCCTGCTGCTGTTCGTGGCGCTGATCCCCGGCGTGGTGCAGACCATCCCGCTCGCCGCGCTGGCCGCCATGCTGGTCTACACCGGGTTCCGGCTCGCCTCGCCCGGACAGGTCCGGCACGTCGCCGCGATCGGTTGGGACCAGCTCGCCCTGTTCCTCACCACGCTGGTCGTCACGCTGGCCACCGACCTGCTCGTCGGCGTGGCGTCGGGCCTGGCGCTCAAGCTCGTGCTGCACCTGGCGCGCGGGGTCCGGCCGGCCGCGTTCGCGCCCCGGCCGCAGGCCACCACCGTCGGGTCGGTGCTGCGGATCCGGTTGCGCGACGCGGCGGTCTTCCCCGCGCTGCTGCCGGTCCGCAAGCTGATCAGCCGGGCCGGGCCCGGGATCACCGAGGTGGTCGTGGACGTGCGCGGCGTCGCGCTGGTCGACCACACGTTCCTGGCCCGGCTGGACGAGCTGGCCCGGGAGCTGCCCGGCGCGACGCTCACCGTCGAGGGCCTGGACGAGCTGACGGCGGCGTCGGACGACCCGCACGCGACGCGCAGGCGGACCCGATGACCATCGACGACCTGGTCGCGCACGCCGCCGGCCTGCTGCCCGAGCAGGGCCCGTTGCAGGCGTTCGTGCACCACAACACCCTGCACGCCTTCGAGCACCTGCCGTTCACCGACGCGGTGACCCGCGCGGCCGAGGTGTTCGGCACCGAGCCGTACCTCGGCGAGGCGGCGTTCCACGAGTTCCTGGCCTCCGGCCGGATCACGCCCGACGACCTGGACGCCGTGGTGGCGGCCGAGGTCGTGGACGACGGGGTGCCGGTGGTGCCCGGCGGGCCGACGCTGCGCCGGTTCCACGAGGTCCGGCTGCGCCACCGGGTCGAGGTGCCGCGCGGTCCCGCGCTGCACTGGCTGCTCGCCGAGACCGACGCCGTGGACGCGGTGGACCCGCGCTGGGACGTGCTGCGGGCGGCGGCACCCGGGCCGGCCGACCCGCCGGACCGCCCGCGCCCGCGCGACCGGGTGCTCGCCGCGACCGGCGTCGACCCGGACCACCTGGTGCACCCGCTGCTGATCCGGTTCACCGCCGCGTTCCTCGACCAGGGCGTCGCCGCCTGGCCGATGCCGGAGCGCGACCGGGGGCTGCTGGCCGCGTTCCGCGCGCTCTACGGCCGGGCGGGCGGCCCGCCGGAGCCGTTCCTGCGCGGTCTGGCGGCGTGCTTGCGCGAGCACGGCGACCGGCCGGCGGACCAGACGGTGGCCTGGGCGATGGACGAGCTGGAAGTGTCCGAAGAGGACCGTGGCGCGGTGGTGACCGCCACCCTGCTGTCGCTGCGGGGCTGGGCGGGCATGGTGCGCCAGTTCGAGTCCAGGCCGGACCGCGCGCCGGTCGCGGCGCGGCCGGCGCGGCTGGTCGACTACCTGGCCGTGCAGCTCACCCTCGACCTGTTCGCCGCCCGGCACGTCCGGGCCACCGCGCCGCCGGCCGACGACGTCGCGCCGCTCCCGGGGCTGGAACTGGTGTACGAGGCGTTCGCGCTGGCCCGGCTGATGGACGTGCCGCTGGCCGACCACGACCGGGCCTCGACGTGGCTGGGCGTGGTGGACGGCTGCGACGAGGTGGAGCGCCGCCGGCTGCTGCACCTGGCCTACGAGCGGCGGCACCGGGTCGGCGTGCTGGACGGGCTGACCGCCCACCAGCGGCTGGCCGTGCCCGCCGGGACACCCGCGTTCCAGGCGGTGTTCTGCCTGGACGAGCGCGAGGAGTCGGTGCGCCGCCACCTGGAGGAGTGCTGCCCGGCGGCGGAGACCTTCGGGTTCGCCGGGTTCTTCGGCGTGGCCATGAACTACCGGGGCCTGGACGACGTGCGCCCGCGCCCGCTGTGCCCGGTGGTCGTCACGCCCCGGCACACCGTGGTCGAGCAGCCGATCGACTCCGGCCGCGCGCCCCGCCGGCTGCGGGCGCGGTGGACCCGGTCGGTGGCGGTCGGCAGCCGGACGCTGGTCCGGGGCTCGCTGGCCAGCGTGGCGCTCGGCGTGGCCGGGTTGGCGTCGCTGGTCGGGCGCTGCCTGTTCCCGCGCGCCGCGCACCGCTGGTCGCACCGGCCCGCGCCGGCCGTGCCGACCCGCCTGGTGATGGAGTTCTCCCCCGCCGAGATGACCGACATCGTGTCGGCGGTGCTGCGCACCACCGGGTTGGGCCTCGGGCTCGCGCCCGTCGTGCTGGTCGTCGGGCACGGGTCGTCCAGCCTGAACAACCCGCACGAGTCGGCGCACGACTGCGGCGCGACCGGCGGCGGGCGGGGCGGCCCGAACGCGCGGGCGTTCGCGGCGATGGCCAACGACCCGACGGTCCGGAGTGGACTGGCGGAGCGCGGCACCCTCATCCCCGAGGGCACGTGGTTCGTCGGCGGCTACCACAACACGTGCGACGACACGATGACCTACTACGACGAGGACCTGGTGCCCGCTGGGCTCGTGGAACCGTTGCAGGCGGCCAAGGACGCCCTCGCCGAGGCGTGCGTGCTGGCCGCGCACGAGCGGTGCCGCCGGTTCGAGTCCGCGCCGCCCGACCTGGCACCGGAGGATGCCTTGGCGCACGCCGAGGCGCACGCGGTCGACCTCGGCCAGCCCCGGCCGGAGTACGGGCACGCCACCAACGCGGTGTGCGTGGTCGGCCGGCGCGCGCTGACCCGGGGCCTGTTCCTGGACCGGCGGGCGTTCCTGGCCTCCTACGAGCCCGCCGCCGACACCGACGGCGCGCTGCTGGCGTCGCTGCTCGCGGCGGTCGGGCCGGTGTGCGCGGGCATCAACCTGGAGTACTACTTCAGCTTCGTGGACCCGGCCGGGTACGGCTGCGGCACCAAGCTGCCGCACAACATCACCGGCCTGATCGGCGTGATGGACGGGCACGCGTCCGACCTGCGCACCGGCCTGCCGTGGCAGATGGTGGAGATCCACGAACCGGTGCGCCTGCTGCTGGTGGTGGAGGCGACCCCGCAGCGGCTGTCCGCGATCGTGGCGGCGAACCCGGTGCTGGAGCGGCTGGTGTCCGGCGGCTGGATCCGGTTCGCCGCGTGGGTGCCGGAGCGGGACGAGGTCTTCGTGTTCCAGGACGGGGCCTTCCAGCCGCACGTGCGGGAGCGCACCGCGTTCCCGGTGGTGGCCCGGTCGGTCGAGGTGTACGCGGGCTCCCGCGACCACCTCGGGTGCGCGCACGTGCTGGCGGAAGCCGACGTGCCGGTGCCGGTCCCGTGACCGGCGTGCTGATCGCGGCGGTCGCGGTGCCGTTCGGCGCGTTCCTGCTGCTGGGGCTGGTGTCGTGGGTGGACCTGCCGCTGGGTGAGCGGGCGGTGTCGGCGGTGGCCGTGCTGTCGGCGGCGGTGTCCGCCGGGCTGCTGGCCGCCGTGGCGACGGGCGGCCCGCTGCGGGTGCCGCTGGGCACGTGGTTCGACGGGTTCCCGCTGGTGCTCGCGGCGGACGGGCTGTCGGTGCCGGTGGGGGTGCTCGCCGGGCTGCTGGGCGCGCTGATCGGCGCGTTCTCCCGGCGGTACCTGCACCGCGACCCCGGCTTCCGGCGGTTCCACCTGCTGCTGGCGCTGTTCGTGGCGGGCGTGCAACTGGTGGTGCTGGCGGGCACGCTGGACCTGCTGGTGGTCGGCTGGGAGCTGACCGGGCTCGCGTCCGCGCTGCTGATCGCGTTCTTCCACCGGCGGCGCGGGCCGGTCGTGCACGGGCTGCGCGCGTTCGCCACCTACCGGCTGTGCGACGTGGGGCTGGTCGGCGCGGCGGTGGTCGCGCACCACGGCGGGCCGCCGCTCGCGGTCGGCCTGCTGCTGCTGTGGGGTGCCATGGGCAAGGCGGCGCAGTTCCCGTTCGGCGGGTGGCTGCCGCGCGCGATGGAGGGGCCGACGCCGTCCAGCGCGATCTGCTACGGCGCGATCTCGGTCAGCCTGGGGCCGTACCTGCTGCTGCGCACCGCCCCGGAGTGGTCGCAGGCCCCGGCGGTGCCGGTCCTGGTCGTGGTCGTCGGCGGGCTCACCGCCGTGCACGCCACGCTCGTCGGCCGCGCGCAGACCGACGTCAAGACCTCGCTCGCCTACGCCTCCACCACGCAGGTCGGCCTGGTGCTCGTGGAGGTCGGGCTCGGCTGGGAGCTGCTCGCGCTCGTGCACCTGCTCGGGCACGCGGCGCTGCGCAGCGCGCAGATCCTGCGCTCCCCCAGCCTGCTGCACGACCACCACCACCTGGAACAGGCGCTCGGCGAGCCGGTCGGGCACGGCGGCGGGTCCTGGCAGCGGCTGGTGCCCCGGCCCGTCCGGCTGTGGCTCTACCGGTTCGCGCTGGAGCGCGGGTACCTCGACGCGGTCCTGGTGGCGCGGGCGGCGGGCGCGGCCCGGCTGGTGCGGCGGTGCGCGGCGGCCGACGACGGCCTGGTGCGCCGGCTGGCGGCGGCCGACGACGGCCCGGCGCGGGCGGCGGTGGCCCGGTGATCGTGTCGACGGCGGTCGCCATCGGGTGGGTGGTCGTGGCCGTGCTGGTCGGCCGGGAGGCCGACCCGCGCAGCGCGCGGCGCAGGTCCGCGATCGGCGCGACAGCGGTGTTCCTGCTGTCCTCGGCCGCGTTCCCGGACGGCTTGGTGTGCACGGCGTTCAGCCTGGCCGGGGTGGTGATCGCGGCGTTGAGCCCGGTTGCCGCGCACCCGCCCCGGACGCAGGCGCGCGCCCTGGTCCTGGTCGGACTCGCCTGCGGGTTCACGATCGCGGACACGCCGGCGGTGCACGCGGTGCTGTGGGCGGCGACCGCAGCCGTGGCGTGGACGGCGGCGCGGGACGGCCGGTTGTTCGCGGTCTACCACGTGCCCAGCGTCCTGCTGGTGGCCTCCGGGCTGCTGGTCCCCCCGCCGGTCGGCGAGGTGCTGGTGCTGCTGGGCGTGGCGGTCCGCGCGGCGGCGGTGCCCGTGCACAGCTGGTTCCCGCGTTTCGTGGCCCGCGCGCCGATGGGCGTGGTGGCGGCGTTCCTGCTGCCGGTCGGGCTGGTCGTGCCGCAGGTGCCGGCCGCCGCCGTGGTGGGCGGGGCGGCGGCGCTGCTCGGCGCGGTGTTCGCGGTGGTGCAGGCCGACGTGCTGCGGTCGCTCGCGTTCTTGCTCGTGAGCGTGAACGGCGTGGTGCTGGTCGGCGGCGCGCGGCCCGCCGGCGTCGTCGCGGCGACCGGGCTGGCGATGACGGTGGCGGCGCTGGCCGCCCGGCGGGGTGCCCTGTCGCTGGGCGCGCCCTCGGGCGACCTGGCCCGCACGCCCCGGCTGGCCGTGGCCCACCTCGGTTTCGGGCTGGTGCTGGCGGGGTTCCCGCTGCTGCCGGGGTTCGCCGACGTGCACCGGCTGCTGGACCACCCCGCGCCGTTCGTGGTGGCGGCGGTGGTGGTGGCGGTCGCGGTCAACGGCGTCACGGTGCTGCGCGGCCACCTCGGCCTGTTCGCGGGCCACACCGGGGAGACCGGCGAGCGCGACCTGACGCCGCTGGAGCACTACGCGGTCGCGGTCGCGTTGTCGCTGCTGGCCCTGGGAGGTCTAGTGCCCGGTCTGACCGGGTGGTGACGGGCGGGTCCGCCGACCGACCTCGGCGGGCCTACCCTCGCACCGGTGGAGATCACGTTCACCCGCGAGGACCGGCCGTCGTTGGCGTGCACCGACTTCGGCGGGCCGGGGACCCCCGTGCTCGCCCTGCACGGGACGTTCGGCCGGGGCGCGGTGTTCGCCCGGCTCGCCGCCGACCTGGCGGGCCGGGCCCGCGTCCTCGCGCCGGACCAGCGCGGGCACGGGCGCAGCGGGCGCGCGGCGGGCTACGGCCGCGACGAGTTCGCGCAGGACGCCGCCGACCTGCTCGACCACCTCGGGCTGGGCCCGGTGGTGGTGCTGGGGCACTCGTCGGGCGGGCTCACCGCGCAGCGGCTGGCGGCCCGCCGGCCGGACCTGGTGTCCGCGCTGGTCGTGGAGGACATCGGGCCGGTGGTGCGCCGGCCGGAGGTCGCGGACCCGGTGCTCGACGTCCGGGGGTGGCCGTCGTCCGCGCCGACGCGCGACGGGCTGGCCCGCGCACTCGCACGGCACGTGCCCGACAGCGGCTACTTCATGGCGAGCGCGGTCGAGGACGCGGCCGGGTGGCGGCTGCTGTTCGACTGGGACGACATGATGGCGGTGCAGGAGGGCTGCGTCGGCGACTGGTGGCCGGACTGGCTCGGGTCGAGCTGCCCGGCGCTGGTGCTGCGCGGCGGCCGGAGCCCGCTGCTGCCCGGCTGGTTGGCGCGGGAGATGGTCGAACGGCGGCCGGGCACGCGCCTGGTGGAATTCCCGGCGGCGGGCCATTGGGTGCACGACGACGAACCGTCCGGCTTCGCCCGCGCGGTGGGTGATTTCATCGCATCCCGAACCGATCCCGACGAAGGATGAACGGGCCGAATCGGACCAGTCGGCGCATATCGCACGCACAATCCGCCGGGCACCCGCACGACGGGTGCCGGCAACGGTTGATTTCCGGTGTTTGAACTCCGGAATGCACGCGGAAAGCACCCGGTGTCCGCATTGTTCCGGACGTCCGGAATGGTCGGGCGGGAGGTGCCCCGGCCGTTCCGGGCGAATCACGGGTGCGGTCGGCGCGGGTTCAGCGGGCCTCGGCGAACGGCACCGCTCCCCCGGCCAGGGAACCCGCGGCGGCGGCCCGCGCGAGCAGCGCGCGGCGGGCCGGTTCCGGTTCGGCCACCCCGAGGTCCTTTCCGAGCAGCACCAGGACCGCGCCCCGGCGTCGGGCCGCCCACCGCCACACCCCGGGCAGCTCCACGGGGGCGTGGTCGACCAGCGGCACCCGGTGCGACCACCGCACGGTGATCGACGCGGGCTCCGCCCGGACCTGCCACGCGCGTGCGGTCGGCAGGGCGATCCGCCCGAGGTCGGTGATCAGCGCCAACCCGGTCGCGGTGAGCCGCGCGGGGTCCAGGGGCGTGCCGCCGCGACCCTCCAGCAGCAGCACGGCGATCCTGTTGTCGGCCCGGCCCCAGACAGCGGCGCGGATGTGCAGGCGTGCTTCGGCGCTCATGTGCAGACCTTTCTCCCGGTCTCGCGCCGTGGGTCAATTCTAGGGGTCGATCATCGCACCCTCTTCGCCGGATCGGGTGAATCGAGGCGGTCAATTCCGACGAACTGCCCGCGCGGAATAGTGCACTCGGTAATCGCCGGACAATTTCGTCGAAATTGGTGTGATCTACATCACAAACTCCTGTGATGATCCCATCACCGAGAGTTATATGACGTCGACTCGCGCCAATAGCACGTCACGTCGGGGGAAGGACGTAACCCATGTGCGCGGCATTCCAACGCGCGGCAAAAATCATCACCGGCCAGGGTCGGGCGGCCGACCTGCTGCTGTCCGCCGGGCGGTTCCTGACCGAGGCCGAGGTGTCGGACGACCTCCGCGCGGCCTTCCACCGGGGCGGGCGGGAGGCCGATGGCTTCTACCGGGACCGGTGGAGCCACGACAAGGTCGTCCCCTCGACGCACGGCGTGAACTGCACCGGCTCGTGCCGGTGGAACGTCTTCGTCAAGGACGGCATCATCACCTGGGAGACCCAGGACGTCGACTACCCGTCGACCGGGCCCGACCGCCCGGAGTACGAGCCGCGCGGGTGCCCGCGCGGCGCCTCGTTCTCCTGGTACACCTACTCGCCGCTGCGGGTGCGCTACCCCTACGCGCGCGGCGTCCTGGTCGAGATGTACCGCGAGGCCCGCCGGGCGCACGACGACCCGGTGGCCGCGTGGGCGTCCATCGTGGACGACCCGCTCAAGCGCCGGGTCTACCACCGGGCCCGGGGCCGGGGCGGGCTGGTCCGGGTCACCTGGGACGAGGCGGTCGAGATGGTCGCCGCCGCGCACGTGCACACCATCGCGCGCCACGGCCCGGACCGGATCGCCGGCTTCTCGCCCATCCCGGCCATGTCCATGGTGTCGCACGCCGTGGGCTCCCGGTTCATGGCGCTGATCGGCGCACCCATGCTGTCGTTCTACGACTGGTACGCCGACCTGCCGCCCGCCTCGCCGCAGGTCTTCGGCGACCAGACCGACGTGCCGGAGTCGGCGGACTGGTGGGACGCCGCCTACCTCGTGCTGTGGGGCTCCAACGTCCCGGTCACCCGCACGCCCGACGCGCACTTCATGACCGAGGCCCGCTACCGGGGGCAGAAGGTCGTGGTGTGCTCGCCGGACTACTCCGACGCGACGAAGTTCGCCGACGAGTGGCTGGCACCGCACCCCGGCACGGACGCCGCGCTGGCCATCGCCATGGGGCACGTCGTGCTGCGCGAGTTCTTCGTGGACACCCCCACCCCGTTCTTCACCGACTACGTGCGGCAGTTCACCGACCTGCCGTTCCTGGTCACCCTGGAGCAGCGCGCGGACGGCCTGGTCGCGGGCAAGTTCCTCACCGCCGCCGACCTCGGCGACACCGCGCCGGGCGCGGAGTGGAAGACCGTGCTGCTCGACGAGCGGACCGGCGAGCCCGTGGTGCCCAACGGGTCGCTGGGCTTCCGCCGGGACGGCGAGCCCGGCCGGTGGAACCTCGACCTGGCCGGTGTCACGCCGGCGCTGACCGTCCTGGGCGGGACGCCGGTCGAGGTGGTGCTGCCCCGGTTCGACGAGCCGGACGGCCGGGCGGGCACCGTCGTGCGCGGCGTGCCCACGCGGGTGGTCGCCGGCCGGACCGTGACCACGGTGCACGACCTGCTGCTGGCGCAGTACGGCGTGCACCGCGAGGGACTGCCGGGGCAGTGGCCCGCCGGCTACGACGACCCGGACTCCCCCGGCACGCCGGCCTGGGCGCAGCGGCTGACCGGCGTGCCCGCCGAGCGGACCGCGCGCATCGCGCGCGAGTTCGCCGACACCGCCGTGCGCTCCCGGGGGCGCTGCATGATCGTGATGGGTGCCGGCACCAACCACTGGTTCCACTCCGACCTGGTCTACCGCTCGTTCCTGACCCTGCTGCTGATCACCGGCTGCCAGGGGCGCAACGGCGGTGGCTGGGCGCACTACGTCGGCCAGGAGAAGGTGCGCCCGCTGACCGGCTGGGCCACCCTCGCGGGCGCGCTGGACTGGCACCGCCCGCCGCGCCAGATGATCGGCACCGCCTACTGGTACACCCACACCGACCAGTGGCGCTACGACCGGCTCACGGCCGACGCGCTGACCTGGCCGGGCGCGGCGGGCGGGCTCGCCGGGCAGACCGCGTCGGACTGCCTGGCCCGGTCCGCGCGGCTGGGCTGGATGCCGTCCTACCCCACCTTCGACCGCAACCCGCTGGACCTGGTCGCCGACGCCGACGCGGCCGGGGCCGACCCGGTCGCGCACGTGCTGGAGCGGGTGCGCTCCGGCGAGGTCGGCTTCGCCTGCGAGGACCCGGACGCGCCGGAGAACTGGCCGCGCGTGCTGACCGTGTGGCGGGCCAACCTGCTGGGCTCCTCGGCCAAGGGCAACGAGTACTTCCTGCGGCACCTGCTGGGCACGGGCGGCGAGCCGCGCGCCACCGAGGCGCCGCCCGACCAGCGCCCGGAGTCCGTGCGGTGGCGCGACGAGGCACCGGAGGGGAAGCTGGACCTGTTGCTGGCGCTGGACTTCCGGATGACCAGCACCACGCTGTTCGCGGACGTCACGCTGCCCGCCGCGACCTGGTACGAGAAGCACGACCTGTCCAGCACGGACATGCACCCGTTCGTCCACTCGTTCAACGCCGCCGTCGACCCGCCGTGGCAGGCCCGCACCGACTTCGACGCCTTCCACGCCATCGCGGAGAAGCTGTCCGAGCTGGCCCGCGTCCACCTGGGCGTGCGCCGCGACCTGGTGGCGACCGCGCTCCAGCACGACACCCCGGGCGAGACCGCGCAGCCCGGCGGCGTGGTGCGGGACTGGCGCTCCGGCGAGACCGAGCCGGTGCCGGGCCGGACCTTCCCCGTGCTCACCGTCGTCGAGCGGGACTACCCGGCGGTGGCCGCGAAGCTCGCCGCGCTCGGGCCGCTGCTGGACGAGCAGGGCGTCACCACCAAGGGGTGGACGGTCGAGGTCGGGCCGGAGGTCGCCTGGCTGGCCTCGGCCAACGGCGTCGCCGCGAGCGGCCCGGCGGCCGGGCGGCCCCTGCTGGACACCGACCGCAAGGCCGCCGACGCGGTGCTGGCGCTGTCGGGCACCACCAACGGCCGGATCGCCGACGAGGGCTTCCGCGCGCTGGAGGAGCGGGTCGGCCGGCCGCTGCGGCCGATGGTCGCGGCCCACCGGGGGCACCGGGTCACCTTCGCCGACACCCGCTCGCGGCCCGCCCCGGTGGTGACCAGCCCGGAGTGGTCGGGCGACGAGTCCGGCGGCCGGCGGTACTCCCCGTTCACGATCAACGTCGAGCGGCTCAAGCCGTGGCACACGCTGACCGGCCGGCAGCACTTCTACCTCGACCACGACTGGGTGGCCGAGATCGGCGAGCAGCTCCCGGTCTACCGCCCGCCGCTGGACCTGCACCGGCTGTTCGGCGAACCCCGGCTGGGGCCCGACGGCCCGGAGGTGACCGTCCGCTACCTGACCCCGCACTCGAAGTGGTCCATCCACTCCGAGTACCAGGACAACCCGATCATGCAGACGCTGTCGCGGGGCGGGCCGGCGTTCTGGATCAGCCCGGCCGACGCGGCGGCCATCGGCGTGTCCGACAACGACTGGGTCGAGGCGGTCAACCGCAACGGCGTGGTGGTGGCGCGGGCCATCGTGTCGCACCGGATGCCCACCGGCACGGTGTTCCTCTACCACGCCCAGGAGCGGACGGTGAACGTGCCCAAGAGCGAGACCACCGGCCGGCGCGGCGGCATCCACAACTCGCTGACCCGCCTCCAGATCAAGCCCACCCACCTGATCGGCGGCTACGGGCAGCTCAGCTTCGCCCTCAACTACTACGGCCCCACCGGCAACCAGCGCGACGAGGTCACCGTGCTGCGCCGGCGGAGCCAGGAGGTGACCTACTGATGCGCGTCATGGCGCAACTGGCCATGGTCATGAACCTGGACAAGTGCATCGGGTGCCACACGTGCTCGGTCACCTGCAAGCAGACCTGGACCAACCGCAGCGGCGTCGAGTACGCCTGGTTCAACAACGTCGAGACCAAGCCCGGCCAGGGCTACCCGCGCCGGTACGAGGACCAGGACCGGTGGCGGGGCGGCTGGCGGCTGCGCCGGGGCAGGCTGGAGCTCGCGGCGGGCGGCCGGGTGCGCCGGCTGCTGTCGCTGTTCGCCAACCCCGACCTGCCCGCGCTGGACGACTACTACGAGCCGTGGACCTACGACTACCGCACCCTCACCGACGCCCCGCTGGGCGACGACACGCCCACCGCCCGCCCGCTGTCCGCCGTGACCGGCGAGCCGACCGCCGTGCGCTGGGGCCCGAACTGGGAGGACAGCCTCGGCGGTGCGCCCGAGCACGCCCCGGCCGACCCGGTGGTGGAGAAGCTGGGGCGGGAGGTGAAGTTCGAGTTCGAGCAGTCGTTCATGTTCTACCTGCCGCGCATCTGCGAGCACTGCCTCAACCCGTCCTGCGTGGCCTCCTGCCCGTCCGGCGCGATGTACAAGCGGGCCGAGGACGGGATCGTGCTGGTGGACCAGGACCGCTGCCGGGGCTGGCGGATGTGCGTCACCGGCTGCCCGTACAAGAAGGTCTACTTCAACCACAAGACCGGCAAGGCCGAGAAGTGCACGTTCTGCTACCCGAGGCTGGAAGTCGGGCTGCCCACCGTGTGCGCGGAGACCTGCGTCGGGCGGCTGCGCTACATCGGGGTCCTGCTCTACGACGCCGACCGCGTCGGCGAGGCCGCGAGCGAGCCCGACGAGCAGCGGCTCTACCAGGCCCAGCTGGGCGTCTTCCTGGACCCGCGCGACCCGGGCGTCGTCGCGGCGGCCGAGCGCGCGGGCATCCCGCACGACTGGATCACGGCCGCGCAGCGCTCCCCGGTGTACTCGCTGATCGTGGAGCACCGGATCGCGCTGCCGCTGCACCCGGAGTACCGGACCATGCCGATGGTCTGGTACGTCCCGCCGCTGTCGCCGGTGGTCGACGCGGTGGCGACGACCGGCTTCGACGGCGAGGACGCGGGCAACCTGTTCGGCGCGATCGACGCCCTGCGCATCCCGCTGGACTACCTGGCCGGCCTGTTCACGGCGGGCGACCAGGGGCCGGTCCGGCTGGCGCTGCGCCGGCTCGCGGCGATGCGCTCGCACCTGCGCGCGGTCAACCTCGGCGAACCGCCCGACCCGCGCGGGCCGGCGGCGGTCGGCATGACCGCCGAGTCGACCTCGGCGCTCTACCGGCTGCTGGCCGTGGCCAAGTACGACGACCGGTACGTGATCCCGACCTCCGGCGTCGGGCAGGCGCACGACCTGGAGGGCATCGCCACCACGTGCAGCCTGGACGGCGGCCCGGAGCTCGCGGACGGCCGCACCGACCTGTTCGTGTGGCGCGAGGGCGAGCGGCCCGCCGGGATGTTCCCCACCACGGGAGGGCGGCCGTGAACCGCCGCCGGGTGCTGCACCAGGTGGCCTCGCACTGCCTGCACTACCCCGACGAGGTGCGCGGCCTGCTGCCGCTGCTGCGCCGCTGCCTGGACGAGGTGCCCGCGCCGGGCGTCGCCGGGCTGCTCGACCACCTGGAGCGGGTGCCGCCGGTCGAGGCCGCGCGGCACTACGTCGAGGTGTTCGACACCAGGTCCGACCGGTGCCTGCACCTGACCTGGTACACCGACGGCGACACCCGCCGGCGCGGCGGCGCGCTGGCCGCCGTCAAGCAGGAGTACCGCCGGCACGGCTTCGCGCTCGCCGACGGCGAGCTGCCCGACTACCTGCCGGTGCTGCTGGAGTTCGCGGCGCGCACCGGTACGCCGGGGCGGCGGCTGCTGGCCGGGTTCCGGCCCGCCGTGGCGCTGCTGCACCGCAACCTGGCGGCGCTGGGCACCCCGTACGCGCCGGTCGTGGCGGCGGTGCTGGACACCCTGCCGGCGCGCGACGACGCCCGACCGGTCGCCGGCGACGACCGCGTCGAGCAGGTCGGCCTGCACCCCTTCGGCGGCCGGGAGCCCGGCGTCGAGGTCGAGCGGCAGCCGGTCCTGCTCGGCTACCCGGCCTCGGGGAGGCCCCGGTGACCCTCGACCTGCTGCTGTGGGTGGTCGCGCCCTACCTGACGATCGCGCTGCTGGTCGGCGGGACGGTGTGGCGCTACCGGCACGACCGGTTCGGCTGGACCACCCGCAGCTCCCAGTTGCACGAGTCGCGGCTGCTGCGCGTCGGCGGCCCGCTGTTCCACTTCGGACTGCTGTTCGTGGTCGGCGGGCACGTCGCCGGGCTGCTCGTGCCCGCCGCGCTGACCCGGTGGCTCGGGGTGTCCGACGAGGTCTACCACCTCGCGTCGCTCACGGCGGGCAGCCTCACCGGCGCGGCCACCGTCCTCGGCCTGGGCGTGCTGCTGTACCGGCGGTGGCGGGTGCCCGCCGTGCGGCGCGCGACCGGCCGCGACGACCTGCTGATGTACCCGGTGCTCGTCGGCGCGCTGCTGCTGGGCATGGCGGCGACCGTGCTGACCAACGGCCTGGGCGGCGGCTACGACTACCGGGCCACGATCTCGCCGTGGTTCCGGGGCATCCTGCTGCTGCAACCCGACCCGGCGCTGATGCGGGACGTGCCGCTGGTGTTCCGGCTGCACGTGCTGTTCGGCATGGCGTTGTTCGCGCTGTGGCCGTTCAGCCGGCTGGTGCACGCGTTCAGCGCGCCAGTGCGCTACCTCGTGCGGCCCTACCTGGTGTACCGCAGCCGGGAGGACCGCCCGGCCGCGCGTGCGCCCCGGCGTGGTTGGGAGGACCGGTGAGGGCGGCCCTGCGCCCGGCGGTCAGCGTGCTGCTGACCATGTTCGTGCTCGGAGGGCTGGCGGTGGCGACCGGTGCGCCGCTGGTGTTCCCGTCCCTCGGGCCGACCGCGTACCTGCTGTTCGCCACGCCCTCGCACCCGGCGGCCAGCCCGCGCAACGCGCTGTCCGGGCACCTGGTGGGCGTGGTGTCCGGCGCGGTGGCGCTGACCGCGTTCGGGCTGTGGGAGGTGCCGGCCGACCTGGCGAACGCGACCTGGGCCCGGGTCGGCGCGGCGGCCCTGGCGCTGACCCTGACCTGCGGCGGGATGGTGTGGTCCGGGCTGCCGCACCCGCCGGCCGGGGCGACCACGCTCATCGTGGCGCTGGGAGTGCTGCGCACGCCCGCGCACCTCGCCGTCGTCCTGGCGGGGGTCGTGCTGCTGGTCGCGGCGGGCTGGGTGGTCAACCGCGCCGCCGGGGTCCCGTACCCGGCGTGGCGGCCGGCCGCCCCTCCGGAAGCCGCGCCCGATAACCGATTGCGGCGCGCGTCCGCGTGATCGACCATGGGCGGCCGGAGCACGTCGCCGACAGTGGAGCGCAGATGGTGGAGCACACCTACCGGGTCATGGTTCGCGGCCGGTTCGCCGACCTGGACGACGCCGGGCGCGCCCGGCTGCTGGCCGAGGTCGACCGGCACGGGGTGCTCACCAACGGGTTCTCGGAGCAGGGCGCGCTGTCCTACGACCGCGCGCTCGACTTCTTCAGCTACCGCGTGCAGTTCCGCGCCGAGGTGGCCGCCGACGACCGCGCGGTGCGCGACCGGGCGCTCGGCCTGGCCGCGCGGGCGGTGGAGGAGTTCGGAGTGGACTTCCGCGACCTCCGGGCGTCGGCGACGGACGTCGACCTGATGAAGGTCAACCGCCCCAAGCGCCGCGCGTGAACCCGGCACCGCCCGAGGTCCGGATCGTGCACCTGACCGGCGAGGTGTTCCGGGCCTTGGCGGAGGGCGACGCGGCAGCGGCGAACACGGCCGCCCCGGTGCCGCTGCCGGACTACTTCGCGGGCCCCGAGTGGCGCGGCGTGTGGCGGATGCGGCACCGGCAGGCCGAGGAGGACCCGGCGAGCGCGGCGTGGGTGACCGGCGTGATCTGGGACGAGCGGCGCCGCCTGGCCGTCGGCCGCGCGGGCTACCACGGCCCGCCGGACGCGGACGGGATGGTGGAGGTCGGCTACGCGGTCCACCCCGACCACCGCCGGCGCGGCTATGCCCGAGCGGCCTTGGAAGCACTGCTGCGCCGGGCGGCCGGGGAACCGGGCGTGCGCACGGTCCGCGCCACCATCAGCCCCGACAACGAACCGTCGTACCGGCTCGTGGCGCAGTACGGGTTCGTCGAGAACGGCGAGCAGTGGGACGAGGAAGACGGCTTGGAGATCATCTACGAGCGACCGGCCCGTTAGGACGTCCCCGAACGCCGCCGTGCCGGCTGCCCCGGTCGGCGCGGGTCAGCCGGTCGGGCCGCCGCGCAGTTCCAGCGTGATCTGGGCGGCGTCGACGTTGCGCAGTGCGGCGGACAGGGCGTCGGCGTCGAACGTGCCGTCGTCGCGCGCGTCGAGCAGCGCTTCCCGTTGTGCCTCCAGCACCGCCAGGTAGTGCTCCTTCTTCGACGTGCCGTCCGGGCGCGCGGTGCCCTGGGCCGCCTCGCGCATCAGCGCGACGATCTCCTGCCGCTCGGTGTCCTGCTCACGGGCGTCCCGCTCGTCCGCCCGGGTCGGGAACAGGCGGCTCACCAGGGGCCCGACCGTGCCGCCCTGCACCAGCAGGGACAGCGTCGCCACGGTGAACGCCACGAACACCAGCAGCGGCCGGTGCGGGGCGTCGGCCGGGAGGGTCTGGGCGGCGGCCACGGTCACCGCGCCGCGCATCCCCGCCCACACCACCACCACGCCCTCCCGCGCCCCCAGCGGTTGGCTGATCAGGTAGTCGATGTCGGCCAGCGCTCGGCGCACGCGCGTGGCGAAGCGTGCCAGCTCGCGCTCGGTGGGCTCGCGGCGGCGCAGTCGCCGGCTCCTGACCGGCTCGCCGGCTTCCAGGCGCTCGCCCGCCTCGGCGATGCGCGGCTGGAGTGCCTGCCCGTGCGACGCCCGCCGGCGCAGCGCCCACAGCAGCGGCGCGACGTAGGCGGCGCGCACGAGCAGGGTCACGGCCAGTGCGCAGGCCGCGATCCCGACCGCCGGGCCGAGGCCGGTGTGCTCGCGGCGCACCTCGTCCAGGACGGTGGCGAGCTGGAGCCCCATCCCGAGGAAGACCACCCCTTCGAGGACGAGTTCCACGGTCGCCCAGTTCTGCGCGTCCGACATCCGGTGCGACGGCGGCAGCGCGCGGGGTGCCCGCGACCCGGTGATCAGACCCGCCACCACGGCGGCGACCAGGCCGGAGCTGCCCAGCAGCTCGGCCGGGACGGCGGCGGCGAACGGCACGGTGAACGACAGGATCGTGTTCACCGTCGCGTCCTCCACCCGCCGGCGCACCGCCAGGTTGCCCCGGCCGACGACGAACCCGATCACGACGGCGACCGCGATGGCGTAGGCGAAGGTGCCCAGCGCGTCCCAGAACGAGAACGCGGCGGCGGTGGCCACCACGGCGGTGCGCAGCAGCACGAGCGCGGTGGCGTCGTTGAGCAGGCTCTCGCCGTCGAGGATGACCAGGGCGCGGCGCGGCAGGCCGGTGCCCTTGATGATCGACGTCGCCACCGCGTCCGTGGGGCTGATGATCGCGCCCAGCGCGACGCCCCACACGAAGCCCAGGTCGGGCACCAGCCGGGAGAACAGCGCGCCCAGCACCAGCGCGCTCGCCACCACCAGCAGCACGGACAGGCCGCTGATCGCCCGGAACTCGCGGCGGAAGTTCATCGCGGGCATCGACACGGCGGAGGAGTAGAGCAGCGGCGGCAGCAGGCCCTGGAGGATCCACTCCGGGTCGACCTGCACGCCTTCGAGCACCGGGGCCACGGCGACGGCGATGCCCACCAGCACCAGGACGAGCGGGGCCGCCACCCCGGCCCTGGGCGCGAGCACGGCGGCGGCGGCGATCACCACGAGCGCCAGGACCAGGACTGCGACGACCTCCAGCACACGCCCTCCTCCGCCGTGGTGGGTCCATGCTGGATCAAGAACCCGCCGCGCGCCCGGCGGTGGCACCCGACCACCCCGGAGGGCCGGTGCCGGCCGAACGGCGCTCCCGGTTCACCCGAACAGCGGTGCGACACACCGACCCTTTCCGCACTTTTGCGGTACCGCGACGTACAGTCGGGCGTCACCGCGCAGCCCGCAAGGCAGGAGCACCACCCGGCATGGCCAAGACCGTCGACCTCGCCCGCGTCGAGCAGGACGCCCGCGCCCGCTTCACCGACCTGCGCGCCACCCCCTCGGCACCCGCCGGCGAGGCCGTCGAGCACACCGCCCGCTACGCCGACGTCGTGCGCCGGGCCCGGCTCATCGCCGCCAGCGACGGCCTCGCCGACGTGGTCACCGCGCACCTGGCCGGCCTGGGCGTCGAGGTGCGCACCGACCAGGTCCGGGTCGACCCCGAGGCGGACGACCGGCAGGTCATGGCCCTGGCCTGCACGCTGGACGGCTCCCCCGCCGTGCTGCCCCTGCACCCCGGTGCCACGGCGCTGCGCTTCTACCCCGCCGGCCCCGACATCCGGCTCGCCGGTCCCCCGCTGGACACCGTCGACCTGCCCGACACCGCCCGCGCCGCCGACCACTGGGTCGGTGCCGAGGCCATCGCCGCCGCGCTCGCCGCACGCCTGCGCTGACCGCCGCACCCGGACGCCGGCGCGGTCGGGGCTACCGCTGGCGGCCGGCGAGCAGCGACTCGCCCAGGACGGTCAGCGAGTGGACGGTCTGGGTGCCGTACCGGCTGGTCCGCAGCAGACCGGCGGCGCGCAGCACCCCGGTGTGCCGGCTGACCGACGCGGGCGAGGTGCCCACGCGGCGGGCCAGCTCCGTCGTGCCCGCGCCGGTCCGCGCGCACTCCAGGACCGCGCTGCGGGTCGGCCCCAGCAGCGCGTCCAGGCTGCGCGTCTCCGCGCCCCTCCACCGGTCGGTGTCCTCCAGCGGGTACACCAGCACGGGCGGGGCCGCCGGGTCGTCCAGCGTGCACGGCCGGCCCCGGCCGAAGTAGGACGGGACCAACCGCAGCCCCCGGCCGCGCAGCAGCAGCTCGCGGTCCTGCGGGTGGTCGACCTCCAGCACCGGCGGCTGCCACCGCGCATACGGCCCGAGCCCGGCGAGCAGGCCGTGCACGCCGCCGTCGACCAGGTCGCGGGCCCGCCGCGCGCGATCCGCGTTCACGCTTTCCCGGATCACCTCGGAATACGGTGCGACGAGCCGTGAATGCAGCTGGCGGATCATGTCGGCGAGCACCCCCAACGCCCGGCGATCACCGTTGCACAAGGGCTTCATCCATTCCGGCATCGGCCCGAACCGGCGCAATTCCGCACGCACCCGGGATCCGGGCGTGGCGCGCAGCGCGGCGAGCCCCTCCTCCAGCCCGTCCGCCGCCTCCGGGGGCGTGAGCAGGTCCGGAGCGGGTGCCAGCAGGTGCAGGACGCGGACCGCAGGACTGCGGGAATCGAGCGTGGCCCGCACTTCGAGGGCCCACTCGTGAAATGCCGACGGGCGATCCCGGTCCCGCAGCCGGCACCCGCCGAGCACCACCTCCCACAACGGGTCGGCGGACGGTGCCACGGTTGTGCGCACCAGGTCGTCAGTGGTGAAGATGACGCGCAGCACGGATTCCCCCCGTGAAGTAGCTTCCCCTGGGCCCACATTGTTGTCGTCAACTTTCGGTGTGACGCAACATTCTGGCCAGGTTCACCCGCAGGGAGGAAGGTCGATTCCGCTCCACCCGTTCCATTCGCAGGGGGATTGCCATGAACACCATCACCAGGGTCGCGGTCGCGGTGGCCGCCGTCGCCGTGCCCGCCGTCCTGCTCTCCGCACCCGCCGGGGCCGCGCCCAAGGGCGACGGGGTCACGCCGCAGCACTGGGCGTGCGGCAGCGGCACGCCGCCCAACCACGACCCGATCTCCGGCATCACCGGGGCGAACGCCGGAGCCCGCATCCGCACGGGCTCCTCGACCAGTTGCACGGCGCTGGGCTCCAGCCAGCCGTCCGACCGGTTGGACTACTACTGCTACACCCGCGAGAACGGCACGAACGCCACGTGGACCTACCTCCGCAACGGTCGCACTGGCGTGCGCGGCTGGACCCGTGACGACCAGTTGCCGGGCGGCGGCAGCAACTACTTCTGCGGTTCCTGACCTCGCACGGTCGCTCCCCGGGTGCGGACGACCCCGCGCCCGGGGCGCATCGCGACCCGGGTTCCCACCCTCCAGACCGTCTGTCCACTCTGGACCGCACAGCGGACTTCTCGCACGACAGCGGACATTTCACGACGTATGCCGCATACCGCGAGACGTCTTGACAACCCATGTGGTCTAGTCCAATTCTGAGGGCCGGCCGCCACCGCCGGACCCCCACCGGGCCCGCGTCCCTTCCCCTGCCTGGAGCGCTCATGCGTCCGACCAGAGCCCTGGTACTCCTGGTGGCCCTGCTCACCTCCCTGTCCCTGCTGCCCACGACCGCCGGCGCGGCACCGCGCGCCACCGCCGCCAAGCCGCTGCCCGCCCGCGTGTTCGCGCCCTACTTCGAGGCGTGGACCGGCGAGAACCCGGCCACCCTCGCCCAGCAGTCCGGCGCGAAGTACCTGACCTTCGCGTTCCTCCAGACCGCGACGAAGGGCTCCTGCACGCCGCTGTGGAACGGCGACGCCGGGATGCCGGTGTCGTCGGGCGTGTTCGGTGCCGAGATCGCCGCGCTGCGCGCCAACGGCGGCGACGCGATCCCGTCCTTCGGCGGCTACACCGCCGACCACACGGGCACCGAGATCGCCGACAGCTGCACCGACGTGGCCAAGATCGCCGCCGCCTTCCAGAACGTCATCACCACCTACGACGTGAGCCGGCTCGACCTGGACATCGAGGTCGAGGCGCTGGACAACGCGGCGGGCATCGACCGCCGCAACAAGGCGATCAAGCTGACCCAGGACTGGGCCGCCGCCAACGGCCGCACCATCCAGTTCTCCTACACCCTGCCCACCACCCCGACCGGGCTCGCGCCCAGCGGCCTCGCGGTGCTGCGCAACGCCGTCACCAACAACGCGCGCATCGACGTCGTGAACCTGATGACGTTCGACTACTACGACGGCGGGCAGCACCAGATGGCGGAGGACACCAAGACCGCCGCGCAGGGCCTGGTCACCCAGCTCGGCACGCTGTGGCCGGGCAAGACCGAGGCCCAGCGGTGGGCGATGGTCGGCGTGACCGAGATGATCGGCGTGGACGACTACGGCCCCTCCGAGACCTTCCAGATCGCCGACGCCCGCACCGTCTACGACTGGGCCGTCGCCAAGGGCATCAACACGCTGTCGTTCTGGGCGCTCCAGCGCGACAACGGCGGCTGCCCCGGCGGCTCGGCGGCCGACAACTGCTCCGGCATCCCGCAGAGCACGTGGGAGTTCACCCGGATCTTCGCGCCGTTCAGCGGTGGCGGGACCCCGAACCCGGTCAACGACTTCACCCTCGGCGTCTCCCCGTCGTCGGCGGCGATCGACCCGGGCGGCTCGACCACCGCGACCGTGAGCACGGCCGTCGCGTCCGGCAAGGCCGAGACGGTGACCCTCACGGCGGGACCGGCGCGCACCGGTGTCACCGCCACCCTGTCGGCGTCCAGCGTCACGGCGGGCGGGTCGGCGACGCTGACCGTCGCGGCGGCGGCCGGCGCGGTGCCCGGCGACTACTCGTTCACCGTGACCGGCACCAGCCCCACGGCGACGCACTCCGCGTCGTTCACGGTGAAGGTCAAGGGCACCGTGCCGGGCGGCGCGGTGGTCAACGGCGGGTTCGAGGACGGCGCGCTGTCCCCGTGGACGGCCCCGGGCGACGCGATCGTCAGCACCCCGGCGCACTCGGGCACGCACGCGCTCCAGGTGACGCCCAGCGGTGCGGGCAACGGGCAGGCGTCCCAGACGGTCACCGTCACGCCGGGCAAGGCGTACACGCTCAAGGCGTGGGTGCGCGGCAACTACGCGTTCATCGGTGTGAGCGGCGGGGCGACCGGCAGCGCGTGGACGTCGGCGAACGACTGGACGCAGCTGTCCGTCCCGTTCACCGCCGGCTCCTCGGGCCAGGTCACCGTCTACGTGCACGGCTGGTACGGCCAGCCGTCGATCTACGCGGACGACTTCACGATCAGCTGACCGGCTGACGGAAAAGGGCGGGTGTGTCCCGACAAGGGGGCGCACCCGCCTTTTTCCGGTTATGTCCCATTCCGCCGAACACTCCCATTCACCAGTTCACAGTTCGTTTCGCACTATGGGACGAATAAGCCCTCCGACGCTTTCGGAAATCACAGTACGCGCTGGTGGGAGCCGGTGTGTCCGGGTAGCGGACACACCGGCCGGAAGCCATAAACCCGGTGGATGCCCAGCTTGAATGACCCGCGCGAGGAGCCGGCGCGCAAAGGTGCAGAGGCGACCGGGTACGCGCCCCCGGGCCGCCCGCGCGACCCGCCCTTCCCGGTGTCCGCGCGGTTCCCTGCAGCGCGACCGAGAGGCAGACCCATGAGAACCGCTCGCCTGCTGAGCCGTGCCGCATTCGTGGCCATGGCCTTGGCGCTGGTCACCGGCGCAGGGCACGACGCCGTCGCCGCGCCCGACGACCCGCCGGTGGAGGTGCAGGTCATCGGCGGCCACAACGCCACCGAGGTCTACCCGTTCCACGCCCAGATGAGCAACGGCTGCGGCGGCAGCCTGGTGGCACCGCAGTGGATCGTCACCGCGACGCACTGCGGCAGCGCGGGCTCGGCCCGGCTCGGGTCGAACACCCGCAGCTCCGGCGGCGAGGTCCGCAGCGTCGACCGCGTGGTCAACCGGCCGGGCACGGACCTGACCCTGATGCACCTGTCGCAGGCGTCGACCTACACCCCGGTGCCGATGGCCACCGCGAACCCGGCCGCCGGCAGCCCGGTCCGGCTGATCGGCTACGGCTGCACGAGCTGGCCGTCCTGCGCCAACCCGTCCACGCTCCAGGAGATCGACCTGACCATCCTGGCGTCCAGCCGGTGCGCGGCGGGCGGCGGCGCGTCCACCGACGTCTGCGTCTCGGGCGACCGCACGCACTCGGCGTGCCACGGCGACTCCGGCGGCCCGGCCCTGGTGGGCACGCGGGGCAACTGGACGCTGGTCGGCGAGACGCACGGACCGGGCGACAACAACGGCGAGTGCGCCACGACGACCCTGTACACGGGCATCGCCGCGAACCTCGCGTGGATCAACCAGCAGACCGGCGGGACCACCCCGCCCGTCGGCAAGAAGTTCGAGAACACCGACAACCTCGACATCCCGGACAACGGCGCGGCCGTGACCAGCCCGGTCACCGTCTCCGGCCAGGCGGGCAACGCCCCGTCCGCGCTGAAGGTGAACGTCGACGTGAAGCACCCCTACCGGGGCGACGTGGTCCTGGACCTGGTGGCTCCGGACGGCTCCACGTACCGGTTGAAGAACTCGTCCGCCGACTCGGCGGACAACATCCTCACCACCTACACCGTGAACGCCTCGTCGGAGGTGGCCAACGGCACCTGGAAGCTGAAGCTCCAGGACGTCGGCCCGCAGGACGTCGGCTACCTGGACGCGTGGAGCGTCCAGTTCTGACCCCAATTCCGACCCCGCGCGTGGTGTGACCGCGTCCGACACCGGGCGTGGCCCGGCCCACCGTTCGCGGTGGGCCGGGCCGTCGTCGTTGCGGGCACTGCTCAGCGGGTGGCGGTGTGCGGGATGAGCAGGGTCGTGGCGGCGGCCAGCGCGAACACCGCCACCTCGCACCACAGCACCACCGCCAGGCCACCGCCGAGGTACACCGCGCCCAGGCCCGCCACGCCGAGCGCGCCGCCGAGCTGGCCCGCCGTCGCGACGACCCCCGACGCCGTGCCGGCGTGCTCGACGCCGACCTCCCGCAACGACACCTCGACCAGGGTCGGTGCCACCAGGCCCATCCCGACCCCCGCCACGACCAGGCCGGGTGCCAGGCCCCACCCCCCGTGCACGGACCCGGTCGCGAGCAGCAGCGCCGCCATCCCCAGGCACAGCACCAGGGCACCCGCCGCCGGCAGCCGCCGGCCGAACCGGGCGGCGAGCGGCCCGGAGAACCCGGACGCCACCGCGACACCCGCCGACCACGCCACGAACGTGACCCCGGTGCGCAGCGCGCTGAACCCGTGCACGGTCTGCAACTCCAGCGCCAGCACCAGGAAGAACCCGGTCACCCCCGCGTACAGCGCGACCTGCGCGCACGCGCCGCCGACGAACCCGCGCTGCCGGAACAGGCTCAGCGGAACCAATGGTGACCGCGCACCTCGTTGCCACGCAACGAATGCGGCGAACACCGCGACCGAACCCACCGGCAACGCCACCGTCCACCACGGCCACCCGTGCTGCGGGCCGTGCACCAGCGGGTGGAGCACCGCCACCACGCCGGCGGTCAGCAGGAGCGTGCCCGGCACGTCCAGGCGTTCGGCCCGGGGCGCGCGCGAGTCGGGCACCGCCACCGCCGCGACCAGGAACGCCACCACGCCGACGGGCACGTTGACCAGGAACACCGGCCGCCAGCCCAGCCCGAGCAGGTCCGCCTCGACCAGCAGGCCGCCGAGCAGCGGGCCGGACACGGTCCCGACCGCCGCCGTCACCCCGTACGCGGCGAAGGCCCCGGCCCGCCGGGCGGGCGGCACGGAGACCTGGATGACGGTGAGCACCTGCGGGATCATCAGCGCCGCCGCCAGCCCCTGCACGACCCGCGCGCCGACCAGCACCGCCGGGTCGGGCGCGAGCCCGCAGGCGGCCGAGGCGACCACGAACGCCGCCACCCCGGCGAGGAACACCGGCCGCCGGCCGTACCGGTCGCCCACCCGGGCCCCGGCCACCAGCCCCACCCCGAACGCCAGCGCGTAGCCGGCGACCGCCCACTCCACCTCGGCGGCGCTCGCGCCCAGGTCGGCGCGGATCGCCGGCGCGGCCACCGCGACGATCGTCGTGTCGACCAGGTCCATCGCGGCGGCGGCCAGCATCGCCGCCAGCGCCCACCGCGAACCGTTCCGCGCCATCCGGACCTCCCCTAGTTGATGAAGGACTGAACCATACAGATCTTCACCATTCAGGTCGAACGGTTGTCCGGTAGGGTCTGCCGGGTGCGGGACGAGATCTCCGAGCTGGTGGACGACCGGTTCTTCGCGTGGATGGCGACCTGGAAGGCGCAGACGCTGGCCGCCCGGCGGATCGAGGCCGTCCTGCGCGAGCACGCGGGCCTGACCCTGACGTGGGGCGAGGTGCTCTCCCGCCTGGGTGCCACAGAGGGCGGCCGGCTGCCGATGAACGAGCTGGCACGGCAGGTGTTCGTGTCACGCAGCGCGATCAGCCAGGTCGTCACGGCGATGGCCGGGCAGGGCCTGGTGGAGCGCCAGGGCGACCCCGACAACCTGCGCATCACCTACGCGGCGCTCACCGACCACGGCCGGGAGGTGCTGCGCAACTCCACCACCACGTTCCTGGGCGCGATCCGCGAGGTGTTCGCGCAGCACGTCACGCCCGAGGAGGCCCGCGCCATCACCTCCGCGATGAACCGGGTGACCGAAGCCCTCGGCGGCACGCCGGAACCGCCGGACGCCGACGCCATGGTCGACAGCCTGCTGCGCGTCGTGGGCGAAACCCCCTGAGCACCGCCGAACACCGTCACGCGGCCGTCCGGTCGGCGTCCACCGCCAGGAACCCGCGCAACGCGGTCAACCCCTTCGCGGCCTGGCTCTTGACCGTGCCCTCGGCGCAGCCCATCCGCCGCGCGGTCTCCGCCAGGCTCAGGTCGGCGCAGTAGCGCAGCACGACCGCCGCGCGCTGCCGGGGCGGCAGGCGCAGCAGCGCGGCCCGCACGTCCAGCACGTCCTCCACGCCGGCCGGGCGCGCGGCCACCGGCGGCAGCTCCCCCACCGCTGTTTCGTGCCTGCGGAACGGCCGCCGCCCCTCGTCGATCGCCGTGCGCAGCAGCACCTTGCGGGCGTAGGCGTCGAGGTTGACGTCCCGCGCCAGCCTCGGCCACGCCACGAACAGCTTCGTCAGCGTCGCCTGGGTCAGGTCGTCGGCGGCGTGCCGGTCGCCGCACATCCGGTAGGCGGTGCGGCGGATCGCGGCGGTGCCGGACTCCGCGAACCGCTGGAACTCTTCCTCGGTCACACCCCTGATCCGCCGCAGCACCCCCTCGCGTCCCCGTGCCGCGCATCACACCAACGGCGTGTCCGGCACTCGGAGCAGCCGCGCTGCGAAGATCGCGGAGAAGCGCCCGGCACCGGAAATTTCCACTGGGCCGAATGGTTGTCGCCCCGTCGAACAGCGGTGCTCACGGGATCGCGGCTGCCTACTCTGCCACCGATGACCGACCAGCAACCGCCCCCGCCGCGCGCCGGCCGGGAACCCTGGCGGGTCCGCATCCGCCGGGGCGGGACGGGCCCGGTGCTGGGCGCGGGCGTGCTGGTGGACCGCGCCCACGTCCTGACCTGCGCGCACGTGGTGGCCGGGCACGACGGGCTGGTCGCCGACATGGTGGAGGTCGCGGGCACCCCCAGCTCGCCCGCCCAGGTGATCAGGGGCCTGTTCGTGCCGCCCGACGAGGACGGGCACGGCGACGTCGCGCTGCTGCGCCTGGCCGTGCCGCAGCCCCGGGAGCACGTCGCCACGCTGCGCCGGGTAGCGCTGACCTTCGACCGGACCGTGCACGTGCTGGGCCACCCGCAGGGCCTGGACCTGGGCGTGTGGGCGAGGTTGACGCTGTCCGGGCACTCCGGCGCGGAGTGGCTCCAGATGAACCCGAGGTCGGCGACCGAGCCGCCGGTGCGGGTCGGGTTCAGCGGCGCGGGCGTCGCGGACTCGGCCACCGGGCACGTGCTGGGCGTCGTGGTCGCCCACCACGGCGCCACGGCCGGCCTGTCCTGGATGATCCCGGTCGACGTGGTCGCCGCCCACCTGCCGCCGGTCGCCCGGTGGATCGTCGGCGACACCGGCATCGACCCGCTGTTCGCCGACGTCCGGGGCGTGCCGGCGGGCACGGTTGCCGAACTGGCCGAGTGGCTGGGCCGGCGGCACCGGGGCGCGGCGGTGCTGGTCGTGCTCGGTGACGAGCTCGACGCCGTGCGGCAGGCGGTCGCGGTGTCCGGTGCGCGGTCCGAGGCGGGCGACGCGCCCGGCGTCGACCTGGCGCTGGACGTCGGCGGGTGCACGGCGGGCGAGGTGTCGGCGCGGGTCGTCGGCCGCGCGGGGCTGGCGGTGGACGCCGCCGAGAGCCCGTCGGACCGGCTGCGCGCGGGCGCTCCCCCGATGACGATCGTGCTGGACGGCGTGGACGAGGCCGACGACCCCGGCGCCCTGCTGGACGAGGTGATCCGGCCGGTGCTGGCGGCCGGCGGCCGGCTGGTGCTGGGCTTCCGGCAGGACGGGCCCGGCGGGTCGGCGGCGGCCCGCGAGCTGGCCTCGGAGTCGGTGGCCACGGTCGTGGACGCGTTCGCCGTCCGGGTCGCCGGGCTGCCCGACAACGCCCGGTGGCACGTGCGGCTGGGCGCGCTGCGCCAGGCCGCGCGACTCGACCCGGCGGCGGTGGCCCGGCGGCTGGGCGACTTCGAGCGCGCGCTGGCGCGGGCCGAGCGGCGGGTCCGGCGGGCGCGGGCGCTCGCCGACGACCGGGGGCTGCTCGGCGTGCTGCGGACCAGGGTGGGTGAGCACGGGCTGGCCGAGGACCCGGCGCTGGGCGAGGCGCTGCGGCGTGCCGAGGACGCGCTCGCCGGCGACCGGGCGGGCGCGCACGCCGCCGTCCGGGCCTACCAGGACGCGGTGCGCCGCGCGATCGACCAGGAGGGGACCACGTGACGCGTTGCACCAGGGGCGCGTGCGCCGGCTCGATCGACGAGACGGGGTACTGCGACACCTGCGACCGGCCGCCGGAGACCTCGGCGGCTCCGCAGCCGGCGACCGGGGCCTCCATGACGACCGCGGCGGGGTCGGCGGCGTCGGGGGCCGGTCCCGGTGCCTCGCGGCGCTCCCGCGAGAGCGACCCGTACGCGCTGCCGGTGTTCGACTTCCCCGACCCGTCCAGCCGCATCCTCACCGACTTCCGCGTCCCGGACCGCAAGCGGCGGTGCGCCGGCGAGAAGTGCCCCGACCGCAACCGGCTGCCCGCCGGCGGCGCGGGCTACTGCCTGGCGTGCGGCAAGCCGTTCTCGTTCCTGCCCAGCCTGGAGCCCGGCGACCTGGTGGAGCAGCGCTACGAGGTGCTGGGCTGCATCGACCGGGGCGGCCTGGGGTGGGTGTACCTGGCCAAGGACGCCCGGCTCAACGGCCGCCTGTGCGTGCTCAAGGGGCTGATCGACACCGCCGACACCGCGCTGTCGCAGTCCGAGCTGTGGGCGCTCACCCAGATCGACCACCCCAACATCGTCGGGGTCTACAACTTCGTCGCGCACCCGGACGCGCACACCGGCGAGACGCGCGACTACATCGTGATGGAGTACGTCAGCGGGCTCCCGCTCAGCGCGGTGGCCGCGCACGCCCAGCACGGGCGGGGCGTGCTCAGCGAACCGCTGCTGACCGAGCACGTGATCACCTGCGTGCTCCAGGTGCTGGCCGCGCTGGACCACCTGCACGAGCGCGGCCTGCTGTACTGCGACCTCAAACCGGACAACGTGATCATGCGGCCCGACGGGCAGGGCAGCCGCGCCAACCGGGTCAAGCTGATCGACCTCGGCGGGGTGCGCCGGGCCGACGACCGCACCAGCCAGGTCGTCGGCACCCCGCAGTTCCAGGTGTCCCGCGCGGAGATCGCCGAGCACGGGCTGACCGTGCGCTCGGAGGTGCACACCGTCGGCGAGACCCTGCACCAGCTCTACCGGGCCACCGCCGACCACACCGGCCAGCAGGTGCCCGCCGAGCAGCACCTGCGCGACCAGCAGCGGATCGCACCCGGCATCGAGTCGTTCCGCCGGCTGTGCGCGCGGGCCAAGGACCCCGACCCGGCCCGGCGGTTCGGCGGCGCGGCGGAGATGGCCGACCAGCTGCGCGGCGTGCAGCGGGAGATCGCCGCGCTGCGCGACGGCCGGCCGCGCCCGGAGCCGTCGGAGGTGTTCGAGTCCAACGCGGTGCCGCTGGACGCCGGGCTGGGCGCGGTGCCGCCGCTGACCCGCTGGACGCGCCGCCCGGCCGGGGTCCGCCTCGCCGACCTGCCGCTGGACGTCGGCACGCCGTCGCCCCGGGCCGTCGCGGTCGGCCTGCCCGCGCCGAGGGTGCACTCCGCCGACCCGGTGGCGGCGCTGCTCGACGCGGCCACCGACGACGCGGCGCGGCTGCTGGCCGTGCTGGTCGAGGCCGACCTGCCCGGCGCGGAGGCCGCGTTCGCCCGCTGCCGCGCGGCGCTGGCCGCCGACGACCTCGACGCGGCCCGCGCCGCCCTGGCGCAGGCACGCGAGCGGGTGGGCGGCACCCCGGACTGGCGGCTGTGGTGGCACGACGGCCTGGTGCTGCTCGCCCAGGACGAGCCGGACCTCGACGCGGCGCGGGCGCGCTTCGACGACGTCTACGCCGCGCTGCCGGGCGAGATCGTGCCCCGGCTCGCCCTGGCCTACTGCACCGAGCGCATCGGCGACCCGGCGGCGGCCGAGTCGCACTACCTCGCCGTGTGGCGGCGCGACCGGTCGGTGGCCGGCGCGGTGTTCGGGCTGGCCCGCGCCCACCTCGCGCGCGGCGACCGGGCGGGCGCGGTGGCCCTGCTGGACGAGACGCCCGCGATCTCCCGGCACCACGACGCGGCCCGGATCGCCGCCGTGCGGGTGCTCGGCGAGCGGCTCGCGGACGGGTCCCGGCCGAGCGCGGCGGACCTGGCCGAGGCCGCCACCCGGCTGGCGGCGCTCCACCTGGACGGCGGTGCCCCGGCCGGCGAGTCGCGCACCCGGCTTGAGGCCGTGGTGCACGAGGCCCGGTTCGGCCTGGGCCCCGCCACCGGTGGCCCCGAGACCGCCCTGCGCGCCCTGCTGGAGAGGTGCTACCGGGCGCTGGCGCGGCAGGCCGGGGAGCGGGCCGACCGCTCCGACCTGGTCGACCTGGCCAACCAGCACCGCCCGTTCACGTTCCGCTGACCCGAGGGGGACCCCGTGCCGGACCGACCCGAGTTCGAGCTGCTCGTCACCCAGAACCCCTACCTGTCGCCGGCCGAGGACGAGGTGCACGCGGCGCTCGTGGTGCGGGCCCGGGTGCCCGAGGCCGCCGGCGCGCTGCCGGACGTGGCCCAGGTGATCGTGGTCGACTGCTCGGGTTCGATGTCCTACCCGGCGAACAAGATCTCGGCGGCCCGGCAGGGCACCAGGGCCGCGATCGGCGCGCTGCGCGACGGCGCGCTGTTCGCCGTGGTCGCGGGCACCGAGCGGGCCCGGCAGGTCTACCCGGCGCAGGGGCTGGCCACGGCGAACCCGAAGACCCGCAAGGAGGCCAGGGCGGCGGTGCGGAAGCTGACCGCGTCGGGCGGCACGGCCATCGGCCGCTGGCTGGCCCTCGCCGGACGGCTGCTGCGCGAGCACCCCGACGCCGTGCGGCACGTCATCCTGCTGACCGACGGCCAGAACGGCGAGCCGGCCGAGGAGCTCGACCGCGTGCTGGACGAGCACCGCGCGGACTTCTCCTGCGACGCCCGGGGCATCGGCACCGACTGGCTGCCCTCGGAGCTGGTGCGCATCGCCGAGGCGATGAACGGCACCGCCGACGCGATCCGCCGCCCCGACGACCTCGTCGACGACTTCGCCGCGATGACCCGCACCGCCATGGCCAAGCACGTGCCGGAGCTGCGGATCCTGGTGAGCACCACCGCCGGGGCCCGCCTCGGCTTCCTGCGCCAGACCCACCCGGCGGAGGCCGACCTGGTCGGCGTCCCGCTCGACGAGCGCACCACCGCGTTCCCCACCGGCTCCTGGGGTGCGGAGACCCGCGAGTACCACCTGCGCCTCGCGCTCGACCGCGCGGACGACGCGGAGCGCGGCACGGACCTCCGGGTGGCCCGCATCGACCTGGAGATGCGCCCGCCCGAGCACGCCGGGCACGTCAAGGCGGGCAGGCCGAAGGCGGTGATCGTGCACTACACCGACGAGTCCGCCCTCTCCAGCCGGGTCGACCCGGCGCTCGCGCACTACGCCGGGCAGGCCGAGCTGGCCCGCGCCGTGATGGAGGGCTACGACGCCCACGGGTGCGGCGACCTGGCGGGCGCGGCGGCGCGGTGGGGCCGGGCGGTGGTGCTGGCCACCGGACTGGGCAACGACGAGGTGCTGACCCAGCTGCTGCGACTGGTCGACGTGGTCGGCGAGCCCGGTGACGGCGTGGTCCGGGTGAAGCAGGACCTCGCCGTGGAGGACCTGCTGCGGATCGCGGTCATCTCCCGCCAGTCCAGCGTCAGCGTCTACGGGTCGTCGGTGCAGGAGGAACCCCGGACCGTCGAACGGGTGCCCGAGGGCCCGGCCGTCCGCTGCGGCTCGTGCGGCCGGGAGTGGCCGGCGGGGGCGCGGTTCTGCGGCGACTGCGGACGGCCGATCATGGTGTGACCCGTGCGGGCGGTCAGGTCGCCGGGGTGCTGTCGAGGGCGTCGAGCTGCCGTTCGACGCGGTCGACGTCGGCTTCGCGCTGTTGCTCCCGGTACAGCTCCAACGCCTCCCGCCACGCCTCGCGGGCCTCGTCGTGCCACCCGAGGGCGGCGTAGGGGTGGCCCACGCTGTCGAGGGTGTCCGCGACCTGGGAGCTGTGGCCGAGGTCCCGGCACAGGGCCAGCGCCCGGCGGTAGTGGTCCACGGCCTGCCGGTGGTCGCCGGTGCGGTGGGCGATGAGCCCGAGGCTGTCCAGGGCGGCGGCCTCGCCGTCGGTGTTGTGGTGCCGGCGGTGCAGGGCGAGGGCCGTCCGGCAGTGCTCGTCGGCAATGTCGTGCTCGTCCAGGCGCGTGGCGTACCAGCCCACCTGGTTGTGCGCGTCGGCCTCCCACGTCGGCCGGCCGAGGGGGCGGTAGAGGTCGAGGGCGTGCCGTGCGTGGTGCAGGGCACGCCGGTCGTCGCCCCGCCCCGCCGAGGCGAACGCGAGCACCCGGTGGGTGTGCGCCTGCTCGGCGACGTCGTGGTGGCGCGCGGCCACGTCGAGGGCCTCCCCCAGGTGCGCGGTGGCCTCCTCGTGCAGGCCCAGCCGGGAGCACACCCGGCCGAGGAGCCGGTGGGCGCGGGTGAGGGCGGTGGGGTCGGGCAGGTGCGCGGCGGCGTCCAGCGCGGCCCGCCAGGCGGCGAGGGCGTCGTGCAGGTGCCCCTGCCGGAAGTGGAAGATGTCCAGCGCCCAGGCCAGGTGCCAGACGAGGTGGTGGCGGCCGAGGTCGGCGGCGGCGCGCTGGGTGGCCAGCAGGGTGGCGTGCTCGGCCTCCAGCCAGGCCATCGCGGCTGCGGTGTCGGGCAGCGGGAGGGGCTGGACGCCCGGCGTGGGAGGGCAGGGCGGCACGAGCGGGCGCTGGGGTTCCAGCAGGCGGTCGGCGGCGTGCGCGGTGTGCAGGTGGAAGTCCATCACCCGGGCCGGCGCCGCCTGCCGCTCGTCGTCGGACACGGTGCGGTGCGCGGTGGCGGCGGCGTAGTCGCGGACCAGGTCGTGCATGGCGTACCGGCCGTGCGGCCGGCGCTCGACCAGCGACGCCTCCTCCAGGGCGGACAGCGCCCGGTGCACGCGGGCCGGGGGCAGGCCGGTCAGGGCGACCACGGCGGCCCGCGTGGTGTCGGGACCGGGGGCGATGCCCGCCAGCGCGAACACGGTGCGCTGCTCGTCGGTCAGCCGGCGCAGCGACCAGGACAGCACCGTGGGCAGGCTGGCGGCGGGGTCGGTGTCGTGGTCGAGCACCTCCAGACCCAGTTCGCGCAGCTCGGCGGCGATCTCGGCGAGCGCGAGGCCGGGGCGGGTGGCGGCGTTGCGCGCGGTGATCGACAGGGCCAGCGGGTAGCCCCCGCACAGCTCGACCAGCTCGTCCACGGCGGCGGGCTCGGCGGCGACCCGGCCCGCGCCGAGGCGTCCGGCCAGCAGGTCCCGCGCCTCGGCCCGGGTCAGCACGCCCAGGGGCAGGTGGCGCGCGCCGTGCCGGTCGATCAGGGAGGCCGGCCGGCGGCGGCCGGTCACCAGCACGGTGCAGGTCGGGCTGCCCGGCAGCAGCGGGACGACCTGCTCGGCGGAGGCGGCGTTGTCCAGCACCACGAGCACCCGCCGGCCCGCGACCAGGTCGCGGTAGCGCGCGGCCAGGTCGTCCAGGCCCGGCGGGAGGCTGCCGGGGTCGGCGCCCAGGGCTGTGAGGAACCCGCGCAGCGCGTCCGCCGGGTCGGTCGGCCGCCCGGACGGGCTGAACCCGTGCAGGTCCACGAAGAGCTGACCGTCGGGGAACCGGTCCAGGTGTCGGTGGGCCCAGGTCAGCGCGAGCCAGGTCTTGCCGATGCCACCGGCGCCGGCGAGCGCCGAGATCACCACGGCGCCGCCCGCCTCGGCCCGGTCGTCCAGGGCGGCGGTGAGGTGGGCGAGTTCCCGGGTGCGCCCGGTGAACAGCCTCGGCGGCGCGGGCAGGTGCCGGGGCACGGGCACGCGCTCGGCGGCGGGGGCGGCCAGCGCCGGGTCGGCGGTGAGGACCTGCTGGAACAGCTGTTGCAGGGCGGGGCCGGGGTTGGTGCCCAGCTCGTCGGCGAGCCGCTGCCGGAGGTGCCGGTAGTGGGTCAGGGCGTCGGCGGCGCGGCCGTTGCGGTAGTAGGCCAGGACCACCTGGCCCGCCAGGCGTTCGTCCAGCGGGTGGCGGTGGCTGCGGGCGGTCAGCTCGGGCAGCAGCGCGGCGTGACGGCCCTGCCGCAGGTGCAGGTCGGTGAGGTCGAGCTGGGCGGTGTGGTGCTCCTGGAGGACCGAGTCGCGCAGCGTGGTGAACCACGGGGTGTCCAGACCGGCGAACGGCTCGCCTTCCCACCGTGCCAGGGCCTGCGCGAACAGCGCGGCGGCGTCGGCGTCGTCACCGGTGGCCCGCGCCTGCGCGACCTCGGCGCGGAACCGGTGCAGGTCCACGGTGTCGGGGTCGGCGCTGAGCCGGTACCCGGTCGCCTGCCAGGTGATGGCGACCCCCGGCACGTCGGCGAGCGCGCTGCGGAGCAGGGAGATGCCGTGCTGCACCCCGTTGCGCGGGCGGCGCAGCGGGCGTCGGGCACCCCAGACCCGGTCGATGAACCGGTCGACGGACACCGTGCGGTTGATTTCGACCAGCAGCACCGCCAAGACCGCGCGCAGTTGGCTGTGCCCGATGTCGACCGGGTTCCCGTCGAGGTGCGCCTCGATGTTGCCCAGCAGGCGGAATTCTGTGGCCATCGCCCCGTCTCCGACTCTTCCTCGTGATCGGGCGGGACCTGTCATAGCTGTTCCGACCAGGGCGTTCAAGCGCTACCGAAGAGATTCGGGCATTCGGTCGGGCACACTGGCCCGGCCAGGGGGCGTCGAGGACGCGGAACCGGTCACCCCGCCGCACCGACCGGATCGGCGGGTCGGTCCCCCCGGTGATCCGGAGCGGCCGGCGCGCGGGCCGTGTCGACGTCGGTTCCCGCACCGCGATCCCGGTCGGCGGGCCCCACCCCCCTGGGCCCGCCGACCGTCCCCCCTGATGAGGGGCCACGACCGGCCGCCGTCTCACACCCCGTCGAGCAGGGGCACGATCGCCGTGATCGCCGTGATCGCCTTGTACGCCTCCAGCAGCAGCCCGAACAGCGGGCCGAGCTCGCCACGCACGAGGTCGTCACGCACGAGGTCGTCACGGCGGCGGAATGAGTTCGATCAGGAATTCCTGGTCGGCGGCACCGGAACAACGGCCTCGGACGATCTCCGCGCCATCGGTGGTGTCCTGGTCGCGCAGGCTCAAGCACTGATCACCGGCAGCCGGGCGGATGCGGAAGTGGGCTGCTGCCGGCGGACCGATCGGTTCGATCCTGAAGCGCTGCGCCGGGTTGTCGTCGGCGCAGTCCTCCCGTGGCTCGACCAGGTTCGAGCCGACTCCTTCGAGCAGCACGGTCAGGCACCCGATGCTGTGCTTCGGGTGGTGCCACTGGATCTGCACCGCGTTGTCACCCAGAGGTTCGATGAACGTGCGCGGCGAGACGGTTTGCGCACAGGGACGTTGAACGGCGATCTCCGTCTCGTAGCGCCCCCTGCGCTCCTTGCCCTCGGTGACGCACAGTTCCGGCGTTCGGGCCGGGTGGATACGCGCCCAACTGCCTGCGGCCAGGATTCTCAACCCCGCAACGGATTCCGTGCCGGGAGGTGCCGGGTGTCGGGTGTCCGCGTTCGACAGGAGCGCCTGGACGCCCAGGGTGCCCAGGACGCCGACACTCATCGCTGCGACCACGCTTCCCGCTCGACGCCACCACCGGAACCCGGGAGCGACGGGTTCCTCCGGCCGAGGAACGTCCTCCGCTTCGCCATCGGCGTCCTCGTCGCCGTGGGTGTGGTCGCCGGGCTGAGCCTGGTCGCCGATGGCGATGCGGGCGCGGGCGTCCAACCACAGGCGGACCTCGTCGTCACCGAGGCCGCACGCGCGGGTGAACGCGGCGACGAACGACTCACGCGGCAACGTGGCCCGGCCCAGCGTGGTCGCGATCGTGCTGGTCGGGATCGGTTCGCCGAGCGCGGTCGTCTTCCCCTCCACCTGCCGGTAGGTCAGGCCGGACCACGCCCGCAACGCGCGCAGCGCAGCCGTGAACTCGGCCGCCGTGCCGGCCGGGGGTGGCTGTGGTGCTTCCAGCGGCAGCCCGGCCGGCCCCTCCCCCATGCCTCTGCTCATGCCCCACAGCGTGGCCGGGCGGCGCAACTCCGGCGACCGCCGTTCCAGTGATCAACACGGCACGCGGTTCGGTCCCGTCCCGCTGAAAGCGACTTGTGCTCAGGACGTTCGAAACAACCGGGTCCCCTTGTTCGAACACATCGGAACGTGATTCCGCCTTGTCCGCACCCCGGAACCGTGGCCACGCTCGGAGTCGGTCGGACCACAGCCGCTCCGGCCTGACGGACACCGCACGTCACGGAAATCGGAGATCATCCCATGAAGAAGAACCGACTGCTCTCGGCGCTGTCCGCCCTGGTCGCCGTGCCGACCCTGGTGCTGTCGCTGACCGGCACCGCCCACGCTGCGGACGGGTGGCAGCCCACCGTGGACGCGTCCGACAGCGGTCCCGGCCAAACGGGCGTGTACTGCGCCGAAACGGACGGCTTGGTCCCCTTGGGTTACGGGTGCTTCGTGTCCTACGGCGAATGGTTCTGGCTGCGGGACGAGAACGCGAACAACTCCCCGGTGGCCATCTCCTGGCTGTACGAGTCCCCCGACGGGGACTACCGGAGCGGCGTCATCTACAACAGCCTGGGCAAGGCCCGTGGCTGGACGAACCTGAACAAGAGCTTCGAGGAGAACGGCAGGCTGACGATCACCGTCTGCGAGGTCACCAGCATCGCCAACGAGACCCTGAGCTCGGGCACCTGCGGCGTCCCGCACACCGACATCCCCACCTGATCGACAGACCGCCGGTCGAGCGGCGATGACTCCGGCCCCCACCGCACTCGGAGTGCGGTGGGGGCCGGAGTTCCGGCGATGGCACACGCGCCTCACGCGGCAGTGCCGGACGGGCCGCTCACTCGGCGATTCGTCCCTTCCACGACCGGCGGGCGGCTTCGGGCGTACTCGCGCAGCAGGCCGGGCACCCGGTAGCGGTCGTTGCCCAGGTACGCCACGAGGTGGTGGCGAGTGAGGTTGCGCAGCAGGGTGCGGGCTCGTGGCTGGTCCACGTTCAGCGCGGCGGCGGCGGTCGGTGGGGTGATCGTGGGTCGGGGTGTGGTGCCGAACAAACGGAACAGGCGCTTCGACGGGGTGTCCAGGGCGTCGTACGACCGGTGGAAGGTTGCTGTCAGGCTCACGTCGCTCCTGTCCTCCAGCACCCTCAGCGCGCCCGTGCGCAACTCTGCCACCAGGTCGGCCAGTGGGGTGTCGGATGTCGGGTCGAGCACGGTGGCCGCGACTCGCAACGCCAGTGGCACGCCGTCGCACAGATCGGCCACCGCGCCGGCTGCGCCGGGCTCGGCCGCGACCAGCCGATCGCCCGCCGCCCGTGCCAGCAGTCGGACTGCGTCGTCCCGGGCCAGCGGCGGCACCCCGACCAGGTGAGCGCCGTCGTGCACGGCCAGCGCGGTCAGGCGGTTGCGGCTGGTCACCAGCGTGCACGAGCCGGGGGCGGACGGGCGCAGCGGACGCACCTGGTCGGGCGACCCGGCGTTGTCCAGCACGACCAGCACCCGCCGGTCCGCGACCACCGAGCGGTACAGGGCGACGGCCTGTCGCACGTCGTCCGGCACGGCCGGTGCCGGCACGCCCAGCCCTACCAGCAGGTGCGCCACGGCGGAGGGCACCGGGAGCGGGTCGGCGAGGTCCAGGTGGAGCCGCCCGTCCGGGAACCGGTGCGCGGCCCGGTGCGCCCACCGCACGGCCAGCGCGGACTTCCCGACCCCCGGCGGCCCGGTGACGACGACCAGCGGGGAAACCGTCCCGTCGACCACCGCGTCCAGCTCGGCCAGGTGCCGGCTCCGACCGACCTGGGCGGCCGGGCACGCGGGCAGTTGCTGCGGGACCGGCGGGGTGAATGCCGAACCCGGCGGGTCGCCCGGAGACCCCGTGGACGCTTCAAGAGTGACAGCCGGCTGCTCAAGCTTCGGCCGGTTGTCGAGCAGGGTCGGATCGACGGGTGCCGGCGGAACGGTGGGTTCCGGTGGGCGGGGCAGGGCGGTGGTCAGGATGCGGAGACGGGCCGTCAGCCAGGTGTCCACCTCCTCCGCGTCCGCACCGCAGGCCCGCACGAACGTGGCGACCAGCTCGGCCCCCGGCAGCGTCGAGCGGCCCAGCATCGAGGCGGTGGTGCTGGGCGGCAGCGCCCGGCCGCACTGCCGGGCCCGCCGGTCGAGCTGCCGGTAGGACAACCCGGCCACCGCCCTGCGCCGCCGCAGCAGCGCCACGAAGTCCGCGCTCCCCCTGGCCCCGACCGGGTCGATTTCCTCCACGGCCCCTCCGATCCCCCGCCACCGCCCCCCGGCGGCCGATCCGACGATCGCCGTCCGCCCTGGAACCGATCTCGGACATGTCTCGAATCGGCTGGCCACGGCGGCAGCCGGGTCCACGACGAGGGGAGGGGGTCAGTCCGGGGTGGCGGCGGCTCGGACCGCGCGGGCGCGGCGCTTGCGGAGGTAGACCACCAGGCCCAGGAGCAGGCCGGTGCCGGCGGCGATCGTGATCGGCAGGCCGATCGTGCCGAACGCGTCCGGGTCGCGCAGGTCCTGCGCGCCCGCGACCTCCGCCGGCGGGATCGCACCCGACGTCGGGGAGGTCGGCGGGGTGGGGTTCGTCGTCTTCGGCGCGCCGTCCACCAGCCGGCCGACCGGGTTGGCCGGGGGCAGCGCGAAGCCGTAGTCCAGCAGCAGCGCGGCCTGCTCCGTCAGGCGCAACGGCTGCGGCTCGCCGCGCAGCAGGACCACGACCAGGCGGCGGGAGCCGCGTTGGGCCGCACCGACGAACGTGTGGCGGGCGTCGTCGGTGAAGCCGGTCTTGCCGCCGAGCGCGCCCTCGTAGGTGGACAGGAGCCGGTTGTCGGTGCCGAGCACCACGGTCCCGTTGCCGTCGGCGGCCGGGAAGTCGACCACCGGGGTGGCGATGGCCCTGGCGATCCGGGGCTGCTTGAGCGCGGCCCGGAAGATCAGCGCCATGTCGTAGGCCGACGTGCTCATGCCGGGCGCGTCCAACCCCGACGGCGACGCCGCGCGGGTGTCCAGCGCGCCCCACTCGGCGGCCCGCGCGTTCATCTTGGCCAGCGCGGCGGGGACGCCGCCGAGCTTGCGCGCCAGCGCGTGGGCGACGTCGTTGCCCGACACCATCATCAGCACCTGGAGGAGCTGGTCGACGGTGTACTCCGCGCCTTCGCGCAGGCCGACGCACGTGCACTCCTGGGCGGTGTCCTCGGCGGTCGCCACGACCTTCGCGTCGGCGGGCAGCTCGGCGACCACGACGGCCGCGAGCAGCACCTTGATCACCGACGCCGGGCGCTGCCTGCCGTGCGGGTCCTGGCCCGCGAGCACCGCGCCGGAGTCCAGGTCGGCGAGCACCCACCCGGCGGCGGTGAGGCCGTCCGGGAGCTTCGGGGCGTCGGCGGGCAGCACCAGGCCGCACCCGCCGAGCTTGTCGCCGCCGACCGGCTCGTCGGGCACCCGCAGCGCCGGGGGCGGCGTCCCGCCGGGCGGCACCTGCTCGGACGTGTCGACCGGCGGGGGCGGGGCCACCCGGTTGCCGCACGCCCCCGGCTGGCCGTGGGCGGTCGGGGCACCGAGCACGGCGGTGGCCGCCAGCGCGCAGCAGGCGAGTGCCAGGGCAGCGGGTCGTCGGGACGCGGGGAGGCGCACGCGGCACAGGCTAACGGCACCCACCCGCACCCGGTCGTGGCCGGTCCCACCTGCCCCTGACGGGGACGCCCGCCTCGGCACCGGAGGGACCCGGTCCACCGTCCCGGGTCGACGGACGTGGAACCGGTGTCGAGGCGCGGCCGGGCCCGGAACCCCTCTTCCCTCCACAGTGGACCGCGGCGGGAAAGGTTATCCTCTACCGCACAAGCATTCCGGAGTCACCCATTTCAGCTGGGGTGAAACCCGCCTTCTGTCGCTTGTAGTGCCGTCCGCGTCGGCGCTAGACAAGGTGCGGGCGAACGCGATGCGAGGGGAATTCCACCATGCGCCTGAAAACGCTGCCGGTCGCTGCTGCGCTGCTCGTGACGAGCCTCGCCGCACCGGCCCCGGTCGCCGCTGCGGCGGCGGCGGATCCGCCGGCTCCCGGGTGGACGTCCACCGGCACGGAGCTGGTGTGGACCGCACCGCGCCCGGTACCGGCGGGCGGCGCGGCGGTCGAGTTCTGGGACGGCGACCGCCTGCTGGGCCGGCCGCTCCCCTCCGCCGACCTGCGCTCGTACGCGCTGGCCTCGCCCGGGGTCCGCAGCACCGAGGGGCTCCAGGTCAGGGCAGCCGGCCGGCGGCTCGACGCCGAGGAACCCGCGCGCGTCACGGCGGCACCGCCGCCCGCGCCCGCGCCGGGACCGGCGGCGGCCGTCGACCCCGGCACGCCCGGCCCGTTCCCGACCCGCACCGGCGAGTACGCCCTCGACCCGATCACCGTGCCGGGGTACGCCGCACCGATCGAGGTGCAGGCCGTGGTGGTGGCGCCGGAGGGGCTGCCCGGCCCGCGCCCGCTCGCGCTGTTCCTGCACGGCAGGCACTTCACCTGCTACGACCCCGCGACGCCGGACAGCGTCCTGCTGGTGTGGCCGTGCCCGGCGGGCACCAGGGCGGTGCCCAGCCACCGGGGCTACCTCCAGGCGCAGCGGCTGCTCGCCTCGCAGGGCTACGTCACGGTGTCGGTGTCCGCCAACGGCGTCAACGCGCAGGACGCCCAGGACCCCGAGGCGGGCGCGGGCGCGCGGTCCGCGCTGGTCCGCACGCACCTGGCGAAGTGGGCGGACTGGGCGGGCACCGGCCGCCCGACGGCACCCGACGCGGTCCGCGCGGCACCGGTCGCCGACCTGGCGAACGTGGTCCTGGTCGGGCACTCGCGCGGCGGCGAGGGCGTCAACCGGGCCGCCACCGACAGCCTCACCCCGCCGCCGCCCGGCAGCGGCCACGACGGGCCGGCCCGCTGGACGATCAAGGGCGACCTGCTGATCGGCCCGACGCTGTTCGGCCACAACCCCGCGCCGGACGTCCCGTCCGCGACCATCCTGCCGGGGTGCGACGGCGACGTGAGCGACCTCCAGGGACAGCTCTACCTGGACGCCACCCGGGGACTGGGCCGGGGCACCGCGCTGCACAGCGCCCTGTACTTCGTGGGCGCGAACCACAACTACTTCAACACCGAGTGGACGCCCGGCCAGGCCGAGGCCCCGGCGGACGACGACTTCTCGACCCCGCCGGCCGACCCGGTCTGCTCGCCGGGCACCGGGACCCGGCTGACCCCGGTCCAGCAGCAGACGGCCGGTGCCACCTACGTCGCGGCGGCGGCGCGGCTGTTCGTCGCGGGCGACCAGCGCGTGCTGCCGCTGCTGGACGGCTCGGGCGCGCGAGCGCCCTCCGCCGACCCGGCGCGCGTGCTGTCCCACGCGGTGGGCGGCGCGCGGTCGGCGTTCGTCGTGCCGGACCAGGCGACGGTGGCCGAGGGTGCCGCGCGGGTGTGCCTGCAAGTGACCAAGGACGCGGCGGCGGCGTGCGTCGACCCGGCGGAGTGGCGCGCGTCGCCGCACTTCACCCGGTTCAACGGCATCGAGCCGGAGCCCGACCGCCACGCCGTCGCCCTGTCGTGGTCGCAGGCGGGCCAGGTCGCACGGGTGCGCCCCGGCCGGGAGGTCTCGCTGGCCGGGGCGCGGGCGCTGGCGCTGCGGCTGATCGTGCCGCCGAACAGCACCGGCACCCGGTTCGACGTGGCGGTCACCGACGCGGGCGGGCACCGCGCGGTGCTGGGCGCGGTGGCGCTCGACGGGCTGCCCGCCACCTCGCGGATGTCGGCGCGGTGGGCGCAGGAGGTCCGCGTGCCGCTGTCGGCGCACGGCGTCGACCTGCACCGGGTCACCGCGCTGGAACTGGTGCCGCACGGCGCGTCGGGCACGGCGTGGCTGGTGGACGCCCACGGCTGGGACCACGGCCTGCCGGACCCCGGCGCGGGCCCGCTGCCGCGCGTGGACGTCGGCGTGGTGACCGTGGCCGAGGGCGACTCCGGCACCCGCACCTACCAGGTGCCGGTCACCGTGACCGGCGACGGCCCCGGCTCCTTCCGGCTGTTCGCCTACGACGACGCCCGCCGCTCGTTCACCCAGCGGCTGGTCACGCTCGAACCGGGCGGGCACGTGGTCCGGACGCCCATGGAGGTCACCGGCAACACCCGGTGGAGCCCGGACTCCCAGCGCCCGCTGCTGGTCAAAGCCGTGCGGGGCACGGTCGCCGGCCGGTACGCGGGCGGGCTCGCCGTCCGGGAGGACGACCCCCGGCCGACGATCACCGTCACCCCGGTGGCCGACCGGGTCGCCGAGGGCGGGGTGCTGACCTGGCGGGCGACGCTGTCCGCGCCGGCCGACGTGGGCATCGGGCTGGTCGGCGCACCGGTCGTCCCGCCCGGCGGGCCGGAGCTGTCCACCACCGACGTGGACGGGCAGTGGTTCCGCCGGCAGTCCCACCAGGAGGACCCGCTGCCGTCCCGCCCGCTGTCCACGACCGGGCTCCAGGTCCAGGTCTACTTCCCGCCGGGCGAGGTGACCTCGGAGTTCACCGTGCCGACCGCCGCCGACACCGAGGCGGAGCCCGCCGAGGCGGTCCGGCTGCTGCTCACCGCGTGGCCGCCGGGCAGCCCCGACCTGGTGGTCACCGGCACCGTCACCGACCCGGCCGGCTGACCGGCCCCGCACGCGGAGCGGCCCGCGCCGGGGACGGCGCGGGCCACCCGGGCAGCAGCGGTCAGACGCCCGACGTGGAGCGGATCCACGACCGGACGGCGGGCACGCTGCTGTACTGCTGGGTCGAGCTGCCGTCCGCCGTCGAGGCGACGCCGACCTGGAGGCCGTTGTACATCTGCGGGCCGCCGGAGTCGCCGGACCACGCGTTGCCGTTGATCCGGCTGCTGCACAGCGCCTGGCCGCCGTAGTAGTCGCGGCAGATCGAGGTGACGCGCACGTTGGCGGTCTTGAGCTGCGGCGAGACCGGGCCGTTGCGGCTGGTGTAGCCCCAGCCGTAGATCTGGTTGGTGCTGCCGGTCGGCGGGTTGGCGTCCGCGAGCCTGGAGTACTGGCTGGTCTGGATCGGCGTGGCGAGCTGGAGCAGCGACACGTCGGCCTGCGCGTGGCTGACGTACCGGGTCACCGAGCTGGGCGTGCCCTGGGCGCGCTGGACGTTGCCGACCCGGACGGTGAGGCCGGAGCCGACGCAGTGCTTGGCGGTGAGCACCCACTGCGGCGCGATGATGGTGCCGGAGCAGGTGAACGAGCCGTTGCGGTAGACCGCCGCCGACCACGGGGCCGACGACACCAGCGTGCCGCCGATGATCATGGGTGCGACCTCGCCGCTCGGCGCGGCGTTCGCCGGTACGGCGGTCACCGCGCACAGCAGGGCGCAGGCAAGGATGAAGGGACGCATGGGATCTCCTCGTCCACTAGGCAGGGGGGACAAGCGAGAGTCAGGATGGATGTCCGGTTCCCGGGTCGGAAACGGGGAATTCCCCGTCCCCTCGCATCCGGGCGGCCAACTGGGTGCGGTTGCGCACGTCGAGCTTGCGGTAGATCCGGGTGAGCGCGCCCTCCACCGTCTTGACGCTGATGTTGAGCCGCCCGGCCACCTCCGGGTTGCTGGCACCGCCCACGACCTGCCGCGCGATCCGCGCCTCGAACCCGGCGAGGGCGGTGCCCTGCGGGGTGTCGCCGAGCAGCACCGCCGCCCGGTCGGCCCAGCCCGGTGCCCCGCTCGCGGTGAACACCTCGCGGGCCTGCTCCAGCAGCCGGCGCGCGGCACCCCTCCTCTTGCGCCGGCGTTCCGCCACGCCGGACGCCAGCAGGCTGCGCCCCCACTGCAACGGCTGCCCCAGCTCGCGGTGCGCCTCGACGGCGGCGCTCAACGCCCGCTCGGCCGCGCCGTGGTCCTTGAGCGCCAGCCGGAGCAGGCCGTCCGCCCGGTCCAGCGACGCCACCACGCCGCGCCGGCCCAGCCGCACGGCGGCGGCTCGCGCCCGGCCGACCACCCCGGCGGCCTCCGCCAGCCCGCCGACCGCGACCAGCGCCTCCGCCAGGTCGGGGCGCAGCGCGAACACCGCCGGGTCGTCGAACCCCATGTCCAGTTCGAGCGCCGCCGCCCGGCGCAGCGGCCCGACGGCCGCCTCCGGCAGTCCCGCGCCCAACGCCGCCACGCCCTGGGCGTGCAGGTTGCGCACCAGGAACGACAGGTCGCCGTCGGCCTCGGCGCGGGCGATCCCGCGCCGGGCCAGGGCGTCGGCCACCACCGGGTCGCCCCCGTACGCCTCGGCCAGCGCCGACCCGTAGCAGGCCAGCGCCAGGTCGTAGCCGGTGTCCTCGGCCAGGCGCAGGCACTCCTGGGCGCGGCGGCGCGCGCTGCCGCAGCGGCCCATCGCCACCCACACCTCGATCGCGGCCCACGTCATGCCGATGACCTCGGACCGCGCACCGCGCTCGCCCGCGTGGTCGAGCAGCGCGGTGAGCCGGTCGGACGCCGCCTGGAGGCGGTCGGCGAACAGGTCGAGGCGGGCCGCCGCCCACAGCGCGCCGTCGTGCCCGACCACCATCCCGTCGGGCACGGTCCGCCGCGCGAGGTCCAGCGTGCGCGACGCGGTGGGGTCGCCCATCGCCATCTGGCACAGCGCCAGCGAGCACAGCGACATGACCTCGGTGCGCACGTCCTCGGCGGTGCGGGCCAGCAGCACGGCGTCCGCCAGGTGCCGGGCCGCGCCGCGCAGGTCGCCGCCCACCGCCGAGTGCACCGCGAACCGGTACTCGGCCGGTGCTTCCAGCGCCGCGTCGCCCTTCGCGCCGATCAGCGCCTCGCCGACGATGGCGTCGGCTGCCTTGCGGGCGTAGCCGACCGCGTCGACCAGCACCAGTTGCGCGCGGACCCGCTGGGTGCGCGGCACGCCGGGCGAGCCCAGCACGGTCCGGGCAAGCGCGGTCGCCAGCTCGCGGCGGCCCGCGCCCAGCGCGTCGGCCGCCGCGCGCAGCCGCCGTCCCGCCGCGCGGGCCGGGACGGTCGGCGGGGTGCGCTCGGCGGCGAGTTCGCCCAGCTCGGCGGCCCGGTCGAGGTGGCCGTCCCGGCGGGCGGCGGTCGCGGCCTCCACCAGGGCGACGGCGGTGGACTCGTCGAACCCGCTGACCGCGTGGGCCCGGTGCCGGGCCCGCTGCACCGGGTCGGTCGCCAGCCCGGCCAGCCGGGCGTGCGCGGCGCGCACCTCCTCCGGCGGCACCACCAGCGGCAGCGCCTCGGCGACCAGCGGCTGCCGGAAGCGCACCGCGCCGTCGGCGTCCACGCGGACCAGCGGGCAGCCCGCGAGCTCCGCAGCGGCCCGGTCCCGCCCGCAGTGCGTGATCAGCCGCACGGTCGGCCGGTCCAGCAGGGCCGCCACCAGCAGGGTCGCCCGGGTGCCGGCGGGCTGCGCGGCCACCAGGTCCCGGACGACCGCGCGCAGCCGGGCCGGGACCTCCCCGCCCGACGCGGCCAGCTCGACGGCGTACCCGGGGTTCCCACCGGTCAGCCGCACGTCGACCCGGCCGTGCCGGGCCATCAGCTCGGCGGTCGCCGCGACCGGCAGCGGCGGCACCTCGACCACCTCGCCGCCGCACCACCAGGCCACCGGCTCCCGGGCCGCGACCAGCGCCCGGGTCCGCGCCCTGGCCAGCGCGAACGCCAGCACGGACGCCGACGCGCCGTCCACCCACTGGGCGTCGTCGACCACGACCACCGGGTCGAGCGCCCGGAACGCCGCCAGCACCGCCCGCCGCAGGGCCAGCGGGTCCGGTTCCCCCGGCACGCGGCGCAGCGCGCGGTCCAGCGCCTGCGCCTGCGGCCCCGGCAGGTCGACCCGGACGTCACCGAGCAGGTCCGCCAGCACCAGGTGCGGGACGAGCCGGTCGGCTTCGGCAGGGCGGCTGCGCAGCAGCACCGCGCCGGGGCCCGCCGCGACCACGGCTTCCAGCAGCGCGGTCTTCCCGATCCCGGCCGGGCCGTGCACCAGCACGCGACCGCGCGCGAGCCCGGCCCGCACGCCGGCCAGCAGGTCGTCCCGCCCGAGCAGCTCCATAGGGCCACCGACCGTACTGCCGGCGGCCACCGCCCCACCACGGCCGACCGGTGGTCCCGCCGCGCTTGCCGTAGGTTGGTCCGGTGCGGAACGAGCTGCCGATCGGGCGTCGCGGCGGCCCGAGACCCGGGACCCGGGCCCTGCTGGTCTCCACCGCGCTGGGCGCGCTGCTCGCGGCGCTGCTGCACGACCCCGGGCACCGGGTGGACGGGCACCCCGTGGCCGCGCCCGGTGGCGCGGCGACCACCTCGCAGACCCCCACCACCACCCGCGACCCCTCGCCCGCGCCGCCGCCCGACCCGTGCCCGGCCACGGTCGCGTCGCTCACCCTCCGGCACCGGCTGGCCCAACTGCTGATGGTCGGCGTCGACCCGCGCGGCCCGGCGGACGCGCTGGACCTGGTGAGCGCCGAACAGGTCGGCGGCATCTTCATCGGCGGCGACGACACCGGCCTGCTGTCCGCCGGCCTGGACGCGGTGCGCGGCGCGGCGACCCTGCCGCTCCAGGTGGCCGTGGACGACGAGGGTGGCCGGGTGCAGCGGGTCGACGTGCTGGACGGCTCGATCCCCAGCGCCCGGGAGATGGCCGCCGCGATGACCCCCGACCAGGTGCGGGTGCTGGCCCGCGACCGCGCCGCCGCCCTGGCCAAGCGCGGCGTCACCATGGACCTCGCGCCCGTGGTGGACACCAGCGGCCTGCCCGACGCGACGGTGATCGGCGACCGGTCGTTCAGCGCCGACCCCGCCGTGGCGGCCGAGTACGCCCTCGCCTTCGCCCAGGGGTTGCAGGAGGTCGGGACCACCCCCGTGCTCAAGCACTTCCCCGGCCACGGCAACACCAGCGGCGACTCGCACCGGGGCGCGGTGACCTCGCCGCCGCTGGACGCTTTGCGCCGGGCGGACCTGGTCCCCTACCGCGACATCGCCCGCTACGGCCGGGTCGTGGTGATGCTCGGGCACATCGACGTGCCGGGCCTGACCGGCGGCCTGCCGGCGACCCTGAGCCCCGAGGCGTACGCGCTGCTGCGCGGCGAGTTCGGCTTCACCGGCCCGGCGATGACCGACGACCTGGGGGCGATGCGCGCGGTGACCGACCGCGTGGACCTGCCCGAGGCGGTGCGCCAGGCCCTGGCCGCCGGCGCGGACATCGCCCTGTGGTCCAGCGGCGGCCGGACCGGCGAGGTGCTGGACCACCTGGAGGCGTCGGTGGCGGCGGGCACCCTCCCGGCCACCCGCGTGGACGAGGCCGCCCGGCGCGTGCTGTCCCACAAGAACGCCTGCTGACCACCGCTTCCGACGAGTCGGCGGGTGGGTCGGCGGCGCGGGTCACAGGCCGGGCGGCGTGGACCGGGGGCGCGAGCGCGGACCGGGGAACGGGTCGGGTCGGCGAGGCCGGCGGCTCAGAGTCGGGTCGGGTCGGCGATCGCGCCGTCGACCATCCTCACCTGCGTGCCGCGCCACCGGCCGCGCAGCCACCGGTCGTGGGTCGCCACGACGACCGCGCCGGGGCCGGGGCCCAGTGCCTCTTCCAGTTCGTCGCACAACGCCGGCGCGAGGTGGTTGGTCGGCTCGTCGAGCAGCAGCAGTTCCGGCGGGTCCGCCACCAGCAGGGCCAGGGCGAGCCGGCGGCGCTGGCCCGCCGACAGGTGGCCGGTCGCGGTGTCCAGGTCGCGGTCGGCCAGCAGGCCCAGCGACCGCAGCGGCACCTCCTCCGCGCGGTCGACGCCCAGCGTCCGGACGTAGGTCTCGCGCGCGGTCCGGTCCGGGTGCGCGAAGGCGGTGTCCTGCGCGAGCAGCCCGACGGTCAGGCCCTCCCGCCGCCGCACCTCGCCCCCGTGCCGCAGGGTGCCGGCGAGCACCGCCAGCAGCGTCGACTTCCCGGCCCCGTTCGCGCCCGTGACCAGCAGCCGCGTGCCCGGCGCGACGGTGAACCGCTCGACGGCGAGCCGGCCGGGCACCCGGACGTCGTGCAGCGACACCGGGTCCTCCTCGCCCTCGCCGGTGGCCAGCGCGACCGGGCGGAACTCCAGCGGGCGCGGCGGTTCCGGGACGCGGGTGCGCTCCAGCACCTCCAGGCGGCGGGTGGCGTTGCGGACGCGCCGGGCGACCTGGTTCTGCACCCGGCCGCCGGCGTGGCCGTAGCCCATCTTCTCGTTGTCGCTCTTCTCCCGGTTCGGCGCGACCTGGTGCGCGGTGCGCTCGGCCGCGTGCCGCAGGGCCTCCACCTCCTCCTGCTGTTCCGCGTGCTGCCGCCGCCACCGCTCGCGGTCGGCGCGCTTGCGGGCCGCGTACGCGGTGTAGCCGCCGCCGAACCTGGTCGGGCCGCCCAGCGCCGGGTCGAGGTCGACCAGGTCGGTGCACACGGCGTCGAGGAACGCCCGGTCGTGACTGGCCACCACGACCACGCCCGGCAGCCCGCGCAGGTGGTGCTCCACGAACGCCATGGCCTCGTCGTCCAGGTGGTTGGTCGGCTCGTCCAGCAGCAGCGCCGACGGCCGCCGCACGAGCAGCGCGGCCAGGGCCAGCCGGCCGCGCTGCCCACCGGAGAGCGCGGCCAGCGGGCGGTCGTGCGGCAGGTCCCCGAGCCCCAGCCCGGCCAACACCAGCCCGGCCCGCCGGTCGGCGTCCCAGGACTCCCGGTGCTGGGCGCGGTCGAGCCGCTCGGCGTACGCGGCGAGCAGCGCCCCGTCCTGCGGGGCGCGGGCCAGCTCGGCACCCAGGCGGTCCAGTTCGGCGAGGTCTTCGCGGGCGTCGCGGACGGCGTCGGCGAGCACGTCGGCGATCGTCGCGTCCGGCGCGAACGGCAGCTCCTGGTGCAGGAAGCCGACGTCCTCGGGCCGGGTGACGGTGCCGGCGTCCGGCCGGTCCACGCCGGCGAGCAGCCTCAGCAGCGTGGACTTGCCGACGCCGTTCTCCCCGACCAGCCCGATCCGGTGGCCGGGCGCGGCGGTCAGGGACAGGCCGTCGAGGACCCTGCGCGCACCGAGCACGCGGACCAGGTCGTGGGCGAGCAGGGCAGCGGGCACGGCTTCTCCCCGGGAGGTGGTCGGGTGTCGGTCAGGGCGCGGTGGTGTCGAGCAGCCGCCCGTCCACCAGCCGCAGCCGGCGGCCGACCCCGATCTCGGTGAGGAACCGCTCGTCGTGGCTGACCACCACGAACGCGCCCCGGTAGGCGTCCAGCGCGCTCGCCAGCTGCCCGACGCTGACCAGGTCGAGGTTGTTGGTCGGCTCGTCGAGCAGCAGCAGGTGCGGCGCGGGCTCGGCGAACAGCACGCACGCCAGCGTGGCGCGCAGCCGCTCACCGCCGGAGAGCACGCCGACCGGCAGCGCGCCGCGCGCACCCCGGAACAGGAAGCGGGCCAGCAGGTTCATCCGCTGCGACGGTGGCAGCGCGGGCGCGTAGGCGGCCAGGTTGTCCGCGACGCTCAGGTCCGGGTCGAGCAGGTCCAGCCGCTGGGACAGGTACGCCACCCGGCCGGGGTGCCGGGTGACGCGGCCCTCGTCGGGCTCCAGGTCGCCGTTGACCACCCGCAGCAGCGTGGACTTCCCGGACCCGTTCGGGCCGGTCAGCGCGATCCGCTCCGGGCCCCGGATCGCCAGGTCGACCCCCGCGTACAGCTCCTGGCCGCCGCGCCGCACCCGCAGCCCCTCGCCCACGAACAGCGTGCGGCCGGCGGGCACCGCCGTGCCGGGCAGGTCCAGGGACAGCCGGTGGTCCTCGCGCAGGTTGCCCTCGGCCTCGTCCAACCGGGCCTTGGCGGCGCTCAGCCGCGCGGTGTGCACCTCGTTCGCCTTGCCGGCGGACTCCTGGGCGTTGCGCTTCATCGTGCCGGCGAAGATCTTCGGCAGGCCCGCGCTGCCCAGGGTGCGGGCAGCGTTGCCGGCCCGCCGCTGCGCGCGTTCCCGGGCCTGCTGCAACTCCCGCTTCTCGCGCTTGACCTCCCGCTCGGCGGCCCGCACGGTGTGGTCGGCGAGGTCGCGCTCGGCCTCCACCACGGCCTCGTACTCGGAGAAGGTGCCGCCGTGGAAGCGGATGCGGCCCCGGTCCAGCTCGGCGATGCGCTCCATCCGGTCCAGCAGCTCCCGGTCGTGGCTGACCAGCAGCAGGCAGCCGGACCAGTCCTGGAGCACGTCGTAGAGCCGGTGCCGGGCGTCCAGGTCGAGGTTGTTGGTCGGCTCGTCGAGCAGCAGCACGTCCGGCCGGCGCAGGAGCTGCGCGGCCAGCCCGAGCGAGACGACCTGCCCGCCGCTGAAGGTGTCCAGCCGGCGGTCGAGGTCGAGCGCGCCGAGCCCGAGCCGGTCGAGCTGGGCGCGGGTGCGCTCCTCGACGTCCCAGTCGGTGCCGATGGTGGTGAAGTGCTCCTCGGCCGCGTCACCGGACTCGACGGCCGCGATCGCCGCGAGCACCGGGGCGATGCCCAGCACCTCGGCCACCGTCAGGTCGCCGGTCAGCGGCAGGGACTGCGGCAGGTGGCCGAGCACGCCGTCGACGGACACGCTGCCGCCCGTGGGCCGCAGCTCGCCGGCGATCAGCTTGAGCAGGGTGCTCTTCCCCGCCCCGTTCGGCGCGACCAGACCGGTGCGACCGCCCGGCACGCTGAAGGACAGGTCCTGGAACACGGGGGTGTCGTCCGGCCAGGAGAACGACAGGGACGACACGACGATGAAGGCGTCGGACACGGAACAGACCTCGGAGGTGACGAACGGGCGCACGACGGCGGCACCGCTGGTGGATGTGGGGGAACGACGACAGGACCACGACGGCGGCACACGTCCAGCGCGCACACCGGTGGTTCACCGACTCCGGGGATCACCCGGAGATGTCGTCTTCACCTGCCACGTCACCACTCCTGATCTCAGGCAACCTTCGATCCGAAAATAGCACACCCCACCGACACGCACCCTGCACACCACTGTGGACGGTCGCGCGGGCCGTCCGCGTGGCGCGTCAGGCCCGACCGTGGAACGCCCGCGCGGTGAGCGCGATCCACTCGGGCTGCTCCCAGGTGCTCCACCGCTCGCGGGCGCCGCGCCCGACCTCCGCCGCCACCTCCTCGAACGCCAGTCCCCCGCCGCCCAGCCGGGCCACCTCGCGGCGCACGTGGTCCAGGTAGTCGCGCACGTCCTCGATCAGCCCGGTCCCGCCGACCTCGCCGTGACCCGGCACGACCACGGCCGGGCGGAGGTCGCGCAGCTCCCCCAGGACGGCGATCCACCGGTCGGCGTCGGCGTCCACGTCGAACGGCGGGAAGTGCGGCACGATCGGGAACATCCGGTTCTCCACCAGGTCGCCGGTGAACAGCACCCGGTCGTCCACCAGGACGGTCTGGTCGCCCGCGCTGTGCGCCGGCCCCCGGTGCTCCAGCACGGCCGTGCGCCCGCCGAGGTCCAGCTCCAGCCGGTCGCCGTCGTAGACCACGTCCGCCCCGGTCAGCCGGACGTCGGCCAGCTCGGCGGCGACCTCCGGGCCGAGCCCGGCGAACAGGTCCAGATACGCCGGGCCCTTGCGGCGCAGCTCGTCGCGCTGGGCGCGGTGGTGCACGGCGGTCGCCGCGCCCCGGAACACCTGCGCGCCGAAGCCGTGCTCCGGGTGGAAGTGCGTCGTCGTCAGGTACAGCGCCCGCCCGCCGGCCAGGTGCCGCGCCCGGTCGAGCACGTACCGCCCGCTGCGCGGCCCCAACCCGGTGTCGACGACCAGGGCGGCGTGCTCGCCGACCACGATCCCGACGTTGGGCACGAGCGGCACCCGGCCGTCCGGGATGACGTGCACCCCGTCGGCCACCTCGACCGGTTCCCCGGTCACGACCGGTCCACTGCCCATGTCCCGCCCCCATCTGATCGGTGTTCAGATACCGTCGCCGACGCTAGCACGATCTGAACGCTGATAAGATCAGGGCATGACCGGACGGCCCTACCACCACGGCGACCTGGGCAGCGCCCTGCTCGACGCCGCCGAGGCCCTGGTGCGCGAGCGCGGCGTCGAGGGCTGGTCGCTGCGCGAGGTCTCGGCCCGCGTCGGCGTCAGCCCCAGCGCCGCGTACCACCACTTCGCCTCGCGCGACGCCCTGGTGCGCACCCTGGCCGGCCGGGTGCTCGCGGGGCTGGCCGAGCACCTGCGGCACGCCGCCGCGCGCGCCCGGGGCCGGTGCACCGACCCCGGGCAGCGCCTGGTCGCGGTGGGGCGCGGCTACGTGCGGTGGACGCTGGCCGACCCGGCGGTGGCCGGGCTCGCGTTCGGCGCGCACCACGACGAGCCCGACGCGCCGCACCCGCACGACGTGCTGACCGACGAGCTGGACCGGCTGGTGGCGGCGGGCGGTCTGGCGGCGGCGGCCCGGCCCGGTGCCGAGTTCACCCTGTGGGCCGCCGTGCACGGGCTGGCCACGCTGCTCCGCGACGGGCTCCTCCGCCTGGACGGCCCCCGCGCCGTGGACCGCGAGGCGGAACGGCTGGTCCGCGCCGTGCTGACCGGCCTGGCGGCGACGCCGCCCGCGCCCGGGGCCCGGTCCGCACACACCGAGCGGCGGACTCGGCCTGACCTCGGGTCGGAACCCGTTCGCACCAGCCCTTCCGGACGAGTGTGACGCCGGTGCGAACCGGGCACTCGGGAGTCGGAACCCGACCCCCGGAGGAGATCCTGGTGTTATCCACCCGATCGGCCGTCGTGGCGTTCGCCGGCCTCGCGGCCCTGCTCGCCGGCCCCGTCACCGGCTCGGCCGCCCCGACCCCCGCCCGCACCCCGACCGCCGACAGCGCCCACCCGGACGAGAGCGCATCGTTGCAGGCGATCCAGTACAACCCCGGTGACTCCAGTCCTGAGCACGGTCCGAACTCCTTCGTCATCACCACGACGAACTGCATCGTCACCCTGTACGTCGAGTACCGCTGGGAGGGGAAGTCCGGGCGCGTCAAGGGGACCTGCAACAAGACCGTGTCCGAGTCCATCGCGCCGTCCGGCGGCACGGAGTACCCGCTTCAGTGGCGGCAGTGCACGCTCAGGTGGGGCAAGAAACCGCCGCTGCCGTTCTACATCTGCTCGCGCACCTACAACGAGGATGTCGTGCGCACGGGCTGACGCGCGGCCGGGTGGGTCTCCGCCGCCCACCCGGCACCCACGGTCCGGCGTGCCGTCACCTTCGGGTGGCGCGCACGGAGGTCACCACGCCCAGCGCGGCGAGCCCGAAGGTCATCACGCGCGCGGAGTCCGCAAGAGCCGCCCCGCCGGCGTTGAGCAGCGTGCCCGCGACGGCCGAGGTCACGGCGTAGGCGATGAGCCGGGTGGTGAGGGCGGCGGCTTTCGCGCCCTCCGCCGGGTCGTCCGTGCTGCTCATCGCGGCGACGCTCAGGTGCGGGAACGCGAGGCCGATGCCGATGCCCGCGACGAACAGCACCACCGCCCACGCGACGACGGCGAGCGCCGGGGCGTCGTCGGCCACCGGACGGCCCGCCGGGCGGCGCTCGGGCCGAGACCGGCGCCGACCACCTGCGCGACCACCCACCTCACGCCCGCGCACAGCGCCGCCCCACAGTGCGGACACCATCCCGGCCGACGATCAGCACCTCCGTCGAGGGGCTCACCGCGTTGACCGCCGCGCCGACCGCGAAGACCAGGAAGCCGACGAGGTGGGCCCTCGACGCGCCCCGGCCCGCCGGCACCCGGCTGACGAGCATCGACGCGATCACGGCAGCTATCAGGAAGCCGGTGGCGAGCAGGCGGCCGGAGAACAGCTCGGACCAGCGCCCGGAGGTGCCTTGCGAATCGGAGGTGGTGGAGGGGCCGATCGGGGAAGGTCCGGTCACGGCACGCTGGAACTTGAAGTCCGCTTGACATCGACCGCACCCAAGCCGGGGCGTCAGGAGCGGTCGGCGGCGTCCGCCTCGGCCAGCCGGGTGTGGAGGCGTTCCCGGATCTGCTCCGGGGTATAGGCGCGGCGGCGGCGTTCGGCGCGCGCGGCGACCACCCCGGTCGCGGCGACTCCGACGAACGCGGCCAGGCCGGCGAGCTTCCACCAACGCATGTGCCTAGGCTACCGGGTCGTGGCAGGCATCTCCTTGGACGAAGCCCTCGACTCGACCCGCACCGGCGATGTGTGGGTGTTCCGGGGCCGCAGCGCCGCCGACCGGGCGATCCAGGCGTTGACCAACAGCCCGGTCAACCACGTCGGCATGGCCGTGGTGGTCGACGACCTGCCGCCGCTGATGTGGCACGCCGAGCTGGGCCGCTCGCTGCCCGACCTGTGGTCCGGGCGGCAGCAGCGCGGTGCCCAGTTGCACGACCTGCGCGAAGCCGTGCTGACCTGGGCGCGCAAGTACGGGCAGCGGGCCTGGTTGCGGCAGCTGGACCACCAGGTCACCCGCGAGGTCGAGGACGCCGTGCTGCGCACGATCGCCCGGATGGACGGCACGCCGTTCCCGTCCACGGCCCGGCTGGCGTCGCGCTGGCTGCGGGGCCGGGTCCCGCTGCGCAAGCGGGCCGACATCGCCCTGGAGACCGCCTACTGCGCCGAGGTGGTCGCGGTGACCTACCAGGCGATGGGCCTGCTGCCGGCCGACCGCAGCCCCAACTGGTACGACCCCGGCCGCTTCTGGAGCGGGGACGACCTCGAACTGCTCGGGGGTGCCCGGCTCGGCGACGAGATCGCCGTGCGCATCCCGCCGGGCTGACCGGCCGGCGGGGTGGCGCGGGGTACCCGGCCCGCCGTGAAGGGTTCGCCGGGCTGCGGGCAAGTACTGGCGTGACGAGGATGACCGCCAGATCAGCGGAGCCCGACCGGTGGCCGCCGCCCGGTGACCACCCGGACCTGTCAGGACCCGACCCGGCGTCGGTGTTCGGCGGGCTCTTCGACGAGCACGCCGGGTCGCTGCACGCCTACCTGTCCCGCCGGGTCGGCGACCAGACGGCCGACGACCTGGTCTCCGAGACCTTCCTGGTGGCCCTGCAACAGCGGCACGCCTACGACCCGGCGCGGGCCGGGGTGCGGCCCTGGCTGTACGGGATCGCCGGCAACCTGCTGCGGCGGCACGTGCGGCAGGAGGTCCGGGGGTGGCAGGCCCGCGCGCGGGCGGCCGGGGCGGACCGGGTGCCGCCGGAGTCCCCCGAGGTCCGCTCGACCGAGCGGGTCGCCGCGCAGCAGCGCCTGCGGCACCTGGCCGGCGCGCTGGCCGCGCTGGAACCGGGCGACCGGGACGTGCTGCTGCTGACGTCGTGGGGCCGGCTGACCTCGACCGAGGTGGCCCAGGCCATGGGCATCCCGGTGGGCACGGTCCACTCGCGCCTGCACCGGGTGCGCAAGTCATTGCAGTCACACAGCCCTGTTGCGACCAGCGGAACGGAGGACGGCGATGCGTGAGCGCGAACAGGCCGGTGTGTGGACCGACGACGAGGTGGACCACGCCCTGTCCGAGCTGTACGAGGACATCAAGACCGACCAGCGGGGTCTCACCGCCGTCCGGGAGAACCTGATGGCGGCGGCGTCCGGCGCGGTGGCACCCGACGCGCCCGACACCGAGGCGGCGCAGGCCGACGTCGTGCCGATCGGGGCGGCGAAAAGCCGTAGGGCGCGGCCGGCACGGCGGTGGTGGGCGGCGGCGGCTGCGGTCGTGGTGCTCGCGGTCGGAGGTGTGGTGGCGCAGACGGTCGTGTTCACGCCCTCCTCCGCCACCGCCCAGGCCCGCGAGGCGCTGACCGGTGCCGCCGAACTCGCCGCGCGGGCAAGGGACGCGGTGGTGCCCGCCGGCCACTACCGCTACCTGGGCACCCACGCGTGGTGGGCGCGGGAAATGGGAACCGAGACCCGCAACTTCTCCTACCTCAACGAGAACGTGATCGAGGTCTGGATCCCGGCCGACCCCGAGGGCGAGTGGGTGCGGCGGCGGCGGGAGACCGGCAACCGGAAGTGGCTCGAGGGCACCGAGGCGGAGGCACGCGCGGCCGGCGTGGTGATCGAGGAGTCGCCGTGGCCGGAGCAGCGCGCCAAGGGCGGCAACTTCGTCGAGAACGCCCCCGAGCACGGCAACTGGCAGTTCCCCAAGCCGCAGTTCGTCGCGGGCCTGCCGACCGATCCCGAGCGGCTCTACGAGCGGCTGCGCGCGGACAGCGGCGGCGACGCGCACGCCCTCGTCTACGCCGCCGACGCGTTGCGCGCCGGGATGCTGCCCGCTGCGGTCCGCGCGACCCTGTTGCGGGCGTTGACCTTCGTGCCCGGCCTGGACGTCACCGACAACGCCGCCGACCTCGACGGCCGCCGGGGCGTGGCGCTGGGCGTCACCGAGGACGGCAACCGCCAGGAGATCATCCTCGATCCCGCGACCGGCGAGGTGATCGGCGAGCGGCAGGTGTCGGACTCGCTGTTCCCCGGCGTCCCGCCGGGCACCGTCACCAGCTGCTCCTCGGTGACCACCGCGGTGGTCGGCGGCGTCGGCGAGCGACCCGCCGGCTGATCCGGGCCGGTGCGGTGGTGGGTTCGCCGGGGGCCCACCACCGCGCCGAACGCGACCCGGCACGGCGACGCCGTGCCGCGCGGACGGCGGCACTACCCTCGGCCTTCAAGTCCCCTTGAAGTCAGCGAGGACCCGTGCCCCAGACCCCCACCGACCTGCTGACCATCGGCGAACTGGCCCGGCGGGCGGGCGTCGCCACCTCGGCCGTCCGGTTCTACGAGGAGCAGGGCCTCATCTCCTCCGACCGCACCGCCGGCAACCAGCGCCGCTACCGCCGGCACGTGCTGCGCCGGCTGTCGCTGGTGCTGTTCGCCAAGCGGCTCGGCATCCCGCTCGCCGAGGTGGCCGAGGTGTTCGCCGACCTGCCCGAGGACCGGATGCCGGGCCGGGGCGACTGGGCGCGCATCGCCGGGCGGTGGCGCGACCACCTCGACGCCCGGCGGCGCGAGGTCGAGCACCTGGAGCGCGAGCTGACCGGCTGCATCGGCTGCGGCTGCCTGTCCCTGCGGCGCTGCCGCGTCCTCAACCCGGACGACAGCCTCGGCGCGCGCGGCGCGGGCCCGCAACTGCTGCTGCACCCCGGGCACGGCGACGGGCCGGTCGCGCCTCCCGCCGGCCCGCCGCCGTGGGCGCCCGACGAGCGGTTCGAGACCGCGAGCCTGGCGCTGCTGCCCGGCCGGCGGGTGCGCGCGCTGGTGCTGGAGCACCAGCCGTGGGGCGCGCTCGTCCGGATCGTCGGCCACGAGGAGGTCGGCGCGTCGGTCGACGCGGCGGACCCGCCCGAGGTCGGCCGCGAGGTGGACGCCGTCGTGGACCGGATCTCGCGGCTCACCCCGCCCGCGTGGGTGCGGCTCAGCCTGGACCCGGCGGACTTCGCCGCGTTCCGCCGGCCGTGCTCCTTCTGCGGCCTGCCCACCACCCTCAGCGCCGGCGGCGACGGCCTGGTCCTGGACGTCCGCAGCCTCGACGGTCCCGGCGGCCACACGGTGCTCGCGCACCGGACGTGCCTCGCCGAGCGCGTCGCGGACGACGACCGCGCGCGGGCCCTCGCCGTCGGGCGGCCCACCGGCCCGGCCGCGTGACGGGGAGCGCCGATTACCCTTGTCCGCCATGCGATCGGACACCTGGCTGGCGGACACCCGCACCTCCTACGACACCGTGGCGCACAGCTACAACGACCTCGTCGGGCACACCCTGGACGAGCACCCCTACCTGCTGGCCTCCCTGGCGCTGTTCGCCGACCAGGTCACGGCGGCAGGCGGCGGCCCGGTCGCGGACGTGGGCTGCGGACCCGGCCAGGTGACGGCCCACCTGCACCGGCTCGGCGTCGACGCGTTCGGCCTCGACCTGTCGCCGGGGATGGTCGAGACGGCCCGGCGGGAGCACCCCGGACTGCGGTTCGACGTCGGCTCGATGACCGACCTGGACCTGCCCGACGACTCGGTGGCCGGCCTGCTCGCGTTCTGGTCGCTGATCCACGTCCCGGACGACGGCCTGCCCGGCGTGCTCGCGCACTTCCGGCGGGTCGTGCGCCCCGGCGGCCCGGTGCTGGTCGGCTTCCACGTCGGCGACGGCACCACGCTCAAGACCGAGGGCTACGGCGGCCACCCGATGAAGGTGCACGTGCACCGCCGCCATCCGGGCGAGGTCGCCGGCCGCCTGCGCGACGCGGGTTTCGAGATCGAGGCGCACCTGCTCGTCAAGCCGGACGACCGCACCCCGGGCGCGCTCGTTTTCGCGCGCCGCCCGGCATAGCGCCGACGATCGGCGGTCCCGCTGCCCACCGATCGCAGCACCGCGCGCCGGACGCCACGGATGCCGCAGGCGCGGCCGGGTGATCCCCCTCGACCCGGGTCCGCGCGCCCTCCCAGCATGGGCCCCCTGATGTCCCGGCCTGTGAGGGGTGAGCCGAATGAGAGCACGGACTACGGTCGTCGCGGCGGTCAGCGCCGCCGCCGTGGTGCTGTCGGGGACCGCGAGTTCGACCGCGCCCGCCGCCGCGCCGGCCTGCGCGCCGGGTACCTCGGTGCGCACCGCCGAGGGCGCGGTCTGCGGCGTGGTCGGCAACGGGGTCACGTCGTGGCTGGGCATCCGGTACGCGGCGGCGCCGGTCGGCGCGCTGCGCTGGAGGCCGCCGCACCCGGTGCCGCCGTGGTCGGGGGAGTTCGCCGCCACCGAACCCGGGAACCGGTGCCCGCAGCCCACTTCGGCGCCCACCGCCGAGGACTGCCTGAACCTCGACGTGCGCGTCCCGCTCGACCGGGGCTCCGAGCCGCTGCCGGTGATGGTGCAGATCCACGGCGGCGGCTTCCTGCTGTTCGGCCCCACCGACGCGAGCCGGATGGCCGCCGCCGGGCGGGTGGTCAGCGTCGAGATCAACTACCGGCTGGGGGTGCTCGGCTTCCTCGCCGCAGCGGAGCTCGGCCCGAACTCGGGCAACTACGCGTTGCAGGACCAGCAGGCCGCACTGCGCTGGGTGCGCCGCAACATCGCGGCGTTCGGCGGCGATCCCGGCAACGTCACCATCTACGGCGCGTCGGCCGGCGGGTCCAGCGTGTGCGCGCAGCTCGTCTCCCCCGCCGCACGCGGCCTGTTCCACAAGGGGATCATCCAGAGCGGCCTCTACAACTCGTTGCTGGGCAAGGACACCTCGTGGCAGCCGCAGGACTGCAAGGCCCGCTGGCCGAGCGAGCGCGAGGCGCAGCGCGCCGGGGCCCGGTTCGCCGAGTCGCTGGGCTGCACCGACGACGTCGCCGCGTGCCTGCGCGCACTGCCGGCCGCCCGGCTGGTCGAGCAGGCGGGCAACGGCATGGGAGCGACCAGTGGCACCATCGCGCCCGTGGTGGACGGCGTCACCATCCCGCTGTCCCCGGCCCGCGCGATCGAACGCGGCCGGCTCAACCCCGCGCGCGTGATGGCCGGCGTCGCCCGCGACGAAGTGCAACTGGCCCCCGCCGAAACACCCGAGCAGTACCGGAAACTGGTCGGTGAGCAGTACGGGGAGCACGCCGACGAGGTGTTCGCGCGGTACCCGCTGGAGCGGTTCCCCGAGCCGTCCGCCTTCCTGGCCTACCGCACGATCGTCGCCGACTCGAACTCGGTGTGCCCGTCACTGCTCACCGCCCGGCACCTGTCCCGGCACCTGCCGGTCTTCGCCTACCAGGTGGACAACCCGGACTCCCCGCCCGCGACCTGGCTGGACCAGACCAAGCCCAACGGCGCATTCCACGTGTCGGAGAACAACTTCCTGTACTTCGTCGGCAGCGGCACGTGGAACGCCAACCAGAGCGCGTACGGCCGGCAACTCGTCGCGCAGTGGACGGGTTTCGCCCGCACCGGCAACCCCACCGTCCCCGGCACCCCGCTGTGGACCCCGTACACCGCCGACGACCCGCGCGTCATGTCCCTGCTGCCGGCGGGCAACAGCACGATGACCGGCGAGATCGGCCGACAGCACCACTGCGACTTCTGGCACGGCATCACCCCCTGACCGCATTCCACCCAACCGATCCCGATTCACGCCGGGTGAACACCCGGTGAATGTTCTCGACGCCCCGTTCCCCGCACCGCAGGCACTCGACCGAACGCCCGCCGGCACGGGTTTCCGACTTCGCCCACGCCCCGTGAACAATCACGCGGACGCCGCCGGCGGACCACCGGCGGTTGTCCAAGAAAGCGCGGCCTGAGCACCGTGGGTGCCCGGCCGACCCTCGAACGGTCGACCGGCGCAACACCGGAAACCCTCCCCTGCAAGGAGAACACCGTGAATCGGAAGATGATCCGACGGGGCCTGCCCTGCCTGGCCTCCGCCGTGCTCGCGGCCACGGCCGTGCTGACACCACCGGCGTCGGCGACCGGCGACCGGGACGCACCCCACGGGGTGATCAAGACCCGGGAGCACGCCGAGGTCCGGGACGTCACGCCGCCGGCCGCGCTCGGCGGCGTGACACCCCAGGCCGCCAAGCGGCTCAACTACACCCAGCAGGTGCAGCAGCAGGACCAGTGGTGCTGGGCCGCGACGGGCGCCAGCATCGAGCGCCTGCTCGGTGCCGGCACCACCCAGCAGGCGTTCTGCGCGGCGGGCAAGAACACGTCACCGGGGTACTGCCCGAACGAGGGCGCGGAGATCCCGGAGATCGTCGACGGCTTCCGGGGCACCGGCTTCACCGCCGAGGACGCCGACGGGACGATCACCTACGCGTCCATCACCCAGCAGATCGACGCCGGGATCCCCAACCTCACCGGCATCTACTGGACCTCGGGCGGCGGCCACGCCGAGGTGATCTACGGCTACGACACCACCAACCAGACCATCCTGGTCGGCGACCCGTGGCCCGCCTACCAGCGCTACCAGACCTGGTCCTACAACCAGTACCGCCGCAACGCCCGCTTCACCTGGGGCGACACGATCGTCAACATCACCAAGTCCCACTAGGACGATCACCGACACACCCACACCCGACCGGGCGGAGCACCACACCCCTGGCGCTCCGCCCGCCCCGCACCCCACCACCTCCCCCTCAGCAGAACACCTTCTCGTGCAACTCCGAGATCGCCGGCACCTCGCCCCGCGCCAGGTTGGCGACAACACCAACCGCGTCGACCCGTCCTCGCTCACCCACACGTCGGTGAACCACCCGAAGATCGAACCGTTGTGCCCCGGAATCTTCCTGCCGCACTTGAGCGTCAGCACCAGAAGGCCCTCACCGACCAGTTGCAGGACCACCACGGCCACGAACGTCTTGGTCACGCTGCCGATCCGGAACACCCCATCCCGGGCCACGGGCTCAGCACTCCCGACCCTCCAGTTGACGACTTCCGCCTTACCCTGTCCGACTCCCGAAACAGCGCCGTTTCCGGACAACAGTGCCGAAAATCCGCCCGGTCGGCCATTCGACGCGAACGCCGGACGTTGGTAGCGCGACCGTTCGGCTGCTTTCCGCTCGGGCACGGAGCAATCGCCCGAACCGTTGTTGTCACCGCGCCGGGGAACCGTCCTAACCTGCCGAAATCCGGAGACGCACAGGAGGTGCGATGAGGACGAGATCTTCGATCGCGGTCGTGGCGGCAGTGGCGGGCGGACTGGTCGGCGTCACCCCGGTCGCGGTGGCCGACGTGCTGGGCGCGAACACACCCGGCGCGATCGACGGCAGCTATGTCGTAGTCCTGAAGGAGAAACCCACGAACGACTCCCTGGCGGCCCGGTACTCGGGAACCGTCGTCCACCAGTTCTCCCACGTGTTCCACGGGTTCTCGGTGCGCATGACGGCCCGCGACGCCCGCCGACTGGCCGCCGACCCGGCCGTCTCCTACGTGCAGCAGAACCAGCGGATCACCCTGTCCGGTGAACAACGCAACCCGCCGTCGTGGGGACTGGACCGGGTCGACCAGCGCCGACTCCCGTTGGACGACAACTACCGGTACCCCACCACCGCGTCGAACGTGACCGTGTACGTGGTCGACACCGGAATCCGGGTCAGCCACCGCGACTTCGGCGGGCGGGCCGTCTGGGGCACGAACACCGTGGACGACCAGCAGGAGGACTGCCACGGGCACGGCACGCACGTCGCCGGCACCGTCGGCGGCCAGTCGTACGGCGTGGCGAAGGGCGTGAAACTGGTCTCGGCGAAGGTGTTCGACTGCGGCGGCAACGGCAGCAGCGAGGACGTCGCGGAGGCGCTGGACTGGGTGGTCGCCCACCACGCATCCGGTCCGGCGGTGGCGAACATGAGCCTGGGCGGCGACGCACCCGACAAGGTCATCGAGGACGCGGTGCGCCGCACCATCGCCGACGGCGTGGTGGCCGTGGTCGCGGCCGGCAACGAGTCCGACGACGCGTGCCGGCACTCGCCGTCCCGGGTGCGCGAGGCGCTGACGGCGGCGGCGAGCGACTGGACCGACCGCCGGGCGTACTTCTCGAACTACGGGAGCTGCGTCGACCTGTTCGCGCCGGGCGACAGCATCACCTCGGCTTACACCGGCAGCGACACGGACTCGGCGGACCTGTCCGGCACGTCCATGGCGACACCACACGTCTCCGGCGCGGCAGCCCTGCTCCTGTCCGCAACCCCCACCCTGACCCCCGCCCAGGTGGCAACCACACTGATCAACAACAGCACGAAGAACACGATCTCAGACCCCAGAGCCTCCCCCAACCGCCTACTGGCCATAACCCCATAACCCAAGAACCCCGAAACCCCGAACGCAACACCGCCCACCACCATCACCACCACCGACGGCATCGGCGGGCTTCACCCCTCCCGCCCCCGCTCCTGGCCGCAGTCAGCACGTCCCGGTGGTGAACAATTCCGGCCTCCGGGGGCGAGCCCACCTCGAACCCCCACGAACCAAGCCGACGAAGAAAACGCCCCCGCGGTACGTGCCGGCCGGGGCCGGTCACGCCCGCAGGAGCGAGGGTCGGCACGGCGGTCGCCTCTCGGCGGTGTGCGCGACGCGGCTCCAGCCGAACGGTATTCCGCGAAGGCATTTCTGGTGAGGCCCGGGGACACGGACCGCACCGACCGCTGCGTACAACGGCCGGTGCCGCCACCTTGTTCCCACTGTGCTCCAGACCACAGCAGAACCCTCACACCCGAGCCACAAACCCCCAGCCAACAGACCCGACCGGCAGACCCGGCCCTACCGCAGCCGAGCCTCGATGGCCTCGATCACCCGGGGCCGCAGCTCCGCCGCCCGGATCACCGCGTCCACCGACCCGACCTCCACCGCGCGCTGGATGTTGTGCACCCGGTCGAACTCGGCGGCCACCTCGTTCAGCTTCTCCGCCCGCACCGACGACCGCAGCTCGTCCAGCTCCGCCGTCAGCGCCGCGCGGTCGGCGCCGGTCGCCGCGAGCACCCGGGCCTCCAGCTCCCGCACCCGCGCGTCCGACGCCGTGCGGGCGTTCACGTCGCCCGAGAACACCGCCGCCGCCGCCGGTGCCCCGCCCAGCACGGAGGCGAACGAGCCCTCCAGCGCCAGCACGGTCATCTGCGGGTTGAGCGCCTTCGAGAAGACCACGAACGCGCCGCCGTGGTAGCGCGAGATCACCACGAACACGATCGGGCCCTGGAAGTTCACGATCGCGCGGCCGATCTCCGCGCCGTACTCCAACTGGAGCTTGCGCATCGACTCCGGCGAGCCGTCGAAGCCGGACAGGTTGGCCAGCACCACCAGCGGCCGGTTGCCGCTGGCCGCGTTGATCGCCCGCGCGGCCTTCTTCGACGACCGGGGGAACAGCGTGCCCGCCGTGTAGGTGTCCGGGCCGTCGGTGGGCGGGAAGCCCCGGCGCGGCACCGCCCGGGACTCGATGCCCAGCAGGCACACCGGGATGCCGCCGAGGTGCACGTCCTGCACGGCGGCGGTGTCGGCGTCGGCCATGCCCGCCCAGCGCTCCAGCACCGGGTGGTCCTGGTCGGACAGCGCCCGCATCACGGTCCGGATGTCGAACGGCTTCTTGCGGTCCGGGTTGGCCTCGGCCGAGAAGATCTGGCCGACGGTGGTGAAGTCGCTGTCGGGCACCGCGTGCGGGAAGTCCGAGATGTCCCGGTCGACCGGGTCGGACGTGCGCGCCCGCCTGGGCCCGGCCTCGCCGGGTGCGACGTAGGTGTGGTCGTAGTGCGCCATCAGCACGCCGCGCGCGGCGGCCAGGTCCGGCGCCCAGTACTGCGCCTGGCCGTTCGGGCCCATCACCCGGTCGTAGCCGCCGATGCCGAAGTTGTCCTCGGCCGAGACGCCGCCGGAGAAGTCCAGCGCCTGCTTGCCGGTGAGCACCATGGCCGAGTCCGGCGTCATCACCAGGATGCCCTTGGTGTGCATGAGCATGGTCGCCTCGGCGTTCCAGTACGGCTGCGCGCCGACGTTGATGCCCGCGACCACGATGTTGATCTCGCCGCCGTCCTGGGTGAACTCGACGATCCGCTTGAGCGCCGCCGCCACCCAGTCCATGTTCTCGGTGCCGGACTCCATCGAGATCCGGGCACCGGCGGACAGCGCGTACCACTCCAGCGGCACGCCCATCCGCTCCGCCAGGTCGAGCGCGGCGATCACCCGCCGGCACTCCGGCTCGGACAGCGCGCCCAGCGACTTGGTCGGGTCGCCCAGCAGCACCACGCGGGTCACGCCCTGCGGGTGGCGCCGGGTCGGCGTGGTGACCACACCGGCCACGATCGCCGCCGAGTTGCGGCCCTTCGGCCGGTCGACGGGCACCAGGGCGTGGTCCTCGTCCAGGTCGTGCTCGGTGAAGCTGCCCAGCAGGCCGGTCAGCTCGTACGGGTAGACGGTGTTGCGGCTGCTGGCCCGCAGCACCTTGAGCCGGTAGCCGTCGAGCGGTTCGAGCGGTTCGGACGACGGCTCGCCCACCGACAGCGTGCTGCCGCCGGTCGCGTCGAACGAGACCCGCACCGCGATCTTGGTCAGCTCGCCGGTCTTGGGGCTGCGCTGCCGCGCGATGAACAGGATCTCCTCCAGGCCCGCGCCCGCCGTCGTCGGCAGCACGCGCCCGGCGATGGTCTGGAGCTCGGCGCGCGAGATGTCGCTCGGCGGCCAGACGTAGACCACGATCCGGTTGGTGGTGAACCGCTTGTTCGACGGCCGCTGCGCCCGGGCGCGGCGGATGGAGTCCAGGCACGTCGCCAGGGTGTCCTCGGCGGTGGGCAGCGCGACCAGCCGGCCGTCCTGCTCGCGCAGCTCGGTCAGGTCGCGGACCTGGGCGAAGGCGACCAGCCGGTCGTCGGCCGGGTTCTCCCGCGCCACGCACTGGAACAGGTAGACCTCCTCGTCCGACGACGGCAGCCGGGTGAGGTCGAACTTGCGCAGCCGCTCCAGCTGCATCCGCTGCGCGATGTAGGGGTGCAGGCCCCGGATCAGCCGTTCCTCGGTCATCCCGGTGGTGGACGGGCGGAAGGTGAAGTGGTGGTGCATCACCGCGCCGCCGCTGCCGGCGACCGTGGCGGTGACCCGCCGGACCTGGTCGGGCAGGGCGACCCCGCCGACCACGTCGGCCAGCGCCGCCGCCATCGCCTCGGAGCCCTCGGGCTGGTTCTCCCAGGCCAGGTAGATGTCGGCGTCGATGGCGTCCTCGCCCCGGGCCAGCTCGGCGAGCCCGCGCAGCGCGCTGCCCAGCGCGTCGAAGCCGACGGCGGTGGAGGCCACGCACGAGTCGGCGCGCTCGGCGACGACGAACGTGCAGCCCGCGACCTCCTCGCGGCGCACCCCGGTGAGGCCCTTGTTGCCGTAGTACCGGCGGGTCAGCACCTCCAGCATGATCGCGTTGTCGAGGTCGGCGCGGACCAGCCGCTGGCCGAGCAGCCGCACCAGCGGCTCGGTGCTGCGCACCATCTCGGCGATCCGCTCGGCGCGGTCCGGCGCGTCCGGTTCGGCGTCGAGGTGGCGCAGGTGCTTGCGGACGTCGGCGTAGACGCGGGCCCGGTTGCGGCGCAGCAGCGGCTGGCCGAACCACGCGAACACCACGCCCCGGGCGAGGTCGGCGACCACCGGGAAGCGGACCTGCGTCGCGGCGACCAGGCGTTCCAGGGCGAGGCCGGCGGTCTCGCGCAGCGCCTCGTCCGGCGGCAGCTCGCGCAGCCAGGCGCGCAGCAGGGTGGTGACGACCGTCGCGTCGGTGGCCGCGCGCTGCTGGGCCAGGAAGATCCGGAACACGGCGGCTTCCAGCTCGGGCGTGCGCTCCAGCTCGGTGACGCCGTAGTGGCCCAGCGCCTTGGCGAGCTTGGCCTGGAACGACTCCGGCAGCCCGGCCCGCTCCACGTCCAGGCTCTGCAGGTAGGTGTGGAAGTACTCGCGGGCGCTGTGCACGTGCCCGGTCCCCTGCCCGCCGTCCTCGCCGGCGGGCCGGTTGCGGCTGAGCTCGGCGAGGTCGGCGAACACGGCGACCAGCCCCAGCTCCTCGGCGGGCGGGCGGCGGCCGTCGTCGGCGGCGGCCCGGCGGGCGGCGAGGTAGTCGTCCAGCACCCGGCCGTCGTCGTGCGGGTCGACGTCGAACCCGAGCAGCAGGCTGCGCAGGTCCTCCCGGCCGCGCGCGGCGCGCTCCGCCGCCGGGACCTCGCCGGGCGCGGCGGGCAGGTCCAGCTCGACGGTCGCGCCGGACGGGGCCTCCTCGGCCTCGGCGTCGACGACCGGCTCCAGCCGCAGCAGCGGTGCGCCGGTCTCCACCTGGCTGCCGACGGAGACCGCGCACTCCTTGAGGCGGGCCTTGAACGGCGCGCGCAGCACCGTCTCCATCTTCATGCTCTCCAGCACCAGGACCGGTGCGCCCGCCTCGACCTCCGCGCCGACGGCCAGCGGCGTGGCCACGACCAGCGCGGGCGCGGGCGAGCGGACGACGCCGCCCTCGTCGCGGCTGACCCGGTGCGTGACGCCGTCCACCTCGACCAGGTGCACCGACCCGAACGTGTCGGTGAGCAGGCGGAAGCGGGTGCCGTTGACCACGATCCGGCCGGTGTGCCGGTCGAAGCGCTCCAGCTCGACGTCGGCCACGCGGACGTCGTCGCCCGCCTCGACGCCGACCCGGAACCGGTGCGCGCCGACCCGGGCCACGCGCACCCGGTAGTCGACGCCGCGCAGCTTGAGGTCCAGCGGACGGCCGCTCTCGTGCCGGACCTGCGGACGCCCGCCGAACGCGGTGGACAGCAGCCGCTGCCGCTCGGCGCGCTCCTCCTCCTCGTACGCCTCGATGGCGGCGGCGACCAGCGCGATGGCGGAGTGCCGGTGCGAGACGAGCCTGCCCTGGGCGCGCACCCGGTCGATCCAGCCGGTGTCGGCGCCGGCGTCGATCACCTCGGGCTGGTCGAGCAGGTCGAGCACGAAGCTCTTGTTGGTCGCGCCGCCCTCGATGACGACGGTGGTCTGCGCCATGGCGCGGCGCAGCCGGCCCAGCGCCTCGTCGCGGTCGCGGCCGTAAGCGATGATCTTGGCGATCATCGAGTCGAAGTCGGCGGGGATGGTGTCGCCCTCGCTGACGCCGGTGTCGACCCGGATGCCGGGCCCGGCGGGCAGGTCCAGCCGGACGATCCGGCCGGGCGACGGCGCGAAGTCGCGGTCGGGGTCCTCGGCGTTGAGCCTGGCCTCGACGGCGTGACCGCGCTCGGGCGGCGGCGACCCCTCCAGGCGACCGCCGGAGGCGACCCACAGCTGGGCCTTGACCAGGTCGAACCCGGTGGTGGACTCGGTGATCGGGTGCTCGACCTGGAGGCGGGTGTTGACCTCCAGGAACGCGAACAGCCGGTCGCCGGGGTGGTACAGGAACTCCACGGTGGCCGCGCCCCGGTAGCCGACCGCGACGGCCAGCCGCTCGGCCGACGCCTTCAGCTCGGCCGTCTGCTCCGGGCCGAGGACGGGCGAGGCCGACTCCTCGATGACCTTCTGGTTGCGCCGCTGCACCGAGCAGTCGCGCACGCCCAGCGCCCACGCCGTGCCCTGGCCGTCCGCGATGACCTGCACCTCGACGTGCCGGGCACCGGTGACCAGGCGCTCCAGGAAGACCACGCCGCTGCCGAACGCCCGCGCGGCCTCCTGGCTGGTGCGTTCGTAGGCATCCGCCAACTCGGCCGCGTCGTTGATCACGCGGATGCCGCGCCCGCCGCCGCCCGCCGTGGCCTTGAGCATCAGCGGGTAGCCGATCCGCGCGGCCGACTCGGTGGCGGCCTCCAGCGACTCGACCGCGCCCCGGCTCCACGGCGCGACCGGGACGCCGACCTCCTCGGCGATCAGCTTCGCGCCGATCTTGTCGCCGAGCTTGCGCATGGCGTCCGGGCTCGGCCCGACGAAGGTCACGCCGACCTTCTCGCACAGCTCGGCGAACGCCGGGTCCTCGGCGACGAAGCCCCAGCCGACCCACGCCGCGTCGGCACCGGTCTCGACCAGGGCCCGTTCCAGCACTTTCAGGTCCAGGTACGGGCGCGCGGACGCCGGACCGAGGTCGTAGGCGATGTCCGCCTCGCGCACGAACGTCGCCGTGCGGTCGACGTCGGTGTGCAGCGCTACCGTTTCGATCGTTGTGGCGGTCTCCGCGGCCAAGTCCCTGACCGCGTGGATGAGCCGCATGGCGGCCTCACCACGGTTGACGATGACGACACGACTGAACACCGAACCGAGCCTTCCTGTTGACTGTGCGCGCCCTCCCCGGGGCGGCCCCCACCGCGCCTGTACAGCCTGGTTCCTACTGGCGAGTAGGGGAATGTCGCAGAGGAAGCATGACACGGCTCCGCATTTGTGGAGAACGTCCAAAAGCCCAGTTGCGCGGACAGCTCCGTTTACGATGCGGGCCGCAGGCGCGGTGTGACCTGCGCTATACACCGACCCCGGCACGGGCGGCACCTCGCCGACCGCTGCCCGAAGGTCACCTGGTCGCGCTACCCGGGCGCGCTCGACGCCCGGCCGCCACGCCCTCCGGTCCGGTGTGGACAGAGGCACGCCGACCCCGGCCGGGACCCGCGCCGCTCACCCGCCCGACGCCCTGCGCTCACCTCCGAAGCCTTGCACCACAACGGGAATACCGTGGTCAGGAGTTCGCGGCGGCGACCAGGGCGTCGACCGAGGCCGGGTCGAGCGCCCCGCCCGGCAGCAGCTTCGCCACCCGGTCCAGCGGCATCGCCGCGACGAGCCCGAGCAGGCCCTGGTCGACCGGCGACCCCGGTCCGGACAGCGCCGCGCCCAGCACCCGGGCGCCCCGGGGATCGGCGAGCCAGTCCGCCAGGCTGGTCTGCGCGGTCAGCGGCACGCGCACGTCGTCGCCCACCACGTCCACCACCACCGTTGTGCGCAGGTCACGGGACGACGCCCCCACCGCCACGTGGTGCGGCCCACCCTCCACCACCCACCGACCGAGCCGCACGTCCCAGTGCGCCAGGTCGCCCCGGGCGATGTCGAGGACCACCTCGACGGTCCGCCCGGCGTCGACCGGCACGGTCGCGAACGCCTTCAGCTCGCGCGGCGCGCGCCGGACCCGCGAACCCGGCCGGCTCACGTACACCTGCACGACCTCGCGCCCGTCCCGGTCGCCGGTGTTGGTCACCTCCACCCGGACCGTGATCCCGGAGCCGTCCGCGGACGCGGTGGCCGTGCCGTACTCGAACGTCGTGTAGGACAGGCCGAAGCCGAACGGGTAGGCCACGCCCAGCTCCCGGGCGTCGAACCCGCGATAGCCGACGTGGACGCCCTCGCCGTAGCGCAGGTGCCCGTCCGTGCCCGGGAAGTCCAGGTGCGACGGGTGGTCGGCCAGGCGCAGCGGGATCGTCTCGGCGAGCCTGCCGGACGGGTTGACCACCCCGAACAGCACGTCGGCGAGCGCGCTGCCGCCCGCCTGCCCCGGCAGCCAGCACTCCAGCACGCCGGCCACGTCCGCGTCCCACGGCGTGGTGCGCACGACACCGCCGTTGCACAGCACGACCACCGTGCGCGGGTTGGCCGCCGCGACCTGCCGGACCAGCTCCAGGTGGGCGGCCGGCAGGTCGAGGGTCGTGCGGTCCCGGCCCTCCGCCTCCTCCGGCGTGCCGACGAACACCACCGCCACGTCGCACTCCTGCGCCGCCTCCACGGCCTCCGCCACCAGCTCCGCCGCCACCCCGTCCGCACCGGGCTCGTCCGGCCCGGCGCTGCCCGACCCGGTGCCGCCCGACCCGGGGTGGTCCACGAGGTAGCCGGGCGCGAACCGGACCGGCCCCGACGTGGCGGTGGCGATGCAGGTCAGCGGGTCGTCCAGCCTGGTCGGGGTGATGGTCGAGCTGCCGCCGCCCTGGTAGCGCGGTGTGCGGGCGTACTCGCCCAGCACCGCGACCGACGTGCGGTCGGTGTGCAGCGGGAGCACCGCGCCCTCGTTCTTCAACAGCACCGCACCGCGTGCGGCGACCTCTCGGGCCAACGCGTGGTGCGCGTCCGCGTCGTACTCCCCCGGCCGCCGCGCCGCCGCCCGGCCCACCAGGTCGCGCACCCGGTCGGCCGCTGCCGCGAGCACCTCCGGTGCCAGGTCGCCCGCCTCGACGGCCTCGACCAGCGCCCGGTCGCCGGCGTCGTCCGGTCCGGGCATGGTCAGGTCGAGCCCCGCCGCGACGGCCGCGACCCGGTCGACCACCGCGCCCCAGTCCGAGACCACCACGCCGTCGAACCCCCACTCGCCGCGCAGCACGTCGGTCAGCAGGAAGCGGTCCTGGCTCGCGTACACCCCGTTCACCCGGTTGTAGGAGCACATCACGGTCCACGGCCGGCCCTCCTGCACCACCCGCCGGAACGCGCTCAGGTACAGCTCGCGCAGCGTGCGCTCGTCCAGGTCGGCGCTGACCGTCATCCGGTCGGTCTCCTGGCTGTTGGCCGCGAAGTGCTTGACCGACGCGCCCACCTGCCGGCTCTGCACGCCGCGCACCCAGGCGGTGGCCAGGACGCCGGTCAGCAGCGGGTCCTCCGAGAAGTACTCGAAGTTCCGTCCGCACAACGGGCTGCGCTTGAGGTTGGCGCCCGGACCCAGCAGCACCGCGACGCCCGCCGCGCGCGCCTCGTCGCCCAGCGCCTCGCCCACCCGCCGCACCAGGTCGGGGTCCCAGGTCGAGGCCGTGGTCACGGCCGGCGGGAAGCAGGTCGCGGGCCGGCCGGTCAGCGGGTCGCCGGGCGTGGCGGCCAGGCGCACGCCGTGCGGGCCGTCGGTCAGCGTGATCGCCGGCGTCCCCGCGACCTCGGTGGTGTGCCAGAAGTCGGCACCGCTGGTCAGCGCGGCCTGCTCGGGGTGCGGGGTCATGCGGGGCCCTTCCGCCGGTGGCACGCCGGTGACGACGTCCGCAACCTAACGCCGCCGCGCGGGCCCCGCAGGGGATGCGCCGTCAGGACATCCGCAACTGGTCGCGCAGGGTGCGCGCGACGTGCGCCATCAACGCCTCCGCCCCGGGCTGCACGACCGCCGGCACCCGCGACTCGGTGAAGGCCGCCACCACGTACGCCTGCCCGTCCGCGTGCTCGACCACCCCGACTTCGTGGCGCAGGTTGAGCAGCGTGCCGGTCTTGGACGACCACCGGGACGCGTCGGATACGAAGTCGGGGGCCAGGCGCTGCCGCATGAGGTTGTCCCCCATCAGGGCGCGGACCCGGGCGGCGACCGCCGGGTCGACCGCCGACGGCCGCCACAGCCCGCGCACCAGGTCCACGAACGCCCGGGGCGACCCGGTGTTGGCCAGGCTGATGTCGAGCTGCGGCACCGGGTGGCCCTGGCCGGCCGTGCCCGCCGTGATCGCCAGCGCGTGCGCCAGGTGCGCCTCCGGCGGCGCGAACCGCTCGGCCGGCGTGTCGACCAGGTCGGCCATGAGGTGGCGGACCGCGATCCCGTGGTACCCCAGCCGGCGCAGCTCGGCGGTCACGGCGGCGGGCGGGGTCAGCGCGAACAGCGCGTCGGCGGCGACGCTGTCGCTGATCGACGTGCTCAGGTAGACCAGGTCGTCCAGGGCGATCGTGGCCGGGTGCCGGAACCGGCTCAGGCCGGTCGGCCCGGGGGTGGTGACCAGGCCGGGCCGCACCGCGACCGGCCGCGCCCCGTCCAGCTCGCCGCGCGCGACCCGTTCCAGGGTGGCGACCGCGAGCGGCACCTTCACCAGGGACGCGACCGGGAACTCCACGTCGGCGTCGATCCCCAGCTCGTCCCCGGTGTCCAGGTCGTGCACCAGGAACGACCCGCGCAGCCCACCGGCCGCCAACGCCTCCCGCGCGTCGCGCAGCACCTTCGCCGTCGCCGTCATCCCGTCCTCCCGCTCCCCTGGCCCGGCCGGTCCGGTTCCCCGGCCCCCGGTCCGGTCGGCACCGGCACGTCCGGGACGCCCAGGCACGCGCCGATCAGCGCGGGCGGCAGGGCGCGCACCCGCTGGGCGTCCTCGCGCGCCCGCGACGTCACCTCGTAGCCCCGGGCCAGCACCAGTTCGCCGACCGGCCGCCAGTGCAGGCCCAGCTCGTCGGCCTCCGACCGCGAGCAGAGCAGCAGGTCCGCCGAGCCCAGCACCTCGGCCGTCGCGGTGACCAGCGACGACGCCACCACCACCTGGGCGGGCAGCAGGCCCACGGCGTCCCGCAGCCGGGTCAGCCGGTCGCGCACGTGCGGCACGTCGTCCTCCGCGTGGATCCAGACCCGGCTGCGCCGGGTGCCCCGGTCCACCCGGCCCGCGCGCAGCGCCTCCAGGTACAGCGCCGAGGCCCCTCCCGGGTCGGTCCGCCCGGCGAGGCCGAGGGGCACGCGCCACGCGCCGTCGTCCGGTGGCACCGCGACCAACGCCGCGCGGACCTCGACCGTGCGGGCCAGTTCGGCGCGCTCGGCCGCGTCGGCCGGGCGGGGGTCAGGGTCAGGCCGTGCTCCCGCGCGGCGGCGACCAGCCTGGCCAGCCGGTGCGGTCCGCACGCGGCGGGCACGGCCAGCCGGAACGGCCGCAGCCGCGCCTGCTCGGCGTCGTGCTCCATCGCCTCCACCAGCTCGACCAGCCGCCGGGCGGAGGGCAGCAGCTCCCGGCCGAACGGCGTGAGCGCCACGCTGCGCGAGGACCTGGTCAGCAGCCTGACCCCGAGGTGCCTCTCCAGCGCGGCGATCCGCCGGCTCGCCACCGACTGCGGTATCCGGGCCACGGACGCGCCGACCGTGAAGCTGCCGTGCCCGCTCACGGCGACGAACGCCCGACAGGCCGCGACGACATCCACGCCCCCGATCCTATGCCGGATCGGCATCAATGCGACCGTTCCCGTCTTGGACGCGATGCACCGCAGGCTGACAGGCTGCCGACGATCACCGGCCACCGGACCGTCCGCACTCACACCCGGGAGGACCCCATCGCTCCGATCACCCGCCGTTCACTGCTGGGCGCGGCACTGCTGCTCCCGCTGACCTCGTGCGCCACCACCGAGCCGAGCCCGTCCGGGACGTCCTCCACGACGTCCGCTGCGCCCACCACCCCGGTCGTCCCCGTCGACGGCCGGTGGGAGGAGCTGGAGAAGGAGTTCGACGCGCGCCTGGGGGTCTACGCCGTCCACACCGGGACCGGCGCCTCCTTCGCGTACCGCGCCGACGAGCGCTTCGCGTTCTGCTCGACGTTCAAGGGCCTGGCCGCCGCAGCGGTCCTCCAGCGCAACCCCCTCCAGCACCTGGACACCGTCGTGCGCTACACCGAGGCCGACCTCATGAAGAGTTCGAGGATCACCCGCGAGCACGTCGGCACCGGCATGACCATCCGCGACCTGTGCGACGCCGCCGTCCGGTACAGCGACGGCACGGCGGGCAACCTCCTGGTCCGCGACCTGGGCGGGCCGGCCGCGCTGACCGCGTTCCTGCGCGGCCTGGGCGACGGGGTGACCAGGGCGGACCGGGTCGAGCCCGACCTCGTGGAGGCCACGCCGGGTGATCCGCGCGACACCACGTCCCCTCGGGCGATCGGCACCGACTACCAGCGGATCGTGCTGGGCGACGTGCTGCCGGCCGAGCAGCGCGCGTTCCTGCGTGACCTGCTGGAACGCAACACCACGGGCGACCGGCGCATCCGCGCGGGCGTGCCCCGGGGGTGGGCGGTGGCCGACAAGACGGGCTCCGGCGACTACGGGACGGCCAACGACATCGGCATCGTGTGGCAACCCGGCGGGGCCCCGTTCGTCCTAGCAATCATGTCCAGCAAGACGACCGGAGACGCCCAGTACGACGAGGCGCTGCTCGCCGAGGCGGCGGCGCAGGCGGTGGAGGTGCTGACGTGACGCGGCACCCGGTCGGCGCGGGGTCGGGGGTCGTGGTCCGGTGATCGTGCGCGTGGTGATCCCGCTGGTGGTGCTGCTGGTGGCGGGGGTCGCGGGCGGGCTGGGGGCGACCGGCCGGCTCCGGTTCGTGCCCGACCCGGTGCCCGGCCGGCCCCTGGCGATCCTGGAGGGGGTCCCCGGCCCCGACGGCGGCCCCGCCTGCTCCGTGGACGGGCGTTACCTGAACGAACCCGCCACGGGACTGCACCCGGAGGTGCTGGCCGCGTGGCAGCGCCTGGTCGACGCGGCGGGCGGCAAGGGCGTCCGGCTGTGCCTCAACGACGGCAAGCGCAGCACCGGCCAGCAGCAGGCGGAGTTCGACGCGTCGGTCCGGCAGCTCGGCTCGCCGGAACTGGCCGCGAAGTACGTGCTGCCGCCGGAGAAGTCCATGCACGTGAAGGGGCGGGCGGTGGACATCCAGCCGCAGGACTCGGCGATCTGGGTCGAGCGCAACGCCCGGAGCCTGGGCTGGTGCCGCCGCTACGACAACGAGTACTGGCACTTCGAGTACGACCCGTCCTACGTCGATTCCGGCTGCCCCGCCCTGCTCCCCAGCGCCACCGGCTCGTGAGTGCCCAGGACGATCACCGGGCCGGCGAGCCGATGCCCCATTGTTGCTGCCATTCTGTCCCGCACCGGTGGAGCACGACGGGCATGTGCTCGGCCCTGCCGGGGTCGCGCTGCTGAGCGCACAGCGCGCGGTCGTGCGCGGGCTTGAGGTGGCGCCACAACTGCGTCGGGGATTGCTCCCAGTGGTTTTCCAGCACCCACTGCTGGTCCGGTGCGCCCGGCCGGCAGGGGTACTGGGCCACCTCCCCTTCGGGCGCGGCCGGCGCGGTCAGGCACATCGGCGCTTCGTCCCGGGAAGAATGCGTGATCATCCGGTGGACGCACGGGTCGGCGCTGTCGTGGACCAGCCGGAACTGCGGCTCGGTCGGGGTGCCCATGACCGCGCGCTCCCCCGCCTCGGACCGGTTGTAGTAGACCGTCAGCCACAGGTTGCTGTCGTGGTTCTCCACCGTGATGCGGGTGCCGGCGGGCAGGCACACCAGGTCGTGCGGCGGCGCGGGTGCGGCAGCGGGCGGCACCTGCGGCGCGGCGGTCGTCAAGGGCGGCCGTGCCGTGGTTACCTCGGGAAAGGCGACGGCCGGCGGTGCCACGACGCTCGTCGGCGGTGCCGGCGCGGGCGTCTCCAGCACGGTACCGGGCAGGGCCGCCGCGCCGGCGGAACTCGACGCGGCCGGCCGGTCGGCGGACTCGTCGGAAACCCGCACCACGGGCTTGAACACCACGACCGCCAGGACCGCTGCGGCCGATCCGATCACCGCGGCCACGGGCAGCCACCGGGCCCACCGCCCGGCGAGGTGCACCGACATCTCGCGCGCCTGGAGCACGTTGTGCGCATTCCCCGGCATCGAGTTGCGAGTGGGACCGGACGCGGATTCCCGCGCGTCTTCCGCCCTGCCCACGTCCTCCGCTTCGCCGGCGTCTTCGCAGGTTGCGCCATTTTCAGCATGATCGTTCACAGAACTACTCGTTTTCGCTCCGGAGGAATCGATGTCGGACGATCCGCACACGACACGTCTTGGGCGGACGACAACATACCGACAACCCCCGACCGGCCTTCACACGCATAGCGAATCCGCAGTTTGCGGACACGAACCGACTCGCCGTTTCCGCTCGCGGTCCAGACCGATAAAGACCGCAATCGGCTCCCGGGAAATCACGTGGACGACTATCGCCTATCGCCGTGCTGCCGGTGCAAGGTTCGGCGCAGCGAACGGTCACGCTCGCCCGGTGGCCTTCCGGCGTCGTGCTCGTCGCCGCTGTCACGCAGATGGGTGCCGGGCTCGGGATCTTCGGCGAGCTGCCCGGCGTCGTCGGTCGGATCGACATGTTCGGGGTGGCACTCGCGTTCCTGGTCGCCGCCGTGCCCAACGTCGCGGCGATCGTGTTGGCGATCGTCGCCTTGTCCCGGCGCGGGGCGGTCGGCGGGGCGTACCTGCCGCCCTTCGCGTTCGGCTCCGCATCTGGCACGTGATCGGCCTGGTGAAGCTGACGAATGGGCCGGGTACCGGGTTCTTCTTCCTCATCAACGCCGACCGGACGGCGTCCGTCGTCCACCAGGCCGTGCTCACGACGGTGCTCGTGCGGCGCGGCGATGATCCGGGCGCTGGGCACGGGTGGGTGGCGCGGTCGTCGGTGAGCGCGCCACCCCGCTCCGGGAACCGGGTCAGACCGTGCGTTCGAGCAGCCGGCTGAGGTGGAGGAACTCGCGGCCGTCGTGCACCAGGTGGGCGAACTCGTGCCGCGTCCCCCTGAACTCGACCTCGAACCGGTCACCGCCCAGCGGGGTCACCGGGACCGGGTCGCCGGGGGCCTGGCCCTGCACCGAGACCCGCAGCGTGAGCGACCCCGACCGGTTCTCCAGCTCGCACGACAGCAGGCGGGACTCGTACCGGCCCAGCACGGACGACACGTCCGCGCCCGCCGCGTCGGGGTCGACCACCGGACGGCCCGGGGCCAGGCCGAGTTCCGGCAGCAGTTCGGCCTCCACGGCCTCGACCAGCGCCGCACCGTGGTCGGCGTTGGTCAGCGCGCACAGCGCGAGGCCCAACTCCGGGAACGTCCGCAACTGCGCGATCTGCCCGTCGGTGGCGCCGCCGTGGTGCACCACCCGCGCGCCGTTCCAGTCCGACAGCATCCAGCCCAGGCCCCAGCCGTCGTAGGTGGTCAGCCGGCGCGACAGGTCGACCTGCTTCTCCCGCATCAGCCGCGCCGACCCCGGCGACAGGACGCGCCCGCCGTTGAGGCCCTCGCCGTCGCGCAGGTGGGCCACGGCGAACCGCAGCAGCTCGCCGGCGGTGCCGGACACCGAGCCGGCCGGGCCGTTCGACCTCGGCGACTGCCAGTGCGGCACCTGCCGGAGCACGTCGTCGTCCAGGCCGTGCCCGATGGCCGTGCGGAACAGCGGGGCGTCGTTCGGGAGGGTGAGCACGTGGGTCAGGCCCAGCGGCTCGTAGATCCGCTCGGCCAGCGCGTCGTCCCACGTGCTGCCGCGCAGCACCTCCACGACCCGGCCCGCGACCACGAACCCGGAGTTGCAGTAGCTCAACGGGCCGCCGGGCTCGGTGACCGACGCGGCGGTGGCCAGCGACGCGACGTACTTCTCCAGGCAGTCGTCGCCGGGCCCGGTGTCGGTGAACAGGTCGCCGTCGATGCCGCTGGTGTGCACGAGCAGGTGGCGCACCGTGATCCGCTCGGCGTACTCCGGGGTGGCGAGGGTGAAGCCGGGCAGCACCTCCACGACCGGCGTGTCCAGGTCGAGCAGGCCGTCGTCCACGAGCTGGAGGACCAGCGTGGCGGTCCACAGCTTGCCGATCGACCCGTAGTGGAACAACGTGTCGGCGGTCGTCTCCACGCCCGTGTCGACGCCGGCCAGGCCCGAGGCCAGCACGCGCAGGTCCCCGTCGACCGTCATCAGCCCCACCTGGCACCCCGGCACCCGGTGCCGCCGGCGCAGCTCGTCCAGCCGGGCCTGCCAGTCCTGACCGACCAGCAGGTCGTCGGTCAACCTCGTCGTCGCCATCGGGTCCTCCTCGCGGGTGTCGCGCCCACTGTGGCGGCGGTGCGCGACGCGGGTCATCGGGAGCCGCCACCAATCCGGCGGCGCGGTGTTGGCGTGCCGGACGAGGTGGGCCGCGCCCCGCGCGTGGTGGGCTGGGCCCCATGGTGCTGCTGCGTGGCGGCCGGGTCATCGATCCCGGCACCGGACTGGACGAGGTCGCGGACGTGCTGGTGCGGGACGGGAAGGTGGCCGCAGTCGGCCAGGACCTGCCCGCGCCGGACGGCGCGGTGGTGGTGGACGTGACCGGCCTGGTGGTGGGCCCGGGTTTCGTGGACCTGCACAGCCACGTGCACAGCGTCGCGGCCCAACGCCTCCAGGCCATGGACGGTGTCACCACCGCGCTGGACCTGGAATCGGGCCTCAACCCGCTGGACCGCGCGTACGCCGAGGCCGCCGCGCAGGGACGCCCGCTGCACTACGGCTTCTCCGCGTCGTGGGCCGCCGCACGGGCCAAGGTGCAGTTGGGTTTCGAGGAGAACGCCGACCCGTGGGCCGCGATGCACCTCCTCGACGACCCGCGCTGGCTGCGCTCGTCCACGCCCGCCGAGCTGGTGGCGTGGCTGCGGGTCGTGGAGGACGAGCTGGCGGCGGGCGCGCTCGGCGTGGGCGTGCCGGTCGGCTACGCGCCGCAGACCGACCCCGCCGAGTTCCTGAGCGTGGCGGCGCTGGCGGCGAGCAGGGACGCCCCGATCTTCACCCACGTCCGCGAGCTGGTCGAGACCGACCCGAACACCCGGTACGACGGTTCGGCCGAGCTGGTCCGGGCCGCCGTGGAGACCGGTGCCGCGATGCACCACTGCCACGTCAACAGCACGTCGCTGCGGCACGTCGACCGCGTGCTGGACCTGATCGCCCGCACCCAGGCCGAGGGGTCCCGGGTCACCGTCGAGTGCTACCCGTACGGGGCGGGCAGCACGGGCATCGGCGCGGCCTTCCTCGCGCCCGAGCGCCTGGGCAACCTGGGCATCGGGCCGACCGCGATCACGCTGGTGGACTCCGGCGAGCAGGTCGCCGACCTCGGCCGGCTGGCGGAGCTGCGCGCGACCGACCCGGCCGCGAGCTGCATCATCGCCTTCCTGGACGACGACGACCCGGTGGACCGGGACCTGCTGCGCCGGTCGATGGCGTTCCCGGACTCGATGGTGGCCAGCGACGCGATGCCGATCACCTGGCCGGACGGCACCTGGGACACCTACGAGTGGCCGCTCCCGCCCGGCGGCAAGACGCACCCGCGCACGGCGGGCACCTACGCCAAGTCGCTGCGCCAGATGGTCCGCGAGTCCGGAGCGTGGACGTGGCTGGAGGCGTTCCGGCGCTGCTCGTGGCTGCCGGCCCGCACGCTGGACACCGTCGCGGCGGGCGCGGCGCACAAGGGGCACCTGGGTGTGGGCGCGGACGCGGACATCGTCGTGCTGGACCCGGAGCGGATCACCGACACCGCCACCTACCAGGACTCCACCCGGCCGTCCGTCGGCGTGCACCACCTGCTGGTGGGCGGCACGTTCGTGGTCCGCGACCAGCAGATGCAGGACGCCCTGCCCGGTCGTCCGCTGCGCGGCTGACCCGACCGCCGCCGACCACGGCGGCCACCACGCAACCGTCCTCGCCGGCTGGTGGCGGGGGGTGCGTGAGCGATCCCGACCTGGCGCGGGACGTGCTGCGCGGACCGGAGTTCGACGGCGGGACGTCCGGGTTCGTCGGCTCCCCCCGGATTGGCCGCGCCGGACCGGGCGTCGCACCCCCGCCCCCCCGGTGGTCCGGCCCCACCACCGCGCGGGGCCGGACCGCCGGGTCCCGCTCAGCCCCGGTCGAGGCGCGCGGGCCGGTCCCACACGACCTGCGCCGGATTCGCGGCCGACAGGTCGGCCGACGACTCCGCCGGGCCGGAGACCGGTGCGGTGCCGGCGATCGGCAGCGTGACGAAGGTCTTCGCCAGGTCGACGGTGAGCCGGCCCGGCTGCGCCGGGGCCGAGACGAAGCCCGCGTCCGTGCCGCCGATGATCACCGCGAGCCGGTGGCCCTTCGGCACGACCTTGTCGGTGCTCGCCAGCCGGAACGTCATGGTGACCGGCCGGCCCGGGACGAGCTGCGCCTCCTCGCTCAGCGACCGGTGGTTGGCCAGGTCCGCCCAGCCCCGGCTGAAGATGTGCAGCCCGACGTTCGCGGTGTCGGTGGCCGCGATCCGGTAGCACGCGTCGTCGCCGGTGGTGCTGGAACCCCAGCAGTTCTCGGCGGTGCCGAACTTGACGCCCTCGCCCGCGCCGCCGTAGTTCCGGATGGTCTGCGGGCCGTAGTCCACGAGCACCGCGGAGACGCGCGCGGTGGACGTGGCGGGCGTGACGGTCACCGTGACCGTGCCGGTGCCCGACACCTGCACGTCCTGCGCCAGCGGCCCCGTCGAGTACAGCACGCGGGAGGTGGACGTCGCGGCCGGCTGGGCGGCCCAGGTCGTCTCGCCCACCCGCCCGGTGTCGGTGAACGACGCGGTGCCCGCCACGGCCGGGCCGGAGGTCAGCGTGCCGACCCCGGCGGTCGGGCCGGCGACCGGCCGCAGCGCGACGTCCCGGGTGCCCGGCGCGGGCCACGCCGCCTGGTCGACCCAGACGTCGGGCTGCCGCTCGACGCTGACCCGGGGCGAGTTCCCGACGCCGTTGTCGATGCCCAGCAGGTAGTGGTCGAACCACTGGTGCAGCGCGGCGACCCACTCGGCGCGGCGGAAGTCGAACGGGTCGACGTGCCCGGTCTGCGAGAGCCACAGCTTGCGGTCCACGCCGGTCGAGGCCAGCGCGCTCCACCACTGGCCGAAGTTGACCGACTTGACGTTGAGGTCGTTGACGCCGTGGACGGCGAACACGCTGGCCTTCACGTTCTTGGCGGCGGCGACGTAGTCCCGCTCCACCCACGCGGTCGAGTAGTCCCCGTTGGCCGGGAAGACCTGGCGCAGCCGCTGGCCCGCCGCCGAGCAGTTCTGGCCCTGGTTGCGCGCGGACACGGTCTGCGCGAGCCCGGCGGGCGACCCGGAGTTCCCGACCGCCCCGTCGGTGCGGTAGTAGTCGTACCAGCTGGAGATCGCCGCGATCGGCACGATGGTCTTCAGCCCCGCGACCCCGGTCGCGGCCACGCCGTTGGCGATGGTGCCGTCGTAGGACTTGCCGATCATGCCGACGTCCCCGGTGCTCCAGCCGGCGGCGACGGCCGTGCCCCCGGTGGCCGAGGAGTACCCGGTGGCCCGCCCGTTGAGCCAGTCCACCACCGACTTGGCCGACCCGATGTCCGACACCCCGCCGATGTCGACGCACCCGCGCGACCGGTTGGTGCCGGCCAGGTCGACCAGCACGACGGCGTACCCGCGCGGCACGAAGAAGTTGTCGTAGTGCAGCGGGAAGCCGACCGGGCGACCGGCGCTGTCGTAGGTCTTGACCTCCTTCTCCCCACCTCGGCCGCAGCACGAGTAGTAGGGGCTGGCGTCCATGATGACCGGCACCTTCACGCCCTTGGCCGCCGCCTCGCGGGGTCGCACGAGATCGGCGGCGACGCGGTCGTTGCGCCCGTCCGCGTCACCGTCGCGCCCGGTGTCGACCCACACCGTCTCCCTGATGGCGGAGGCGAAGTCGTACACCGGTTCGCTGGCCGCCCGCGCGCCTCCCGGCACCGCGGCAGCGGTTCCCGGCACCGCGGTCGCCGCCGCGACCAGCGCCACCGTCACCAGATTCACCCAACCCGATCGCATCTGCGCCGCCTTCCCGACGTGAGACCCCCGCCGGGTCGAGCTTGGAGGCAAGGCGCAGTCCCGCAGTAGGGCGGAACGTACGGGGACATCCGGGCTAAGAACCCGTGATCGGCGCGCGTCCGCCACGGGAGCCGGCGCGCTCCCCTACCGCGTCCGACCCGCCGTCCGGCGGAACCCCGGATGCACCACGGACGGGTGTCGATCAGCCCGGCGGGCCGCCCTCCCGTGCGGTGCCGGCCAGGGCGCTCTGCTCACCGGTCGTCGCCACGACCGGGGGCAGGCCGAGCGGGCTCATCGGTCACGGGACCATCGGGTCCTCAGTGGACACCGGAGCCCGGAGGCCGACGGAGATCAGGTGCTCGTCAGCCGCGCCACGGGCTGAGGTCCCGGAGCTGGTCCAGGAGCGGGGCGAGCAGGTCGGCGGCCCGTTCGCGCAGGGCCGGCACGAACAGGACCAGCGCCACCGCCAGCGCCACGTACAACGCCAACCCGCCCCCGCGCTTGCGTGCCACGTCCGCCTCCTCGCCCAGTCGCCTGCTCCACGATGGCACAACCCCACCCCCACCACAGGCACCGGACGGTTGCAAGCCCGCCAGGGACACGCTCCACACCGGACTCCCCACGCGGGCCGACCGCCGTCCGGCCGTGCGGGTAAACTCCGGCCGGTGGGGGAAGTGGCGCGCATCGGGGTGTTCTACGACGGGACGTGGTTCGCCTACCTCAGCGACTTCTACGCCACCGAGCACCCCCGCGCAGCCCGGATCGCGCTCGACGGCTTCCACGACGCCCTGCGCTGGCACGTGCACACCGAGACCGGTCTGCCTCTCGACGCCTGCACGGTGGACGAGGCGCACTACGTGCGCGGGCGCATCGAGACGCCGGCCACCTCCTTCGACGCCGCGCTGGCGTCGGCCGGGATCGTGCGGCACGACCTGCCGCTGCACGGCGGCAAGGAGAAGGGGGTCGACGTCCACTTCGCGCTGGAGGCGTGGGAGCGCGCGACCACCGTGCCGCTCCAGTGGGTGGTGCTGGTCACCGGGGACGCCGACTTCACCCCGCTGGCGACCCGGCTGACCGGGCGCGGGATCCGGGTCCTGGTGCCGGTCGTGGACGTCCGGTCCTCGCCGCTGCCGCCGGCCTGGACGCCGCGCACCGCCGCGCCGCTGCGGGCCGCCGCGAGCAGCACGCCCGGGTTCGACGCGCTGTTCGCGCCGGCGGACCGGGACGGCTACCCGCTGCGCCCGCCGTTCGTGCGGTCCGCCGGGGTGGTCGCCACCGGTGCCGGCTCGCCGCGCGGGCGGCGGCGCGGGACGGTGACCGGCTGGCGGGCGGGGCAGCCGCACGGGTTCATCACCGACGCGCGGGGCGGCTCGTGGTTCGTCTCCAGCGACGACCTGCCCGCCGGGCGCACCGCGCTGGCCACCGGCACCCCGGTGTCGTTCACGGGGTCGCCGACGCCTAACCCGGGCCGCAAGTACCCCCGGGCGTACTCGGTCCACCCCGAACCGGCGGACCGCCGGGGATAGCCCGCCGAGCCGGGCAGCGCACGTCGGGCCGCTGTGGTCACCGGGCGGACCGCCCGGTGACCACAGACCGTCGAGCACGCGGCGGGATCGCCGTCCGCATCCCACGGGGGAGGGTGCGGGCGGCCACCGGGGGGCTCCGCCGCCGCTCCGGGCCGGATCAGGCCCAGGACGAGCAGCGCTTGCCGCTGCTGTCGCAGGCCCGGGTCACGAAGTCCTTGACCCGGCTGTACGAGCCCTGGACGCCCAGGTTGCGCACCTTGCCGTCGAAGCGGCCCTGCGCGATGACGTTCGCGTCGGCCCGGTCGACCTGCCAGGTGCCGTAGTAGGTGCCGTCGCCGTGCGGCGTCCACGTGCGGCAGACCTCGGCACCGCGACCGTCGGACAGGGCGTGCACGTGGCACGCCCGGTGCTGGGCCGTCGCGCCCCCGGCGGCCGGCACGGCGTTGGCGGCGGTGGCACCGCCCGCCAGGAGCGCGGCGGCGGCGGCCGTGACGGCGAGGGAGGAGAGCGACCTGCGGTTCAGCGCGGTGGGCACTGGGGATCCCTTCGTGTGGGCAGCGTGCGGCCGTGGTGTTGGATCGCTGCGTGGCCCACTCTGCCCGGCTGATCATCGGCGAACCGTGCGCGGAACCTGGAACCCGCAGTTCCGCCGGGGGCGGGCGGTGGTGACGGCGGTGGAGTTCCGGGTGCTGGGCGGGGTGGAGGCCGAGGTCGGCGGGGCCCGGCTCGACCTGGGGCACGCGAAGCAGCGCGGGGTGCTGGCCGTGCTGCTGGTCGAGGCCAACCGCGTGGTGCCGGCCGAACGCCTGCTCGACCGCGTGTGGGGCGGCGATCCCCCGTCGCGCGGCCGGAACACCCTCTACAACTACCTCTCCCGGCTGCGCGCGGTTCTGCCTGCGGTCGACGGGGTGTCGCTGCTGCGGCGGTCCGGCGGCTACACGCTGGCGGTCGACGCGCAGAACGTGGACCTGCACCGGTTCCGCGACCTGGCCGCGCGCGGCCGGGCGTGCGACGACGACCGGGAGGCGGTAGACCTGCTCGACCGCGCGCTGGGTTCGTGGCGGGGCGAGCCGGTGTCCGACCTGGACACCCCGTGGGCGCGCGACCTGCGCGCCACGCTGGCCGGGGAGCTGCTGGCGGTCGAGCTGGACCACGCCGACCTGGCGCTGCGCAGCGGGCGGCACGCCGGCCTGCTGCCCGGCCTGTCCGCGAGGGCCGCCCGGCACCCGCTGGACGAGCGCGTCGCGGCCCAGCTCATGCTCGCGCTCCACCGCGACGGCCGCCAGGCCGACGCCTTGGCGCACTACCAGCGCGTCCGTGCCCGGCTGGCCGAGGAGCTGGGCACCGATCCCGGGCCGCCGCTGCGCGTGCTGCACCGGCAGATCCTCACCAGCGACCCCGCGCTGCACGCGGAGCGCGACACCGGTCGAGCGGCGGCGGCAGTGCCGGTGCCGCGCCAACTGCCCGCCGCGCCCCCGTCGTTCACCGGGCGCGCGGACGAGCTGGCCGCGTTGAGCGCGGCGCTGGGCACCGCGACGTCCGGACCGGTCCCGGTCGCGGCGGTCGGCGGCGCGGGCGGGATCGGCAAGACCGCGCTGGTGCTGCACTGGGCGCACGACAACGCCCACCGGTTCCCCGACGGGCACCTGTTCGTGGACCTGCACGGCTTCAGCCCGGCCGGGCGCCCGGTGCCGCCGGAGGAGGTGCTGGGCGGTTTCCTCGCCGCGCTCGGCGTCGCGCCCGACCGGGTGCCCGACGACCGGGACACCAGGGCGGCGCTGTACCGCAGCCTGGTGGCGGGCAGGCGGATGCTGGTGGTGCTGGACAACGCGGCCGGCACCGCGCAGGTCGCCCCGCTGCTGCCCGGCACGCCGACCTGCGCGGTGGTGGTGACCGGCCGCAACCGGCTCGCGTCGCTGATCGACCGCCACGGCGCCCGGCACCTCCAGCTCGACGTGCTGACCCGCGCCGAGGCCCACTCGCTGCTGGTCGCACGCCTGGGCGCGACGCGGGTGGCCGCCGAGCCCGACGCCACCGAGGAGCTGGTCGACCTGTGCGGTCGCTACCCGCTGGCGCTGTCGATCACCGCCCGGCACGCCCACACCCGACCCGGGGTGCCGCTGGCCGAACCGGCGGCGGAGCTGCGCCGGCTCGGCCTGGACGTGCTCGACCACGACGACCCGGCGGCCAGCCTGCCCGCCGTGCTGTCCTGGTCGCTGCGGGACCTGACCGACGAGCAGCGGTGGGTGTTCACCGTGCTGGGCGTCGCCCCCGGCCCGGACACCGACCTGGCCGCCGCAGCGGCGGCGACCGGCCTGCCGGCGGCCCGCGCGCGCAAGGCGCTCACCGCGCTGGAGGACGCGTCCCTGCTCGACCGGCGCTCCGGCGGCCGGTACGCCATGCACGACCTGATCCGCGACTACGCCGCCACCCTGGCCCGTGACCTCGCCCCGCCGGTCCGCGAGGCGGCGCTGCGCCGCGCGGTCGACTTCTACCTGCACACCGCCCACGGCGCGCAGCACCTGCTGGACCCGCACCACGACCCGGTGCGGCTCGACCCGCCCGAGCCCGGCGTCCAGGCGTACCCGCTGACCACGGCCCCGGCGGCGATGTCCTGGCTGGACGCCGAGTACCCGCAGCTCACCGCAGCGCAGCGGACCGCCCACGCGCACCGCTGGTACAGGCGGGTGTGGCAGTTGGCGCTCACCCTGACCACGTTCCACTCCCGGCGCGGGCACCACCCCGGCGAGCTGGCGCTGTGGCACACCGCGCTGGACGCCGCCGCCCACCTGCCCGACCCGGCCGCCCGCACCCACGCCCACCAGTTCCTGGGCCGCGCCCACATCCGGCTGGGCCGGCTCGCCGAGGCGGTGGTCCACCTGGACCGGTCGCTGGAACTGGCCCGCGCCCAGGGCTCCCGCGCGCACCAGGCGCTCAGCCACCGGGTGCTGGCCGAGGCCCGGTCGCGCGGCGGGGACAACCGGCGGGCGCTGGAGCACGTCCTGCTGGCCCTGGACCTGTACCGCGCGCTGGACCACCCGGTCGGCCAGTCCTCGGCGCACGCCGACGCGGGGTGGGTGGCGGCGCTGATGGGCGACCACGACGTGGCGCGCGACCACTGCCGGACCGCGCTGGCGCTCAACCGGGAGCACCGCGACGACCCGGAGGTGGAGGCGCACGTCCTCGACAGCCTCGGGTACGTCGAGCACGCCACGGGCCACTACCGGCAGGCCGCCGGGCACTACGGCCGGGCGCTCGCCCTGTACCGGCCGCTGGGCAGCACGTACTACACCGCCGGGACGTTGGAGCGGCTCGGGCACACCCACCGGGCGCTGGGCGAGGAGGACCGGGCCCGCGCGGTGTGGCACGAGGCGTTGGAGCTGTACCTGCGGCAGGGCCGCGACGCCGAGGCCGACGCGGTGCGCCGGCGGCTCGACACCCTCGGCTGACTACCGCGCGGCGGCCCGGGTCGACTTCCTCGGCGCGCGGACCGGGGCGGGCCAGTGCTCGTGGCACCGGTCGATGTGCAACCGCGCCGGCGGGTTGCGCTCGTGCCGGTGGAGGCCGTTGCCCTGCCCCACCCCGATCTCCGCGCAGCAGTACGAGTCGGGCCACGCCACGACCTCCGCCGGGCCGTCCTCGGCCAGTGCGCGGAGTTGCTCGCCGGCCAGCTCGAAAGCCGGCCGGCTGCCGACGAGGAACAGCGTGTCCGCCGCGACGGACCAGCGGAGGTGGTCGTGGAACTCGCGGTGGTAGGTCCGCTCGTGGTCCGCGCGGTCGAAGGAGCGGAACGCCCCGGCCGGCATCTCCACGGTGTGGGTCGCGGCGGGAGAAAGGCGGGCGCGCACCTGCTTCCACCGCGACACCGGGAACTGGAGGCTGTGGTGCAGCAGCACCAAGTCGAGCTTGCGGCCGTCGTCCGACGCGTTGTCCTGGCACGTGAAGGGATTGGCGCGCAACGGCAGGTAGACCAGGCTGCGCGGCGAGCGCGCGGCCAGCCACCAGGCGAACGCCAGGTCGACCGTCGCGGCCTTGTCCACCGCCATCACGGGCCCGAAGCGGCAGTCGTGCAGCACACCGTGGGCGATCGGCCGTGCCGGGCGGACCACCCGGTAGGTCTCCCCGCCGAGCCGCGCCGCGCTGACCGACGTCCGCCACCGCCGTCCGGCCAGTCGCACCCCGTCACCCCTCCGCCGATCCCGGTCAACGGCGTCACCGTAGCCACCGCCGCCGACCGGTGCCGGCGAATTCCACGACGGGCTCGTGGCCGCCCGACGCCGGCTGGATGAGGCCATGTGGTTGGTGACGCCGTCGTGGAGCCGGGTGGCCGGCGGCTGGTTTCCGGCGGCAGGAATTGCTCGGTGGGGATGCGGTTGTAGCGCTCGATTTTGCCGTTGTGGCGCGGGGTGTGGGGCTTGATGCGCTGGTGGCGGGCTCCGAGCAGGGCCTTGGCGAAGTCGTGGACGTGGTGGCAAGAACCGTTGTCGGTGACGACGCGGTGGATGTGGCCGATGCCGTGGGCGGCGAGGAACGCCCTGGCCCGGGGCTGGAAGGCGATCGCAGTGACGGCCTTCTCGTCGGGCAGGGCCTCGGTACAGGTCAGGTGGGAGAACCCGTCGACCGCGGAGTGCACACGGATGTAGCCGGCGCGGGCACCCTTGATCCTGGCGCGTCCGACCCGGCGGGCCTGCTCGCTGTCGCGGCCGTTTGTCCGCCATCCGCCGCAGTTGGGGATCAGGCCGGCCTTCTTGACGTCCAAGTGGACCAGATGCCCATCTCGGCCGCGACGTGGGCAATCGGGCGAGTGCGGCAGCGTTGGACCAGGCGGTGGCGGCCTTCCAAGGACAGCGGGGCGTTGCGGTGGAGCACGGACGGGTCGTTCTGCTCGGCGGACGAGTTGGTCGTACTTCTCATCCTGCCGTTGGAAGACCCGTCCGCCCGTTCAGGCCCGCCCCACCGTCACCAACGTCATGACCTGCAACAGTCAGTCGACGTCGCGGGTGTCCCCCGGCCACTCACCGGTCACCTTGTCGAACAGGGTCGCCCCGCCCCGGTCGACGGCGGCCTTGACCAGGCCGAACACCGCGCCCTGGAGGGTGGCCGCGAACAGCACCTCGGCCCAGCCCCGGTCCTGCTGGTTGGCGGCGGGCGGTTCGGAGTCGCCGCTGACCAGCTTCCAGAGGTGCCCGGACAGCCGCCCGGCGATCAGGCCGCCGGCCACGCCCAGCAGCGGGCCCAGCGGTTTGTACAGCACCCGCACCAGCGTCATCGTCCCCTCCTCACCAGCCAGGTCACCACGACGACCGCCGCGACCAGGCCGCCGACCACGGCCATCGGGCGGCGCCGGGCCTGCTCGCCGACCAGCACGACCTTGTCCTGCACCGGCTGCGGCAACGAGTCCGTCGCCTTGGTCGCCACCGCGGACGCCTTCCCGGCCACCGCCTGCGCCTCGGCCGCCACCCGCGTGACGGCCTGGTCGACGCGGGTCGCGGCCTCGCCCGCCTTCTCCTTGGCCTTGTCCACGCCCTCGTGCACGCTCTCCTTCACCCGGGCCGGCACGTCGACCTTGTGCGCCAGCGCCTCGACGGTGTCGCCCAGCTCCCGGCGGGTCTGCTCGATGTCGCGGCGCAGCTCCTCGGGGTCCTTGGGCACCTCCCGGCCCGTCTCGGGGGTGACGTGCGGGATCTTCCTGCTCATCGGTGCGTCCTCTCGCTCACGGTGGCGATGTCGCGCTTCACGCCTTCAATGGCCTCTTCCGGCAGCGGAGGGGTGCCTGCGGCGACCTGCTTGCGCCCGACCAGGACCAGCACGCCGGCCACCGCGAACACGACGGCGGCGACGATGAAGGCGGCGGCCCAGGCGGGCAGCACCAGCGCGAGCACCAGCACCAGGCCGGCCACCACCGTGCCGACCCCGAACCACGCCAGCACGCCGGCCGCGCCCACCAGCCCCACGCCGATCCCGACGTGCTTGCCCTTCTCGGAGATCTCGGCCACGGCGAGCCGGATCTCCTCGCGCACCAACCGGCTCGTCTGCCTGGTCACGTCGCGCACCAGCTCGCTGGTCGACGTCTCGGCCACGTCCCGCTCCTCTCCGTCCGCGCGGATCACACGGACGGGATACCCCGAACGCAGCAGTTCACCCCTCGCGTCCGGGCGGGCGGTCAGACCTCGACCATCCCGTGCAGCCGGAGGTCGAGGATCGCGCCCAGGCGCGCATCGGGGTCGGACAGGTCCAGCCCGCCCACGTCGCACAACCTGGCGAGCCGGTAGCGGAACGTGTTGGGGTGGACGTGCAGGCGGGTCGCGGCGGTGCCCACGTCGCCGAACGAGTCGAGGTAGGCGTCCAGGGTGCCGACCAGGTCGGTCCGGTGCTTGGCGTCGTAGGCGAGCAGCCTGGCCACCGGCCCGCACGCGGCGAGGTCCGCGCGCGCCTGGTCGGCCAGCCGCAGCACCATCAGGTCGACGCGCAGCGCGGCGCAGGTGGCCACCCGCTCCTCCCGGCCGTCGCGCAGCGCCCGCAGCACGTCGTCCGCGTCCTGCCGCGACCGGCCGATCAGCTCCGCCGTCGGCGCGACCGAGCCCACCCCGGCTCGGGCCCGCGCCCGGTCGCCGAACTTGCCCAGGAACGCCGCCGCCACCCGGGCCACGTGCGCCTGACCGTCCTCTTCGGACGGTACCGGCACGAGCGCGTAGACCACGTTGCGCACCACGCCCGCCGCGCCGGACCGGTGCACCCCGGCCAGGTGCAGGGCGAGCGCGTCGCCGAGCCGGCGCGCGTCCGCCGGCCGCCGCTCCTCGCCGCCGTCCCGGGTGTCCAGGGCGAGCACGCACAGCGGACGGCCGTCCAGCCCCAGGCGGCGCAGCGCGTCGGCGGACCGCCTCGGGTCGTCCAGCACGGCGGCGACGAGCTCGTCGCGCAGCCGCGCGCCGGGTGCGGGGCCGGCGAGGTGCCGGGACAGGTGCGCGGCGACCACCAGGGACGCGTCCACGAACGCCTGCTCGGCCGGCCCGGTCAGCGGGGCGTTCACGATCGCCCACAGGAAGCCGATGACGTTCTCGTTGTGTCGCAGGGCGATCGCGGCGCGGGGCCGGGTGCCGGGTTCGAGCGACTCGACGTAGACCGGCCGCCGGGCGCGGTAGAGCCGGCGGAACACCCCGCGCTCGGTGAGCAGGCGCACGTAGTACTCCGGCACGCCCAGGTCGAGCACCGTGCGCCGCCGGCCCTCGTCCACGTCCTCCTGCCCCGCCGAGAACGCCAGCACCCGCGACGAGCGGTTCTCGATGGTGATGTCGAGGCCGAGCAGCGCGGCCGTGGCGTTGGCGACGTCGAACAGGTCGTCGCGCGACTCGTCGGGGGCGAGCCCGGCCGCGGGCTCCTCCAGCGCGGCCCGCACCAGGCCGACCACCTGGGTCCAGGTCGCGTCGCGGCTGACCTCCAGCACGGCGACGCCCGTGGCGGCCGACGCCTCGCGCACCCGCGCGCCGTCCGCCGCCGGGGCCCGCACGAGCAGGGCCGCCGCGTCCGCCGCGCCGAGTTCGTGCAGCAGCCGGCACACGTGGTCGGGGTCGGTGACGCCGACGCCGAGCACCGCCTCGCCGGGCGCGGTGGGGTGCTCGTCGCCGGGGTCGTGGATGGCGACCCCGGTGACGGCGGTGTCGAGGTGGCCCGGGTGGGCCGCCACGCGGAGCAGCGTGCTGCCCACCTCGTCCACGACCCGTTCGACGCTCAGCTGCCGGCCCATTCGGCGTACTGTACATGTACAGTACTGGTACGGCAATGGTCACGAATAGACAGTTGGTGCAGGTCAGAAGCTTGCGTGTCGGGCGGTGATCGATTATCGGACGCGTCGGCGTGACGCCGGAGGTCGCCTGAACGGGGCCCTGCGGCCCGCCGCAGACCGACCACGAGCGGGGGCGGCGGACGGCCTCAGGACACGCGGCGGGCGGGGAACGCGCCGTTGAGCAGGCGGACGATCCGGCCGGTGCCGTCGGGGCAGAACGCGACGTCCCACGGGTGGTGGCCGGACACCCTCGGGTCCTCGGGCCAGAACCGGTGGTCCCCCAACGGGACCAGGCCGCTGACCACGGTCTCCGCTTCCCCCGTCATGGTGACCGTCAGCCCGGTCGCCGACCGCTCGACCGCGTAGTCGACGCCGTGCGCGGCGTACCGCCCGACGTACAGGTCCGCGTCGACCGGGTGGTCGACGGGGCGCGGCCCGGTCCGGTCCCGGTGCACGCCGCACCACCGGGACAGCACGGCGGTGGCCATCGCGTCGGCGAGCGGGTAGCCGAGGTCGGCGGTGTTGGTCAGGCAGGCCAGCGCCACCCCGCGCACCGGCACCCACAGCAGCAGCGACGACCCGTTCGGCGTGGTGCCGCTGTGCCCGTACACCGCCACCCCGCCCCAGTCCCGCTGGTACGGCCCGACGCACCAGCGGTCCGCGAACAGCTTGGCGGGCACGTCCACCTGCGCCTGCTGCATGGTCGCCACGGCCCGGTCGGACAGCACCCGGGTGCCGTCCGCCGCCCGGCCGCCGCGCAGGAACACCTGGCCGAACCGCACGACGTCGGCCGCCGACGCCGCCGCCGACGACCCCGCCGGGCCCATGCCCCGGGTGGCGCACCACCCGACGCGGCGCACCTGCGGCACTCCCCCGACCAGCCCGACCCCGACCGCGACCCGGTGGTAGGGCAGCTCCTCGTACCGGGTCGCGGTCCGGTCGAGGCCCACCGGGTCGAGCAGCCGGGCGCGCAGCGCGTCGTCCCACGTGCGCCCGGTCAGCACCTCGACCACCGCCCCGGTGACCACGGTGGAGGCGTTGGAGTAGCCGAAGCCGGTGCCCGGCGGGAAGTGCTGCGGCAGGCCGTCCAGCAGGTCCACGTACCGGCGCACGCAGTCGTCGCCGACGCCGGTGTCCGCGTACGGCCCGTTGTCCAGGCCCGACGACATGGACATGAGGTGCCGCAGGGTGATCGTGCGCTCCGCGACCCGGTCGCCCAGCCGCAGGTCGGGCAGGTGGGTGCGGACCGGGGCGTCGAGGTCGGCGAGCCCGTCGTCCACCAGCGCCATCGCCAGCGCGGCGGTGTAGACCTTGGTGGTGGATCCGACCTGCACGAGCGTGGTGGCCGTCATCGGCGACCTGGTGTCGGGGTTGGCGGTGCCGTAGGCGACGGCCACCGGTTCGGCGTCGGGCGCGGTGGCGACGGCGAACTGCGCGCCGGCCACGCCGACCTCCTCCGCGACGTCGGCCAGCAGCGCGGCCAGTTCCGCCCGATCCACTTCGGACACTGCGACCTCCGGTGCTCCCGTTGGGCCTCGGAGCCGCCGCGACGAACCCGCCGTACCCCTGGCGGCGTGACGTTACGCGCGCCGCCGGACGGGCCGCCTCGTGCTCGCCGACGAATAGGCGGGTGGAATTCGGGAGTTGCGACCAAGGCGTCGACGCACGTCAGAGCGTCGATTGTGGCAACCGTACACGTACGTTACGATGGTCCGATGACGGCTGAGCCGCGCACCGGTCGCGCGCCACGCGGGACGCTGGACCGCGAACTGATCATCCGCACGGCCACCGCGATCATGGAGTCCGACGGGCTGGAAGCGGTCACGATGCGACGCATCGCCACCGAACTGAAGGTGCGCCCGATGGCGCTCTACACGTACTTCCGGAGCAAGGACGAGATCCTCGCCGCGATCTACGACGACCTGCTGGCGGGCATCGCGCTGCCCGCGCCCGGCACCGGCACCGTGGACGACCTGCGCGAGATCCTGACCGGCTACTACCGGCTGTCGACCACCTACCCCGAACTGCTCCAGGTGACGCTGGGCATGGGCTACTCGCTGATCAGCCCGCACGAGCTGCGCGTCAACGAAGCGCTGATGAGCATCCTCACCGCCCTCTACCCCGACCGGCACCAGGCGGTGGGCATCGGCACCACCCTGGTCCGGTTCGCCGTCGGTGCGGCGTCGCTGCACCCGCTGCGCCAGGCGTGGGACGACGACCCGGACTACTGGGAGCGCGTGCGCCGGACGACCGGGGCCGTGTACGCCCGGGACTTCCCGACGCTGCACTCCTTCGCCGAGGACCTGGAGGCGTTCACCCAGGAGGAGATCTTCACCTTCGGGCTGGAGGTGATCCTCGGCCGGCTGCCGCAGACCGCCTGAGGCGGTGCCGGGACCACTGCGGTCCCGGCACCCCGGATCAGGTGCGCTCCGGCCCGGTCCGGACGACCCCCGGCGCGGACCCGGTCGTCGACCCGAGCCGGGCGCGCACGGCGACGGCCGCGCTGGCGACGACCGCGAGCCCGCCGAGGGCCGTCGACCAGGTCAGCTCCTCGCCCAGCAGCAGCGCGGCCCAGCTGATCGTCAACACCGGCTGGACCAGCTGCACCTGGCTCACCCGCGCCATCGGGCCGATGGCGAGCCCCCGGTACCAGGCGAAGAAGCCCAGGAACATGCTCACCCCGGCCAGGTAGCCGAACGCCGCCCACTCGACGGCCGTGCCGGTCGGCGGCTGCCGCGCGACTGCCACGCCGGTGAGCACCGCCATGAGCGGCGCGGAGAGCACGAGCGCCCAGGACACCGTCTGCCACGCGCCGAGTTCGCGCGCGAGAAGGCCGCCCTCGGCGTACCCGATGCCGGCCGCCAGCACCGCGCCCAGCAGCAGCAGGTCCGACCAGTGCAGGCCGCCGACGCCGCCGCCCTGCGCGGCGGCGAACCCCACGGCGGCGACCGCGCCCACGGCGGCCATGGCCCAGAACGACGGCGGCGGGCGCTCCCGCCCGCGCAGCACCGCGATCACGGCGGTGACCGCCGGCAGCAGGGCGATCACGACGGCGCTGTGGCCGGCCGACGCGGTGGTCAGCGCGAAGGAGGTCAGCAGCGGGAACCCGGCGACCACTCCCCCGCCGACGACCGCGAGCCGGGCCCACTGGGCGCCGCGCGGCCGTCGCTGGCCGGTGACCGCCAGCGCGACGGCGGCGAGCACCGCCGCGACGACCGCGCGGCCGGCACCGACGAACAGCGGTGACATCCCGCCGGCGACGACGACCCTGGTGAACGGGACGGTGAACGAGAACGCGCCCACCCCGAGCAGGCCCCACCACAGCCCGGCCCGCGACGCGGGTAGCACCGTCGGCTTGGTGAGGGTAGCGCTACTGTTGCCACTCATGTCCGACGATAGCAGTGCCCGGATCGTGGCCGACCTGCACGAGTGGATCGCGTCCGCGCCGCCGGGCGCGCGGCTGCCGTCCACCCGGTCGCTGGTCGCCCGGTACGCGGCGAGCCCGGTCACCGTGCAGAAGGCGGTGCGGGCTCTGGGAGCCCGGGGCCTGGTGGAGAGCAGGCCGGGTGTCGGGACGTTCGTCCGCGCGGTGCCCACCGCGCGCCCGAACGACTACGGCTGGCAGACGTCGGCGCTGGGGGCGCCCCGGTTCCGCGACGCGCGCCGGTCCACCGCGCTGCGCACCGCCCCGAACGACGTGATCGCGCTGCACTCCGGCTACCCGGACCGCGAACTGCTGCCCGAACGCCTGGTGCGGGCCGCGTTCTCCCGCGCGGCGCGCGGCGACGCCGCCGTGCGCCGACCGCCGACCGCCGGGCTGCCGGAGCTCCAGGCGTGGTTCGCGGCCGAGCTGGGCGCGTTCGGGGCGGCCCGCCCGTCGGCCGGCGACGTCGTCGTGTTCCCGGGCAGCCAGAGCGCGCTGAGCACGGCGTTCCGCGCGCTGGTCGGCCCGGACCGCCCGCTGCTGGTCGAGTCGCCGACGTACTGGGGCGCGCTGCTGGCCGCCGCCCAGGTCGGCGTCCGGGTCGTGCCCGTGCCGTCCGGCCCGCAGGGGCCCGACCCGGACGAGGTGGCGCGCGCGTTCGCGTCCACCGGGGCGCGGGCGTTCTACGCGCAGCCGAACTTCGCCAACCCGACCGGCGCGCGGTGGTCGCCCGACCTGGCCGACCGGGTGCTGGACGTGGTGCGCCGGCACGGCGCGTTCCTGGTCGAGGACGACTGGGCGCACGACTTCGGCATCACCGCCGACCCGGTCCCCATCGCGGCCCGCGACGACGGCGGGCACGTGGTGCACCTGCGGTCGCTGACCAAGAGCGTGTCGCCGGCGGTGCGGGTGGCCGGCGTCGTCGCGCGCGGCCCGGCCCGGGAGCGCATCCTGGCCGACGTCGAGGCCGTGTCGATGTACGTCAGCGGCGTGCTCCAGGCCGTCGCGCTCGACGTGGTCACCCAGCCCGCGTGGCGCCGCTACCGGCGCGACCTGCGCCACCAGCTCGCCGCCCGCCGCGACCTGCTGGTCGCCGCCGTCCACGAGCACGTGCCGACCGCGAGCCTGACCGCCGTGCCGCAGGGCGGCCTGAACCTGTGGCTGCGCCTGCCGGACGGCACCGACCTGGCCCGGCTCGTCCGGGACTGCGACGCGGCCGGCGTCGTGATCGCGTCGGGCGACGAGTGGTTCCCCGCCGAACCGACCGCACCCCACCTCAGGCTGAACTTCACCGGCCCCGACCCCGGCGCGTTCCCGGACGGCGCCCGGGTGATCGGCCGCGCCCTGGCCGACCAGGCGCGGCCCTGACCACGGGCGGGGGTCGGATCGGGCGCATGACCACCGCACACGTCCCGGTGGCCGGCTGTGGGCCGAGAAGTCCGGCGACGGGACGCCCCTGGTGCTGCTGCACGGCTCCGTCCGCGACAGCGGTCTGTGGGGCGGCGTGTTCCTCGCGCTCGACTCCGCCCCGGAGCACCTCGCGCGGGTGCGCTCGCTGACGCTCGTCGCCGCGTCGGCCGGTGGCCACGAGTGGCCGCCGTCCCCCGAACTCGACGCCTGCGTGGAGGCCGACCGGGGAAGCGACGCCGCCCGCCTGGCCGCCCTGGAACTCGCGCTGTGGACCCCGCTGGGCGACCGCGCGCCGAGCTACCCGGCGATCGAGGCCATGGTCACCGACAACGCCGGGGTGCGGGCGGCCGTCGAGAAGGGCCACGCCCGGTTCCCGGAGCAGGACGCCGTCGACCACCTCGTCCGCGTCGCGCGGCATCCCCGGCGCGGGTCGTGCGGCCCGAAGCGCCGCAGCCGCCCCGATTCCCGATCGGGTGTACGGGAAGTGTGTCCGGGGTTACAGTCGAGCGCGGCTCCGGTCGCCGACGCACACACCACTGGGGGGAGCGTGCGCGATTTGTCGACAACGCCCGTCCACGTCCTCATCGGCGAGCGAACGGCCGCCGCACCCGACGCGCTCGCGGTCTCCGACGGCGCGCGGAGCCTGACCTACCGGGAGCTGGACCGCGCCTCGGCCGGGCTGGCCGGGCGGTTGCACGCGGCGGGGGCGCGGGCCGGCGGCGCGGTCGGGGTGGTGCTGCCGCGCGGTGCCGATCTGGTCGTCGCCCAGCTCGCGGCCCTGCGGCTGGGAGCGGCGATCGTGCCGCTGGACCCGGTCAACCCGCCCGCCCGGCTCGCCCTGATGCTGGAGCGGGCCGACCCGGCGGTCGTCGTCACCGGGCCCGACCACGCCGATCTGCCTTACCCGACCATCGCGGTCGACGGACCACCTGCGCCTCCGGTAGGGCCCGCCGCGCCGGTCCACCCCGACCAGCTCGCCTACGTCACCTACACCTCCGGCTCCACGGGCACGCCCAAGGGCGTGATGTCCACCCACCGGTCGCTGGCCGCGACGGTCGACTGGTCGCGGCGGCTGCTCGCGCTCACCCCCGCCGACCGGGTCGGCATGACCGCCTCGCCCGGGTTCGACGTCAGCGTGCTGGACACCCTGGCCGCGCTGGCGTCCGGCGCGAGCGTGCACGCCCCCGACGCCGCGCTGCTGTCCTCCCCCGCCGACCTGCGGGAGTGGCTGCTCGCCGAGCGGATCACCACGTGCTTCCTGCCGACGCCGGTCGGCGCGACCGCGCTCGCGCTGCGCTGGCCGGCCGACTGCGCGCTGCGCGTGCTGCACGTCGGCGGCGCGGCCCTGCACCGGCACCCCGACCCGGGGCTGCCGTTCGAGGTGCTCAACCTGTACGGGCTGACCGAGGTCGGGGTGTGGAGCACGTGGTCGCGGCTGCGGCCCGGCGGCGACGGCGTGCCGCCGATCGGCCGGCCGGTGGACGGCGCGGAGGTGCACGTACTCGACGACCGGATGCGGCCCGCGCCGGTCGGCGAGGTCGGCGAGGTCCACCTGGGCGGCGTCGGCACGGCGCGCGGCTACCTGGGCGAGCCCGGCCTGACGGCCGACCGGTTCGTCCCGCACCCGTGGGCGGCGGGCGCGCGCCTGTACCGGACCGGCGACCGCGCCCGGTGGCGGCCGGACGGCGAGCTGGACTTCGTCGGCCGGACCGACCACCAGGTGCAGGGCAGCGGCGGGGTGCGGATCGAGCCGGGCGAGGTCGAGGCCGCGCTCGTCGCGCACCCCGGCGTCGACCAGGCGGTGGTGACCGCCCCGGACGGGCGGCTGGTCGCCCACGTCACCGGCAACCCGGACGTCGAGGCGCTGCGCGGGCACCTGGCCGCGCGGCTGCCCCGCTACATGCTCCCCGACGAGTACGTGGTGCTGGACCGCCTCCCGCTCACCGCGACCGGCAAGGTCGACCGCAGCGCCCTGCCCGACGCGGCCCGGCGGGCGGCGTCCGCGCCGTACGAACCGCCCGGGACCGACCTGCAACGGCAGCTCGTCGGGATCTGGCAGACCGTGCTGGGCCTGGACCGGGTCGGCATCCACGACAGCTTCTTCGACATCGGCGGCAACTCGATGTCCCTGGTGCAGGTCTACGGCCACCTCGTGCAGGTCGCGTCCCGGGACGTGACGCTGGTCGAGCTGTACGAGTTCCCCACCATCGCCGCGTTCTCCCGCCACCTGGAGGCGGGCCTCCCCCGAGCCGTGGCACCGACGCCCACGCGCCCGGACCGGGCCGGGGTGGCGCGGCGCCGCCGGAGCAGGATCGAGGGCAGCGGTGACTGACACCCACATCGCCGTGGTCGGCGTCGCGGGCCGGTTCGCCGGCGCGGCCGACCTGGACGCCTACTGGCAGACCGTCGTCACCGGGGCGTCGGCCGTGCGCGAGCTGACCACCGACGAGCTGCTGGCCGCCGGCGAGGACCCGGCGCTGCTGGCCGACCCGGCGTACGTGCGCCGGTACGGCAAGCTCGACCGGGCGGAGTGGTTCGACGCGGAGTTCTTCGGCTACGCGCCGGTCGACGCGGTGCTCAGCGACCCGCAGCACCGGGTGTTCCTGGAGACCTGCTGGCAGGCCATGGAGAACGCGGGCTACCCGCCGTCCGCGACGGACGCGGTGGTCGGCGTGTACGGCGGCTGCGGGCAGTCCCGGTACTGGTCGCTGGTCGGCCGGCACCGCGACCGGTTCCCGGGCCTGGACGACGTGCGGCTGGCGATGGTCGCGGGCGCGGACCACCTGTGCCTGCGGGTGTCGCACAAGCTGGGGCTGACCGGGCCGAGCATGACCGTGCTGTCGACGTGCTCGACCGCGCTGGTCGCGGTGCACCAGGCGAGCCAGGCGCTGCTGTTCGGCGACTGCGACCTGGCGCTGGCGGGCGGGGTGTCGGTGCGGGTGCCGGCGCGCGGCGCGGTGGCGCGGGCGGGCAGCGTGCTCTCGCCGGACGGGGTGTGCCGCGCGTTCGACGCCAAGGCCGACGGCACGGTGTTCGGCGACGGCGCGGGCGTGGTGGTGCTCAAGCGCTACGCCGACGCGGTGGAGGACGGCGACCACATCCACGCCGTGCTGCGCGGTTCGGCGGTGAACAACGACGGCGGCGACCGCGTGGGCTACGGCGCGCCGGGCGTGGCCGGGCAGGCCCGGGTGGTCCGGTCGGCGCTCGCGGCGGCCGAGGTGGACCCGGCGACCGTCGACTACGTCGAGTCGCACGGCACCGGCACCAGGGTCGGCGACCCGATCGAGGTGGCCGCGCTCACCAGGGCGTTCGGCGGCGGGCGGCCGGGATCGACCGTGCTGGGCACGGTCAAGCCCAACATCGGCCACACCGACGCCGCCTCGGGGATCGCCGGGCTGCTGAAGGTCGTGCTCGCGCTGCGCCACCGGGTGCTGCCGCCGAGCGCGAACTTCGAGCAGCCCAACCCGGACATCGACTTCGCGGCCGGCCCGTTCGCGGTCCGCACGCGGGCGGCGCCGTGGCCGGACCCGGGGCACCCCCGGCGGGCGGGGGTCAGCTCGTTCGGGATCGGCTCGACCAACGCGCACGTCGTGGTGGAGGAAGCGCCCGCGCCGCGCCCCTCCGCGCCGCCGCGACCGCACCGGCTGCTGCTCCTCTCGGCGACCACGGACGCCGCGCTGCGGCAGGCGAGGACCGAACTGGCCGCGCACCTGGCGGCGCACCCCGAGCAGTCGCTGGACGACGTGGCCTACACGCTCCAGGTCGGCCGGGTCGCGTTCCCGCGCCGCTGGTGCGCGGTTGTCACCGACCACGCCGACGCGATCCGGTCGCTGACCGACGACCGGCCGGACATCGAGGACGGCGAGGCCCGGGAGTTGCAACGGCTCGGCGCGCGGTGGCTCGCGGGCGAGGCGGTCGCGCCGGTCGAACGCCGCCTGCGCGTCCCGCTGCCCACCTACCCGTTCCAGCGACAGCGGTACGTCGTGGAACCGGAACCGGCCGCCCCGCCCGTCGTCACCGCGAAGCCGGACCCGCCGTCGTGGCAGGCGGACGACGTCGTGGCGACCGTGGCCCTGCTGTTCGCCGAGGTGCTGCACCAGCCGCAGGTGGACGAGGACGACGACTTCTTCGCGCTCGGCGGCGACTCGCTCATCGCCGTCGCGCTGATCGCCCGCGTGGACGAGACGTTCGACGTGGCGCTCACCCCGGCCGAGGTCTTCGCCGACCCGACGCCGGCGGGGGTCGCCTCGGCCATCGGCGAACTCCTGGAGGGGGCACGATGACGGGTCCGGCGGGCGCTCCGCTCTCCTTCCCGCAGCAGCGGCTGTGGTTCCTCGACCAGCTCCTGCCGGGCACCACCGCCTACACCACGAGCTGGGCGGCGCGGCTGTCCGGCCCGCTCGACCCCGACGCGCTGTCCTGGAGCCTGCGCCGGATCGTGCAGCGGCACGAGGTGCTGCGCACCAGCTTCCCCGCGACCGGCGGCGAACCGGTGCAGGTCGTGCACCCCGCCGGGGAGGTCGCGCTGCGGCCGGTCGACCTCGGCGCGTCGCCGGAGCCGGCCGCCGAGGCGGTGCGCCGGATCGCCGCCGACCTCGCCACCCCGTTCGACCTGACCTCGGCACCGCCGCTGCGGCTGCGGCTCTACCGGCTGGGCGAGCGCGACCACGTGCTGTCCGCCGTGGTGCACCACATCCTGGTCGACGGGTGGTCCACCGGGCTGTTCTTCGGCGAGCTGGCCCGGCTCTACGCCGCGCGGGTCGAGGGCCGGCCCGACCCGCTGGCCCCGCTCCCGGCGCAGTACCGGGACTTCGCGCGCCGGCAGCGCGCGGAGGCGGGCGGCCCGGACCAGGCGGCGGCGCTCGCCTGGTGGCGCGAGCACCTGGCGGGCGCACCGACGCTGACCGACCTGCCGACCGACCTGCCGCGCCCGACCGTGCAGACGTTCGACGGCGCGACCCACCAGGTCCCGCTGCCCGGTGGGCTGTGGCGCGCGGTGGTCGACTGCGGCCGGGCGCACCGGGCCACGCCGTTCATGGTGCTGCACACCGCGCTCGCGGCCCTGCTGAGCCGGCTGACCGGCGCCACCGACCTGGTCGTCGGCAGCCCGGTCGCCGGGCGCACCCGCTCCGAGCACGAGCAGCTCATCGGCATGTTCACCAACACGCTGCCGCTGCGGGTGCGGCTCGACGGCGACCCCACCGGAACCGAGCTGCTCGACCGGGCGCGGGCCGTGGCGCTGGGCGCGTTCGCGCACGCCGACCTGCCGTTCGAGAAGCTGGTCGAGGAACTCCAGCCGGAACGGGTGATGAGCCACAACCCGCTGGTGCAGGTGATGCTGACGCTCCAGAACACCCGGCCGCCGGCCGTCGCGCCCGCACCCGCCGGGGCGCTGGGCGTGGAGCACTTCCCGATGGGCCTCGACGCGGCGTTCGTGGACCTGTGGCTGGAGGTCCGCCCGCCGTCCGGGCCGGACGCCGACGACGCGACCGCCCGGTTCGTCTACAAGTCCGACCTGTTCACCCCTGATGCCGTCGCGCGGCTGGCCGACCGGTTCCGGACGCTGCTCGCCGACCTCGCCGCGCGGCCGACCGCCCGGCTGTCCGAACTGGCCCTGCTCGACGCCGCCGAGCGCGCCCGGGTGCTCGACGTGTTCGGCGCGCAGCCGCTCGACCCGGACGTGCGGGACACCCTGCCGGGGCTGTTCGAGCGGCAGGCCGCGCGGACCCCGGACGCCGTCGCGGTCACCCTGGGGTCGGAGCGGCTGACCTACGCGCAGCTCAACCGGCGGGCCAACCGGCTCGCGCACCGGTTGCGCGACCTCGGCGTCGGGCCGGAGGCGCTGGTCGCCATCTGCACCGCGCGCGACCTCGACCTGGTCGTGTCGACGCTCGCCGTGCTCAAGGCCGGCGGCGCGTACGTGCCGCTGGACCCGACCAACCCGGCCGAGCGGCTGAAGTACGTCCTCGGCGACACGGGCGCGCGCGTGCTGCTGACCCAGGAGCACCTGCTCGACCGGTTCCCCGACCACGACGGCCCGACCGTGCTGCTGGACCTGCCCGTGGACGGGCCGGACCACGACCCGCCGCCGGTGACCGCACCCGACCACCTCGCGTACGTGATCTACACGTCCGGCTCGACCGGCCGGCCCAAGGGCGTGATGATCGAGCACCGCCAGGTCGTCCGGCTGATCACGGCCGCCGACGAGCACTTCGACTTCGACGGCACCGACGTGTGGGCACTGCTGCACTCGCACGCGTTCGACCTGTCGGTGTGGGAGATGTGGGGCGCGTTCAGCAAGGGCGGCCGGGTGGCGGTCGTGCCCGCCGACGCGGTCCGCGACCACGAAGCGCTGGTGGACCTGCTGCGCGCCGAGCGGGTCACCGTGCTCACGCAGACACCGCCCGCGTTCCGCGCGCTGCGCACGACGTTGACCGCGATCGGGCGGTCGTTCCGCGACTTGGACGTGCGCGCGGTCGTGTTCGGCGGCGACGCGTTGCACGTGCGCGAGCTGGAGCAGTGGTTCGCCGAGCACGGCGACGCGAAACCCGCGCTGGTCAACATGTACGGGATCACCGAGACGACCGTGCACGTCACCTACAAGCGGGTGCTCCGCGACGACCTGGCCGCCGCGCCGTCGTCGCCGATCGGCCGGGCGCTGCCGGACCTGCGCGGCTACGTGCTGGACGAGCGGCTGGAACCGGTGCCGGTCGGGGTGCCCGGGGAGCTGTTCGTCGCGGGCCACGGGCTGGCGCGCGGGTACCTGGACCGGCCGGGCCTCACGGCGTGGCGGTTCCTGCCCGAGCCGTTCAGCGGGGTGCCGGGCGCGCGCATGTACCGGACCGGCGACCGGGTGCGGTGGCTGCCCGGCGGGGCGCTGGAGTTCCTCGGCCGCACCGACCGGCAGGTGAAGGTGCGCGGCCACCGGGTCGAGCCGGGCGAGGTCGAGGCCGCGCTGCTGGAGCACCCGGCGGTCGGCGAGGCCGTCGTGCTGCCGCGCACCGACCGGGAGGGCGGCGTCGACCTGGTCGGCTACCTGTCGGTCGAGCCGGGCAGCGAGCTGGTGGCGCGGTCGAGCGCGGCCACCGTCGACGGCTGGGGCGAGGTGTTCGACCTGGCGTTCGACGGGCAGGCCGACCCGTTCGCCAGTTGGGACTCCAGCTACACCGGGGAGCCCATCCCGCGCGCGGCGATGGACGAGTGGCTCGACCACGCCGTGGCGCTGGTCGCCGGGGACCGGCCGCGCCGGGTGCTCGACGTCGGCTGCGGCACGGGGTTGTTCCTGCGCCGGCTCGCGCCGCTGTGCGAGCACTACGTCGGCACCGACGTGTCCGCCTCGGCGCTCGCGGCGGCCCGGGGGCAGGCGGAGCGGGCCGGGCTCGGCCCGGACCGGGTCGAGCTGCGCCGCCAGCCCGCCGACGACGTGACAGGGCTGGCCGACCGGCGGTTCGACGCGGTCCTGCTCGACTCGGTGGTCCAGTACTTCCCCTCGGTGGACTACCTGGTCACCGTGCTGCACCGGCTGCTCGGACTGGTCGCGCCCGGCGGTGTTCTGGTCGTCGGCGACGTCCGCCACCTCGGCCTGCTGGACGCGTTCCACACCTCGGTCGAGCGCCACCGCAGCGCCGACGACGAACCGGCGGCCGACCTGCGCGCCCGGGTCGCGCAGCGGGTGGGCGGCGAGAACGAACTGCTGGTGGACCCGGAGCTGTTCCGCAGGCTCGACGGCGTCACCTCCGTCGACCTCCGGCTCAAGCGCGGGTCGCACCACACCGAGATGGAGCGGTTCCGCTACGACGTGCTGCTCCGGGTCGGCGGGCCCGCGCCGCCGCGCGACCTGCCGGCCCGGCCGTGGCCCGGGACCGTGGCCGGGGTGCGCGCGCTGCTGGCCGAACGCCCGGACGTCGTCGCGGTGCGCGGCATCCCGAACGCCCGCGTCGCCGACGACCTGCGCGCGGCGGCCGTGCTCGCCGACCCGGCCGGAGCCCCGGCCACCGTCGGCGACCTCGCCGACCCGGCCGGGCCGCGCGGGGTCGACCCCGACCAGCTCGCCCGGGTCGTGGAAGACCTCGGCTACCGGGTCGTGCTGCGGTTGTCGGCGGCCGGCCCCGGGCTGTTCGACCTGGTGGCCGCCGCCGGCGGCGCACCGCCCGCCGAGCCGCCGGCACCGCGCGAGCGGGTCGACTGGTCGCGCTACGCGAACTTCTGCCTGCGCGACCGGTGGGAGGCCGAACTCGTGCCGTCCGTGCAGGCGCACCTGGCCGAGCGGCTGCCCGGACACCTGGTGCCCGCGCGGTTCGTCGTGCTCGACCGGCTGCCGCTCAACCGCAGCGGGAAGGTCGACCGGGACGCGCTGCCGCCGCCCGCCTCGGCGCGCGCCGACGACACCACGTTCGTCGCGCCGCGCACCGAGACCGAACGGCTGCTGGCCAGCGTGTGGGCCGAGGTGCTGGGGTTGGCGCGGGTCGGCGTGACGGACGACTTCTTCGCGTTGGGCGGCGACTCGCTGCGCAGCGTCCAGGTGGTCGGCCGGGCACGCGCGGAAGGGCTGGAACTCACCGCGCGGGGCATGTTCGAGCACCCGACGATCGCCGAGCTGGCCGCCGTGGCGCGGCCGGCCCGGGAGGTGCCGGCCCGGGTGCCGCTGACCACCGCCCAGCGGCTGCTGCGCGCCGCCGACCCGGTGTCGGTGGTGGCGGTGTCGGCCACGGCCCGGCTGGACCCGGAGCTGCTCGACGCCGCGCTGGCGTTCGTCGCCCGGCGGCACGACGCGCTGCGGCTCGCGCTCGACGGCGAGCACTGGTCGGTCGTGCCGGTGGAGCCGGCCGTGGTGTGGTGCCCGGATGTCGCCGAGGCGGTCGCGGGCTTCGACCCGGCCGTCGAGGTCGTGCGGCTCGTCGGCGCGGACCGGGATTCCGAAGTGCCGCAACGACTCGCGCTCGTGGTGCACCGGCAGGCCGTGGACGAGCGCGGGGTGCGCCTGCTGCTGGCGGAGCTGGGCCTGGCCTACCGGCAGCTCGCGGCCGGCGCGGCGATCCGGCTGCCGCACCGCCCGGTCGCCTTCACGGCGTGGGCGGCCGAGCAGCCGGCGGTGGCCGTGACGGCGGCCGTGGCGGGGACTGCCGAGGTGGTCGAGCACGTGCCGGGTGCCGAGCAGGTCGCGGCGATCACCGGTCCCCTGGCTGCGGCCTACCGGATGTCGACCGCCGAGGTGCTGCTCGCCGCCGCCGTGCTCGGCGTGCGGCGGTCGCGGCGCGGCGGGCTCTCGGTGTGCCGCCGGGCTGTGACGACGGGCGTCGGCCGGTTCGACGTCGTGGCGTCGCTGCCGCCGTCCGACGAGATCTCGCTGTCCTCGGTCAAGGAGCAGGTGCGGGCGGCCGTGCCCGGCGTCGAACCGGTCGTCGTGCGACTGGTGGACGTGGACGTCGCCAACCCGGAACCGTTGCTGCGCGGCACGTTCGACCACCGGGTCGAACGGCTCGGTGCCGATCTCGACGTGGTGGTGCGCTGGGACGGCGTCCACGCGCGGGTGCAGGCGGCCGGCACCGGCGCGGCGGACGCCGTCGCCGACGTGGCGCGCGCCTTCGCCGACCTCGCCGAGCACGCCGCCACCGAGGACATCGGCACGTGCACGCCGTCCGACTTCCCGCTGGCGGGCCTCGACCAGGAGACGCTGACTCGGGTCTTCGGCACCGGCCGGCACGTCGAGGACGTGTACCCGGTCGGCCCGCACCAGGACTGGATGCTCGCGCGCCACCGCGAGCGCGGCGAGCCGAGCCTGTACGGGTTCGACCTCACCTGGGCGGGCGAGGACATCGACCCCGAGGCGTGGGCGCGGGCGTGGGGCGTGGTCGTGGCCCGCCAGCCCACCCTGCGCACGGGCGTGCTCACCGAGGGCGTGCCGAGGCCGTTGCAGGTGGTCCACCGCGCGGTGCCGCTGCGGTTCGAGGTCGAGGACTGGCGGCACCTCGACGCCGCCGAGCAGGCCCGCCGGCGGCACGCCCACATGGACGAGTGGTACTCGCGCGGCTTCGACCCGGCGGAGCCCGGACAGTCGCGGCACGCCCTGTTCCGGGTCGGCGAGCGCGCGTACTGGTGGACCTGGTTCGTCAACTACCTGCTGTTCGACGGCGTCTCGTTCTACCGGGCGTTCCACGAGGCGGAGACCGTCTACCGGGCGATCCTCGACGGCGTCGAACCGGACCTGCCCGAGGTCGTCGCCCCGGTCCGGTACGTCGAGTGGTTCGAGCGGCGCGACCTCGCTCCCGCGCTGGACCATTGGCGGGCGCGGCTGGCCGGCTTCACCACGGCGACACCGCTCGTGCACCGGCTCGCCGGCGACCTGTCCGCGCCGAGGCACCCGCAGCGGACCGGCCGGTCGGCCATGGTGTCGCGCCGGGCGAGCGCCGCGCTGCGCGTCACCGCCCGGCGGCACCAACTGACGCTGTTCACGCTCGTGCAGGCCGCGTGGGCGTTGCTGCTGCACGACATCACGGGTGAGACCGACGTGCTGTTCGGCAACGTCGTCGGCGGGCGGCCGGACGAGGTGCCCGGCGCGGAACAGGTCGTCGGCTACAGCAACCTGCACCTGCCCGCACGCGTGACCGTCGACCCGGCCGCACCGCTCGTGGCGTGGCTGCGCGAACTCCAGGCGTCCCAGGTGGAGGACCGGGCGCACCAGTGGGTCCCGTTGCGGCGCATCAAGGAGGTCGGCGAGGTCGCGGACGGAGCGGACCTCTACGAGTCGTGCCTGTTCTTCATGGACGGTCCGCTGCGCGCGGCACCCCGGTCGGAGACCTGGCGGCGGGTGATCGGCGGGGCCAACACCGAGCACGACGTGCGCGTGGTGGTCGGACCTGCGGAGACGATCTCGCTGAGCCTGGTCTACAACGCGGGGACGTTCGCCGACGACCGGATGGACGTGGTGCTGCGCAAGGTGTGCACGGCGCTCGACCGGATGACGGCGTCGCTGGACGGCACGGTGGCCGACCTGCTCGCGGCGCTGGCCGTCCCGGACGAGGTCGACATCATCGCGCGCGAGGACCAACTGCTGTTCGGCACCACGCCACGGCCGACCGTCGACCTGGCCGGCGGCTGACCCGACGCCGGTCGGGGAGGACTTTTCCGAACGGCGGGGAATTTCGGTTGTCGAGGTTGTCGGGGGAGCCGCTGCGGACGACTCTCCGCTCACCCTGGACACCCACTCGGGCGAGGCACCCGAATCCACGCCCGCGATTCACTCCGATCTCGCCGCGAACACTTTCCCCGATCGCGCCATGCCGTCACACCACCGATATACCCGCCTGACCGGGATCAGTCGACCCTCCGTGACGACACCGGCCACGCCAGGCCGAAATCCCTCCTCGAAAGCGCATGGAGAATCACGATTTGCCTGACGTCGCTCGATGGGATCAACCCGTCCGCCAGGCATTCCCAACAGCCTCGGAGTGCGTAATCTGGCCATCGCACAGAACGCGCGATCCCGTGCAGACAACAGCCCAGCGGTATCGGAGACGAACGAGGAGAGGGGGTGCGCGATGTACTCGAAACCGACGTTGCTGAAGCTCGGTTCGTTCGAGCGACTCACCAAGCACAGCCGTCCGATCTTCAAGGACCGGGACCACCGTCGCCGTCCACGGCACATCCTGCTCTGACCAGGATTCGACCACGAGGTGGTGCGGGCCCGGTGCACGACCGGCCCGCACCACCCCGTGCCGCGACCACGCCGCCCCGCCACGTCCGGGCCGCACCGAGGGGGAACGTCACGTGAATGCCGTCGGTCCCGCCGACGAATGGCTGGTCGTGCTGCCCGACCACCCCGAGTCCCACTCGATCGCCGCGACGCTCGACGCGCCCCGGCGGGTCGACCACCCGTCCGGCCGCCCCTGGCTGGTGGGCCGGTGGGACCCGGTGGACCTGCGGGTGGGCACGGCGGGCCGGACGTCGGTCGCCGCGCTGGGGTTCTGCTCCGCCACGCCCGAGCGGCTCACCGCGCTCGCCGCCCGCACCGAGCACGCGAGCGCGCTGGACGGGTTCACCGCGCCCGGGTGCTTCCACCTGCTGGCCTCCGTGCGCGGCACCGTGCGCGCCCAGGGCACGCTGTCCGGCCTGCGCCGCGTCGTGCACGCCGACGTCGGCGGCCTGACCGTGGCGGCCACCCGCGCCGACGTGCTCGCCCGGCTCACCTCCGCCGACCTGGACCGGCGGCGGCTGGTGCTCAAGCTCCTGCTCTCCGAAGTCCCGCTGCACACGGTGAACGCGCCGCTCTGGGAGGGCGTGCGCGCCGTCGACGAGGACTGCTGCCTGGTGCTCTCCCCCGCCGGTCGCGGGCGGTCCCGCCGGCGCTGGGAACCACCGCCCGCCGACCTGCCGCTGGCCGAGGCCGCCGGCGCGCTGCGGGTCGCGCTCGCCGACGCGGTGCGCGCGCGGCAGGACTCCGGGCTGACGGTGACCGCCGACCTGTCCGGCGGGCTCGACTCCACCACGCTGTGCTTCCTCGCCTCGCGCGGCGGCCGGCCGCTGACCACCGTGACCAGGCTCGGCGCCGACCTGGGCGACGACGACCCGCTGTGGGCCGACCTCGCCGCCGGGTACCTGCCGAACCTGCGCCGCCTCACCGTTCCCCGCGACCGGCTGCCCAGCCACTACAGCGACGTCCTCGACCGGCTGCCCGCCACCGAGGAGCCGTTCCCGGGCGTCGAGGACCGCCCGATGTACCGGACGCTCGCCCGCCTGGTCGGCGACCAGGGCTCGCAGGTCCACCTCACCGGCGACGGCGGCGACGAGACCCTGATGGGCGGCGCGTCCGGCGTGTTCGAGCTGCTGCGCCGGCACCCGCTGACCGCGTGGCGGCACCTGCGCGCGTACCGGGCGCTGGAGCACCTGCGGTGGCGCGACATCCTGGGGCACGCCCTGGACCGGCGCGAGGACTACCCGGGGTGGCTGGCCCGGCGGGCCCGCGCGCTGGAGGCGTCGCCGCTGGACCGGGAGACGGCGGCCACCCTCGTGCAGCTCCCGCCGTGGGCGACGCCGGAGGCCGTCGAGCTGGCCCGCGACCTGCTGCTGGAGGAGGCCGCGACCACCCGGCGGCACGGCCGGGACTGGACCGCGCACCACACCGTCTGGGGCATCCGGACAGGCGCGAGCCTGGTCCGCGCGACCGTCCCGCTCTACGCCGCCGAGGGCACCCGGATCACCTCGCCCTACCTGGACGACGCCGTGGTGCAGGCGTGCACGTCCGCCCGCACCCACGAGCGCCGCACACCGTGGAAGTACAAGCCGCTGCTGGCCGAGGCGATGCGCGGCATCGTGCCGGAACCCTGCCTGGCACGGTCGACCAAGGCCGAGGGGTCCAACGTGGAGCACGACGGCCTGCGGGCCAACGTGCGGCAGCTCGCCGAGCTGTGCGCGGACTCCCGCCTGGGCCGGCTCGGCCTGGTGGACCCGGGCGTGCTGCGCGAGACCTGTACCAGCTTCCGCATCCGGATGTTCACCCCCTACGCCATCTCCACCTCGGTCAGCTGCGAGCGCTGGCTGCGTGACCTGGAACAACCCGCCGCCGTCGACGCGGCCACCCCGGAGGTCGTCCGATGACCCTGCACCTGCGCGAGGACGTGTCGCTGGCCGAGACCGGGGACGGCGGCGGCGTGCTGCTCGACCAGCGGTCCGGCGAGTACTGGCAGCTCAACCCGAGCGGGTTGACCACCCTGGTGCGCGGGCTCGCCGGCGACGACGAGGTGGCCATCGCCCGCACGCTGGTCGACCAGGACGGGTCCACCGCCGTGGACGACGCCGTGTCGGACGTGCGGGAGCTGGTCGGCCAGCTCCTGGACGCCGGTCTGGTGGTGACCGCGTGAGCTCGCCGGAGACCCTGTTCAGCGCGGCCCGGCCGCCGCTGCGCACGCGCCTGCTGGTGCGGACGGCGGTCGGCGTGGCGCTGCTGCTCTCGCACCTGCCGCCGCACCGGATCCGCCGGCTGCTCACCGCGCTGCGCGCCGGGGCCGCCCCCGCCACCACCGACCAGGCCAGGGCCGCGCGGTCGGCGGTCATCGCGGTCAGCCTCACCTGCGCCGGCAAGGGCTGCCTACCCCGCTCGATCGCCACCGCCCTGGTGTGCCGGGCGCGCGGCGCGTGGCCCACCTGGCGGGTGGGGGCCCGGACCTCGCCGTTCAGCGCGCACGCCTGGGTCGAGGCCGAGGGCAGCGCGGTGGACGAGGGCGAGCAGGTGCTGGCCTTCGTCCCGCTGATCACCGTCGCACCACAGCACCGCTAGGGAGACCGGATGAGGAACGGCGTGCGTCCGCGCGGGGCAGCCGACGAGGACGACGAGCCGGACTTCGCGGACGGAGGAGCACGACGGGTCGGCTGGCGCGACCTGGTGCGGGTCACCCGGGGCCACCGGGGCGTGATCGGCGCGGCACTGGGCCTGTCCCTGGTCGGCGGCGTGATGGGCCTGGCCCAGCCGCTGCTGGCGACCCGGACCATCGAGGACTTCTCCCACAGCCGCCCCTTCCAGGTGTCGCTCGTCCTGCTGACGGTGGTGTTCGTGGCGGAGGCGGTGATCACCGCGTTCGGCCACTACCTGCTGGAGCGGACCGGCGAGCGGATCGTGCTGGGGCTGCGCAGGACCATCGTGGCCCGGCTGCTGCGCTGGCCGGTGCGCCGCTACCAGGAGCACCGGCTCGGCGACCTGCTCACCCGCACCACCAGCGACACCGCGCTGCTGCGCGACTCGCTGGCCTACGACCTGGTGGAGGCCGGCGTCGGGGTGTTCATCGTGGTCGGCGGCATCGCCATGATGATCTTGCTCGACGCCACCCTGTTCCTGCTCGTCGCGGTCATCGTCGGCACGATCGGCGGGCTGACCACGCTGCTGCTGGCGGGCATCCGGCGCTCGGTGGAGGACGCGCAGGACAACCTCGGCGGGATGAGCGCCGAACTGGAGCGCGCGCTGTCGGCCATCCGCACGGTCCGGGTGATGCGCGCCGAGCAGCGCGAGCAGGAGCGGATCGGGCGGCTGGCCGAGGAGTCGTACGCGAACAGCATCCAGGCCGTGAAGCGCAACGCGGTGATCAACCCGGCGATGACGCTGGCCACGCACGGCGCGATGATCAGCGTGCTGGTGATCGGCGGGCTGCGGGTGGCGGGCGGGCAGTCGTCGCTGGCCGAGCTGGTCGGGTTCCTGCTCTACGTCACCTACATCGCCACGCCGCTGTCGAACATGTTCGACGTGTTCGCCACCCTCCAGCGCGGCCTGGCCGCGCTCCAGCGGATCAGCGCCGTGACCGACGTGCCCACCGAGGACGAGGAGACCACCGGCGCGGCCGGTGCCCGCCCGCGCAGGCCGGCCCCGGACCCGGACGCGCCGGCGGTCGAGTTCCGCAACGTCGGCTTCGCCTACCAGCCGGACCGGCCGGTGCTGCACGACGTGTCGTTCACCGTGGCGCGCAACAGCCACGTGGCGCTGGTCGGGCCGTCCGGCGCGGGCAAGTCGACGGTGTTCGGCCTGATCGCCCGGTTCCACGAGCCGCGCACCGGGCGCATCCTGCTGGGCGGGCGGGACCACGTGGCGGAGATGACCGTGCGGGAGTGCCGCGAGGCGATCAGCCTGGTGGAGCAGAGCGCGCCGGTCATGCACGGCACGCTGCGGGAGAACGTGACCTACGCCGAGCCGGGCGCCTCCGACGCCGAGGTCGCGCGGGCGGTGCGGCTGGCGGGCCTGGAGAGCCTGGTCGACCGCCTGCCGCTGGGCCTGGACACCCCGGTGGGCGAGCACGGCAGCACGCTGTCCGGCGGCGAGCAGCAGCGGGTGGCGATCGCCCGCGCCCTGCTGCCCCGCCCGCAACTGCTGCTGATGGACGAGCCGACGTCCCAGCTCGACGCGGCCAACGAGGCCGCCCTCGCCCGCACCATCGAGGACATCAGCGCGGAGTGCACGCTGCTGGTGATCGCGCACCGGCCGTCCACGATCCGCGCGGCCGACCACGTGGTCGTGCTCGACGGCGGCCGGGTGCAGGCCACCGGCCGCTACCCGGAGGTGGCGCACCTGCTCGGCGAGCAGCCGAACCTGGTGGGGTGACGGCCGGCCAGCCACCCGGCCTCGGCACGCCGGGGCCGGGCGGCGGCGGGTCCGCCCGCGTTCCAGGAGCGTCGTAGCCAGGTTGATGGCGGCGAGGTGGACGGTGGCCTGGTAGCGGAGGACGAGTTCGTCGTAGCGGGTGGCCATGGCCCGGTGTTGTGTGGGCAGGTTGACACCGCACTCGACGGCGTGGCGCTGGGGGTATGCCCGGGGGTCGAACGCGGGTGGTCGTCCGCCGCGTGTGCCCTTGTCCTTGCGGTGGGCAGTTTGGTCGCGGGGTTGGTCGATGGTCGCCTTGATCCGGCGGTGCCGCAGGTAGGCGCGGTTGCACGTGGAGCTGTATGCCTTGTCTGCCGGCACACGGTCCGGTCGGGTCCGGGCCGGTTGCGCGCGCCGGCGGCGTGCCGGTGCGCCCGCACGATCGTGGAACCGACCGACACGTCCCACCCGATCAGGCCGGCGGCGTCGGCACCGGCCGGCAGCCCGGTCACGATCGCCTGCCACTGCTCCACTTCGTTCCGGTCTTGCGGGTTTCTTGGTCGTCGACCCGTCCACCGGAGACCTCGATCCGTCTGCAACAACGACACCTGCGGTCACCTCAGCTTTGAAACACGCGTTAGGTTGGTCGCCGTGACAGCACGTCCTGTGGCGGCTCCGGAAGCGGTCGCGTTCTTCCAGGCGTCCGCCGGGTTCGTCGAGGGCGCGGTGGCGGACGTCGCGGCGGAACTGGCCGCGTGGCGGGCCGAACTCGGCCTCGGTCCGCGCACCCGGCGGGTCCCCGGACCGCTGGCCGCGCAGCTCCCCCACCTCAACCCGCTGCTGCCCGGCCTGCGCCCGAGGGAGCTGCTGGTGCAGCACGGTTCGTGGGTCGCCTACTTCGACAGCTACGCCCACGCCACCGACGCGACGAGCACGTGCTCGGAGCTGGCCCGGCGGCTGGGCGTGCGGGCGTTCGGGGTGTCCCGGGTCGCCGAACCGATCCGCTGCGCGGGCATGGAGGCGCGGCTGGGCGTGCAGTTCCGGCTGTGGGGGCCGGGCGGCACGACGCCGGAGGGGTACGTGCGCACGATCGACGTCATCGAGGACGGCGGGCGCCGGCACTGGGGCGCGTCCGGCGAACCGCAGGCGTTCGAGGACACCGCGCGCTACGCGAACCCCGACATCCGGCAGCGCTTCACCGTCGAGGTGCTCGACCGGTACTGCGCCGCGCTGGGCGTCGACCTGACCGACGACAGGAGCTACGGCAGCGGAATCCTGGTGGAGAGCCGGCTCGAGCAGCGGGGCCCGCTCCGGGAAGTGTGGATCTGACCGGTTCAGTGCACCGCCCCGATCGCCGCTGCCAGCGCCAGGCCGGTGAGCGAGTCCGGCCGCGCGGCCAGTTCGGCGGGCGGGCCCTCGAAGACCAGCCGGCCGCCCTCGGAACCCGCGCCCGGACCGATGTCGATGACGTGGTCGGCGCGGACGACCACGCGCATGGTGTGCTCGACCACGACCAGGGTCGCTCCCCCGTCGACCAGGTCGGCGAACAGCGTGTTGAGGGTGTCGACGTCGTCGGGGTGCAGGCCCGTGGTCGGCTCGTCCAGCACGATCCGGTCGGCCCGGTCGCGGCGCGGGTCGCTGAGGTGGCGGGCCAGCAGCAGCCGCTGCTTCTCGCCGCCGGACAGGGTGTCGAGCGAGCGGCCCACCGCCACGTAGCCCAGGCCGGTGCGCTGCACCCACGACATCGCGCCCGCGATGTCCGCGTGGTCGGCGAACAGCGCCGCGACCTCCGCCGGCGGCGCGGCGAGCACGTCCGCGATGGACCTGCCGTCCAGCCGCGCCGCGAGCGCGGTCTCGTTGAAGCGCAGCCCGCCGCACTCGTCGCACGGCGTCGAGACGTCGTCCAGGAACGCCAGCTCGGTGGTGATGTGCCCCTTGCCCTTGCAGGTGGGGCACGCGCCGCGACCGTTGAAGCTGAACCACGACGGGTCCAGCCCCGACGCGGCGGCGAACGCGGAGCGCACGGCGTCGGCCACGCCCAGCACGGTCAGCGACATCGACCGGACCCCGCCGCGCAGCGGCTCCTGGCCGACGACGGTGAAGCCCGGGTGCTGCTGCGGCAGCTCGACCGTGGCGAACGAGCTCTTCCCCGACCCGGCGACACCCGTCACCGCCGTCAGCACGCCGAGCGGCACGTCCACGTCGAACCCGGTCAGGTTGTGCGAGCGGGCGCCGACCACCCGCGCGGTGCCGTGCGCCGGCCGCACCGCCGACCGCAGGCGCAGGGGCTGGGCGAGCAGCCGCCCGGTGGTCGTCCCGCTGTCGCGCAGGCCGCCCGGTGTGCCCTCGAACTCGATCCGGCCACCGTCGGCACCGGCACCGGGCCCCAGGTCCACCACGTGGTCGGCGACGGCGATCACCTGCGGGTGGTGCTCCACGACCAGGATGGTGTTGCCGCGCCGGCGCAGCCGCTTGAGCAGCTCCACCAGGCGCTTGATGTCGGCGGGGTGCAGCCCGGTGCTCGGCTCGTCGAACACGTAGGTCACGTCGGTGAGCGCGCTGCCCAGGTGCCGCACGATCTTCACCCGCTGCGCCTCGCCGCCCGACAGCGTCGAGGACTCCCGGTCCAGCGTGAGGTACCCGAGCCCGACCGAGAGCAGGGCGTCGAGCACGTGGCGGATGCCGGCGAGCGCCGGGGCCACGCGCGGGTCCGCGAAGCCGTCGAGCATCCCGCGCAGCTCCGAGACCGGCATCCGCACCCAATCCACGATCGACAGCCCGTCGACCAGGCTCGCCCGCGCCGCCGGGTTCAGCCGTGAGCCCCCGCAGTCCGGGCACTGGTGCGTGGTGACCAGCTCGTCCAGCTCCGCGCGGACCGACGCCGACATCTTGGAGCGCCCCTGCTTGAAGTAGACGTCCCGCATCCGGGTGATCACGCCGTCGAAGCGCGCGCTCTGCGGGAAGCGCGGGTCCGGGTTCTCCAGCTTGAGCTGGTCCGCGTAGAGGAACTGGTCCATCTCCTCCGGCGTGTAGTCCTTCAACGGCTTCGACCGGTCGAACAGGCCGGCGTAGGCGAAGCGCTTCCACCGGTACACGCCCGGCCGGAAGATGCTGAAGCGCACCGGCCCCTGGTCGATGGTCTTGTCCGGGTCGATCAGCCGGTCGACGTCGATGTCGTGGACGGTGCCGAGCCCCTCGCAGTTCGGGCACATCCCGGACGGGTCGTTGAACGAGTAGGCGGGCGTGTACCCCGCCGACGGCTCGCCGATCCGGGAGAACACCAGCCGCAGCAGCGGTGCGATGTCGGTGGCCGTGGCGACCGTGGAGCGCGAGTTGCCGGTGAAGCGGCGCTGGTCGATCAGGACGGTGAAGGTCAGGCCGTCCATCGCCTGCACCTCGGGCGCGGGCATCTGCGGCAGCCGGGCACGGATGAACGTCGAGTAGGAGTCGTTCACCAGCCGCTGCGACTCGGCGGCGATCGTGTCCAGCACGAGCGAGGACTTGCCGGAGCCGGACACCCCGGTGAACACGGTCAGCAGATGCTTCGGCACCTCGAGGGAGACGTCGCGGAGGTTGTTCGTGCGTGCTCCGGTGACGACAATCCGGGGGCTGCCGGCGGGATCGACTGAGACCATGCCCGAACGCTACCGGCCACCACCGACATCGGCGGGGCGCAGCGGACACCACCTGCGCCACAGCACTTCCCGCCGCGAGCAGCGGACACAGTGGAGTGATCCTCGATGGTCGGGCGCGCGGAACCCGCGCGCCCGACCGGTCGTCAGGACGAGGTGAAGACGGGGCTGACGAGGTAGTTGCTGTCGTGCCACGTCGAGGTCGGGAACTGTTCGTCGTAGGCGTGCACCCCGGCGTGCGGGGGCACGATGAACGGGGACTGCCGCAGCGTCGCCGTGTGCAGCGTGTGGTGGCTGACGTAGGGGCCGAAGAGCGAGATGTCCACCACGTACTCCTGACCCGGTGACACGGCCACGGGTGACGGGAACGTCCAGTCGTTACCGCCGCCGCCCGCGATCCTCCGGGAGGCGAGCACCGTCCCGTCCGAACGCCACAGGCGTGCCAGGTGCGTGGACGGGTCCTGGCCGTGCCGGATGCCGGTGATGAAGCCGGGCCGGTCGACGGAGAACCTGAGGCCCAGCGTGACCCGCCGGTTCTCGTCCTCCCAGCGGTTCGCGTTGCGCGGACCCAGGTCCGGCGTGCACGGCGTGCACGCGCCGGTGGGGATGGGCGCGGGCACGCCCACGTCCAGCGTCGTCGGAGCGGAGACCGCGCCGTGGACCGTGTCGGTGTTGACGCGGCTGACGATCGTGTAGACCCGGGCGCGGTGGGCGTGAACTCGTACGCCCAGGTGTGGCGCACCGGCACGTTCTCACCGCCGACGCCGCCGCTGAAGTGCCCCCACTCCCAGGTCTGGCCGCCGTCGACGGAGACCTGGTACTCGGTCACCGGGTCCGCCCAGCAACGCCCGTGGTCCCCGGAGCCCAGGACGAGCACGGACACGCCTGTTCGGCGGCCTGCGCCGTACCACCGCCGACGACCGCGGACAGCGCGACCACGGCCACCGCCGCTCGCACTGACCGAGGTGATGACATGCACTCTCCTCAAAGCCGTGAAGGCGTTTCCAAGCCGAAGGTCGCCCGAGATCGCCACCCCGCTACACCCTCCGGCAACCGGCGCAACCCCTGCGCCTGCCCGCGCCACGACCCGCGCGTCCGACCTGCTCCTGCCGGGACCCGACCCCCTGACCGCAATCCTCGACCGATAGGCGGCAATTCCGCGCATTCCCGCCCCGCCACCCCGTTGAATACCGTCGATCCCATGAGCGACTACGACGTGACAGCCGACTCGGCGGCACCCCGTCGGCGGTGTGGGCCCTCCTGCTGGACGCGCGCAGCTGGCCCACGTGGACCGCCATCGACGCGCTGGAGCCCGACCGGTCCGCCGGCCTCTCGGACGACGGGCGCGACGGCGTCGGGGCGACGCGCGCGTTCCGCACCGGCGACGTCGTGACCAAGGAGCGGATCACGGCCCTCGACCCCGAACGCGAGTTCCGCTACGAGGGCGTCGAGATCCCGTTCATGTCCGACTACCAGGCCACCGTGGAGTTGCAGGAGCTGCCCGGCACCGGCACCCGCATCCACTGGCACGGCACCTACTCGGTCGCGGTGGCGGAGATGAGCGAGACGTTCCCGGCCTACCTCCAGGGCTTCATGCAGGACATGGCGAACGGGCTCGCGGCGCAGGCAGCGCTCAGCGCGCAGGAAGTGGGCTGAACGGCAGGACCGCGTCCACAGGGTCGACCTCCCGCCGGTTGGCGTGCCGGCCCCGGAAGCAGCCAGGCACGCCAACCAGCCGCAACATGCTAGGCCATTCGGGTGCCATTTGGTGCCACCCGATGGCCGGAGAGCTTTACTCGATGTGACGACCTGGCGTGACCGGAGCATCGATCCCGGGAGTGGCCATGAGATCAGCACAGCGGAAGTCGTTGCCCACCACGGTGGTGGCGCTGCTCGTGTCCGGGCTGCTCGTGTCCGGGCTGCCCGCACCGGTTCCCGCCGGGGCGGCGACGCCGATCACCGAGTACGGCCCGGTGCCCTCCTCGCTGCCGGTCGGGGGCGCGTGCGAGGTGGAGTTCGACCACAGCGGGGCGCTGTGGGTCGAGCAGTACCTGAGCAGCCAGGTCGCCCGGTTCGACCCGGCCACCGGGCAGTTCGCCAACTTCTCCACGCCGATGCCGCTGTCGGTGCCCGGCGGCATGGACCTGGACCCGGCAGGCGACCTGTGGATGCCCCAGGTGACGGGCAACAGCCTGCTGCGCGTCGACACCGCCGACGGCTCCATGACCGAGTTCCCGCTGCCGTGGGCCGACGCCTTCGCCCTCCAGCCGCTGGGCATCCCGCTGCACAGCGGCCTCGGGCTGGCCAACGACCTGGCCCTGGGACCGGACGGCGCGCTGTGGTTCACCCTCGGCGGGCTGGACTCCATCGGCCGCTACGACCCGGCGACCGGGCAGTGGAGCAAGTACCGGGTGCCCGGCGAGGTGCTCGGTCAGGTCGGCGCTCTGTTCGGGATCATCAAACCGGGCCCCGGGCGCACCGTCGTGTTCGACCTGCCGCAGGTGAACAAGGTCGCCACCCTCGACGTGGACACGCACGTGTTCACCCAGTACCCGATGCCCACGCCGGGATCATTCCCGGTCGGCGTGCGCACCGCCGCCGACGGCACGATCTGGGTCGGCGAAGCCCTCGGCATGAAGATCGCCCGCATCAACCCCACCACCGGGCAGGTCACCGAGTACCCGCTGCTGGGCGTGGGCGGGTTGCTGACCGGCGTCCTCAGCGGACTGGGCGTCGGCAGCATCGGCAACCCGCTGCCGATGCCGGGTCCGATCGCCGAGGCCGGCGACGGCAACATCTACTTCTCGGTCAGCTTCCCCGCCCTGTTCGGGCTGGGCAACCAGATCGCGCGCTTCGACCCGGTCACCCACCAGGTCCGGATGTGGAGCACGCCCTCGTCGGCCTCCTACCCCTGCGACATCAACGTCCACCAACCCGGCGCGGTCTGGTTCGGGCTGCTGACCTCGAACAAGATCGGCAAGCTGGACATCGCCGCCACCTGACCGCGCCGCGCACGCGGTGGCCTCACCCGAAAGCGTGATCCGATCTCCCCGGTGGTCGCGCCGCTGGACGCCCGCGCCACGGCCTGACTACGTTCCCCGGTCGTGACCCAGGTTCAGGATCTCAAGTACCGGCAGTGGTTCAGGGGCGCGGACGTCGACGGCGACGGGGTCATCACCCGTCAGGACGTCCGGATGATGGGCGAGCGCTACATCGCGGCCCGGGGTGCCGCGCCGGATTCCGCAACCGCCCGCCGGTTGACCGACGGGCTGGACGCGTTCTGGACCGGCGTGATCGAGCCCATGGACCGGGACGGCGACGGGAAGGTCGACCTGCGGGAGATGACCGAGGGCTTCCGGACCGCGCTGGCCGACCCCTCCCGGTACCCGCAGCAGGTCGGGCCGGTGGCCGACTGCTACTTCGACCTGATCGACCTCGACGGGGACGACCGGGTCGACCAGGCGGAGTTCCAGCAGATCTTCGGCCTGGCGGGCAACGTGTCCCCCGAGGACAGCGCCGCCGTCTTCGCGGCGCTGGACCTGGACGGCTCGGGCGGGCTGGACCGCGCCGAGTTCCACCGGGCGCTCGCGGAGTTCTTCTACGGCGACGACCCGGACGACCCCGCCACCCACCTGTTCGGCCGGTTCACCGGCTGACGGCACCCCACCACCCGGGCGGTGGGTGCCCGTCGTCCTCGGAGCCGATTGCGTGCGCGGACCGTTACCATGAGTCACGGTGTTGTTGCTCGAAATCGGGAGGATGGTGCAACGATGGAACGACGGATGTCGGTTGCGACGCACTGGGGCAACTACACCGCCGTGGTCGAATCCGGCCGGTTGGTGCGGATCGAACCGCAGCCCGACGACCCCGCGCCGTCGCCGATCGGGCCGGGCATGGTGGCGGCGGCCGAGGACGGCGCCCGGGTATTACGCCCGGCAGTGCGCAAGGGCTGGCTGGACGGCGAACCGCGCACCCGCGGCACGGCCCGGGGTTCGGACGCCTTCGTGGAGGTGGGGTGGGACGACGCGCTCACCCTGGTGAGCGACGAACTCCGCCGGGTCCGCGCACAGCACGGCGACAACGCGGTGTTCGGCGGGTCCTACGGCTGGGCGAGCGCGGGCAGGTTCCACCAGGCGCAGGGCCAGCTCCAGCGGTTCCTGGCGCTGGGCGGGGGCTACACCGACTCCCGCAACACCTACAGCTCGGCGGCGCTGGAGGTCGTCCTCCCCCACGTCATCGGCGGCCACCCGTGGAGCTTCCAGTCCCGGATGCCGGTGTGGGACGAGATAGCCGAGCACTGCGAACTGGTGGTGGCGTTCGGCGGGCTGGCCCTGAAGAACAGCCAGGTCAACCCCGGCGGGCGGACCCGGCACCGGACCCGGGACCTGCAACGCCGGTGCCGCGACGCCGGGGTGCGGTTCGTCAACGTCAGCCCCATCCGCAGTGACACCGCGGATTTCCTCGACGCCGAGTGGCTGCCCGTCGTCCCCAACACCGACACCGCCGCGATGCTCGGCATCGCCCACACGATGCTGGTCAACGGCTGGCACGACGAGGACTTCCTCCGCCGGTGCTGCGTCGGCTTCGACCGCTTCGCCTCCTACCTGCTCGGTGAGCCCGACGGCACCCCGAAGGACGCCGCCTGGGCCGAGGGGATCACCGGCATCGGCCGCGACACGATCACCGACCTCGCCCGCCGCATCGCCACCCGGCGATCGCTCATCATGGTCAACTACGCGGTGCAGCGGGCGGACCACGGCGAACAACCCATCTGGATGTCCGTCGTGCTGGCCGCCATGTCCGGCTCGATGGGCCGTCCCGGCTGCGGCTGGGGCGCGGGCTACGCCACGATGGACGCGACCGGCGTCGCCCGGGACCACCCCTCCGTCGCGACGGTCCCCGAAGTCCCCAACCCCGTGGAGGACTTCATCCCCGTCGCCCGGATCGCCGACACCCTGCTGCACCCGGGCCGGACCATCGACTACGACGGGAAGCGCCTCACGCTGCCCGACCTCCGCCTGGTCTACTGGTGCGGGGGCAACCCGTTCCACCACCACCAGGACCTGCACCGGCTGACCCGCGCCTGGCAGCACCCCGACACGGTGGTGGTCCACGAAGCCTGGTGGAACACCACGGCCAAGTTCGCCGACATCGTCCTGCCCGTCGCCACCGGCCTGGAGCGCGACGACTTCGGCGCCGGGTTCGGCGACCCGCACCTCGTGGCGATGCCGAAGGTCCGCGAACCCGCCGGCGAGTCCCGCACCGACCACCGGATCTTCGCCGACCTGGCCGCCCGGCTCGGCTACGAGCAGGAGTTCACCGAGTCGCGCAGCGAGATCGACTGGGTGCGCCACCTCTACGAGCAGACCAGGGCCGGGTTCGCCGACCGGGTCGCCCTCCCGGACTTCGACGAGTTCTGGCGGGCTTCCAGCACCGAGCGGCCCCTGGCGACCGGCCCCTTCCCCGGCAGCTTCGAGGACCTCCGCTCGGACCCGGCGCGCTTCCCCCTGCCGACCCCGTCGGGTCGGATCGAGATCTTCTCCGAGGAGATCGACTCGTTCGGCTACGACGACTGCGCCGGACACCCGACCTGGTACGAACCGGCCGAGTGGCTCGGCGGCGACCTGGCCGACCGGTTCCCCCTGCACCTGATCTCCAACCAGCCCGCCTCCCGCCTGCACAGCCAGTACGACAACGGCGACCACAGCCTGGGCTCGAAGGTCCACGGCCGCGAACCCGTGACGATCAACCCCGAGGACGCCGCGCGGCGCGGCATCACCGACGGCGCGGTCGTCCGCGTCCACAACGACCGGGGCGGCTGCCTCGCCGGCGCGATCCTGTCCGACGACGTCATGCCGGGTGTCGTGCAACTGTCCACCGGGGCGTGGTGGGACCCGGTCCGGCCGGGTTCGAGCGGAACCCTGGACCGCCACGGCAACCCCAACGCCCTCACCGCCGACCGGCCCTGCTCGCGCCTGTCCCAGGGCCCCAGCGCCCACACCGCGCTGGTCGAGGTCGAGCTGTACACCGAGCCCGTCCCCGAACTGCTCGCCTTCACACCGCCGGACCTCGAACACCGGCACGGCACCACCGGTCCGAGCCGGCTCACGACAGGCTAGTTTGGGCGCCCCGCAGCGGAGGAGGGCCCGTGGGCAAGGTGGTCATGTACAGCTCGGTGTCGGTGGACGGCTTCGTCGCGGACGAGGACGACCAGCCCGGACCGCTGTTCGAGTGGCTGTCCGGCGGTGACGTCCCGTTGGACGACAGCGGTGTCGTGAAGGTGTCGCAGACCTCCTACGACTACACCCGGCCGTACTGGGACCAGATCGGCGTGACAATCGTCGGCCGCCACGTGTTCGACCTGACCGACGGCTGGGACGGGAAGCCGCCGGGCGGGATCGACCACGTGGTCGTCGTGACGCACCGGCCCGCGCCCGAGGGCTGGGACGCCGAGGCCCCGTTCCACTTCGTGGACGGCGTCGAGGCGGCCGTGGCCACGGCGCAGCAACTCGCGGGCGACCGCCTGGTCGAGGTGGCCGCCGGCGACGTCGGTGGTCAGGTGCTGGCTGCGGGCCTGGTCGACGAGGTGCGCATGGACGTCGTCCCCGTCGTGTTCGGGTCCGGCAAGCGCTACTTCGGGTCGGTGCGGGCACAGCACCTGCTGGAGGACCCCGACGTGGTGATCCGGGCGAACCGGGTGCTGCACCTGCGCTACCAGGTGCGCCGCTGACCGTCCTCGGTGATACGACGGGTGCCGCCGCGCGGAAGCTGCGGCGGCACCCGACCACACCGGACGCTCCACAGTGGAATCAGCGCTTGCTGTGAATCGTCTTGTGGATCCAGCCGGTGTAGGCCGTCGCGTTGGTGTAGAGCCCGGGGCCGTTCGCGCACGGCCCGTCTCCGTCACCGGGGCCGAGCGTCACGCCGATCAGCTCCCAGCGGCCCCAGTCCCCCCGCTGGACCTGCGGCCCGCCGGAGTCACCGGAGCACGCCATGGCACCGGCCTTCCGGCTGATCGTGCACAGCCGCGTGCGGTCCGCGAAGCCCGGCGCGCACTCGGACTCGGCACCGCGCCGGGCGTCGAGCTGCTGGAGCCGCTCGGGGAACTTCCACCCGTCCGGACCGCTTCCCTCGGTCGTGGTGCCGAACCCCAGCAGCCGCGTCGGGGTGCCGGGCCTGCCCGCCCGCTCGGCGATCCGGATCGGCTGGTGCGCGACCGGTCGGTCCAGGCGCAGCAGCGCGACGTCGTTGCGGTTCGGCTTCGCCCCCTGCCCCACCTCGTAGCCGGGGTGGCGCACGACGCGGTCGATCTTCCGGACGGTGCCGCCGGACGTCCGCCGGTCGCTGCCGACGCGCACGGTCCCGTCCATCACCGCCCCTCCTTCCCCCTGCTCGACGCAGTGCCCCGCCGTCAGCACCCACTGCGGGTGGATCAGCGATGCCCCGCACACGGCCTTAAAGTTGCCCGCCGAGGGCACGGTCAACGGGATCGAGGCCATGAACGGGTACCGCTCGGTGGAGTCCTTGCCGTTGACGATGGCTCCGGCGGAGCCGGTCATCGCCGTGGTGGCGAGCGTGCCCATCAGCAGGACGCCGGCCACCCGAACCACTCCACGGCGCACGGACTTCAGTCTCGACATGCTCTTCCTTCGCACTGGGAACGACGAACGAGACCGATCCTTTCCGTTCACCGTGGACATGACCATGCGCGCAACGCGTCTATTGGCAGGGCGACAACGTGACCATTCGTGGTAGCGCCTGCGCTACCCGGGAACCGGTCGACCGCTTTCGACACAGCGCCGTCCCGCGCCGTGCGGTAACCTGCCAACGCTGACGGGCCGTCGACCCCTGAAGCGCGAACGTGCCGAGAAAACCATCCCTGCCTTCGCCGGACCGAGGTGGAATCGATGGCGCACGACATCACCGATCGCAAGTTCAGCATCCTGTTCGACTGGTTCGACCACACCGGTGACGGTCGGCTCACGCGAGCCGACTTCGACCAGATGGCGCAGGTCTTCGCCGCCGTGGCGCCGGAGGACGACCAGGAGAACCGCACCGCCCTGCGCGAGGCGTTCACCGGGTGGTGGGACGTCCTGCGCGACGCCGGCGCCGCCGATCCCGAGGAGCGCGTGAGCCGGCAGGCGTTCATCGACGCCATGCGGACCGCCGTGACCCGGCCGGAGAACTTCGAGCGCCTGATCATGAACATCGTGAACGCGCTCATGCGGGCGCTGGACACCGACGGCAGCGGCACGCTCAGCGCCGACGAGTACGTCCGCATGTACGACGCGCTCGGCATCAGCCCGGAGACCTCCGCCTCCGCGTTCCGGCGCCTGGACCGCAACGGCAGCGGCAGCATCGACCACGACGAGTTCCGGGCCGCCATCGGCGAGTTCTACCTCAGCGCGGACCCCGACGCCCCCGGCAACTGGCTGCTCGGCAGCCCCCTGTCGGCCGACGTGACGGGGTGAGCCCGGCGCGCACCCGACCTCCCGGGCGTGCGGGGGTTCAGCCGGTGCGGGGTGCGGGCCGCCGGTTGACGTAGGCCGCCAGACCGCCGAGTTCCTCGCTGGCGATGAACGCCGAGCGCACGTTGAGCAGTGCTTCCTCGGCGTGGTCGTGGCAGCCCCACGCCGCGTCGCCCCAGGCGTCGGCGACCTTCAGCTCGGCCGGCGCGGCGCACCCGTCGGCACCGCCGAGTTGGCAGTGCTCGGGGTGCGGCACGGCGGCCTGCTCGGTCGCGGCGGCACGCATCCGCTCGGCCAGTTCCGCAGCGGCGACGGCACGGTGCTCGGCGTCGGCGCGCAGCTTCTGCTCCGCCCGCACCGCCTCGGCCAGGTCGGCGCGAGCGGCTTCGGCGCGGGTCTCGGCGTCGCGTCGCGCCAGCTCGTCGTGGTGGCGCTCGATGGCCAGTGCCGCCGTGCCGGCGAAGACGCGGGCCAGGGCGAGGTCGGACTCCTGCGGCGCGCGCGGGACGCGGTGGTACATGGCGAAGGTGCCCAGCAGGCTGCCGTCGCGGGCCAGGATCGGCGTCGACCAGCAGGCGGCCAGCCCGGCCCGGTCGGCCAGCTCCCGGAAGTCGTCCCAGAACGGGTCGGTGCCGATGTCGGTGACGACGACCGGTTCCCCGCGGTGCGCGGCCGTGCCGCAGGAGCCGACGCCCTCGCCCGTGGCGATCCCGTCGATGGCCTCGTTGTAGAACGCGGGCAGGCTGGGCGCGGCCCCGTGCAGCAGGTGCCGGCCCTCGGCGTCGGCGAGCAGCACGGACACCAGCACCTCCTGCGGCGCGAGGTCCTCGATACAGCGCGCCATCCCGTCCAGCACCTCGCTCAGCGGCGCCTGCCGCGCGATCTGCTCCAGCAGGGCGCGGTGCTCGGCCATCAGGAGCTGGGCGTGCTTGACCTGGGTGGTCTCCACGCCGATCACCGTGATCCCGACGACCTCGCCCGCCTCGTCGCGGCGCGGCTCGTAGGTGAAGTCGAAGAACGCCTCCCGCGCGTGCGGCCCGGCGCCCAGCACGATCCGGACATCGCGGCCGGTGTAGGGCTCCCCGGTGCGGTGGACCTGGTCGAGCAGCGCGATGAAACCCTGATCCGCCAGCTCGGGCATCAACTCGGCGAGCGGCACCCCGGTGCGCGCCCGGTCCTCGCCGATGGCGGCGAAGAACGCCGGGTTCGCCGCCTCCACCAGGTGCACCGGCCCCGCCAACGAGGCGAACACCGCGATGGACTGCCCGAACAGGACCCGGAGGTCCTCCTCGGCAGCCTGCCCGGCAACCCGGGGCAACGCGGTGCCCTGGCGAGAACCTGATGCCGCAGTCATGGTGTGGTCCGTTCCTCGATCTGTTGCGGACAGCTTAATACCGGCCCCACAGCCGAATGCGGGACGGCCCGGCTGCCCCTGCACGCGGGAGTCGGGACGTGAGGCGTTGGAGGCCGGCAGGCGTGCGGCGACCCGGTCGGCGGGCAGGCGTCGGGGGCGACGCCGAGTGCTTCGAGGAACCCGCCGGACCCGTAGAGTCGCCGAGGGAGCTGAAGCCGCGAAGCCGAAACCCGCCATTCCAGCCCTCCAGCCTTCCAACCCAAGGCCCTCGACCCCGTGCCGCTTCACCGCATGATCGACCGCCGTCTTCCCCACTGCCCGATCGGCTGAGTAGCGACTACGATGACCATCACCCACCGGCGCACCGACGTCGTGGAAGCGTCCAGAGGGTGCTTCCTCCTCGAAGCCGACGAGCTGCCACAGCACGGCAAGCCCGCCCGATACGGCACCCTGCTCGTCGACCCGGGCTCGGGCCAACTCGAACTGCTCACCGACCGCGAGGACGGCCCGGTGGAACTGACCGTCGAGATCCACGACGGGCCTCCGCCCGCCTCCCCGCAACCCTGGCGGGAGACCGTCACCGCGACCGTGCGCTGGGAGCGGACGACGCCAGCCCGGATCAACCAACTCGACATCGACATGGCGGAGGACTGGGAGATCCCACTCCCTTCACCTCACTTCGCCATCCAGGCACACTGCCGCGAAGTGGGCGAGCGGGAGATGTGGTTGCTGCGCCTGTGGCCGGCAGTCGACTGACCACATGACTGCCGGCCGCGCACAACTCAGACCCCCTTGATCCGTTCGATGAGCTCGTCGCGGTACTCCTGCACCTCCTGGAACTCCGGCTCGTCACCGGTCGCCCGCCGCAACGCGCCTTCCAGGATCTTCAGCCCCTGACGTTCGTCGCCATGCGCGTCCGCCTGCCTCGCCGCGTTCTCCAGGGCCTTGGCGAGTTTGGTCTGCGCCGCGGGTTCCGTGGTGGCCTTGGTGATCCGGATCCAGTTGCCGCCCGGATCCACGACGGTGAACCCGGTGTACCGGTCGTTGCGCAGCCGGGGCCGGGTCATGCGCGGGATGCCGGAGACGAGCAGCTTCCCGTGCACGGCCCGCATCCCCGCCGCGAACGCGTCGAACAGGTCGCCGATGTCCTCCACGACGACCAGGCACGTGCTGTACGACTGCGCCGGGTCGTAGCCGTCCATCCCGAAGAAGTGCAGGTTGATGTCTTCCCGCCGCACCGCGATGTGCGGGTTCGGCCGCGTCTGCCGGTAGGTGATCCCGAAGCCGAGCATCTCGTAGAACGACCCGATCTCGTCGATGGAAGGACAGGGCAGGAGCGGAATGGTCACTTCGTTCGCCACCGCCCGAAGCTAAGCCCGAACCGGCCGAAACGACACGGACCTCTTTGCTCGTGCGAACACCAGCGCTCCTCGAACTGCACCGACGACGGGCGATCCACGAGGTCTCCGTGATCCGGCGCACCACCGACAACCCGCCCCGGGCCACATAGTGTACAAAAGTACATGTACATATGTTCTTTAACTGGAGGCGGCATGGGCGAGCACGAACCGGCGGACCCCCGACCGAGGAAGCGGGACCCCGAAGCGCGGCGACGGGCGATCCTGGACGCGGCGGCGGAGATCACCGTGGAGCAGGGCGCGGCGGCGCTGACCCACCGGGCGGTGGCGGCGCGGGCCGGGGTCGCGCTCGGGTCCACCACCCGCTACTTCGAGTCGATCGACGACCTGCGCGAGGCGACGCTGCGGATGCTCGGCGACGAGGTCGACACCTACCTCGCCCAGGTCGAGCAGGAGCTGTCGACCTGTGACGACCCCGCCGAGTGCCTCGCCGCGTCCATGTGCGGCTTCCTGGTCGACACCCGGCAGGTGCACGCCTCCGTGGCACTGGTCACCGCAGCGGCCTCGGACGCGAGCCTGCGCTCGCTCGCGCTGCGCTGGACCGACCGGCTCGCCGACGTCCTCGCCGAGCACGTGGGCCGGGAACGGGCCGTCGCGGCCGAGGTCTACCTCGACGGCACCGTGATCCACGCCGCCCTGCACGACGTCCCGCTCAGCCGGGAGACCGTCACCCGGGTCCTGCGCGCGATCTTCACCATGCCCGACACCGGAGGTCGGTAGCCATGTCCGCGCACACCACCACGCCCGAGCCCGTCCCCGCGCTGTCGCGCGGCCGGCGCTGGGCCGCGCTCGCGGTGCTCAGCGCGAGCCTGCTCGTCATCACGATGGACATGACGATCCTCAACATCGCGCTGCCCGAGATGGCCGCCGACCTGCACCCCACCTCGGCGCAGCAGCTGTGGTTCGTGGACGCCTACTCCCTCGTGCTGGCCGGCCTGCTCGTCTCCGTCGCCGCGATCGCGGACCGCTGGGGGCGCAAGCGGACGCTGGTGCTCGGCTACGCCGTCTTCGCGGCGGCCTCCCTGCTGGTGCTGACCGCCGACTCCGCCGAACTCGTGATCGCGGTCAGGGCGCTGCTCGGCGTCGGCGGCGCGATGGTCATGCCGACCACCCTGTCGCTGATCCGGGTCGTCTTCACCGATGCCGAAGAACGCGCCACCGCCCTGAGCATCTGGGCCGCCGTGTCCGGTCTCGGCGCGGTCGTCGGCCCGCTGGTCGGCGGGTTCCTGCTGGACCGCTTCTCCTGGCACGCCGCGTTCCTCGTCAACGTGCCGCTGATGGTGGTCGGGGTCATCGCGGCCGTGCTGCTGCTGCCCGAGTCCCGCGCGACGAACCCCGGCCGGTGGGACGCGCTCGCCGCCGTCCTCTCGCTGGTCGGCATGGTCGCGTTGGTGTGGGCGATCAAGCAGTTCGGCGAGGAGTCGAGCCTCGCGGTGCCGTCGGCCTGGCTCGCCCTCGCGGTCGCGGCGGTGACGTTGACCTGGTTCGTGCTGCGCTGCCTGCGCAGCGACCACCCGCTGCTCGACCTGCGGCTGTTCCAGGGTCGCCAGTTCTCCGCCGGCATCATCGCCGCGCTCGGCGCGGTGTTCTCCCTGATCGCGGCGCTGCTGCTGGTCGCCCAGTGGCTCCAACTGGTCGAGGGCGTCAGCCCGATCGAGTCGGGCGTGCGGCTGATGCCGATCGCGCTCGCCGGTTCGGCGGCCTCGCTCGCCGCCCCGCCGCTGAGCCGCCTGATCGGCTCCCGCGCCGTCCTGGCCGGCGGACTCGCGCTCGCCGGCCTCGGCCTGGTCTACCTCCGGCTCACCGGCGACCACCTCGACCTCACCCACATGACCATCGCGCTCTGCCTCGTCGGCGCGGGCACGGGAGCCCTCGCCATCGGCTCGGCCATGATCATGGGCGGCGCCCCGGCGGAGAAGGCGGGCAACGCCGGAGCACTGGAGGAGACCGCCTACGAGTTCGGCGGCACCCTCGGCGTGACGGTCCTGGGCAGCACCTCGGCCCTGATCTTCCGGGCGCAGTTCACCGACAGCGCGGGCTTCGACGCCCTGCACCAGGCGGATCCGGCCCTCGCCGGGCAGGCGGAGGAGTCCCTGGGCGCGGCGGTCACGATCGCCACCGAGCTGGGGATGCCCGACCTCGCCGCCCACGCGACCCGAGCCTTCACCCACTCCCTCCAGACCACCGGACTCGTCGGCGGCGGCATCATGCTCGCCGTGGCACTCGTGGTGTTCTTCCTGACCCCGAAATGCACCGACGTCGCCAAAGCCGCGCACTGACCCACCACGCCACGGTCACGCGTGACCTGCGGACATAGCCGCGATCTATGGGCGCATCGACGCTGCGCCTTGGACGGCCCCGGCGAGCGCGCCCGACACTGGGCCGACGCGCACGGTCCCGCTTCCCCTCGGAATCCGCAGCGGGACCGGCGCATCCCGCCGCAGCAACCCGCATCCAGCGAAGGGGAACAGCATGGGAATCCGAACGAGGGCCCGCAGACGGCTGGGCGCACTGGTGGCCACGCTGGCGGCGGTCGTCCTGGCGTCGTCGGCGTCGCAGGCGCTGGCCGACGACCCGAAGACCGGCGGGGCCGGCACCGGCTGCTTCGACGGCACCAGGACCCGCGTGCTGGAGGGCAAGGCTGGGGCGGCCTGCGCCCCGACGGAGACCACCGTGACCTGGAACGCGGCCGAAGTCACCGCCATGCGATGGACCTCGGGCAGCATCACGGCGCTGCCCAGGGGTGCCGGGGCGCGCGTGCGCGTCGGGTCCCAGCCCATCGACCGGAAGCTGCCCGCCGGGTCGTGGGTCATCGGGGCGGACGTCCTGATCGCGAACTCGCTGGAGCCGCCCACCTCGTTCCGGTGCTTCATGGAGACCTGGAACGAGCACGTGTTCGTCGGTGGCCAGCTCCAGGACTGGGGCGGTGCCGGCGGCTGGCACCGGACGCTGACCATCCGCGCCCTGGTGACCCTCACCGCGCCGGACTTCGTGGACGTGTTCTGCTCGCACGACCAGGCCGTGCAGACCGGCGGGGTGTTCCAGGCCGAGAGCGTGGACGTGATCGCGCAGAAGGTCGACTCGGTGTTCTGAAGACCGGCTCAGAGTGGCGGACCGACCAGCGCGAGGAAGCAGAATGTTCCGGAAAGCCTTGTGGATCCCCATTGTCATCGCCGCCTGCGCGGTGCACGTCGGTGCCTCGCCCGCGACCGCCGCCCCCACACCGGGCACCGCCGTCGCCGCCATCGCCGCCGACCTGCCGCCGGCCGATCCCGGTTTCGGTTTTGGTGCGCGACAGGTCACGGCCCAGACGCCGCCCCGGTTGTACGGGCCGTACAACATCCGTGCCCAGAACAGCGGCAAGTGCCTCGACATCGCCGGTGGCCCCGGCGCGCAGAGGGACGGCGACCCCGCCGTCATCTGGGACTGCCTCGGCCGCGACCAGGGCAACCAGCTGTGGTTCTTCCGGACCACCGACGAACAGTACGTGTACACCCTCCACGTGTGGCACAGCAACAAGTGCCTGGACATCGCGGGCGGTACCGGCGCGCACAGCGACGGTGACCGGGCGCAGCAGTGGACGTGCCTCGGCCCCGCCCAGACCAACCAGAAGTGGCGACTGTACGGGTACTCCGTCGACGACCGCACCATTCACCGGCTCGTCGCGGTGCACAGCGGGAAGTGCCTCGACGTGGCAGGCGGCGTCGGTACCGTGTCGAACGGCACCATCGTGCACCAGTGGACGTGCCTCGGCGACCACCAGACGAACCAGCGCTGGTACCTGACCACGCCGTAGCGACCCGCGACCGGAACCGGTGCGTCGGTCGACCCTCCGGCAGGCTCCCGTTCGAGAGAACTGCCCCGGCAGCGGTGTCCACATCCACTGTGGACACCGCTGCCGGATCGGAAAGGTCCGGTGTCCTCAGGGGCGTGCGACCCGTGATCCAGCCGCGCCGTTGTCGGCCCACGCCTGGCTTCGGACGGCCGGAACCACGCACACGTCGTCGCCGTTGAACGCCTCCCGCCACACATACCCCGAGATGCACGTGTGCGGACCGTACGGACCGTCCACCCACCGCGAAGGCGCTGCCGCGTTGTCCGACCGCGCCTGCTGCCGAACCCCCGGGTCCACGCAGACGTAGTCACCACCGTCGGCCTCACGCCACACGAACCCGGACTTGCACGTGTTCGGCCCGTACACGAACCGCGCGGGGTTGACGCGGGAAGCCGCCGCCGCGTTGTCGGCCCACGCCTGGCTCCGGTTCGCCGGAAGCACGCACACGTCGTCGCCGCTGAACGCCTCCCGCCACACATACCCCGAGATGCACGTGTGCGGACCATACGGACCGTCCACCCACCGCGAGGACGCCACCGCGTTGTCCGCCCACGCCTGCTGCCGCACGGAGGGTGCCACGCACACCCGGTCGGTGGAACGCGCCTCTCGCCAGACGTAGCCCTGCAAGCACCGCTCGGTGATGGCCGACCTGACGTCGACCACGGCGTTGCCGCCGTCCGTCCGGTCGACCCGGATGGACACCCCGTTGGCGTCCAGGGACTGGACCGGGTCACGGCTGCCGCCCCTGGTGCGCAGCAGGTACGGGTTGCCGTCGCGGACCTCGTGGATGAGCACGGTGTTCGCCGGGATGCCCGCGCTCCAGCCGGTCCGGCTGCGGTACTCCACGGTGTAGTAGTGGAACAGGTCGCCCGGGTCGAACGGGATCCGGATCAGTTGCGGCAACCCGGTGTTCGCGTTCTCCAGCGGGGCGAGGGTCACGTTCCGGGCACCGACCCCGTCCGCGCCGAGGGTCAGCACCCGGGAACCCTGGAGCCAGCCCAGCTTGTCCCGGAAGTAGCCGTTGAGGCCGACCGCGCTGGTGCCGAACCGGGGCGTGGTGAACGAGTGGATGCGCATCGCGCTCATCACGTCCCACGGGTCGTCGTACTCGCCGACCCGCGTGTCCGGCAGGTGGAAGGTCGGGTCGTCGGAGAACGAGTGGTCCAGCCCGTAGCTGTGCAACATCTCGTGCGCGGCGAACCCGACGTTCCACGCGCCCAGGCCGAGCACGACGCGCCCGCCCTGCTCGCCGCCGTCCGACTGGTCGTTGAGGACCGCCAGGGTCCGGTGGCCGGCGGGCACGGTGTAGCCGTTGCGGGCGGCCGTGTCGACGCAGTCCTGGATCTTCACCCACCGCTCCTTGGGCAGTTCCTGGGCGAGCGTGAACGGCATGGTGTACCAGCCGCGCACCACCGAGCCGTTCAGCGTGACGCGTCCGCGCGACTGGTCGGCGAAGTAGTCGGCGACCCCGCCGAGCCCGATGCCCTCCGGGGTCAGGAAGTCGCGGAAGAACTGCGGGGTCCGAGGTTCGGCGGGCCGGTCGGAGAACTTGCACAGCAGGATCGACCACCCCGTGCTGCCCTGCACGGGAACGGCCTGAGCGGGCGCGGGCGCCACCAGCGCCACCCCGGCGACGACGGCGGCCACGACGACCGCCACCGGCATTCGACTTCGTGTCATCTTGCGCTCCGTCTCTCGGGAATCGGTCTCCGCGCACAGCTGCCTCGCCCGTGCGGTGATCCCCGCCGACCCGATCGGCCGCCGCGGGCCCCCACCATGGCGGCGCACCCTGTTCGGGGACCTTGTGGCGACCTTGCGGACCGGCCAGCATGGGGTGCGCTCGGCTGTTCCCGTGCGGCGGCAACCGGTTGAGGTGCGCATGGAGTTCCGGATGTTCGGCGAACTGGAGGTGCGGTCGGCGGGCCGCCCGCTGGACGTGGGCACTCCCCGGCAGCAGGCGGTGCTGGCCGCCCTCGTGGTGGACGCGCGCCGGCCCGTCCCGATCGAAGCGCTCGTCGACCGGGTCTGGGACAGCAGCCCGCCCGCCGACCCCCGGGCCGTCCTGTACTCGCACCTGAGCCGGATCCGGCGACTCCTGGACCGAGCCGCCGACGGGAGCCCGACCGCGCGGATCGAGCGCCGGCACGCCGGCTACGTCCTCGACGTCGACCCGGACCTGGTGGACCTGCACCGGTTCCGCCGCCTGGTCGAACAGGGCCACGACCAGGGGCACGACGACGAGACCCGGGCCGCCGCGCTCGCCGACGCGCTGGGCCTGTGGCGCGGTGCCCCGCTGGCGCACCTCCGGGGCGACTGGGCGGAGCAGGTGCGGGTGGAGTGGAACCGGCGGCGGCTGGACGCGGTGGTCCGCTGGGCGGAGCTGGAACTCCGCCTCGACCGGTCCGCCGCCGTTCTCACCGCGCTGCCCCCGCTGGTCGCCGAGCACCCACTGGTCGAACCGCTGGAGTCGCTGCACATGCGGGCCCTGTGCGCGGCCGGCCGGGGCGCGGAGGCCCTCGCCCGCTACTCCGCCGTCCGGCAACGCCTGGCGGACGAACTGGCCACCGACCCCGGCCCGGAACTCCGAGCCCTGCACCGGGCGATCCGGCACGGCCGCCTACCGGCCCCTGCCCGGCCCACCACCACACCCTGGCACCGCCCACCCGACGACGTACCGGCCACTCCGCAGCCGGCCAATGTCCCGGAGCCGGAACGCCCCCGGCCACGCCCGTTGCGACGTTCGGCCGCCCTCGTCGTAGCCGTTCTGCTCACGGTCGTGACATCGATGCTCGTCCTGCACCGGACCCCGGACCCGGAGCACCCGTCCGTCGAACGCGCGCAGGCGCTGTTCGCCACCGCGCGCACCCTGACCGAACAGGGCCGGACGACGGAGGCGCAGGCCACCACCGTGGACGCGCTACTGCTCTACGACGACCTGATCACCCGGGACCCGGACCGGTACGCCGGCCCACTCGCCCCCGCCATCACCCAGGCGCTCACCGCCGCCGGCATCGACTCCAGCGTCACCGAAACCACCCTGAACTCGTGGCTCGCCACCCCGTCCACCACGCCGTACCCGGCAATCGCACAGGTGCTCCTGCTACGAGGGTGGCGGCTCCGGAAACCCGTGTTCCTCGACGTCGTCGTGGCGAACTACCACCACACCCCCGGCGTCACGTCCCCCCGCACCATCGCCGACGTGCGACTCGACGTCCTCGAAGCCGCCGTCCTGGAAGCCTCCAACGCCCGGCACAACCCACCGGCGACCGAGTTCCGACAACTCCTCGAACTCTGACAGCACACGTTCCTTTTCCGCCCAACGACGCAGGCATCGTGCTCCCCCCGGGGTGTGCCAGGTGGTGGACGGCCACCCGCTCGTCGGGTCGACGTCAACACGCGACCTGGCCGGTCGAGTTGTTGTGACCTTGGAACCGGAGCCAGAACTTCGTGTTGTCCAGGACGTCGCTCGCGACCACCGTCCACTGACCCGCGTACGCCGGCTTCCACTCGTTGCAGGTGCTGGTCGTGGCGAAGCACACCCTGACATAACGGCTGTAGTTCGTCTTCACATTGATGTCCGCACATGCCGACGTGGTGGTGGCGTAGCCGTAGTCCGGCCACTCCGCCCAGTCCGCGCTGACGTCACCGATGGCGGTGTAGGACTTGGCACTGCCGTAGCAGGATTGGACCGTGGGGTCGGTACCCGGTGCGCCGGCGATCGCCGGGACGGTCGTCACCGGCAATGTGACCACGCCGATGGCCAGCGCGGCAGCCGTTTTCTTCCATTTTCCGACCATCTGTCACTCCTCCACATCGCTTCGAATCCGCCGGGCGTCCGAGCACCCCCCTGTATTCGACTCGGACGCCCGACGAGGTCGGATTCCGCTTCCTGCTCGCGGGACCGGTGACACGGTGGCAGGCGGGAACTGAAGGGAACCTGGAGAAGCCTGAAGCGGATTTCAGGGACAAGTCGGAGCGACTGCGCCATGGTGGGGACATGCGGGTACTGGTGGTGGAGGACGACCGGCGTCTGGCTGGCCTGCTGGTTCGCGGGCTCGTCGCCGAGAATTTCGCGGTCGATGTGGAATACAACGGGTCGGACGGCCTGTGGCGGGCGACCGAGCACACCTATGACGCGATCGTGCTGGACGTGATGCTGCCCGGGTTGAACGGCTACCGGGTGTGCGCCCGACTGCGGGCCGCCGGCGTGTGGACCCCGATCCTCATGCTCACCGCCAAGGACGGCGAGTGGGACGAGACCGAGGGCCTGGACACCGGTGCCGATGACTACCTGACCAAGCCGTTCTCCTATCCGGTCCTGGTCGCCCGGCTGCGGGCGCTGGTGCGCCGAGGTGGCCCGACCCGGCCGGTCGTGCTGCGCGCCGGAGACCTGGAACTGGACCCGGCCGCCCGCACCTGCCACCGAGGGCAGAAGCCCATCGCCCTCACCGCCAAGGAGTTCGCGGTGCTGGAACTGCTGCTCCGCCGACAGGACCAGGTGGTGACCAAGGCCGAGATCATCGCCGGGGCGTGGGACGAGGCCCGCGAACCGGACCCCAACCTGGTCGAGGTCTACATCAGCACCCTGCGCCGCAAGATCGACACCCCGTTCCGCCGGCGCACGATCGTCACCGTGCGCGGCGTCGGCTACCGCCTCGACGGCAACCGGGGAGAACCCACGTGAACCGACTGACGACCCAGCCGCACGGGATGCGTCGACGGGTGACCGTGCTCGCCACCGGGGTGGTCGCCGTGCCCGTGCTCGCCATCGCGGTCCTTGCCGCAATCTTCTTGCGTGCACAAGCCATGCGGCCGGACGCCGCCCCTCATCAGGACGCGTCCATCTGCGCCGGGACGTCCAGCACCGACTTGGGGCCACACATCATCCTTCCTGGCGAAGAGGCACCGCCCACGGGCGTATTCCACCGCTACTGCGCTCGTAATGCGGATAGTGTTGAGACACCTCTCTCGCATCTCGGCGACCTCGTTCCGCACGAGTCGCCGGATCCGAACGAGACGGTGCTCGCCTTCGCGTCCTACTCTTCGAGTATCTCCGTGCCTCAGTTGTCGTTGTGGCCCTTCACAGACCCGTACAGCATCAAGCGCATCGAAATAGTCGCCCCCGCCCAGACGTTCGGCCCACTACCGTTACCGGAAGTCGACGCCCAGTGGCCGGAGAGGGCGGCACAGCGGGAGCAGCTTGCGCAGGTCCAGCGGACCCTCAACCACCGGGTGCTGGCCCTGGCGGGCGGCGCGCTGTTGCTGATCGGACTGTTCGGGTATGTGGTGTGGCTGGCGATGGGCCGGGTGCTGCGACCGGTCGAGGCGATCCGGCGGGAGATGGCCGACATCACCGAGCAGGACTTGTCCCGGCGCGTTCCGGTGCCCCGTGGCCGCAGTGAGATCACCGCGTTGGCCACCACCGTCAACACCACCCTCGACCGGTTGGAGACCGCGGTGGAGGACAACCGGCGTTTCGTCGCCGATGCCTCCCACGAGCTGCGCAGCCCGATCACCGCCTTGCGCGCCGAACTGGAGATCGCCACCGCCCACCCCGGCCAGGCCGACTGGCCCGCCGTGGTCGACGCCGCCCTGGCTGACACTGACCGCCTGCAACACCTGGCCACCGACCTGCTCCTGCTCGCCCGCCTCGACCACACCCCCACCACCGGCCACAACTCCACCGTCGACCTCACCACCCTGGTCGCCGAACACACCGCGCACCGCCGCACCCGACACACCCTGGTCACCGACCTGCCCGACCACCCCGCACCCGTGCACGGCCGCCGCGCGCTGTTGGAACGGCTGCTGGGAAACCTGCTCGACAACGCCGAACGCCACGCCACCACCACCATCACCATCCACCTCACCACCGCCGACCAGCAGGCCATACTCGAAGTCCTCGACGACGGCCCCGGCATCCCGCCCGACGACCGCGAACGCGTCTTCGACCGCTTCACCCGCCTGGACGACGCCCGCACCCGCGACACCGGCGGCACCGGCCTCGGCCTGCCCATCGCCCGCCGCATCGCCACCACCCACCACGGCACGCTCCACGCCACCGACCACCCCGGCACCGCCGGCGCACGGCTCGTCGCCACGCTCCCCCTCGGTCCGGGTGGTGACCCGCGCGACAGGGACGCCGGCCGGCCCGCGTTCGACGGGTGACGGCCGGATACGTCATTCGGGCGAAAAAGCGGGTGTCGTGGACGCGCTCTCGCCGAAGTGCCCGGTTCTTCGCCAGAATCGGGGGCTCGCCGCCGTGACTCGGCGTGGTGTGCCGGAGCGCGCGCCGCGCTGGCAGTGCTCGGCGCGCAGTCGCACCGGAAGGGGATTGGGAGATGTCAGCGGGCGGGTACAGCGCCGTGCCGGAGGCGCTGCGGGCGCACGGCAGCCACCTGGACGGCTTGGTGGACCGGTTGGCCACCGCCGCCGACGCGGCGCGGATCGCCGGAATGTCGGGCGATTCCTACGGCCTGCTGTGCGCGTTCATGCCGCTGATCGTCAACCCGATGGAGGAGAAGGCGGTCGGGGCGCTGGACGCGGCGGCCGAGGGGGTGTCGGACATCTCGGCGAGCATCCGCGACACCGCCACCGCCTACGACGACCAGGAGTCCGCGCACGGCCGGACGATGACCGCGCTGCGCACCGAGTCGCTGGGCGGTGCGTCGTGAGCGTGCCCACGGGGTTCGGGGAGCCGGTGCGCGACCCCGACGAGGCGGAGGCCCGGATGAACGCCTGGGCCCGGGGGCTGGCCGACAAGGCCGCCCGCTACCAGGAGGTCGGCGCGCGCACGGAGGCGCTGCGGCTGACCGCGTCCAGCCCGGACGGCGCGGTGCGGGTGACCGTCCGCGCGGACGGCGGCCTGGTCGACCTGGAGTTCGGCGACCGGGCGCGCAGCGTGCCGCTGGAGCGGCTGTCCGGGCTGGTGATGCAGACCGTGCGGCAAGCGCAGGCCGGCATCGCCGACCGGGTGGCCGAGGTGATGACCGACGGGCTGGGCGACGAGGACGCGCAGACCCGCGCGCTGGTCCTGGACAACCTGCGCTCGCGCTTCCCCGACCCGACCGACGACGACGAGGGCCACGACGAGCCCGCCGCGCCGCCCGCCGGGGACGCCGGGCCCGACGACGAGGAGAACCGGCCGTGGTGAACCCGCTGGTCGCCCCGACCGAGGACTCCACCAAGTCCTACACGGGCGCGACGATGGTCGAGTCCGCCGTGGGCCTGCACCAGGCCATCGAGCAGGGCGACTGGGCCTCGATCGCCATGGGCGCGGTCGACGTCGGGCTGACCGCCCTGGGCGCGGTGATGGACCCGGTCGGGGCGGTGTTCGCGGCGGGCGTCGGCTGGCTGATCGAGCACGTCGGCCCGCTCAAGGAGGGGCTGGACCAGCTCGCGGGCAACCCGGACGAGATCAAGGCGCACTCCGAGACGTGGAAGAACGTCGCCGCCGAACTCGGCGCGATCTCCGGCGACCTGACCGCGATGCTCGCCGCCGACACGGCCGATTGGCAGGGCGCGGCGGCCGACGCGTACCGCGAGCGCGCGGCCGACACGGCGAAGCTGCTCACCGCCGCCCAGGAGGGCGCGGCGGGCGCGTCCAGCGGCGTGAAGACGGCCGGCGAGGTCGTCGGCGCGGTGCGCAGCCTGGTCCGCGACATCATCGCCGAACTGGTCGGCCACCTGATCAGCTGGGCGCTCCAGGTGGTGGCGACGCTGGGCATCGGGCTCACCTGGGTCGTGCCGCAGGTGATCCAGGAGGTGGCCAAGGTCGCCATGCTGATCGCCCGCCACACCACCCGGCTGGTCCGGGCGCTCAAGGCGCTCGTGCCGCTGCTCAAGCGCGCGGGCGACCTGTTCGACGACGCCGCGAAGTCGTTGCGCAACATCAAGTCGCCGTCCGGGTCCGCACCGCCGCCGCCGACCAGGAGCGGCCCGCCGCCCGCGCGGTCCACCGACGGCCCGAGCGGCGGCACGACCACCAGCTCCGGCGCGGACGGCCCGCCGCCGCCCCCGAAGGCCGACCCGCCTCCCCCGCCGCCGAAGGGCGGCGACGGCACCACGTCCACGTCCGGCGCGTCCGTTCCGCCGCCGCCGAAGGTCGAAGCGCCGCCCCCGCCGAAGGCCGGTCCGCCGCCCAAGGCCGACCCGCCTCCCACGGCCGTGCCGCCCCCGCCGCGCACCGCCGGCCCACCGCCCCCGCGCACCGCGCCACCGCCGCCGCGCGGTCCCGGCGGGCCTCCCCCGCGCACCGACGGCCCGCCGCCCCGCACCGACGGCCCGCCCAAGAACGACCGGGGCATCCGCGAGGACGCCACCCCCAAGGGCGCGCACGACAACCCGGTCGACAACCGGCCCACCTGCGGCGACCCGATCGACGTCACCACCGGGTGGATGGTCCTGCCGCAGACCGACGTCGACCTGGACTCCACGCTCCCCCTGGTGCTCTCCCGCACCCACCTGTCGAACTACCGCCTGGGCCGGTCGTTCGGCCGGTCCTGGGCGTCCACCGCCGACCAGCGCCTGGAGGTGGACGACGACGGGGTGGCGTTCGCCGCCGAGGACGGCACGCTGCTGCTCTACCCGCACCCCGCCGAGGGCGGCGAGGTGCTGCCCGAGAACGGCCCGCGCCGGCCGCTGACCAGGACGGCCGCCGGCGGCTACGCCGTGCTGCTGCCCGAGCAGGACCGCGTCCTGCACTTCGCCGCCACCACGGGCCGGGAGCGGCTGCTCAGCGCCGTGTCCGACGCGAACGGCCGGCGGGTCGAGTTCGGCCGCGACGGGGACGGCACCCTCGTGGAGGTCGTGCACTCCGGCGGCTACCGCGTCCGGGTCGACAGCCGGGACCGCCTGATCACCGCGTTCTGGTTGGTGGGCGACGGCGGCGACGTGCTGCTGGCCGAGTTCCGCTACGACGACCGCAGGCTCACCGAGGTGGTCAACTCGACCGGCACGCCGCTGCGGTTCGAGTACGACGAGCAGGAGCGGATCGTCCGCTGCGAGGACCGCAACGGCATGTGGTACCGCTACACCTACGACTCGGCGAACCGGTGCGTGCGCGCCGAGGGTGCGGGCGGCTACCTGAACTACGCCGTGGAGTACGAGCCGGGTGTCACCCGCGCGACGAACTCGTTGGGGCACACCACCGTCTACCACCTGGACGAGCGCTACCGCGTCGTGCGCGAAACGGACCCGTTGGGGCACAGCACCTCCACCGCGTGGAACGAGCACCACCAGCCGCTGTCGCGCACGGATCAGTTGGGGCGCACCACGTCCTACGACTACGACGAGCGCGGCAACCTGGTCGCGGTGACCTACCCGGACGGCACCCGCTCGCTGGGCGAGTACAACGCGTTCGGCCGGCTGGTGTCGGTGGTCGACCCGGACGGGGCGGTGTGGCGGCGCGAGTACAGCGCCGCCGGCGCGCTGACCGCGCTGGTCGACCCGATGGGCGGCCGGACCGCCTACGACTACGACGGGCTGGGCAACCTGCGCTCGGTCACCGACGCCGCCGGCGGGGTGACCACGTTCGAGGTGAACCTGCTGGGGCTGGTGGTGTCGGCGACCGACCCGACCGGCGCGACGACCCGGTACGCCTACGACGAGCTGGGCCGCAAGGCGCAGGTCGTGGACCGGGCGGGCGGGCGGACCCGGTTCACCTGGACGCCGGAGGGCAAGCCGGCCGGCCGCATCGACCCGGACGGCACGGCCGTCGTCCTGCGGCACGACGGCGAGGGCAACCTCCGCGAGGCGCGCGACGCCCTCGGCGCGGCCACGCGGGTCGAGATCGGCGTGTTCGACCTGCCCGTGGCCGAGGTCCGGCCGGACGGGTCGCGGCTGGAGTTCGCCTACGACACCGAGCTGCGGCCCGCGTCGGTGACCAACGAGCACAGCCAGGTGTGGCGCTACACCTACGACTCGGTCGGCAACCTGTTGTCGGAGAAGGACTTCGACGGGCGTCTGGTGCGCTACGCCTACGACGCCGCCGGGCAGCTCGTCGCCCGCACGAACGCGGCCGGGCAGACCGTCCACTACGCACGCGACGCGCGGGGCCGCGTGGTCGCCCGCAACCACGCGGACGGCTCGGCCCGCCTGGCCTACGACGGCGTCGGCCGGGTGCTGCGCGCCACGACGCCGGACGCGGACCTCGTGATCAGCTACGACGCCGCCGGCCGCGTGCTGGCGGAGTCCGTGGGCGGGCGCGTCCTCACGTCCCGCTACGACGTGCTGGGCCGCCGGGTCGGCCGCCGCACGCCCTCTGGCGCGCTCAGCGCGTGGGAGCACGACGCGGCGGGCCGCCCGACCGCCCTGCACACCGCCGGCCGCACCCTCCGGTTCGGCTACGACGCCGGGGGCCGCGAGGTCGAGCGGCGGGTCGGGAACGTGCTGCTGGCGCAGCGGTGGGACGCGGCGGACCGGTTGACCGCGCAGGTCGTGTCGGCGGGGCCGGCGACGCTGCAGCGGCGCTCCTTCCACTACCGCCCGGACGGGCGGCTGGTCGCGGTGGACGACCAGCTCACCGGCGGCCGGGCGTTCGACCTCGACGCGGCGGGCCGGGTCACCGCCGTGCGGGACGCGCACGGCGGCGAGTCCTACGGCTACGACCCGGCGGGCAACGTGGTCCACGCCCGCTCGCACCGGGCCCCGGACGGCAACGGGCCGCGCGAGTACCGGGGCACGCTGGTCGTGCGCGCGGGCAACGTCCGCTACGGCTACGACGGGGAGGGCCGGGTCGTGCTGCGCGAGGTGACCCGGCCCGACGGCCGGGTCGACGCGTGGCGGTTCGGCTGGGACGCCGAGGACCGGCTCGTCCGCGCCGACACCCCCGGCGGCCGGTGGCGCTACGGCTACGACGCGCTGGGCCGCCGGGTGTGGAAGCACCGGGTGCTCCCGGACGGCTCGGTGCCGGAGCGGGTCGACTTCACCTGGGACGGCACGACGGTGGCCGAGCAGGTGCGCGACGGCGCGGCGGCCGTGGTGTGGGACTGGGCGCCCGGCGGCCACCGCGCGGTGGCCCAGACGTGGCGCGCGACCACCGGCGGGCGGTGGGCGGACCACCGGTTCCAGGCCGTCGTCACCGACGCGGTCGGCACGCCGACCGAGCTGCTCGACCCGGACGGCGCGCTGGACTGGCACCAGGAGACCACGCTGTGGGGCGGTGCCCCGAACCCGGCCGGGACGCCGCTGCGCTTCCCCGGCCAGTACCACGACGACGAGACCGGCCTGTACTACAACGTGCACCGGTACTACGACCCGCTGGTGGGCCGGTACGCCACGCACGACCCGCTGGGCCTCGCCCCGGCCGCGAACCCGCGCGCGTACGCGGGCAACCCGACCGCCGCCGCCGACCCGCTCGGCCTGATGCCGACGCCGTGCCAGACCTTGAACAACCAGGGCCACTACCCCGGCGACAAGACCAACGCGTTCACCGGCTACAACCAGTACCAGAGCGGCTGGACGTCCCCGCCGGGCCGGTTCGACTCGGTACCGCCGCAGACGATCATGAACAACTCGAACACGCCGTTCGCGCCGCACAACTTCGACGGCGGGGTGAACGGCCAGTACAACGCCTCGCACGCGGAACTCCAGGCGTGGAACGGCCAGCCGGGCAACCCGATCGTGGTGACCAGGCCGATGTGCACGTCGTGCCAGCCGCAGTTCCAGGGGATCGCCAACGCCCACGGGTCCAACGTCTACGTCGGGTCGCCGGACGGGATCCACACGTTCACGCCCGGCGGCACGCCGCAGACCAGCCTCGGCAACGCCCCCGTGCAGGGCGTGGACGCGCAGGGCAACCCGTGGACGATGACCCACAACCCGGACGGCTCCACCAGCCTGGTCACCCAGCGGCCCAACGGCCAGTTCACGGAATCGGTGGTGCGCCCCGACCACTCCGGCTCGCAGTACTACTACGACCCGAACAGCACCGGGTCCTACGCCGAGTACTACCCGAACCGGAACACCGAGGTGCTGACCGAGGACGCCAACCTCAACACGGTCGGCGTGACCCACATCGGGCCGTCCAACGGCACCTACGACGTGATCGGCGGCAACCGCACGAACGTCCCACCAGGGCAGCGCATGTAGCCCGCGGAGAAGCGGACGGCACCGGACGGCACCGCAGGCAGCGGGGCCGGTCCACGGCACGCCGGTGGAACTCCTGCCGTGCGGGGTAGCTGGACGGTGCGGCCGGACGGCAGCCCCGACTGGGCCGAGACCGAACCCGACCCGTCCCGGTCCCGACGATTGCCTGGCTCACCTGGCACATCGGTCCGTGAACTCCGCCGGCCCGGTCCCCCACGACCGGACCGGCGCGGCGGGGATCACGTTGCGGACTGCGGCGGGGCGCGCTATGGTCGGGGTGTCCTGAGGTGGATGTTGGCCATGCCTCCCACCGGGACTTCCTCCGAAGGGTCCGACTCCGGTCTCCGGCGTTCCGACCTTCTCCCGTCCCCGCGTGGTCGCGGGGCGCTCCGGTCCGGAAAGGACACACCCATCATGACGGCAACACTTTTGCGAGACAACGAGAACGCCACGCTCACCCCGGTCACCGGGGTGCTCGACGTCGTGGGGCGCACCGCCGTCGTCCGCACGTCGGGCTACCTGCCCGGCCCGGACGACGTGGGCGTCCCCCAAGCCCTCGCCGCCCGCCTCGGCCTGCGGCGCGGCGACCTGGTGTCCGGCTCCGCCGGGCCCGGTCACGGTCGTGCCGCGCGACCGCAACTGGTCCAGGTCGACCAGGTCAACGGCCGCGCGGTCGCCTCGGCCCGGCACCGGCCGGACTTCGCCGACCTGGTGTCGACGCACCCGACCGAGCGGCTGCGGCTGGAGACCCGGCCCGAGGAGCTGACCACGCGGGTCGTGGACCTCGTCATGCCGGTCGGCAAGGGGCAGCGGGCGCTGGTCGTCGCACCGCCCAAGGCCGGCAAGACCTCCGTGCTGCGCGCGATCGCGGCGGGCATCGCCCGCAACCACCCCGAGTGCCACCTGATCGTCGTGCTCGTCGGCGAGCGCCCCGAGGAGGTCACCGACATCAGCCGCTCGGTGCCCGGCGAGGTGGTCGCCTCCACGTTCGACCGCTCCCCCGCCGACCACATCGCGCTGGCGGAGCTGGCCACCGAGCGGGCCAAGCGGCTGGTCGAGGAGGGCCGCGACGTGGTCGTGCTGCTCGACTCGCTGACCCGCCTGGGCCGGGCCTACAACCTGGCCGCGCCCGCGTCCGGGCGCATCCTGTCCGGCGGGATCGACTCCGGCGCCCTGCTGCCGCCCAAGCGGTTCCTCGGCGCGGCGCGCAACGTCGACGGCGGCGGGTCGCTGACCGTGTTCGCCACCGCGCTGGTGGAGACCGGCTCGACCGGCGACACCCTGATCTTCGAGGAGTTCAAGGCCACCGGCAACGCCGAGCTGAAGCTCGACCGCAAGGTCGCGGCCAGGCGGGTGTTCCCGGCGGTGGACCTGGCGCAGTCGGGCACCCGGCGGGACGACCTGCTGCTCTCGCCCCAGGAGTTCGCCGTGACGCGGACGCTGCGGCGCGCGCTCGACGGCCGCGACGTCGACGTGCTGCTGGACGGCCTGCGCAAGACCCGGACGAACCACGAGTTCCTGAGCCGGTTGACCCGTCCCTCGGCGGCGTGAGCGGGACTACGCCGGCACGTGGGGGTGCCAGGCGAAGGGCGCGAGCTGCTCGTCCAGCGGCGCGCGGGTGAGCCGGTTGGCGAGCGTGGACATCGTGTACGCGCCGATGCCCAGCACGACCTCCAGGGCGTTCTGCGGGGTGTGACCACGGGCCAGGAACGCCCGGAGCGCGTCGTCGTCCACGGCCCCGCTCGTCGTGACGACCTCCAGGGTGAACGCCCGCACGGCTTCCAGCCGCTCGTCGGCCACCGGCCGCTGCTCGCGCAGCGCGTCGACCAGGGCGTCGTCGGCGCCGAGCCCGCGCAGCGCGGCGGTGTGCATGGCCACGCACACCTCGCACCCGTTGCGGGTGGCGATGGTGAGGATGACGACCTCGCGGGCGAGAGGGTCCAGCGTGGTGGCCGAGAACAGGCCGCTGACCTTGAGGAACCCGTCGAGCAGGTGCGGTGAGGCCGCGAGCCGCGCGACGGGGGCGGGCAGGTGGCCGAGCCGTTCGGCGGTGGCGGTCATCGCGCGGCGTGACCCGGGCGGCGCGGTCTCCGGGGTGTGGTCGGGGAAGACGAGGTCGGTCTCGGTGGGCACGGCACTCCTTCAGTCAACTAGTCAACTTGGTTGTCCAAACCGTAAACCGAGTTGTCCGTCCGAGCAAGCGAGTTGTCGGCCGGGCCGCACGGGCGCACGTCCCACGTCGACGGGTCCGGAGAATTGCCCGCGAACCGGTGTCGAAATGGCGTTCCGCCGTTCGACGCGGTGGTGAGGGCCGGCCACGACTGCCGCGCCGGCCAGGACGACACAGGGAGCAAGTCATGCGGTTTCTGCTGATGCACCGGCTCGACGAGCGCGCCTCCGAGGCGTGGAACCCCAGCCCGGAGTTCGTCGAGCGCATGGGCAGGTTCGTCCAGGACTGGATCGACCGGGGCATCCTGATCACCGCCGAGGGCGTGCACCCCTCGGAGAAGGGCGCCCGGGTCCGCAAGGAGCGCGGCTCCGGCGTCTCCGCGACGGACGGCCCGTTCACCGAGGCCAAGGAGGTCATCGGCGGGTTCGCGCTGATCAACGCCACGGACCGGGCCGAGGCCGTGGCCTACGCCGCCCAGTACGCGGACCTGTTCGACCAGGTCGAGGTCGAGGTGCGGCAGGTCGTGGAGTTCGAGGACCTCCCCGGCTGAGCCCGGCCCGCCACCACGCGCACCGCCGCCACCGAGCTCCGGAGCCCTGGTGGCGGCGGCACCCGTGCACCGGGCTCGCCAGGCGCACCGCACGCCGTGCGCACAGGGCACAGCACCCGTCGCGCCAGGACAATGAGCGCGTGGCCGGCCGCCCCTACGGTCGACCACCACGCACGGCGGGAAGGACCGACATGGCGGACGGCGTTGCCCTGACCTTGGCCGGCTGGACGGACCTCGCACCCGCCGACCGCGACCGCCGGCGGGCCGAGGTGGTCGCGCGGGCCTCGGCGTCCGCGCACGGCGACTGGATCGGCCCCGTCCGCGACGGGTCGCCCGGCACCGGCGAACTCGCCGGCATCCCGTTCTCGGTCAAGGACAACGTCGACGTCCGGGGCGTGCCGACCACGGCCGGCAGCCGGCTGCTCGACGACTCGCCCGCCGCCGTCGACGCGGGTGTCGTCGGCGTGCTGCGCGCCGCCGGGGCGGTGGTGGTCGGCAAGACCAACCTGCACGAGCTGGCGTTCGGGATCACCAGCAACAACCGGGCTTTCGGGCCGGTGCGCAACCCCGTGGACCGGGACCGCAGCGCCGGCGGGTCCAGCGGGGGCAGCGCGGTCGGGGTCGCGCTCGGCGTGGTGCCGTTCGCCCTCGGCACCGACACCGGCGGCTCCGTCACGGTGCCCGCCTCGTTCTGCGGCGTGGTCGGGTTCCGCCCGTCCACCGGCCGCTACCCGGGCGACGGCGTGGTGAACCTGTCGTCCACCCGGGACACCGTCGGCGTCCACGCCCGCACCGTGCCGGACGTGCGCACCGTCGACCGGGTGGTCACCGGAGAGCCGGACGCGCCCCCGGTCGCCCTCGCGGGCCTGCGCGTCGGCCTGCCGCGCAGCAGCTACCGGCACCTCGACCCGGAGGTCGCCCGGGTCGCCGACGAGGCGCTGACCGCCCTGGAGCGGGCCGGGGTCCACCTGGTCGAGGTCGACCTCGGCGACGAGGTGCTGTCGGCGGCGGGGGCGGGCCACGACCTGGTGTTCTACGAGGCGCCGCGCCTGCTGGCCCGGCGGGTCTCCGCCCCCGTCGGCGAGTGGTCCGCCCGGATCGCCTCGCCCGACGTGCGCGCCCTGGTCGACGCGATGTGCGCCACCGCCGTGACCCCCGACGTCTACGAGGAGGCGCGGGCCGCCCGGTGGCGGTTGCGCCGCACGTACGCGGAGCTGTTCGGCCGGGTGGACGTCCTGCTCGGGCCGACCGCCCCGGTGCTGCCGCCGCTGCTCGGCGAGGACGAGGTGATCACCCTGAACGGGCGGGAGGTCCCGGTGTTCCCCACCGTGACGCGCAACGTCGACCCGGGCACGGTCGCCGGCCTGCCGATGCTGTCGCTGCCGGCGGGCCGCTCCCGCGACGGGCTGCCGGTCGGGGTGTGCCTGGAGGGCCGCGCGTTCGGCGACACCCGGCTGCTGCGCATCGGTGAGGCGGTGGCGGCCGCGCTGGTCTGAGCCCGCCTGCGGGCCTTGAGCACGCCGCGAGAAGACTTCGCCCCGGTGCTCGGGCATCGTCGGAGTGGACAGCCGCGTGCGGACCCCGCGTGGCCGGTGCGGTCGCACCGGGTCCGCCGGGGAGGACTCGACCAGAGGACGTGCTGCGCATGGACGTGTTCACGGCGCTCCGGGCCACCGGCGACGACTTCGACCGGATGGTCGCCGACCTCGACCACGAGCAGTGGTCCCGGCCCACCCCCGCGCCGGGGTGGACGGTCAAGCACCAGGTGGCGCACCTGACGTCGGTCTTCGGCATGGCGGGCACGGCCGCCGGGGACGGCGACCGGTTCCGCGCGGTGCTGGCGACCCTGTCCGACGACTTCGACGCGAACGTGGCGGCCTCGATGGCCCCGCACCTCGCGCTGGACGTGCCCGAACTGGTGCGGCGGTGGCAGGGGACCAAGGCCGGCGCGATCACCGCGCTGGCCGCCGTGCCGGCCGACACCCCGGTGCCGTGGCTGGTGAACCCGCTGCCGCCCGCCGTGCTGGCCAGTGCCGGGATGATGGAGCTGTTCGGGCACGGGCAGGACGTCGCGGACGCGCTGGGCGTGACCCGCGAGTGGGACGACCGGATCGGGTTCCTGGTCGGCTTCGCGGTGCGCACCAAGGACTTCGGCTACCTGGCGCGCGGCGAGCAGCCGCCGGGCGAGGAGTTCCGGTTCGAGATCACCGCCCCGTCCGGGCGGCGCTGGGACCACGGGCCCGAGGACGCCGCGCAGCGGGTGACCGGTTCGGCGGTCGACTTCTGCCTGCTGGTGACGCGCCGCCGGCACCACGCCGACCTCGACGTGCGGGCGGAGGGCGAGACGGCCTCCCGCTGGCTGGAGCTGGCGCAGTGCTACCGGGGCCCCGCAGGTCCGGGCCGCCGTCCCGCCTCGACCGTCGCAGCGGGACGCTGACCCCTTGCCGACCCACGGCAGCGCCGGAGCGGCCCACCGGACGGCCGGAGTGCTCCGGTGAGCCCTCGGCGCGCGGCTGCGCACACCCGGTCCGCCCTGGTGGACATCGGGGCCCGCCTGCTCGCCGAGGAGGGGCCGGGCGCGCTGTCGACCCGGCGGCTCGCGGCCGAGGCCGGGTCGTCGACCATGGCCGTGTACACCCACTTCGGCGGGATGAGCGGCCTGGTGCGGGAGATGGTGCACGAGGGCTTCGCGCGGTTGCAGCGCTACCTGACCGGGGTCGGGCGGACCGACGACCCGGTGGCCGACATGGCGCTGCTCGGCCGGGCGTACCGGGGCAACGCCCTGGCCAACCCGCACCTGTACCCGGTCATGTTCGGCACCTTCCCGCTGGCCGGGTTCACCCTGTCCGACGACGACCGCCAGTACGGCCGCTTCACGCTCACCAACGTCGCCCGCTGCGCCGCCCGCTGCGTCGCGGCGGGCCGCTTCGCCCCGGCCGACCCGGAGCTGGTGGCGCACCACATGTGGATCGCCACCCACGGGCTGGTCACCCTGGAACTCGGCCGGTACCTGGTCGGGCCGTTCACCGCCGACGCCGTGTTCGAGGCGCAGCTCGTCGGCATGATGGTCAGCGCCGGCGACGACCCGGCTGCCGCCCGGCACTCGGTCGCGGACTCGGCCGCCCGGGTCCCCGAGGTCGCCTGACCGACCCCGCGACCGGTGCCCGCCGGGCGTCCCTGAACGCCCGGCGGGCACCGGTCCCCCGTCACCGCGACGCCGCGAGCCCCGCCCGCTGCGGCGGGAGCACCCCGGTGTCGGCCATCCAGCGGACGGTGTCGGTGACGGTGTCCCGGAACGGGCGGGGCGGGAGGGCCGCCGTGCTCGCCGACGGGTCGACGCGGGTGGCCGCGCCGGCGGTCGCGATCGCGCCGTGCTCCGCCGGGATGTGCCACGGCCACCACGGCTGCACCAGGTCGACCAGGCGCCCCACCGGAACCAGGGCCGCCGCCGGCGGGAAGAGCGCGGGCAGCGCGCGGCCCGTCACCTCCCGCACCGCCCGCACGTACTCGGCCGTGGTGAGGTAGCGGCCGGGGCCGAAGTGGCGCCCGGTCACGCCGGGGGCGAGCAGCGCCGCGTGCAGCGCCGCCGTGTCGCGGACGTCGCCGAGCTGGAGCCCGCCCGCCGGCCACACCGGCACCAGGCCGCGCAGCAGGTCCCGCAGCCGGCACGTCTGGTCGCCGGGTTTGGGGTCGTGCGGGCCGAGCAGGGCGGGCGGGTAGCTGATCACCACCGGGTCCCCGCGCTCCTGGTGCCGCCGGGCCACGGCCTCCGACCCGGCCTTGGTCGCCGCGTACGGTTCGCGGCTGGTGCCGACCGGCGTGTCCTCCCGCAGCACCCGGACGCCGGCGCCGAACAGGGCGGCGATGCTCGACACGTGCACCACCCGCCCGACGCCCTGCCGCGTCGCGGCTCCCAGCACCAGCTCCGTACCCCGGACGTTGGTGCGCAGCATCTCCGCGCGCCGCCGCCGGTCGAACGAGTAGACCGAGGCGCAGTGCACCACGGCGTCCGCGCCGCGCACCGCCGCGACCACCGCCCGCTCGTCGGTGACGTCCCCCACCACCACCTCCGCGCCGGGCACGCCCAGCGGTCGCAACGCACTGTCCACTGCGGACTCGGCGCGGGCGAGCACCCGCACCTCGTGCCCGCCGCGCACCAGTTCGGCGACGGTGTGCGCGCCGACGAAACCACTGCCCCCGGTGACCGTCACCAGCACGGCCGCTCCCCTCCTCAGATCCGGTGGAATCCCCGGTCGTAGAACAGCAGCGCCGGGCTGTCCGGGCCGCGCCCGCAGCCGAGCACCCGACCGAGGAAGATGGTGTGGTCGCCGCCCTCGTACCACTGCGCCAGGTCGCACTCCAGCCACGCCAACGCCCCGGACAGCAGCGGGGCACCGGTGTGCGGGCCGGGCGTGCAGTCGACCACGTCGAACTGCGCCCCGCCGCGCGGGCGGCGCTTGTCGGCGAAGTACCGGGCGGTGCGCTCCTGGTCACCGCGCATGACGGAGACCGCGAACCGCCCCGCGCGGTCGATGGCCGTGTGCATGGTCGCCCGACGGGACACGCAGCACAGCACCAGCGGCGGTTCCAGCGAGACGCACGTGAACGCGTTCGCGGTCATGCCGTGCGCGTGCTCACCGCCCACGGTGACCACGGCGACACCGGTCGCGAACCGGGACATGGCGTCCCGCAGCGTGGTTTCCTCCAACACGGGAGCCGTCTCGTGCACGGTCATCACCCCAGCCCCGCCCGTGCCGGCTCCGCCGTCCCCGCGTACGGTTCGAGCGCCGTCCGCAGCTCGTCGGGCACCCGCGACGGGACGGTGTCGGTGTTCGGGCCCCTCATGCAGGCCACGCGCTGCTTCCCGCGCGCCACCAGCACTTCCGGCCCGTCGTCGAGCTTGACGTAGTCGAAGCTGAACTGGATCTGCGTCTGGGTCATCTCGTCCAGCCGCATCCGCACCGACAGCTCGTCGAACGCGGTGATCTCGGCGAAGAACTCGCAGTCCACCTTGAGCGTGAACAGCTTCAGGTCCTCGCGGACGTCCTCCAACACGCCGGGTGCCTTGTCGCGCAGGAACATCTCCCGGCACCGGCCCTGCCACCGCAGGTAGTTCACGTAGTAGACGTTGCCGACGAGGTTGGTCTCCTCGAAGCCGACGGTGTGGCGGATCTCGAAGTACTCCGGCATGTCAGTCCTCCTTCCCGACGAGCACCGCGAACACCACTGGTTCGTCGCGCCCGGTCACGGTGGTGGCCCAGGTGGCGATCTCCGCGTCGCCGGCCGACAGCACGGCCCACCCGTCGGGGTGCACCCGGTCCACGGTGAGCGCCCGGGTGGTGGACCCGGTCTTGCGCAGGCACTCCAGCGCGCCCCACAGCCGCGTGCCGGACACGTCCGGCGACTCGTCGGCCTCGGCCCGCAGCAGGTCGCGCACGGGCAGCAGGTCGGCACCGAGCAGCCCGGCCCAGTCCTGCTCCGCACGCGGCGCGGCGGGCTCGACGTCGCAGCCCAGCCGCCCGGTGCCCGCCACGGCCAGGGTCAGGCCCGCGCCGTGCGACGCGGTCACCGCCGCGCCGTCGACCTCGGGCTTGCCGTCCGGCCGGTACCGCACGTCGACCCGCCGGTCCAGCGCCCGGCTCAGCGCCAGCGCGGTCTGCGCCCGGCGGTCCGGCGCGGTGTCGGCGGGGTCGGGCTCCACGACGACCGCGCCGCCGCCGGAGAGCACCCGTTCCAACGAGCGCTCCAGGTACGGGCCGAGCATGGTCGGCGTCCACGGCCCCGCGCCGTCGCGCTTGTGGACCGCCCGCAGCACCAGCCCCTCCCAGCGCTCGACGGGCCGGCCGGCCGCGTCGCGCACGTCGACGTCGTAGGTGTAGCTGTCGCCGTCCTGCGCCCGTTCGCGGGCGTCGAGCACCACGTGCTCGGTGGACCGGTCGGCGGGGTCGGCGAGGTGCAGCCGCGCCACGCGCTGCGGCAGCAGGGTGGCGTCCGGCACGCAGCACTGGATGGCGTGCATGACCACGTCCCGGGTGCCGGGGTCGGCGAGCACCCGGTCCTGCGGCAGGAATGGCGCGAACCAGGACGACACGGGCGTGGCGGCGACCTCCGCCACCGCGTGCCGCGCGGACGCCCGCCGGTAGCCCAGCAGCCGCTGGAACCTCTTGCCCTGGAACAGCACCCCGCCGTACAGCTCGCCCACCGGGTCCACCGGCACGGGAGGCAGCCCGGGGTCGTCGGCCGGGACCGGGGCGAGGTCCGGACGCGGGAACACCAGCCGGGCGCGGAAGTGGTCCGCGCCGAACCCGGTGTCCTCGGCCCGGAGCACCACGTCCACCACGCCCGGCGCGCGGACCTGCGCGGCCAGCCGCACGGTCAGCGCGCCGTCCGGCCGCACCACGACCGGGCGCGGGAACTCCAGGTCCTCCAGCAGCGGCGGCGCGGTCGCCCCGGTGAGCGCGCACGCCACCTGGGCCATGGCCTCCATGCCGAGCACCGCCGGGAACAGCAGGTCGCCCGCCAGCCGGTGGTCGGCCAGGTACGGGTCGCTGCCCGCCGACAGGTCGGCCTCGGTCACCAGCTCCACCCCCGGGTAGTGCACCAGCACGCGGTCCACGAACCGGGTGAGCGGCAGGTCGGCGCGGTCGAACTCCAGCGTGGGCAGCCCGGCCGCCCGGCCGCCGACCACCAGCACGGGGCCCAGCCCCGGGTCGGCGAGCACCTCGCGCAGCACCGCCACGCCCTCGTCGGCGGAGACCGGCGTGATGCCGTCGCGCGCCAGGGCCTCGACCACGCCCAGCCGCTCGCCCATGCCCGCCCCGGACCAGACCGACCACTCCAGGGCCAGCACGCGCGCGGCCGGGTGCTCGCGGCCGAACTCGACGGTCAGCTCGGTCAGCCAGTCGTTCGCGGTGGCGTAGTGCGCCTCGCCGCGCAGCCCGGCGCGGCCGATGATGCTGCCGAACGTGACCAGCAGCTTGATCCGCTCCGGGTCGACCGAGGCGAGCACGGTCCGCAGGCCGTCGACCTTGGGCGCGAGGGTGGCGGCGAAGTCCTCGTCGGTCAGGCCGGTCAGCGCGCGCGGCTCGTTGCGGCCCGCGCCGTGCAGCACGGCGGTGACCTCACCCAGCTCGGCGCGGAACCGCCGGACCGCGTCGGCGACCTGCTCCGGCGAGGTCACGTCGGCGCGCGCGTAGTGGAACCGGACGCCCGCCGCCGCCACCCGCTCCAGGTTGGCGGCCAGCTCGGCGTCGTGCGCCGGGTCGGCGCGGCCGACCAGCGCCAGGGCCGCGCCGCAGTCCCGCGCCACCGCCAGCGCGCACTCCGCCGTGATGCCCTTGCCGCCGCCGGTCACCAGCAGGACGTCGGAGGCGTCCAACGCCGGAGCGCCCGGGGTGCCGGTCACCGCGCGCAGCACGGGGACCGTGCGCACGCCGTGCTCGTAGCGGACCTGGGTGAAGCCGGTGGTGGCGGCGACCTCGGCGACGACGTCGTCCACGCCGGGCGAGCCCTCGACCACGGTCACCGGCACGCCCGGGGCTTCCAGGTGCAGGGAGCGGGCCAGGCCGGACGCGCCCAACCGGCCCTGCACGACCGCGAAGCGCGTCCCCGGCGCAGCGGCCAGGACGGCCCGCGCGGCGGCCAGGGACAGGGCCGGGTCGCCCTCCTCGGGCAGCAGCAGCACCCCGTCACCGGGCAGCGCCGCCCGCAGCGGCTGCGCCAGCGGGTGGTCCGGCCGGGCGAACACGGTCCACTCCCCCGGTGCGGCCGGTTCGGCGTCGGGGCGCGGGCGGGCCACGTGCGCCACCTCGAACGGCCGCACCCACGGCGCGACGCCGGGCACCTCGCCGGGGGCCTCCTCCTCGTGCGCGGTGGACGCCAGCTCGTCGATCAGCGCGGCCAGCTCGCCCAGCCGCACGGTGGCGAAGTTCGGCGTGGCGGTCAGCGCGGGCCGGCCCAGGCCGCTGGTCACCCCGTTGACGAGCTGGCCCACGGTGATCGAGCTGAGGTGCAGGTCGTCGAGCGGGTGGGTGTCCGGGCCGATCGCCTCCAGCGGCAGCTCCGCGCGTTCGGCGGCCAGCCGGCGCAGCAGGTCCAGGGTGGACTCGCCCTCGGCGGTGGTGACGGTGTCGACGTCCGCCGGCGCGGCGTCGGCCAGGGCGACGTCCAGCGCGGGCGCGGCCTCGCACGGGCTGGACAGGAACGTCATCGCGCCGTCCAGCGGCAGGTCGCGCAGCGCGCGCCCGGCGAACAGGGCGGGCACCCGGACCGGCGCACCGAGCGCGAAGGCCGCGCCGACCGCCGTCAGCAGCGGGACCAGCGAGGCGTGGTCGGTGTCCAGCGCGACGGCCGGCGTGCCCGGCGCGATCCCGGCGACCAGGCCGGTGAGCACCCGGCCGGGCCCGACCTCCAGCAGCAGGTCGGCACCGGCCGCCGCCCGGGCCGCCGCCTCGTGGAAGCGCACCGGTTCCAGCACCTGGTCGCGCAGCAGGCGGCGCAGGTCCGCGCCGGGGTCGAGCACGTCCCCGGTCACCGTCGAGTGCACGGGCCGTTCGGGACGGGCGAAGTCGTAGTCCGCCAGCCGGTCGCCCATCGCCTCGGCGGCGGGCGCGACCAGCGGCGAGTGGAAGGCGTGCGACACGGGGATCCGGGCGGCGTGCACGCCGGCGGCCTTCGCCCCGGCGCACACCCGGTCGACGGCTTCGGCCGGTCCGGACAGGACGGTCTGCTCGGGCCCGTTGTAGCCCGCGACCACCACGTCCTCGCCGGCGGCCAGCTCCAGCGCCCGCTCCGGCCCGGTCGCCAGGCCGGCCATCGCACCGCCGCCCCGGCTCGCGGACGCCATCACCCGTCCCCGCTCGGCGGCGAGGTCGAGCACCCGGTCCGCGCCCAGCGCGCCCGCCCAGTGCACGGCGGTCAGCTCGCCGAGGCTGTGCCCGACCGCCGCGGCGGCCTCCACGCCCAGCTCCCGCAGCACCGCCAGCCCGGCCAGCGCGCCCGCCACGATCCTCGGCTGGGCGACCTCGGTGGCCACCTGGTCGCCGTCGGCCGGCAGCTCCAGCTCCCGGAACACCCGCTCGGCGGCGGCGAACCGGTGCCGGATCGCGCCGACCGCGCCCCGACCGGACCCCTGGCCGGGGAACAGGTAGGCGATGCGCGGCGGCGTGGCGCGCGCGGCCAGGAACACCCCGTCCGCCGGGTCGGTCACCGGGCCGCCGTCGAGCAGCCGGGTGAGCTTGCGCGCGGCCTCCTCCGGGTCGCGCGCGACGACCGCCGCCCGGACCGGCCCGCCGGTCAGCCGGCCGGCCAGCGCGCCCGCCAGGTCGGCCAGCTCGGCGAAGGCCAGCCGGGGCGCCAGCGCGGCGGCCTCGGCCAGCCGCTCCCGCACCGCCGCCTCGTCCGGGCCGTCGAACAGCAGCAGCTCGGCGTCCTGGCGGCCGGTCACCAGCGCGCGGGTGCGGTCCTCCAGCTCGGCGCGGCGGGTGGTGCCGGGCGCCTGCTCCAGCGCGACGTGGGTGTTGATGCCGCCGAAGCCCATGGCCGACACGCCGGCGCGCACGGGCCGGTCGGCGGGCCACAGCTCGGCCTCGCGCGGCACGTACACCGCCGCGTCCCCGGCCAGCAGCTTCGGGTGCGGGTCGTGGTGGCCGGTGCCCGGCGGGATCACCTGGTGGTGCACGGCGAGGGCCGCCTTGATCAGACCGGCGACGCCCGCCGCGGCCTTGGTGTGCCCGAAGTTGCCCTTGACGCTGCTCAGCGCCGCCGGCCGGGCCGCCGGGTCGGCCTCCCGGCGGGCGGTGGACAGCGCGTCGATCTCGGTGGCGTCGCCCAGCGCCGTGCCGGTGCCGTGGCCCTCGAAGTAGGACACCGAGTCCACGCCGTAGCCGGCCCGGCCGTACGCGCGCGAGATGGCCAGCCGGTGGCCGCTCGCCTCGGGCCGGGTGATGCCGCCCTTGCCGTCCGAGGACACGCCCCAGCCGGCGATGGTCGCGTAGACGTCGAGGCCGCGCTCGGCGGCGTCGTCCTCGCGCACCAGCACCAGCGCGCCCGCGCCCTCGCCGGGCCAGAACCCGTTCGAGTCGCGGTCGTAGACCTTCATCTCGCCGGTGGACAGCGCGCCGGTCTTGGCGAACCCGATCACCTCGAACGGGTCGATCGACAGGTCCACGCCGCCCGCGACGGCGACGTCCAGCTCCCCGTCGGCCAGCGACTTCGCGGCGGTCGCCACGGACAGCAGCGACGACGAGCACGCGCCGTCCACGGTGTACCCGCCGCCGCCCAGGTCGAAGTGGTTGCAGATCCGGCCCGCGATGGTGTTGGACAGGCCGCCCGCGAGCGAGTCCTCGTCGATCGCCGGGAACGGCGCCTTGTACCGCCCTTCCAGGTCGCGCAGGAAGCCCGCCGTCTCGTCCTCCGGCCAGCCCTTGGCGGTCAGCGCGGCGGCGACCGTGCGGCGCACGTACGGCCAGCGCAGCCGCATCACGTTGGCGCGGGAGAACTCGCCGGTGAGGCTGTTGCCCAGCACGACGCCCGTGGTGCGGCGGGGCAGCCCCTCGCCCTCCGGGAACCCCGCGTCGGCCAGCGCCCGGGTCGCCACGTCCAGCGCGAGCCAGTGCGTCAGGTCGGTGGACCGGTAGGTGCTGCCCGCGACCCGGTAGCGCACCCGGTCGAACTCGAAGTCCCGCAGCACCGCGGCCTTCGCCGAGTAGAAGCGGTCCGGCGCGGCGGGGTCCGGCGAGAAGTAGTCGGCGTGGTTCATCCGCTCGTCCGGCAGCCGCCGGAAGGCGCGGCGGCCCGCCAGGACGTTCTCCCACAGTTCGGCGGCAGAACCGGCATCGGGGTAGCGCAGGCCGATGCCGACAATTGCGATCCGTTCACTGCTCATGCTCTCACCGTTTCCGCGACTCCGTTCGGACCTCGACGGACACCGCACCCCTAAATCGGCGCGGCACATCGAAGAAATACGAGTGACACCTATCGTGCCGGAGCCCCGCAGGCGTTGCTACTCCGATTTTGCCCTGTGACCTGGGCTTTGTCATAACAGCGTGATGGACATTGTCCGACACCTTCCCGACCATCGCGGGGTAAACCCGGTGCGCCACCCGGAGCAGCGAGTGCGCATCCTCGGAGAAGATTTCCCGGACCAACCGGACGGATGCTGGAAAGCACCGGCCCGCAGCACCGGCGGACCCGGCCGGGAGAACCGGCGGAATCGACGAGGAGGACGCATGGCGCACACCGCGACCCCGGTCCGGGGCGACCTGCCGGCCTCCCCGCCCCGCCGGCGGTGGCGGGTCGTCGCGCTCTCCGCCCTGGCCGGCTTCCTGCTCACCGTCGCGTGGTCGGCGGCGTTCGTGGACAAGACCATCGGCGGCACCGTGGCGGACGCGCTGCTCGGCCACGACGCGGGGACCGCGCCCGTCGCGGGTGTCGCGTTCGCCTTCGTCAGCGGCCTCGCGGGCACGTTCACCGCCTGCAACATCGCCGCGTTCGGCGCGGTCGCGCCCCTGCTCGGCACGACCGCCGGCCGGTGGGCCAGGCTGCGCGCGTCCCTGGCACCGCTGGGCCTGCTGGCGGCCGGGATGATCCCGGTGGCGGCGGTCTACGGCGCGCTGGTCGGCCTGGTCGGCACCCGGATGCCGCAGTTCGACACCGTGCCGGTGCAGGCCGGCGCGCTCACCGGGCGCGCGGTCCAGTCGCTGGTGGTGTTCGGCGTCATCGGGCTGACCATGGTCTACCTGGGCCTGGCCGCGCTGGAGCTGGTGCCCGACCCGTTCCGCCGCCGCCCCGCCGCCCGGACGGTGCTGCTGGGCGCGCTGATCGGCGGCTTCCTGATCGGCCGGCCCTTCCCGCTGTTCCGGGTGATGTTCCGGGACGCCGCCGAGAGCGGGAACCCGCTGTACGGCGCCGCCGCGTTCGTCCTCCAGTCGGTGGGCAACGTGGTCGTGGTCGCCGTACTGGTCCTGCTGCTGGGCACGGTCGCGGGCGGCCCGCTGCGGCGGTGGCTGGGCGCTCGGGCGGCCGTGCTCACCGCCGCGACGCTGATCGCGGTCGGCGTCTTCACCGTCCTGTACTGGGACGTCCGGCTGCTCGCCGGCCGGGGCGTCATCCCGTGGTACCCGACCGCCCCGTGGGTGAGCTGACCCCGGGGCCCGACCCCCCTGGGGGTGCTTGCACATGTCGACCGCGCTCGGCTCGTTGCGCCGGCTGGCGCTGGCCCCGTCGCTGGAGGAGGTGGCGTTCCGCGCGCGCGGCTTCCCCGGCGCGACCTCCCCGGACGCCGCCCGGCTCGAAGCGGTGCCGCAGGCGGTGGTCTGCGGCTTCGAGTGGGGCATCGACTCGCGCGACGGGTGGGAGGTGGCCCGCAGGCTCCGCTTCGTCGACCCCGGGCTGCGCGGCTTCGCCCACGAGGGCGCGGTGATGGCCTTCACCATCCGGGACGTGGCCGGACGCGGCACGCGGGTGCGCGACCTGCTCGAAGGGGACGGCGCGGAGCACCTGTTCGTGGCCTACATCGGCATCGGGTTCGCCATGGCGCGGCTGCCGCGCCGGCTGTGGCGCAAGGTCATGCCCGACCTGCCCGGCTCGCCGTACCACCCGGCGGTGAGCTGGCTGGCGGTCGACGGCTACGGCTTCGACCTCGCCTACTTCCACACCCGGCGGTGGGTGGACGAGCAGCGGGTGCCCGAGCCCTACCCGTGGCAGGGCCGCGCCGACTACTTCCCCCGCGCGGTCGACCAGGGCATCGGGCGGGCGCTGTGGTTCATCCACGGCGCGCGCGGCCCGGAGGTCGCGGCGGCCGTGCGCCGGTTCGACCCGGCCCGGCACGCCGACCTGTGGAGCGGGGTCGGCCTGGCCGCCACCTTCGCCGGCGGCGGTACCCCGGACGAGCTGTCCGCACTGGCCGGCGCGGCCGGCGGGCACCGCGCGGAACTCGCGCTGGGTGCGGTCTTCGCGGCCAAGGCGCGGGTGCACGCCGGATTCGTGCCGGAACACAGCACGATTGCGTCGGAAATGTTTACCGGCGGCTCGCCGGAGGCCGCCGCCGATCTCGTGGACGCGACCGCGCCCGGCCGCGAGGAAAGCGGTCCGGTGCCGCCGTACGAGGTGTGGCGCAGCGCGATCCGGGCCCATTTCACGGCGACCCGGCGATTCGTGCGGAGCTGACCGCATTCCGGCACAACCGGAGCGCACGCCAGGAGTAGACCACCGGCCCGGCGCACTGCGACGATTTTTGCAATCAGCTGTCCGGTCACCGGTTTGCCGGACTTTGGGAGGGGACCGAGGTGAGTGCACTGCGCGCCTTGCGGCGCCGAGTACTGACTCCCGGCATCGCCGAGACCACGTTGGCGGTGCGCGGGTTCCGGGTGAAGGACGACACGTCCCGGGAACTGCTGGAAACGGTCGGCCGGACGTTCCTGGCCGGCTACGCGCACGCCGTCGGAGCACGCCGGCCCCGGGACGCCGAGGAGCCGCTCGAAGCGATCCCCGCGCAGTTCCGGGGCTTCGCCTACGAGGGCGCCGGCATGGGCTTCGCCGTGCTCGACGGCCTGCCGTTCGGCGGCAACCGGCACGTCGAGCAGTTCCTCGAAGGCCGCGCCGCCGACCACGTCTACATGGTCTACGTCGGGATCGGCTGGGCGATGGCCCGGCTGCCCCGCTTCCGCTGGCCCGCCGACGCGCGGACCGACCCGCTGCTGCGCTGGCTGGTGCTCGACGGCTACGGCTTCCACCAGGCGTACTTCAAGACCGAGCAGTACGTGCACCACCAGTACGCCGACCCGCGCTTCCCGTGGCCGGCCGCCGGGCCGCGCTCGTACGCGGGCCGCGCGCTCGACCAGGGCATCGGCCGCGCGCTGTGGTTCGTCGGCGGCACCGACGCCCAGCACGTCGCGGACCTGATCGACCGGTTCCCCGAGCACCGCCAGGAGGACCTGTACGCGGGCGCGGGCCTGGCCGCCACCTACGCGGGCGGCGAGTCCGAGGACGAGCTCGTGCTGTTCCGGCACCGCTCCGGCCCGCACGCCGCCATGGTCGCCCAGGCGAGCGCGTTCGCCGCCGAGGCCCGGGTCAAGGCCGGCCTGGTGGTGCCGCACACCGGCCTGGCCACGCGGGTGTTCTGCGGCACCACGCCGGAGAAGGCGGCCCGGGTCACCCAGGACGTGCGCCCCGCACCGCCCGTCGTGGACGGCGCGGTGCCCGCGTACGAGACCTGGCGGCAGCGGATCGCCCGGCAGTTCGTCCACCAGGAAGGAGTCCGCAGGTGAGCACCACCGCAGCCTGGCTGCGCAAACAGCTGCCCGGGATCATCGCGCTGGTGCTCGTCGCGGCCACCTTCGCGGTGGCGCGGCTGCCCACGTCGTCGGCCGCCGAGAAGCGCGAGCTGGCGGCGCCGTTCGGGTTCTCGGCCGAGTCCGTCGCGCTGCCCGGCGGCTACACCCAGCAGTCCATGCGCGAGGTCAACCAGGACTACCGGCACATCGACGCGTGGATCTCGTCGGTCGGGTCCGCCATCGCGCTCAACGACCTCGACGGCGACGAGCTGTCCAACGACATCTGCTTCGTCGACGTCCGCACCGACCAGGTCGTCGTCACCCCCGCGCCCGAAGCGGGCAAGGAGCCGCGCTACGAGCCGTTCGCGCTCAGCGCCGGGTCGCTGCCGACCAACGACGTGATGGCGCCGATGGGGTGCGTGCCCGGCGACTTCAACGAGGACGGCCGGATGGACCTGCTGGTCTACCTGTGGGGCCGCACGCCCATCCTGCACCTGGCGAAGAGCGGCGCGAAGGACCTCACCGCCGACTCCTACACCCCGACCGAACTGGTGCCCGGCGCGAGCGGCGGCCGGTACTCGGGGCCGCAGTGGAACAGCAACTCGGCCACCGTCGCGGATTTCGACGGCGACGGCCACCAGGACATCTACATCGGCAACTACTTCCCGCACGGCCCGGTGCTCGACCCGGCGAAGGACTCCGGCGTGCAGATGAACCACTCGATGTCGCTGGCGCTCAACGGCGGCCAGGACTACCTGTTCCGCTGGACCGGCGCGACCAAGGGCGCGAATCCCACCGCGACGTTCGAGTGCGACGAGACGGCCATCCCGCAGGAGGCGTCCACGGGCTGGGCGCTGGCGTCGAGCGCCACCGACGTCGACGGCGACCTGCTGCCGGAGCTGTACCTGGCGCACGACTTCGGCCCGGACCGGATGCTGCACAACCGCTCCACGCCGGGGCGCTTCGAGTTCGCCCTCGTCGAGGGCGAGCGCAGCCCGCTGGAGCCCAAGTCCAAGAACGTCGGCAAGGACTCGTTCAAGGGCATGGGCGTCGACTTCGGCGACCTCAACGGCGACGGCGTCTACGACATGTACGTCAGCAACATCACCACGTCGTTCGGCATCGAGGAGAGCCACTTCGCGTGGATGAGCACCTCCGGCGACACCAAGGCGGTCAAGGACCAGCTCACCCGGGGCGTGGCCCCGTGGGAGGACGAGAGCGCGCCGCTGAACCTGGCGTGGTCGGGGTGGGGCTGGGACGTCAAGCTCGCCGACTTCGACAACAGCGGTGAGCTGGAGGTGGCGCAGGCGACCGGCTTCGTCAAGGGCGAGGTGAACCGCTGGCCCCAGTTGCAGGAGCTGGCCACCGCCAACGACTCCCTGCTGTCGAACCCGCTGTGGTGGCCGAACATGACCGCCGGCGACGACGTCTCGGGCAACCAGCGCTTCCACCTGTTCGCCAAGGACCCGGACGGGCGCTACACCGACCTCGCGCCCTCGCTGGGCCTGGACGTCCCGGTGCCCACCCGGGGCGTCGCCACCGGCGACGTGGACGGCGACGGCCGGCTGGACATGGCCGTCTCCCGGCAGTGGGCGGACCCGGTCTTCCACCGCAACACCGGTGCCACGGACCGGGACTCCCTGGGTCTGCGGCTGACCCTGCGGGGCGACGACGGCACCGCCGGCTCCCCCGCGATCGGCGCGCAGGTCACCGTGACCACGTCGGACGGCCGCAAGCAGGTCAACCGGGTCGACGGCGGCAGCGGGCACTCCGGCAAGCGCAGCCACGAGGTCCACTTCGGGCTGGGCGACGCCGACGGCCCGGTCGACGTGCACGTCGAGTGGCGCGACCGCGACGGCCGGGTGCACCAGCAGGACATGACCCTCTCCCCGGGCCGGCACCACGTCCGGCTCGGCGACCAGGCTGAGGAGGAGTGACCGTGGCCGAGACGACAGCGGCCCCGCCGGCGGCGGCCGGAGCGGCACCGAGCGCGCCGCACCACAACCCGAAGGTGATCACCGCCCTGCGGCGCTTCGCCATCTCCATCACCGTGTTCAACGTCCTGGGCTACACCGTGCTCGGCTTCGAGCAGCCGTGGCTGTGGCCGTTCATCGCGCTGGCCACCGGCTACCTGGTGGAGATCGGCCTGGAGGCGGTGTCCGCGCGGCAGGGCGGCCGGCCGCCCCGGTTCGCGGGCAACGGGTTCCGGGGCGTGGTGGAGTTCCTCTACCCCGCGCACATCACCGCCCTCGCCATGAACATGCTCATCTACGTCAACGACAACGTGTGGGCGATGATCTTCGGCGTGACGGTGGCCGTCGGCGCGAAGTGGGTGCTGCGCGCCCCGGTGCGCGGCCGGCTGCGGCACTTCATGAACCCGTCGAACTTCGGCATCACGGTGATCCTGCTGGTGTTCCCGTGGGCGTCGATCGCCCCGCCCTACCACTTCACCGAGCACGTCGGCACGGTGGTCGACTGGCTGATCCCGGTCATCATCATCGTGGCGGGCACCATGCTCAACGGGATGCTCACCGGCCGGCTGTGGCTGATCACGGCGTGGCTGGTCGGGTTCGCCCTCCAGGCGGTCGTCCGGGGCGTGCTGCTCGACGTGTCGATCCCGGCGGGGCTGGGCATGATGACCGGGGTGGCGTTCGTGCTGTTCACCAACTACATGGTGACCGATCCCGGCACCAGCCCGTCCCGCCCGCTGTCGCAGATCGCGTTCGGCGGCGGTGTGGCCGCCGTGTACGGCGTGCTGACGGGCATGAGCATCCCGTACGGCATCTTCTTCGCCACGGCGATCGTGTGCCTGTTCCGAGGCGGTTTCCTGTGGGCGCTGGACATCGTCGAGCGCGCGCGGCTCCAGCGCGAGGAGCAGCAGCGGGCGCAGGCCGCCGCCGCGCCGACCACGGAGGAACCCGGCGACGAACCCGCCGCCAAGTCCACAGTGGACCCGAGGCGCAACGGCGCGGTGCAGCCGGGTGAGGTCGTGCGGACATGACGCGCGCCGCGACCCGCACCGGGCGGACACCCCCGGGACCCCCGCGCAGCGCCACCCCCGGCCTGCTCCGCAAGCTCGCGGGGGACCGGCTGGCCCTGATGACCTCGGCGGCCGAGCAGTACGGCGACGCCGTCCGGATGGCCATCGGGCCCAAGACGCTGTACTTCTTCAACCACCCCGACCACGCCAAGCACGTGCTCGCCGACAACGCCGCCGCCTACCACAAGGGGATCGGCCTGGTGCACGCCCGCCGCGCCATCGGCGACGGGCTGCTCACCAGCGAGGGCGAGCTGTGGCGCAAGCAGCGCCGGGCCACCCAGCCGGCGTTCCAGCACCGGCGGATCGCCGGCCAGGCGGGCGCGGTCGCCGAGGCGGCGGGCCGGCTGGTCGACCGGCTGCGCGCCGGCACCGGCGGGCCGCCGGTCAACCTGACCGACGAGGTGACCGGCCTGACCCTGGACGTGCTGGGGCGCACCCTGCTGTCGGAGGACCTGTCCCGGTTCGAGCACATCGGGCACTCCTTCGAGGCCGTGCAGGACCAGGCGATGTTCGAGATGGTGACGATGAGCGCGGTGCCGATGTGGGTGCCGCTCCCCCACCAGCTCCGCTTCCGCCGGGCGCGCAAGGAGCTGCGCCGGGTCGTGGACCGGCTCGCGGCCCGGCGGGTCGAGCACGGCGGCGCGGACGGCGACGACGTGCTGTCCCGCGTGCTCGCCTCGGTCGCCGAGGAGCCCGACGCGGCGGTCGGCGAGCGGCGGCTGCACGACGAGCTGGTCACGTTGCTGCTGGCCGGGCACGAGACCACGGCCAGCACGCTCGGCTGGGCGTTCCACCTGCTCGACCGGCACCCCGAGGTCAAGGAGCGGGTGCGGGCCGAGGCGCGGGCGGTGCTGGGCGACCGCGCGCCGGTCTTCGAGGACCTGCACGCCCTGCGCTACACCGCGATGGTGGTCGACGAGGTGGTGCGGCTGTTCCCGCCGGTCTGGATCCTGCCGCGCCGCGCGCAGGCCGACGACGACGTCGGCGGCTGGTCCGTGCCGGCCGGGGCGGACGTCCTGGTCTGCCCGTACACGCTGCACCGGCACCCGGCGTTCTGGGACCGGCCGGACCGCTTCGACCCCGACCGGTTCGACCCCTCGGCGGCGCACGACCGGCCGCGCTACGCCTACCTGCCGTTCGGCGCGGGGCCCCGGTTCTGCGTGGGCAGCCACCTCGGGCTGATGGAGGCGGTGTTCACCCTCGCCGTGGTGACCCGCGAACTGGACCTGCGGGCCGTGCCCGACCGCCCCGTCGTGCCCGAACCGATGCTGTCGCTGCGCATCCGGGGCGGCCTGGCGGTGACCGTGCACCCGGCCGGCTGACCGGCGGTGCGCGAGAGGGTCGTCCTCCCGACTCCGGAGGACGACCCCTGCGCGCACCGGCCGTCAGGCGCCCGCGTTGGCCCGTGCGCCCAGGGCGTGCGTGCGCACGTCCAGCAGCGCCAGCAGGACCGGCGGGTCGAGGTTGCAGATCGGGCGCAGCGTGAGGTCCGCGCGCTCGACCGGTCGACCGGGCCGGACGGTGATCGGGCCGTGGGACGCCACCGACAGCGCGAGGTCCTGCGCGAACGGGCCGTCCCCCAGCATGGACTCGCGCCCCAGTGCCACGGACTGCGCGAGCAGGTGCCACGTGCCGGGCGGCACGGCGGTCAGCAGGTACGGGCCGGGCCGGCGCAGCACCGCGCACCGGATCGGCGCACCCTGCGGGATGCCGCCCGGGAACAGGCCGACGAACAGCAGCCCGGGAGGGCCCGCCGGCGCGGAGATCTCGCCCCGGACGACGGCCGTGCGCGCGTCCACGGCACGCCTGGCCATCGGGATGTGCCGGGCGAAGCCGCCCGACTGCCGGAACGTCGTGGGCGACACCCCGACGCTGCTCCTGAAGCGGGAGCTGAAGGTGCCGACGCTGGTGTAGCCGACGCGGTGGCTGATGTCCGTCACGGTCAACGTGGTGGACACCAGCAGCCGCTTGGCCTCCTGCAACCTGATGGCCGCCAGGAACCTGCCCGGCGACACCCCGGTCACCCGCTGGAACGCCCGCGAGAAGTGGAACTTGCTGTAGTTCGCGGTCCGCGCCATGTCGTCTATAGTAAATTGTTCACCGATGTTTTTGTGCATAAAATCGATGACTTGACCTACTGCTCGTTCGATAACCTGCACCACAAGTCGAACTCCATTCCACAGTGGTGTGCCGGGCACCGGACCGGACGACCCGGCACTGTCGACTCCCCCTTGGCGCGATTCCCGGTTCGTGCCTCGACCCCAGCGCGCCGTTGCGCTTTACGGTCTGCACCGCCCCCAGGCCCGGGAATCGCCCATGTTCGCAAGTTACCAGGGGCTGTCTCAGGTGTGCAAGCTGCGCGGACGAGCCCAAACAGGCCCCATCAAGATCATCTTCCGGGGCCGCGCAAGATCGTTTCGAACGATGTTTAGAACTCACCGAACCGGTCAATATGGCCGGCACCGCAGAGGCATTTTCCGATCATTTCCGGGCGCTCCGGGGGAATTTTTCAGAGCACCGCCGGTACCTCCGGAAGCCGTACCCGGGTGCTGCATCCAGCGGTGTGCCGGGTGCGTCCACGAGGACCTTCGGGTGCCCGAACCGGGTCCGCCGGGTACAGCACGGCACGCCCGGAGAAGCGCCGGCCGGTGCTGCGGCGCGACCATGGGACCAACCGCTCGGGCGATCACCCCCGGCCCACCGGGGCGACGCGGTACCCGCACCCGCGAGCACCGCCCATCACCATTTCCCGCCCGGAGAGAGGACCTGCCGTGCACTCGGACACCGCAGCGGATCGCGCCGTCCGCACCCTGACCCTGGAGGCATTCGCCGACACCATCGTCCCGGGCGCGAAGCGGTCGCCGGAGGACCGCGCCGTCGCGGGCGCGGCACCCGGCGGCGGAGCCGTCGACGCGGGCGCGGTCGCGCTGCTGGAAACGCCCGCCGCCGGCGTCGTGGACGGGCTGGACAGCCTCAGCCTCCTGCTCAACCAGCACGCGCGCGACTACGCCGCCCGGCTGGGCACCGCGCTGGACCCGGACGTGCCGCCGTTCGTCGCGCTGCCGTTCGCCCAGCGCACCGGCCTGGTCGCCGAACTGGTCGCGCCCGGCCACCCGGAGAAGGACGGCTGGGTCGCGCTGGCGCTGTTCAGCAACATGGCGTTCGACACCGGGGCGCACCTGCACACCACCGAGGCGATGGCGGCGGGCCACCCCGGGCTGCGCGCGATGGGGTTCGCCGAGCCGGACGCCGACGGGCTGTGGCGGTTCCCCGCGTACTCCTACCGCCGCGAACTGGCGCGGACGCACCCCGGCACGACGCCGGCCGGCGACCCGTCCTGACGATTGGAGCGTGCGATGACGAGCACCGAGAGCACCGACGTGCTGATCGTCGGCAGCGGTTTCGGCGGCGCGATCGCCGCCTACCACCTCGCGGCGGGCGGCGCGAAGGTCGTCGTGCTGGAACGCGGGCCGTGGTTGGAGGGCGAGGACTTCGAGCACGACTTCCTGCTCGGCTCCTCCTACACCAGGATCTTCGACTTCGTCGTCGGGGACGGGATGAGCCTGCTGGGCGGCAACTGCGTGGGCGGCGGCAGCGTGGTCTACTTCGCCGCGATGCCCCGCGCGCCCCGGTTCGTCTTCGAGCGCCGGGGCGGCGCGGACCGCCGGATGTGGCCCACCGCCATCACCCGCGACACGCTGGACCCCTGGTACGACAAGGTGTGCGAGGCCCTGCCGGTGACCCGCCAGGGCTGGGACGAGGTGACCTACTCCGGCGGCCTGTTCGCCGCGGCGTGCGACCACGCGGGCCGCACCGCGAACCCGGTGCCGGTGGCTATCGACACCGAGCGCTGCACGAACTGCAACTGGATGATGTCCGGCTGCCGGTTCGACGCCAAGCGGTCGCTGCTGCTCAACTACCTGCCGGCGGCCGTGGCGCACGGCGCGCAGATCCGCCCGCTGCACGAGGTGCAACGCCTGTCGCGCAACGACGACGGCGGCTACCGCGTGAGCTACAACGTGGTCCACGACGTCGACTACCGGATGAGCGTGGACAGCGGCGAGATCGACGCCAAGGTGGTGGTCCTCGCCGCCGGCGCGGGCGCGACCCCGGTCATCCTCCAGCGCTCGGAGGAGACCCTCGGCACGATGCCGCACGCGGTCGGCCGGTACTTCTCCGGCAACGGCGAGCGCCTCAACACCGCGATCGTCGACGAGGACCGGGCGCGCGACCTGCTCGGCCTGGGCCGGGAGGGCGGCCTGGCCTACGCCGCCAACCAGATCGGCAAGGGCCCCTGCGTGGCGAGCTGGGACGACCTGGACCCGTCGCTGCCGGAGTTCTCCCGCTTCTGCCTGGAGCAGCTCTACTTCCCGCCGGGCTTCGGCACCATCCTCGCCCAGGTGCCGGACGCGAGCGGGCCGACGTGGTTCGGCGCGGAGAAGAAGCGGCTCGTGGAGCAGTGGCAGTCGTGGCTGACCATCTTCGCCATGACCGAGGACGACAACGAGGGCGTCTTCGGCACCCCGCCGCCCACCGGCAACGCCGTGCGCATCTCGCAGCAGATGCTGGGCCGTGGCTCGATCTCCTACCGGCCCACGGAGAACACGCTCGCGGGCTGGCGGCGGTCCGACGCGGCGGTCAAGGACGTCATGGAGCGCGACGGGCTGTCCAAGGTCATGCCGTGGACCAACGACGTGGTGGGCGCGTACACCGTGCACCCGCTGGCCTCCTGCCGCATCGGCGACGACCCGGGGACCTCGGCGCTGGACGACGGGCACGAGCTGCGCGGCCACCCCGGCATCTTCGTCACCGACGGTTCGGCCGTGCCCGGAGCCGTCACGGTGAACCCCGCGCTCACCATCGCCGCGCTGGCCGAGCGCGCGATCCCCGGCATCGTCCGGGCGCTGCGCGACCGGGGCGTGGACGTCACCTACGGTGCGCCGTCCCCGGACGGCGGAACCGCCGGCCGGCGCGGCGTGGCCAGGTTCGCGCGGAGTTGACCCGGCACCGGGTCGAGCACGGCAGGAGATGCGCCGACCGCCCCCGGCGGGGCATGGTCGAGCGGTGCACGACGTCCGACCGGCGTTCCCACGCGGGCGCGTCCCGACGAGAGGCACGGAGGAGAAGCATGACCACGTCCGACCGGACCACGTCCCCGTCCGACCGAACGGCCGACAGGTCCACCGGAGTCCACAGTGGACTGTCAGAGGCCGACCAGGCCGCCATCGCGGCGCTGCCCCAGCGCATGGTCACGGGCTGGGCGGCGCACGACGCCGGGGCGATCGCCGACCTCTTCACCGAGGACGGCGTGATGATCCTGCCCGGCCACTACCGCAAGGGCCGCACCGAGATCCGCGAGTTCTTCGCCGCCGCGTTCGAAGGCCCGTACCGGGGCACGAAGGTCACCGGCACACCGTTGGACCTGCGGCTGTTCGGCGCGGACTCCGGCATCCTGGTGACCAAGGGCGGTGTCCTCGCACCGGGCGACAGCGACGTCACCGCGCAGCGCGCCATCCGCGCGTCGTGGGTGGTCGTCAAGCAGCACGGCGAGTGGCACCTGGCGAACTACCAGAACAGCCCCGCCAACGCCTGACCCGCACCGGCCGCGCCGACCGGTCGACGGGCGCACTCAGCAATCGGCGAGATGCGGCGGCCGGGGCGCGGGTGGGAGGGTCGTGGGGTCCTCCGGGCCGTGGAGCGACTCCGGCCCGCCGCGATCCCGGCGTCCGAGCACTCAGGGAGGAAATGGTGTCGAACAGCGAGATCCCGACGAGGGAGGACCTCGTCGGCCGTGCCTCGGAGGTGGCCCCGCTGCTGGGCGACCACGCCGCCTGGTCCGAGGAGAACCGCAGGCTGCACGACAAGTCGGTCGACGCCCTGGCCGACGCCGGCGTCTTCCGGCTGCGCGTGCCGCGCCGCCACGGGGGCTACGAGGCCGACACCCGCACCCTCGTGGACGTCGCCACCGAACTGGGCCGCGCGGACGGCTCCGCCGCCTGGACCGCGTCGGTGTACTGGATCCCCACCTGGATGACCTGCCTGTTCCCGGAGTCGGTGCAGGACGAGGTGTTCTCCACCCCGGACGTGCGGGTCTGCGGCACGCTGAGCCCGACCGGGACGGCGACCCCGGCCGACGGCGGCGTGGTGGTCAACGGCAAGTGGGGCTTCATCACCGGCGCGTGGCACAGCCAGTGGCAGGAGGTCATCGCCGTCCTGCTGGACCCGAACGGCGAACCGGCCCCGATCATGGCCCTGGTGCCCATGTCGGACCTGAAGATCGTGGACGACTGGCACACCTCGGGCTTGAAGGGCACCGGCAGCGTCAGCACCGTGGCCGACAACGTCTTCGTCCCGCACGACCGGGTGATGCCGCTGGGCGCGGTGGTGCAGGGCAGCCACGCGTCCCCGGCGAACGCGGACTCGCCGATCTACCGCGCTCCCCTGCTGCCGGTCGCCGCCGCGTCGTCGGTGGGCACCGTCGTCGGGCTGGCGGTTGCCGCGCAGGAGGCGTTCTTCGAGCGCCTGCCCGGCCGCAAGATCACCTACACCGCCTACGACGACCAGCGCGAGGCGCCGTTGACCCACCTCCAGGTCGGTGAGGCGTCGATGAAGGTCGACGAGGCGCGGTTCCACGCGCACCGGCTGGCGGACCTGGTGGACGCCAAGGGCGTCGACGGGTCGCCGTGGTCCATCGAGGAGCGCGCGCTGGCGCGTGCCGACCTGGGGGCGGTGTGCCGCCGGGCCAAGGAGGCGGTGGACATCTTCGCCACCGCCAGCGGCGGGTCGTCCATCTACAGCGACGTGCCGATCCAGCGCATCCGCCGGGACGTGGACGCGGTCAACCTGCACGCCCTGATGCACCCCAACACGAACGCCGAGCTGCACGGCCGCGTGCTGTGCGGGCTGCCCCCCAACACCCTCTACATCTAGCCCCTTCCCGGGAGGAGCAGCGGAACTCCTTCCACGACAACGGGTTCCGCGCCGCTCGTGCGGCGCGGGGCCCGTTGTCGGCGTTCCCGTCCCCAAGGAGGACGCCGGCACCGCTTCCCGTGCCGAACCACGTTCACCGGGCCGGGATCCGGGGTACCCGGGGACCGACAGGTCGCCGCACCCCGACGGGATCCGGTCATGACGCGAAGGTGTCCGCGCGGCACGTCGGCCCGGCTCGCCGGGCCCGTGCGATTACCCCAGGCCGGCGCTGGCCTCGGCGGGCGTCAACAGCCCTCCCCGGGCGAACTCGGCCTCGAACGCCTCGGCACCGAGGTGCGCGGTGATCGCGGCGGTGATCCGCTCCACGTCGCCCATCTCGGCGGGTGCGAGCGGCGCGTCCGCCGAGCGGCGGGAGGCGGCTGCGGCACCCAGCAGGCGGGCTGCCCGGCGGTGGTCGCCGTCCAGCGCCTGGGCGCCGGCCAGCCCCTCCAGCGACAGCACGACGCCGCGCGGGTCGCCCGCCAGCCTGCTCGCGATGCGCAGGCCCTTGAGGTGCAGGGCGCGGGCGGTGGACGCGTCCCCGCGCTGTTCGGCGATGAACCCGAGTTCGGGCGTGATCAGGGCCAGCGGCAGGGTGTCGCCGACCTCGTCGGCCTCGCGCGGCAGCCACGACAGCACCGCGCCGAGCTGGCTGTCGGCGAGGTCGAGCTTGCCCTCCCGGCGCGCGGCGATGCCCAGCCCCATGGTCGCGAAGACCTCGCCGGGCTTGTAGCCCTGCTCGACGGCCAGCCGCTTCGCGCGCTCGTGGTACTCCCGCGCCACCGAGAAGTCGGCCTTGAGCATGGCCATCCGGCCCAGCCAGGACAGCCGGCTGGACACCTCGGGCCACAGGCCCAGCTCCTCGGCGGTGCGCAGGCCGTCCCAGTGCAGCGCGCCGGCGTACTCGTAGTCGCCGACGATCTCGGCGAGCGTGGTCAGCGAGTCGGTGGCCTGCAACTGGCCCCACCGGTCGCCCAGCCGCACGAACAGGTCCATGCTGTCGCTGCCGAACGTCTTGAGCGCGGCCAGGTCGCCGCGCACCATCCCGTTCTTGGCGAGCGTGCTCAGCGCCGCCGCCTCGCCCCACCGGTCGCCCAGCTCGCGGAAGGCGTCCAGGGCGCGGGCCACCAGGTGTTCGCTGGTGGCCAGGTCGGCGAAGTCCGAGCCGACGAAACCGAGGAACCAGCGCGCCCGCGCCAGGCCCGGCGCGTCGTCCAGCTCCTCGTAGGCGGCCAGCGCCTCGGCACCGCGCCGCACCGCCGACTGGTCGCCGGCCACCAGGGCGAGGCCCTCGCGCCACACCGCCGCGCGCGCCCGCAGCACCGGGTCGCCCGCGTCGAGCGCCAGCGCGGCGGAGCACGACTCGACGGCCTCGCGCAGCCGGCCGCGCAGGAACCAGTACCAGGCGGACGCGGTCACCAGGCGCAGCGCCTCGTCCGCCGCGCCGGCGGCCACCGCGTCCGCCAGGGCCGCGCGCAGGTTCGCGCTCTCCACGTCCAGCCGGGCCAGCCACAGCGCCTGCTCGGGGCCGCGCAGCTCCGGGTCCGCGCCCTCCGCGAGGTCCAGGTAGTACCGGCGGTGCCGCTCGCCGGTGGCGGCCCGGTCGTCCCGGTCGAGTTCGCGGCAGTACTCGGCGATGGTCTCCAGCAGCCAGTAGCGCGCCGCGCCACCGGAGTAGGAGACCCGCACCAGGCACCGGTCGACCAGCCGGGCCACCAGGTCCAGCACGTCCCCCGGGTCGATCCCGCCGCCCGCGCACACCGCCTCGGCGGCGTCCACGGCGCACCCGCCGGCGAACGCGGTGAGCCGCACCAGGACCGTCCGCTCCTGTTCGGACAGCAGCTCCCAGCTCCAGTCGATGGTGGCCCGCAGCGTCCGCTGGCGCTCGGGCACACCGCGAGGACCGCTGCCGAGGACCCGGAACCGGTCGTCCAACCGGGACAGCAGGTCGGCGACGCCGAGCGTGCGCACCCGGGCGGCGGCCAGCTCCAGCGCCAGCGGCAGGCCGTCGAGCCGGCGGCACAGCCGGGCCACTGCGCGCGCGTTCGAGCGGTCCAGCCGGAAACCCGGTGCGGCGGACGTAGCACGGGCGACGAACAGCCGCACCGCGCTGAAGGCCCCCAGCGCGGCGGCGTGGTCCTCGACGTCCTCGGTGGGCACGCCGAGCGAGGGCACCGACCACAGCGCCTCGCCGACCAGGCCCAGCGGTTCCCGGCTGGTGGCCAGCACGCGCAGGCCCGGTGCCGAGGCGAGCAGCGCGCCCGCGACCTCGGCGACCCCCGCGACGAGGTGCTCGCAGTTGTCCAGCACGAGCAGCAGCTCCTTGTCGGCGAGCGCGCCGACCAGCAGGTCCAGCGGCGTGCCCGGGTCGGCGGTCGCCTCCCGCACGCCGAGCACGGCCAGCACCGCGCGCACCACCGCGTCGGCGCCGCCACCGCGCGCCACCGGGGCCAGCTCGACCAGCCGGACGCCGTCGGGGAACCGGTCCGCGCAGCTGCGGGCGACCTCCAGCGCCAGCCGGGTCTTGCCGATCCCGCCGAGGCCGAGCAGCGTCACCAGCCGTTCACCGGACAGCAGCGCGCACAGCTCGGGCACGGCGTCCTCCCGGCCCACCATCGGGGTCAGCGCCACCGGCAGGTTCGTGCGCAGCACGGCGTCCTCGGCCGGGAACAGCGCCGGGTCGTGCCGCAGGATCGCCTGGTGCAGCGTGGTGACCCGGGGGCCCGGCGCGACGCCGAGCTGGTCGTCCAGCACGGCGTGCAGCTCCCGGTAGGACGCGAGGGCCTCGCCCTGGCGGCCGGCGCGGTAGAGCGCGAGCATGTGGACGGCGCGCAGCCGCTCGCGCATCGGGTGCAGCGCCACCAGGTCCGCCAGCTCCGCCACGACCGAGCCGGGGTCGGCGAACCCCAGCCGGGCCTCCGCCAGGTCCTCCAGGGCGACCAGCCGCTCCTCGTCCAGCCGGGCGGTGCAGGCGCGGACGAACTCGTAGTCCGCGAAGTCGGCGAACGCCGCGCCCCGCCACAGGGTCAGCGCCTCGGACAGCAGCGTCGCGCGCACGCGCAGGTCGCCGGCGGCGCGGGCGCGGCTGACCAGCCGCTCGAACCGGTCGGCGTCCACCGCCTCGGCCGGCGCGTCGAGCAGGTAGCCCGGTGCCCGGGAGACCACCAGGTCCCGCCCGCCGGACTCGGCGGCGGCCAGCACCTTGCGCAGCCGCGACACCTTGAGCTGCACGGCGGCGGCCGGGTTCGCCGGCGGCCGGTCGCCCCACAGCTCGTCCACGATCAGGTCCACGGACACCAGCCGCCGCCGGTGCGTCAGCAGGACGGCGAGCAGCGCGCGGATCTTCGACTCGGGGATCTCCACCTCGTCCCCGGCCGTCGTCCGCGTCTCCAGTGGTCCGAGCACCCCGAAACGCACCGGACAACCGTAGCGCGACCCGACCGGGAGTTCGCGGACAACCGACCGACAGCACTCCGACAGCGCTCCCCGCCACACTGCCCACGGGACGCGACACCGGGCTCCACCGCCCCGCTCACCAGGGCGGACCGCCGGAGTCCCGGGGTGCGAGCCCGTCGCACGGGTCGGCGTGCGCCCGGCCGTCCGACGAGATGCGAAAGGACGTTCTACCCATGGAACCGAACACCGCCACGGAGTCCCCGGGGCCGAAGGCCGGCAAGAGGGAATGGATCGGTCTCGCGGTTCTCGCCCTGCCGACCCTGCTCCTGTCGCTCGACATCAGCGTGCTCAACCTCGCGCTGCCCCACCTGAGCGCCGACCTCGGCGCCACTGCCACCGAGCAGCTCTGGATCATGGACATCTACGGGTTCATGATCGCCGGCTTCCTGATCACCTGGGGCGCGCTGGGCGACCTCATCGGACGCCGCAAGCTGCTGCTGATCGGCGCGACCGTCTTCGGCGCGTCGTCCGTCCTGGCCGCGTTCTCCACCTCGCCGGAGATGCTGATCGCGGCGCGGGCGCTGCTGGGCATCTCGGGCGCGACCCTGATGCCGTCGCTGCTGGCCCTGATCAGCAACATGTTCCGCGATCCCAAGCAGCAGGGCATGGCCATCGGGGCGTGGATGAGCTGCTTCATGGGCGGCATGGCGATCGGCCCGGTGGTCGGCGGTGCCATGCTGCAGAACTGGTGGTGGGGCTCGGTCTTCCTGCTGGGCGTGCCGGTGATGGCGCTGCTGCTGGTGCTCGGCCCGGTTCTGCTGCCCGAGCACAAGGGCGACGGCGGCGGCAAGCTCGACCTGGTCAGCGTCGCCCTGTCGCTGCTGACGCTGCTGCCGTTCGTCTACGGCGTCAAGCACCTCGCCATCGACGGCGTCACGGCCCTGTCGGTCGGCGGCGTCCTGGTCGGCCTGGTGTTCGGCGCGCTGTTCGCGGCCCGGCAGCGCAAACTGGAGCACCCGCTGCTGGACCTGCGGCTGTTCGCCAACCGCACGCTGTCCTCCGCGCTCGGCGTCGCCCTGATCAGCTCGGCCACCATGGGCGGCATCACGCTGCTGGTGTCGGTGTACCTCCAGCAGGTGGCGGGCCTGGACCCGTTCATCGCCGGGCTCTGGCTGGTGCCGGCGTTCGCGCTGGCGGTGCTGGGCAACATGGTCGCCCCTGCGGCGGCGGCGAAGTACAAGCCCGCGCACGTCATCGCGGTCGGGCTGCTGGTCACCGCGCTCGGCCTGGTGCTGCTGACCTTCACCGACTCGGTGGGCAGCGTGGCGCTCGTCGTGGTCGGCTACGCGATCGCGTTCGCCGGCACCAGCCCGATGGGCGTGCTGAGCACCCAGCTCGTCGTCGGCTCGGCCCCGCCGGAGAAGGCCGGCGCGGCGTCGGCGCTGTCGGAGACCAACGGCGAGTTCGGCATCTCGTTCGGCATCGCGGTCCTGGGCACCATCGGCGCGGCGGCCTACCAGTCGGCGGTCGTCGTGCCGCGCGACCTGCCGCCCGCCGACGCCGAGGCGGTCAACGACAGCCTGCCCGCCGCCGCCGACGTGGCGTCGCGGCTGCCGGGCGACCTGGCGGACCAGGTGCTGGGCGCGGCGCGGGCCGCGTTCACCGACGGCCTGCACGTCGTGGGCTGGATCGCCGGCGGCGCGATGGTGCTGCTGGCCGCGCTGGTGGTCGCCGTGCTGCGGCACGTGCCCGCCCCGTCCGCCGAGGGCGGGCAGGACGAGCCGGTCGACCGGGACACGACCGCGCAGGACGCGACCGACCGGGACACGACGGGCCGGGACGCGGCTCGGCAGGTGTCGGAGGAGCAGCACACCGGCCGTCGGTGACGGCGGGTGCTCGCGACGGTGGCCGGGGACGAGAGGACGTCCCCGGCCACCGTCGCGAGCGCCCTCCCCCGGGGGTGTCCCTATGGATCTTGTCAAACAGGAACTCGATCAGTTGTGGTCGGTGAGCCGGTTCGTGAGGTCGTCCAGGCACGTGCCGAGTTCCTGTGGGCTCGCCAGTTCGTAGTGAACCTGGTCGATGACGCCGGTCACGATGTTCCCGGCGGCGAGTTCAGCCTCACCACTCGTCCAAACGATGAGTCGGGCCAACAGTTCGCCGGTCCCGCAGTCGACCCATGCGGCGGATTTGTCACGTTCAGGGCCGAACGTGAGCTGCCATTGGACCCCCGCGCGTTCCCACTGCGGCGCGTGTGCGTGCACGGCCGCAGCGAACTGGGCGAGGTCGAGTTCGATCACGGTGGTGATGCTATGCGGCTGCGGTGGTCTCCGACGCCCGATAGAAGGTCTTGGTGCGCAGCATCGCGAACAGCACGTCGCAGCGGCGCCGGGCCAGGCGGATCAGGGCGGCGTTGTGCTTCTTCCCCTCAGCCTTCCTCCGGTCGTGATAGGCCCTGCTGGTGGGATCGGACAGTGCGGCAATCGTGGCCAGGAAGAACGCCCGTTTGAGCTTGCGGTTGCCGGTGCGCGCGGGATGCTCACCCTTGATCGAAGACCCTGAACTGCGGGTGACCGGGGCGATGCCGACGTAGGCGGCCAGACGCGCGGAGGACTTGAACGCCGAAGCGTCGCCGATCTCCAGCAGGATCCGGGCGGCGGTCCTGACACCGATGCCGGGCATCGAGGTCAGGACCCCGGCAAGGGAGTGCGCATCGAGCATCCCTCGACCTCGGTGGTGACCTGTTTACGTTGCTGGAGCACGGTTTTCAGACTGTCCGCGAGCCGGGGCAGCACGGCGTCCGCCGCTGCGGTGCCCGGAACAGTGACGGTCTGCTCGTCCAGCGCGGCCAGGATCGCGGTGACCAGTCTGTCGTCCATGCGGGGTGCGTACGCGGTGGCGATCGTGATGAGTTTGCGTCGGCCGGCGGCGCGGATGCCGGTCGGGCCGCCGCAGCGGGACAGGATCTCCAGCACTGCTGGGTGGCTGGTCCCGGAGCCGATGGCGCGTTCGAGTGCGGGGTGGATGCCGGCGAGAAGGCCGCGGATGCGGTTGCCGATGCGGGCTGCTTCGCCGGCCAGATCGTCGTCGAATCCGACCAGCACCTCCAGTTCGGCCAGGGCGTCGTCGCCGACGTCGACGGGGCGCAGGGTGTGCGGCAGCGTCCGGGCGGCGTCGGCGATGATGAACGCGTCCCGGGCGTCGGTTTTCGCGCGTCCGAGGTAGAGGTCGGCGATGCGGCGCATGGCCAGGCCGGGCAGGTGGGCGACCCGGTGCCCGGCGGCGCGGACGACCGCGACCAGCAGCTCACCGTGCGTGGCGAGCTTGTCGAACAGCGTCCGCAGCCTGGGTTCGCTGTTGGACAGCGGGCCGTCGTGCAGGCGTTTGCCGGCCGGGTCCAGGCCGACCGCGTGATGCGTGCCCTTGCCCACGTCCAGGCCCAGGAACACACCGAAACCGCTGCTCATCCACCATGCCCGATCGTTCGTCCCGGGTGCTCGCCGGTCGGGCGCCGAGCGCCGGCACCCACGTTGCGACGAGACCTGCCCGGAGGGCGGCCGTGTCCCTATCAGCGGTCCCTCGATGCCACCGGGTCCGGTGACACCACCCCCGGATCATGCCTTCGACTGGGGGCGTCAGTCATGCCGGACCCGGCGACCACAGCTCCTCGATCAGGAACCACGAAAAGGTAACGGGGGCACACCCCCTCAGATCACCCGGACCTCCGGCACGTACATGATCCACTTCCCGCCGTTCTCGCGGAATCCCCGCTCTTTCGCCATGATTTCCTCCGCGTGGTTCCAGGCGAACAGCACGGCGTATTCCGGGTAGTCCCCGGTGAAATCGCCCGGCGGCCGGACGGGAATGCCCGAACCGGGTGACAGGGTGCCCTGCTTCTCCGGCGTCGAATCGCACACGAACGACACCAGGTCCGTGCCGATCCCGCAGTAGTTGGTCACCGTCGCGCTCTTCGAGGTGGCCCCGTAGCCGACCACCGTCCGCCCTTCCGCGCGCAGCCGCTCCAGCAGCGCCACCAGCTCGTCGCGGACCCGGTCGACGCGGTCGCCGAAGGCGGCGAAGGTCGCCGGGTCGGTCAGCCCGAGCTCGTCCTCGCGCTCCAGCGCCTCGCGCACGGAGGAGTCCCGCCTGCGCGCCCCCCGGAGGGTGACCGTGTAGCGGATCGTGCCGCCGTGGGTGTCCAGGTGCTCGACGTCCACCAGCTCCAGTCCGAACCGCGCGACCATCGCGCCGACCGACCGCACCGAGAACAGGTAGAAGTGCTCGTCGTAGACCTGGTCGAAGTAGGTGTTCTCTATGATGTCGCCCAGGTAGCGGTCCTCGAAGACGAACGCGCCGTCCGGTGCCAGCAGGGCCGCCACGCCGCGCAGGATCGAGTCGATGTAGGCGATGTGGCTCAGCGTGTTCGCCGAGTAGATGACGTCGGCGGGCCCGTGCTCGGCCCGGACCTCCCGGGCGAGGGACTCCTCGAAGAAGTCGACCCGGACGTCGATGCCCTGCCGCGCGGCCACCTCGGCTGCCCCGCCGGACGGGTCGACGCCCAGGTGCCGCACCCCGGCCTCGCTGATCGTCCGCAGCATCACGCCGTCGTTGCTGCCGATCTCCACCAGGAACGGGTCCGGCCCGGCCAGCTCGGTCTCCACGAACCGCTCCGCGACCTCGCTGAAGTGCTTGCGCATCCAGGCCGACCCGGACGCCCGGTACGGGTAGTCGGCGTGGAACATCCGGCCGCGCGGCAGCTCCTCGGCCTGCTGGACCATCGCGCACGACGTGCACAGGCCCACCGCGAGGCGGTAGAAGAGGGTGCGCCCGACCTGCTCGGGCGGCAGGAACGCGTTCGACACGGGCTGCCGCCCGAAGTCGAACCACTGGCGCACCTCACCACCGCAGATCCGGCACGGGAACGTGTTCTCCGCTTTCCGACCGACGGTCGGCGCAGTCGATTTCTCGGTCATATTCCGAGTATCGGCGGAGGCCCTCGGCGAACCCTTCTCCCAGAATGCGGACGTCCCCTCCGGCGCGATGCCGCACGATCGGAGATGCGCCGTTCGCGGCGCACCGGACACGATGTCGGAGGAGGTAGCACAATGCCCTTTCGCCGTCGTCCGCACCGTTCCGCGATCCTGCTCCCGATAGCCCTGGCGGTCACCTGCGCCACCGCCGCGCGACCAGGTCCCGGCGAGCCGCCGCCGGCCGCGCCGGCTCCCGCGAGCGGGGACCGCGAGGTCACCCTGGTCACCGGGGACCGCGTCACCGTCTCGCCGGACGGCACGCGGGCGCGGGTCACCGGGGCGCCCGGCCGCGAGGGGGTGCGGTTCACCACCTCGCGCGTCGGCGACCGGCTGGAGGTCGTGCCCGAGGACGTCCGCGACGACCTCGCCGCCGGCCGCCTCGACCGCCGCCTGTTCGACGTGCGCGGCCTGCTCGGCGCGGGGGTGCGCGACGCGCGGCGGGCGAGCCTGCCGGCCCGGCGCGAGCCCGCGCCGCCGGCGGGGACGCACCGGCTCACCGTCCGGCACCTCGGCCCGGACGGGCGGCCGGCGGACCGCGCCGAGACGCGCCTGTTCGGCCTGGACGCCGACGTGGACCGCTACGCCAGGGGGCCGGAGTCCTCGCTGGACCTCCCGCCGGGCCGCTACACGCTGGTCGGCGACGTGGTCGAGGCGGACGGCGACTGGCACCGGATCGTGCAGCCGACCCTGGAGCTGACCGGCGACACCACCGTCGTGGTGGACGCCCGCACCACCCGGCCCGTCACGACCACCGTCGAACGGCCCGACGCCCGGCCCGCGTGGGTCGACCTCGGCTTCGAGCGGCGCTACGGCGAGGGCGAGGTGTTCAGCACCTCGCTGACGTCGGTCCCGCTGGGCAAGCTGCACACCGCGCACCTGGGGCCGCGCGTGACGCCCGAGGAGATGACCTCGGGCCTGTCGTCCGCGTGGGGCGTGCCGGGGCCGCACGGCGACTTCCGCAACACCCCCTACACCTACAACCTGCTCGACACCGAGCAGGGCGGGTTCTTCACCGGCTTCCACCGCGACGTCCGGGACGCCGAACTCGCCACGCAGACCGCGTGGCACCACGGCCAGGTGCCCGGCCGGCAGGCCACCAAGGGCTGGTACGGCCTGGCGACCGGCTACGCCGCGATCTCGGGCACGCTGCTGCCCTACGACCTGCCCGCCCGCGTGACGCACCTGCTCGACACCCGCGACACCCAGTGGTCCGGCTCGTTCGGCGAGCAGGTCGAGCAGGGCGGCGTGATGGTCTACGCCACCGCCATGGGCTCGGACTACCGGGCGTACCGGGCGGGCACGCGGTACGAGGACCGCTGGAACCAGGCGGTGTTCGGCCCGTTCCTGTTCCGCCCCGACCACGCGCGCCGCACCGGCGACCGGATCTGGTTCGGCTCGCCGCTCTACACCGACCAGCGCGACCACCGCGCGGGGTCGCGCACCGACCGCGCCTCGGTGCGGCTGTTCCAGGACGGCCGGGAGGTCGGCCGCTCGTCCGGCGGCCAGGCGCAGGCGACCGTGCGGCCGGGGCCGTCCCGGCTGCGCGTCGAGAACACCTCCGAGCGGTCCTCGATGTTCCGGCTGTCCACGCGGGTCGACACCACGTGGACGTTCCGGTCGGACACCGTCGCCGACGCCGCGCTGCCGCTGTGGGTGGTCCGCTACTTCCCCGAGGTCGACCAGGACAACCGGGTGAGCGCCGGACGGGTGCTGGAGCTGCCGGTCGAGGTCTCGGCGCAGCCCGGGGCGGCGGTCGGCACGCCCGGCACCCCGAAGGTCGGCGCGTCGTGGGACGGCGGCCGGACGTGGCACCCGGTCGAGGTGCGGCAGCGCACCGCGACCGCGTCCACCGCGCTCGTGCCGGTGCAGGGCGCGCGGCTGTCGCTGCGCGCCGAGTTCGCCGACTCGCACGGCAACGCGGTCGACCAGCGGATCGTGGACGCCCTGCGGTTCGACGACGGCGCGGACGCGCCCGGCAACACCGTCCCGGGCGACCGGCCCACCCCGTCGGCGTGCATCACCACGCCGTCCACCCCGGTCCGCGACGGGCTGCGGGTGTGGAGCGAGGCGCGCAACAACTGCGCCACCCCGCTCACGTTCTGGCTGCTGCGCCACGAGGCGGACGGTTCGGCGTGGCACTCCAGCACCGAGCAGGTGATCCCGCCCGGCGGCAGCGCGCGGCTCGACGTGCCGTGCGCGGGCACCGGCACGTACAGCGCGGTCATGTTCGACCCGAACATGGCGTTCAACCGCAGCTCGCCCCGCGTCACGATCGCCTGCTGACGCCCCGACCGCCGGCCGGCACGGCGCACCTCCGCCGGCCGGCACCGCCACGACCGCTCGCCTAGACCACGGGAGTCCGTATGCGCGTCATGCTGCCCATCTGGCCCAACCCGTCGCACCTCTACCCCGTCGTGCCGCTGGCCCACGCGCTCCAGGCCGCCGGGCACGAGGTGTGCGTGCCGTCCCACCCCGAGATCGCCGAGGCGGTCGCCTCGGTGGGGCTCACCGCCGTGCCGCTGGGCGACCGCGCCGACCTCCCGGTGCCGATGGGTCCGGGCCGGCCGTACGTGCGCGAGCGCGCCGCCGTGGCCGAGGCGACCTCCGCGCTGGGAGTCGGGCCCGGGGAGCGGGAGGCGTGGGACTCGTTCAGCCAGTTCATGCTCCCGGCCATGTGGGACTTCCACCCCTTCGGCGCCTCGCCCGGCGAGCCGCAGCCGGTGATGGACCGGCTGGTGGACCTCGCCCGGCACTGGGGGCCCGACCTGGTGCTGTGGGACCCGTGCTTCCCCGGGGCGGCGGTCGCGGCGCGGGCGGTGGGCGCGGCGCAGGCCCGGTTCATCACCGCGCCGGACTACTGGGTGCACTCCCTCGACCTGCTGCGCGACCGGGCGGACCGGCTGGCGGGCGCGGGCGCGGTGGACCCGGTGGTGGAGACGATGGCGCCGGTCGCCGACCGGCACGGCGTGGAGCTGGACGACGAGCTGCTGCGCGGCCAGTGGACGGTCACCCCGCTGCCGGTCGGCATGAGGCTGCCGGTGGACACCCGGACGGTGGGCGTGCGCTGGATACCGCACTCCGGCCAGACGCCCATGCCGGACTGGCTGTACCCGGTCCCGGAGCGGCCCCGCGTGGCGATCTCCCTGGGTCTGTCGTGGCGCCGCTACCTGGAGGGCGGCTGGGACCACGTCCCGCTCCTGCTCGACGCGGTGTCCACCCTGGACGTCGAGGTCGTGGCCACGCTCGACCGCAAGCAGACCGCCAACGCCACCCGGATCCCCGACAACGTCCGGGTCTGCGACTACGTGCCGGTCAACCAGCTCGTGCCGACCTGCGGCGCGCTGATCCACCACGGCGGGTTCGGCAGCTACGCCGCAGCGGCGGCGGCAGCGGTGCCGCAGCTCATCACCGACTCGCCCGAGGCGGGCGTGACCGCGACCGAGGAGGGCGACGGCACGGGGGCGACCCGGCACGCCGCGTCCCCGGCGACCGTGCGGCACGTGACGGCGAAGCGCGCGGGAGCCGTGCTCGACATCGGCCGGCCCGACGTGGACGCCATGCGCGAGCAGATCACCTCCGTGCTGACCGACCCGTCGTTCCGGGCGGGCGCGGAAGGTCTGCGCGCCGACGCGCTCGCCACCCCCAGCCCGGCCGAGGTGGTGCCGGTGCTGGAGGCCCTGACCGCGCAGCACCGGAGGTGACCGCCGTGGCGCACGGGATGATCAACGTCTTCCAGCCCGACCTGGGCGAGCAGGAGCTGGCCGCGATCGCCGAGGTGTTCGCCGGGCGCTGGCTGGGGTACGGCCCGCGCACCCGGCGGTTCGAGGCGGAGTTCGCCGAGCGGATCGGCGTGCCGCCGGACCGGGTGCTGTTCCTCAACTCCGCCACCGCCGGCCTGTTCCTGGCCTGCGAGCTGCTCGACCTCATGCCGGGCGACGAGGTGGTCATGCCGTCGCAGGGCTTCGTGGCCAACGCGAACTCCGTCGTCGCGGTCGGCGCGCGGCCGGTCTTCTGCGACGTCGACCCGCGCACGCTGAACCCGACGGTGGCGCACGTCGAAGCGGCCCTGACGCCGCGCACCCGCGCGGTGGTGGTCCTGCACTACGGCGGCTACCCCGGCGAGGTCGCGGCGATCGCCGAGCTGTGCCGGTCCCGGGGCGTGGCGCTGATCGAGGACGCGGCGTGCTCCATCTCGTCCACCGTGGACGGCAAGGCGTGCGGGACGTTCGGCGACATCGCCATGTGGAGCTTCGACTCCCGCAAGATCATGACCACCGGCGACGGCGGCGTGCTCTACACCCGCGACCCGGAACGGGCGCGGAGGGCGCACCGCCTGGCCTACCACGGCCTGGAGGACCGCAGTGCGTTCACCACGGCCGGCAAGGGCGCGGCCCAGTGGTGGGAGCTGCACATCTCCGAGGTCGGCCGGCGGGTCATCGGCAACGACATGACCGCCGCCATCGGCAGCGTCCAGCTGGCCAGGCTGCCCGCGTTCCTCCGCCGCCGCGCGGAGATCGCGGACCTCTACACCCGGCTGCTCGCCGACGTGGGGGGCGTGCGCACGCCGCCGCCGCTGCCGCCGGGCCACACGACGTCGAACTACTTCTACTGGGTGCAGTTCGCCGGCGGCATCCGCGACGCGGTGGCGCAGCACCTGCTGGAACGGGGCATCTACACGACCTTCCGCTACTCGCCGCTGCACGCCGTGCCGGTGTTCGGGTGGGAAGGCACCCTGCCGGGGACCGAGGAGGCCGCCCGCACCACCCTGATCCTGCCCGGCCACCACGGGCTGAGCGACGACGACGTGCACCTGGTGGCCGACGAGTTGCGCACCGTCGTGGAGAGCCACCTTGTTCGGACGTGAGCTGGCCGAGGTGTACGACCTCGTGTACACCGCGCGGGGCCAGGACTTCGCGGCGGAGAGCGCCGACGTGGTGCGGATCGTCCGCGACGCGCGGCCGGGCGCGGCGTCGCTGCTCGACGTCGGCTGCGGCACGGCCGAGCACCTCAGGCACCTGGTGCCGGCGTTCGACCACGTCGAGGGGGTGGACCTGTCGGCGGACATGCTCGCGGTGGGCCGCCGGAAGCTGCCGGACGTGCCGCTGCACCACGCCGACATGCGCGACCTCCGCCTGGGGCGGTGTTTCGACGCGGTCATCTCGCTGTCCACGGCCGTGGCCTACCTGCCGTCGCGGGCGGACCTCGCGCGGGCGCTGACCGCGATGGCCGCGCACGCGACACCGGGCGGCGTGCTGGTCGTGGAACCCTGGTACTTCCCGGAGAACTTCCTCGACGGGCACGTGGCCGGCGACGCCCTGCGCGTCGGCCCGGTCACGGTGACCCGCCTCTCGCACACGCGCGGACTCGGCGGCGCGGCGCGGATCGTCAGCCACTACGCGGTCGCCGACGCGTCCGGGATCGAGCACTTCACCGAGACGCAGGACTTCGGCCTGTGGACGCGCGAGGAGTACCTGGCGGCGTTCCGCGTCGCGGGCTGCACGGCCCGGTACCTGCCGGACGTCCAGTCGGGGCGCGGGGTGTTCGTGGCGCGGCACCGCACCGCGCCGGCCGGGGTGCCCGCCCAGAACTCCGGGCAGCACCCCAGGCCGGCGTGACCGCCCGGACCGGTCAGCGCAGCGTCGCGGCGAACCCGCGCAGGTCGTCCACGAAGACCCCCGGCTGCTCCATCGACGCGAAGTGGCCGCCGTGCTCGAACTCCGTCCACCAGGTGATGGACGGGTGGTCCCGCTCGGCGAACCGCCGCACCGGCGCGATGTCCTCCCCCAGCACCAGGACGCCGATCGGCACCCGCACCGGCTCCGGGACCGCGCCCGGCGTGAACACCCGCGCCATGTACTCGCGGTTGTCGTAGAACGCCTGCGCGGAGGTGGCGGCGGTGCGGGTGAACCAGTAGACCGAGACGTCGGTCAGCAGGTGGTCGCGGTCCACGACCTCCTCCGGCACGTTCTTCGCGCCGGTCCAGTCCTTGAACCGCTCCGCGATCCAGGCCAGCTGGCCGATCGGGGAGTCGGTGAGCGCGTACCCGAGCGTGGTCGGCTTGGTGGCCTGGAGCTTCATGTAGCCGGACAGCTCGCGCTCCCACGCGCCCAGCCGGGCCAGCCGCCCCTGCTCGACCTCGGTCAGCCCGGCCAGTTCCGCCGGGTCGCCGCCGGGCAGCGCCAGCAACATGTTCACGTGCGCGCCGAGCACCCGCTCCGGCGCCAGCCTGGCCAGTTCCAGCGAGATGAACGCGCCGTGGTCGCCGCCGTGCGCGAGGTAGCGCCCGTAGCCGAGCCGGTCCATCAGCTCCGCCCACGCCCGTGCCACGCGCGGGTAGTCCCACCCCGCGCCGGCCGGTCCGGAGAAGCCGTGGCCGGGCAGCGAGGGGACCACGACGTGGAACGCGTCCGACGCCGCGCCGCCGTGCGCGACCGGGTCCGCGAGCGGGCCGACCACCTCGGAGAACTCCACGAACGAGCCCGGCCAGCCGTGCGTGAGCAGCAGCGGGGTCGCGCCCGGCTCGGGCGAGCGGACGTGCAGGAAGTGCACGTCCACCCCGTCGATCGCGGTGGTGAACTGGGGCAGCTCGTTGAGGCGGGCCTCGTGCGCGCGCCAGTCGTAGGTGGCGCGCCAGTGCTCGGCCAGCTCGCGCAGGTACGACGGCGGCACGCCCCGGTCCCAGCCCTCGTCGGGCGGCGCGGCGGGCCAGCGCGCCGACGTCAGGCGCTGCCGCAGGTCGGCGAGCTCGGTCTCGGGGACCTCGATGCGGAACGGGTCCATGGGTGCCCTCCCCGGGTCGGCGGTGACGATCCCTGCCAGCCTTCGCCGGCAGCACCGCGCGCGCATCTCCCGCCGTGCGCAATGGGGTCCGTGCGCAACGGGGTTCGATGCGGCACGCCGGCCGGATTCCGCGCGGCCCCGCAATCCGGGAGAAGCGCGACGGACCGGGCGGCTGCCACCATCGGGCCGCAGGACGCCAACCGACGACACCGGAAAGCAGGCCGCCGCCATGGGCAGACTGGTTCGAGGACGTGCCGTTGTGCTCGGGGCGAGCATCGCCGGGGTGCTGGCGGCCAGGGTGCTCGCCGAGTCCTACCGCGAGGTCACCGTGGTGGACCGCGACCAGGTGCTGGGGGTGTTCGAGGCCCGGCGCGGCACACCGCACACCCGGCACGCGCACGGCCTGCACGCGCGCGGCCACCTGGTGCTGGAGGAGCTGTTCCCCGGCTTCACCGACCGGATGCGCGCGGCCGGCGTGCCGACCGGCGACCTGGGCGAGATGCGCTGGTACTTCAACGCCCGCGAGCTGCGCCCCAGCCACACCGGCCTGGTGTCGGTGACCGCGCCCCGGCCGTTCCTGGAGGGCCGGCTCCGCGCCGAGGTCGCCGACATGTCCACTGTGGACTTCCTGGAGGAGCACGACGTCCTCGGCCTGGAGACGACCGCCGACCGCGCGCGGGTGGTCGGCGCGCGGGTGCGGGACAAGGCCGGGCAGGAGCGCGTGCTGCCCGCCGACCTGGTGGTCGACGCCACCGGGCGCGGCTCGCGCACCCCGGCGTGGCTGGAGCAGTGGGGCTACCGGCGGCCCGAGGAGGAGCGGGTGAAGGTCGGCCTGGCCTACACCAGCCGCCTCTACCGCACCCGCCCGGAGTGGTTCGACGGCGTCCAGTCGATCAACCCGGTGGCCTCGCCGGCCCACCCGCGCGGCGCGTTCTTCGGGCAGATCGGGCGGGACGTCTGCATCCTGTCGCTGACCGGCCTCCTCGGCGACCACCCGCCCACCGACCCGGAGCGGTTCCTCGACTTCACCCGGTCGCTGCCGGTGCCGGAGATCTACCGGGCCGTCGTGGACGGGCAGCCGCTGGACGACCCGGTGAGCTTCCGCTTCCCGGCCAGCGTCCGCCGGCGCTACGAGCGACTGCGCCGGTTCCCCGACGGGCTGGTGCCGATCGGTGACGCGGTGTGCAGCTTCAACCCCGTCTACGGCCAGGGCATGAGCGTCGCCGCGCTGGAGGCGGTCGCGCTGCGCGACCACCTCCGCGCCCACGACGAGGTGCGGACCGGCGCGCTGCTGTCCGCCATCGCCGACGTCGTGGACAACCCGTGGGAGATCTCGGCGGGCGGCGACCTGGACTTCCCCGGCGTGGAGGGCCGCCGCACCCCCAAGGTCCGGATCGGCAACGCCTACCTGGCCCGGGTCCAGTACGCGGCGACCCGGGACCCGGAGGTCACCGACGCGTTCATGCGGGTCGCCGGCCTGGTGGACCCCCCGACCGCGCTCATGCGGCCGGGCATGGTCCTGCGCGTCCTGCGCCACGGCCTGCGCAAGCCGGGGCCCGGCCCGTCCCGGTCGGCCGCACCCCGCGAGCACACCCCCGTCCGCACGGCCGACTCCTGACCCGCGCGGGTCAGGTCTGGGGCCACATCGAGTAGATGACGTCCGCGCCGTCGGTGCACACCACCTGCGGCAACGCCGGTTCCGGCACCTGGTTGCAGGTCATGCCGGCGACGACGAGGGGCGGCAGACCGGCGGTGGGGTCGTGGCGCTCGGCGTAGTAGTCGACCAGCACCGCGCCCGCCCGGTCGCAGTCCAGCCGGCCCGACGGGGTCTCCACGACGGCGGCGAGCATCGGCTTGCCCAGCGCCCCGGTGAACGGCCGGTCGCAGAACCGGGTGGGCGCGGACTCGTCGACCGGGGGCAGCGGCAGCGGGCTGCCGGTCGGCTCGTCCGCACCGGGTTCCGTCGTGGCGGTGCTCCCGCCCGCCGTGGTCTCGTCGGCTGTGGTGGGGGCGGTCGCGGTGGTGGCGGTGGAACCGCCGCTGCCCGTCACGCTGACGGAGCACCCCGCGACCAGGACGAGTACGGCGAAGAGGACTGTTCTCACGCAGGTGGACTCGCTGCGGGGGCGTGATCCGTTAGCAGCGGCAGCCTGGCCACCAGGCGGGCCCCGTCGCCGTCCTCCACCCGCAGCGTCCCGCCGTGGCGCTGCGCGATCCCGCGCGCGATGGCCAGCCCCAGGCCCGAGCCCCCGGTGTCCCGCGCCCGCGCGTCGTCCAGCCTGGTGAACCGCTCGAACACCCGCTCCCGGTCCTCCGGCGCGATCCCGGGGCCGTCGTCCAGCACCTCCACCACGACCTCCCCCGGACCGGCACCGGCCGGGTGCTCGGTCGTGACCCGCACGGTGACCTGCGAGCGCGCGTGCCGCTGGGCGTTGTCCAGGAGGTTGCGCAGCAGCCGGTCCAGCCGCGCCGGCCGGCCGCGCACGGGCGCCGGCCCGTCCGCGACGCAGGCGACACCGCGTTCGGCGGCCTGCTCGCGGGCCATCTCCGCGAGGTCCACGGCGACCGGCGGCACCTGGTCGGCCTCGGACCCGGCCAGCAGCAGCAGGTCCGAGGTGAGGTCCTGGAGGCGTTGCACGTCGGCGAGCGCGCGGCTCGCGGTGCGCGGCCAGTCGGCGCGGTCGGCGTGCAGCAGCGCCACTTCCAGCCCGGCGCGCAGACCCGCGAGCGGGCTGCGCAGCTCGTGGCTGGCGTCGGCGACGAACTGCTGCTGCCTGCGCAGCGACCGCTCCAGCCGGTCGAGGGTGGCGTTGGTGGTGGCGGCGAGCCCGGCCACCTCGTCCCCGGACTGCGGCACGGGCACGCGGCGGGCGAGGTCGTGCTCGCCGATCTCGGCCATCTCCCGCCGGATCGCCTCCACCGGGCGCAACGCGCGGCCGGTCGCCAGCCACGCGACGGCCGCCACCACGAGCACCGCGACCGGGACGGCGGTGCGCAGCACCTGGGTGACGCCGCGCGCCGCGGACTGCGCGTCCCAGGGCAGCACGAACAGGTACAGGGTCAGCCGGTGGCGGCGGCCGTCCTCGGTGCCGGCGAGGTCCGTGAACGGCGTCGCGGCGGCCCGCCCGAGGGGCTCGACCAGGGCGGAGGGCACGCCGTCGACCACCGTGCCCAGCACGGTGTACTCGCGGTACTCCCGCCAGTCGGGGTGCTGCCCCGGCCGCAGGGTGTCGGTGGTGCGGGTGGTCCAGTCCGGCGGCGCACCGGCCGGGGCCGGCGGCAGCGCGGCCCGGCGCGGGTCGAGCCGGGCCAGGTTCGCGCTGCGCACCACGACCTCACCGGAGTCGGCGACCACCTCGAACATCGCGTCGCCGGCCAGGCCGCCGTCGGCGGGCGGGGTGCGGGTGCCGGCCCGGTAGGCGTCGGCCACCCGGCCGAGCTGGACGCGGGTGGTGCCCTCGGCGGCGTCCAGCCGGCCGTCGTGCACCGCCGCCCGCATCGCCAGGCCGCCCAGCGCGAACACGCCCGCGCACGCCAGTCCGGCGGCCAGGGCCGCGCTCGCGCGCAGCGACACCGGCCACCACCTAGCCACCGGCGACACCGGTCGTGTCGGCGACCAGCCGGTAGCCCACGCCGCGCACGGTGCCGATCGTGCGGCGGCCGAACGGCGCGTCCACCTTGCGGCGCAACGCGCTCACGTAGACCTCCACGATGTTCGGGTCGCCGTCGTAGGCCATGTCCCAGACCTGTTCGATGATGTCCACTTTGGACACCACCTGCCCGGCCCGCCGCGCCAGGCACTCCAGCACGGCGAACTCCTTGGCGGTCAGCGCGATCTCCCGCCCCGCGCGCCGGCAGGTGCGGCGGCCGGGGTCGACCGCCAGGTCGCCGACCCGGAGCACCGGCTCGCGCCCGGCCGGCCCCCGGCGCATCAGCGCGCGCAGCCGGGCGGTGAGCACCGGGTAGGAGAAGGGCTTGTTCAGGAAGTCGTCGGCCCCGGTGTCCAGCGCCTCCACCTCGTCGTACTCCCCGTCCTTGGCGGTGAGCACCAGGATCGGGGTGGTCACGCCGCGTCGCCGCAGCTCGGCGCACACCCGGTAGCCGTTGAGCACCGGGAGCATGAGGTCGAGGACGATCGCCTGGTACGGGTGCTCCTCGGCCAGCCGCAGGCCCTCGCCGCCGTCGTGCGCGAGGTCCACGGCGTAGCCGTCCGCTTCCAGTCCCCACTGGAGCGTCTCGGCCAGCCGCCGCTCGTCCTCGACCACCAGTACCCGCACGTCCCCATCCTCCCAGACCTCCCGGACCGGAGCTGAAGCGATCTTCAGGTGGCTTCAGGCGGCGCTCAGCGCGCCCCTGCCAGCCTGGCCGCGAGCCGGGCCGCCGAGGCGCGGCCCGTCCGGACGCGACAGGGAGCGAGTGCGCGATGGAACTGCTGTCCACACCCCGGGAGGCGGGCGTCCGCGCCGCCGTCACCGCACGGGACCTGGTGAAGGTCCACGGGCGGGGCGACGCCTCGGTCCGCGCGCTGGACGGCGTCGGGGTGTCGTTCGGGGCCGGCCGGTTCACCGCCATCATGGGACCGTCCGGCTCGGGCAAGTCCACCCTGCTGCACTGCCTGGCCGGGCTGGACGCGGTCGACTCGGGCACGGTCCACATCGGAGGGACCGAGGTCACCGGCCGGACGGACCGGGAGCTGACCCGGTTGCGCCGGGAGCGGATCGGGTTCGTGTTCCAGTCGTTCAACCTGCTGCCCGCGCTCACCGCGCGCCAGAACGTCCTGCTCGGCCTGGAGCTGGCCGGGCGCGAGCCCGACCCGGCCTGGTTCGACGCCGTCGTCGACGCCCTGGGCCTGCGCGACCGGCTGCGGCACCGGCCGGCGGAGCTGTCCGGCGGCCAGCAGCAGCGGGTGGCGTGCGCGCGGGCCCTGGTCGGCCGGCCGGACGTGGTGTTCGCCGACGAGCCGACCGGCAACCTCGACTCCCGGGCGGGCGCGGAGGTGCTGGGCTTCCTGCGCGCGTCGGTGCGCGAGTTCGGCCAGACCGTGGTGATGGTGACGCACGACCCGGTGGCCGCGTCCTACGCCGACCGCGTCGTGCTGCTGGCGGACGGCCGGCTCGCGGGCGAGGTCGACCGCCCGACCCCGGACACCGTGCTGGCCGCGCTCCGGCACCTCGGGGGCGCGTGATGCTGCGCACGGTCCTCGCCGGCCTGCGGGCCCGCACCGCCCGCCTCCTGCTGTCGTCCACGGCGATCGTGCTCGGCGTCGCGTTCGTGACCGGGTCGCTGGTGCTGACCGACGCGTCGCGGGCGGGCCTGCGCGACGCCTTCGCCAAGGCGGCCCGCAACGTGGACGTCTCGGTGACCATCACCACCGGGTCCTACCGCCCGGACAGCCCGCTCGACCAGCGCACCCTGGACGCGGTCCGCGCCGTGCCCGGGGTGGCGGCGGCGGAGGGCCGCGCGTCGGCCGGCGTGCCGCTGCTCGGCCCGTCGGGCAAGGCCGCCACCGCCCTGGTCTCGGCGTTGCCGTCCGACGAGCTCCTGCGGCCCTACGACCGGGCCGAGGGGCGCTACCCGGGCACCGACGACGAGGTGGCCCTCGACGCGACCACGGCGGCCCGCTACGCGCTCGGGCAGCGCGTGACCCTGCTGGACGCCGAGGACCGGGAGCGGGCGTTCACCCTGGTCGGCACGTTCCGGCCCGCCGTGACCACCGGGGAGCTGGCGAGCGGTGCCGAACTGGTCGTGCTGCCCGGCGCGCTGCGCTCGGTCGCACCGGACCGGGGGTTCACCGAGGTCGTGGCGCGCGCCCGGCCCGGCACGGACCAGCAGCAGCTCGCGGCGGCGGTCCGGGCCGCGCTGGACCGGTCGGACGTCGTGGTCGCCACCGGGGAGGAGGCCGTCGCGGCGCTGGTCCGGCAGACCGCGCCCGAGGCCGCCGGGTTCACCCGCTTCCTGACCGCGTTCTCGGTGCTCTCGCTGCTGGTGGCCGCGATGGTCATCGCCACCACGTTCACGATCCTGGTGTCCCAGCGGACCCGGGAGCTGGCGTTGCTGCGGTGCGTGGGCGCGGGGCGCGGGCAGGTCTTCGGCAGCGTCCTGGCCGAGGCGGCGGTGATGGGCGTGGTCGCGTCCGCGCTGGGCGTGCTCGGCGGGCTGGGCGTCGCGGCGCTGCTCCAGCTCGGCATCGGCTCGTTCGGCTCGCACGGCGCGGAGGTCGCCGTGTACCTGCCGCTGTCCAAGCGGACAGCGGCCGTCGCACTCGGCGTGGGAGTGGTGGTCACCGTGCTGGCCGCCGTGCTGCCGGCGCTCAAGGCCACCCGGGTCGCCCCGGTGGCCGCGTTGCGGACCCCGCCGGACGGCGCGACCCCGGCCCGCGTCGGGCGGGCCCGGATCGCGTTCGCCTCGGTGCTGGTGGCGGCCGGCGCGGTCGCCATCGCGGTCGGGCTGGGTACCGCCGACGGCGAGGGCGTCGGGTTCACCACGGCCGGGTCGGCGGCCCTGCTCGGCGCGGTGCTGGTGCTCGGGCCGCTCCTGGTCGGCCCGGCGGCCACCGCGCTGGGCGCGGTCCCGCGCGCGCTGTTCGGCGTGCCCGCCCGGCTCGCCACGGCCAACGCCCGCCGCAACCCCCGCCGGACCGCCGCCACCACCGCCGCGCTGACCATCGGGCTGACCGTGGTCACCCTCGTGACCAGCGTCGCGGCCGGGGTGCAGCAGAGTTCGGACCGCCGGCTCGACGAGCAGTTCCCGGCGGACTTCACCGTCTCCTCCTCCGTGCACGGCCGACCGCTGACCGCTCCCCTGGCCGACCGGCTCGCCGGCCTGCCCGAGGTGGCCGTCGCCGCGCCGCGCGACGTGCTCGGCGTGGAGGTGGGCAGCGCCGCCGCGCAGCTCACCGCCGTGCGCGCCGACGCGATCGGCACGGTCGTCCGGCCCGCCGTGCTCAGCGGGGCGCTCGACCGGCTCGGCCCCGGCGAGATCGCGCTGAGCCGCGAGCTGGCGGAGCTGACCGGTCTCGTGGTCGGTGACACCGCGCCCACCACGTCCTACGGCGACGAGCGCGTGCAGCGGGACCTGGAGGTCGTGGCCGTGTACGACAACGCCACGGGACTGGACCTCGGGCTGGTCGAGTTCGGCACCCGGCAGCAACTGCAACCCGGTGCCACGGGGTTCGCCGACGTCCTGGTCAAGCTCGAGCCCGGGGTGTCGGCGGTCGACGGCCGGGCCGCCGTCGACCGCGCCACCGGGGACGCGCCGCTGGCGCAGGTGGAGAGCTCCGCCGAGGCCCGGGAGCGCGGCAGCAAGGGCATCCGGCAGTTGCTGTCGTTCCTCTGGGCGCTGGTCGGGCTGGCCGTGCTGATCGCCGTCTCCGGGATCGCGAACACGCTGTCGCTGTCGGTGCTGGAACGCACCCGGGAGTCCGCGCTGCTGCGCGCGCTCGGCCTCACCAGGGGTCGACTGCGCGGGGTGCTGGTGGTCGAGTCGCTGCTGATGGCGCTGACGGGCGCGGTGATCGGGCTGACCCTCGGCCTCGGCTCGGCGTGGCTGCTCGCGCGGGCCGCGTCCACGCCCACCCAGCCGCTGGACTTCGTCGTGCCGTTCGGGCAGCTCGGCGCGACCGTGCTGGTGGCCGTGGCCGCGTCCGTGCTCGCGGCCCTGGTCCCGGCCCGGCGCGCGGCGCGCACGGCGATCGTCACCGGGATGCGCGACCGGTAGGGGCCCGGGGCCCCGGAGCGGCGGCGAAGGCCGCTCCGGGACCCCGGTCGGCACGCGGCGGGCGACCGCCGTGGCGACTCCTGCTCAGGAGCGCTCGTGGGGGATCTTCTCCCCGGCCTCGACGTCGAACGGCAGCCGGTTGCCCTCCGGCGGCAGCGGGCAGGTCGCGTAGTCGGTGAACGCGCACGGCAGGTTCACCGCGCGGGTGAAGTCGAGCACGACCTCCCCGTCCGCCGAGGGCGCGGCCACCGCCAGCGACCGGTTCGCCGCGTACGTCGTGACCCCGCTGGTGCCGTCGGTGAACAGGATGCTCAGCCCGCCGTCCTTGCCGTTGAACGCGGTCAGCACGTGCTCCTGCGCGCCGTGCCGGAACCGGACCACGCCGGGCGCGGTGTAGACGTGGCTGAGCCCCTCGACCACCGCGCCGACCGTGGTCGGGCGCGGCTCGTCGAACGGCTCGAACGTGCCGGTGAGCACCCACTCCAGGCGGGGTTCGTAGCTCGGCACGCCCCGGAAGCCGGCCAGCGCGGGTGCCGCCGGGTCGTGCACCCGGATCAGGTAGCCGCCCCGGCGGGCCACCTCGACCTCCACGTCGCCGACCACCACCCGCGTCCCCGGCCCGCTCTGCACCAGGTCGAACCGCACCGGTCCGGTGACCGGCGCACCGTCGTGGACGGCCTGCGCGCCCTGCGGGTCGAAGTGCGCCGCGTCGGCGTCCTGCCACCACACGCCGGGCAGGCCCGGGTAGGCGCGCGGCGCGTCCTCCAACCAGTCCAGCGACACCAGCGCCAACCAGCCGTGCGGGTCGGCCAGCAACCGCTCCCGCTCGTCCTTCCACTCCTGCCACTGCCGGGCGAACCCCTGCGCCTGTTCCGCCACCGCACTGCCCACCGCGCACCTCATTCCACGAAAACGTCGTCGCCGGTGCCAACAAGGCTGCCGCACGGCTATTCCGCGTCCCACCTGACGGGATTTCCGGGCACGCCCCGGTGCGGGAACGCGGACCACGCGTTCCCGCACCGGGTTTTCGCCGTGCCGGGCCTTCAGCGAAGTGTCGGTATCCGCCGGATCACACCGGGATGTCGCCGCCGACGCCCCACGCCGTGGTGAACAGGCCGCGCGCGTACCAGGTGCCGTTGCTCGGCCGCCACACCGCGTAGTCGGTCCGGTTGTCGCCGTTGAAATCGCCGGAAACCGGGACGTCACCGCCCACGCCCCAGCCGACGTTGCCGATACCGCGCACGTACCAGGTCCCGTTGCTCGGTCGCCACACGGTGAAATCGGAGGTGTTGTCGCCGTCGAAATCGCCGGTCACCGGGATGTCGCCGCCCACGCCCCACGCCACGGTGGCGATCCCGCGCGCGTACCAGGTGCCGTTGCTGGGCCGCCACACCGCGTAGTCGGCGCGGTTGTCGCCGTTGTAGTCGCCCACGATCGGGACGTCCTCGCCGGAACCCCAGGCCACGGTCTCGATGCCGCGCACGTACCAGGTGCCGTTGCTCGGCCGCCACACCGCGTAGTCGGCGCGGTTGTCGCCGTTGTAGTCGCCGACCACCGGGACGTCACCGCCCACGCCCCAGACGACGTTCCCGATGCCGCGCACGTACCAGGTGCCGTTGCTCGGCCGCCAGACCGCGATGTCGGTGATGTTGTCGCCGTTGAAATCGGCCGCCACCGGGATGTCGCCGCCGACACCCCATTGCACGGTGAACTGACCTTGGACGTACCAGGTGCCGTTACTCGGCCGCCACACGGCGACATCGTCGGTTCCGTCACCGTTGAAGTCACCCGCCACTCTTTGGGGTGACGAGTCCGATGCGGTCGACTTGATCTGGAGATCGTCGTCCGGGGTGGCGGCGGCAACGCCCGGGGGCAGGCCCAGGGCCAGTGCCGCGGCAACGGCCGCACCGACTGCGAACTGTTTCCGGAAATTGAACATGGCGACAGTCTGCGACCGGTGCAGCACCCCGGAAACCACCTGTTCCGCCCAGTGGACCGGAAAGCAACTTCCGGTTTAATGACGACTCGAGGGGGTGCAACAGGCCATGAACCAAACGGAGTCGGAACGCGGTGTCCTGGGCCGCGCATTCACCCTGTTGGACGCACTGGTGAGCCATCCGGATGGAGTCGGGTTGACCTGGATCGCACATTTTTGCGGAATACCCAAGGCGACCACCCACCGATTGTTGCGGCAGCTCGAAGCGCTGGGCGTGGTGGAGCGGTCCAGCGACCTCTACCGGGTCGGCCCGCAGGTCTTCCGGCTCGGCCAGGCATGGCAGCCCTACCCGCACCTGCTGGCCGCCGCCCGCCGCCCGTTGCAGGACCTGGCCGCCGCCACCCGGTCCGGCGCGGTGCTCACCGTGCGCTGCCGCCGGGAGGACCTGGTCGCGGCGACCAGCCCGGCCGGCCCCGAGGACGTGCTGCTGCTGAGACCGGGCTGCCCGGTGCCCCGGGACCTGGACCTCGTCACCACCCCGGTGCTCACGCCGACCGGGCGGCAGGTGGGCGCGGTCGGCGCGGTCTTACCCGACCAGCGCCGCCGCTCGTTCGTCGCCGACGCCGTGCGCCACGCGGCACGAGCCGTGAACGCGGCGCTGAGCCGACCGCGCAACCCCGTCGGCTGAGGTGCGCTTCCGGCGGTCCGGCACGTCGGCCGTCGAGCCCAACGCGTTGCGCTCCTGCTACGCCTCGACGTTCCCCCGGATGCGCTCGTTCCCTGGAGTCGTTGCCGCACAAGGCGGGTTCGGCACCACGTAGCGCGAACCGGTCCGATCCGGATTCATGTGGTCCAGACCACCGTACGGCCCGTCCCTGTGCTAGCTTCCGGTGAATGCGCGAAAGTTCGACGTACGGTCGCACGAAGGTCGCGTTCTCCAAGGTGTTCGCGGCTCTCGTCTACGCAGTGGCCTTCTCCCTCCTCGGCTCGTCCGCGATCGCGGACGCCACGCCGGCAGGGGTTCCCGACAACGGGCCTTCGGCCCGGAGGGGTTGCGAGTGCGCGACCCCCTCCATCGACCGGTTGCAGCAGTGGCTCGCGTCCGGCGAGGGCACCACCGTGCCACCGACCGGCAGCCTGCTCGTCCGCCAGGGCAAGGGGTACGCCGCCAAGGTCGCCTTCCTCAACGCCGAGTGGCACGTGGTCGTGGTGTGGCTGGGCAACGAGTTCGAGGCGCAGGCGGACCTGTCCCGGTCGTCCGGCTTCTGGATGACCTACAGCGCCACCGACGACCTTTACGTCCAACTGCGCCCCGCGCCCCACTGGAGCGGCGGCGACAAGTGGCTCACCCTCATCCCCTCCACCGGCGGCAAGGTGGTCCGGAAGTTCTTCAGCTTCTCCCCCGACAAGTGGACGTGGCTGCCGGAGCTGGGCAAGCCGGGGCACTCGTTCGCGTCGGCGCTGGCCGAGGCGCGCGGCCTGGTGTTCGTCGGCAAGACGCCCAACAAGCTCGAATTCCGCGAGCTGCGCATCAACGGCTACCAGCCGCCCTGCCTGTGAGGCCCGGACCGCACGGCCCCCGGCACGCGGTGCCGGGGGCCGTGCGACCGGCGGTCAGGTACGGGTGGCGTACGAGACCTTGTACGCCTTGATGCCGTACTGGCACTCCGCCTTGGAGTACTCCCACAGCCAGGCGCTCTTGGAGCTGGACCCGTTGTCGCAGTAGACGGTGGTCTGCACGTAGACGCGCTTCCCGGTGCACCACGTGTGCCCGCGCCCGGCCCCGCCGGGCCCCCGCGAGTCGATCCCCGTCTGGCAGGTCACCGCAGCCGACACCTCGGCAGCCGACGCAGCGGGCAACGACACCGTGGCCACCGCCGTGGCCGCAGCCGCCGTCGACAGCGCCACGGTCGCCATCCTCGTGAACGTACGCACGATCCTTTCCCCCTTCTCCGCCAGGTCGGGCACCCGGCGGACCATCGCCGCCCAAGCTAGGCAGGCCGCCTGGGGTGGATGTGGGAATAATCTGGAACGCCCAGCCCGGCGCTCAGCCGGTCACCTTCAGGCTGTAGCCGGCGACGCCCAACTGGCACACGTAGTTCGACCAGATGGCGCCGTTCACGCCGTTGTCGCCGGCGGAGGCGCAATCCGCGAGGGACAGCGTCGCGAGGTAGACGTTGTCGAACGAGCCGCTCGTCGGCCGCACCAGGACGCTGTAGCCGGCGATGCCGCTCCTGCACTCGTAGCTGGAGAAGACGCCGCCACTCGTGCCGTTGGTGCCGATCTGCCCGCAGGTCACGTTGTCGGTGGTGAGCAGGTAGACCGGGTCGGTCGAGGACGCCTGGGCGGTGCCCGCCCCGAGCGAGAGGGCGGCCACCCCGGCGAGGGCGGCCGTGGCGGCGGTCAGGGCACGGGCGAGTTTCACCATGTCTGTTCCTCCAGTCGTCGTACCGCGCGCCGAGGTGTTCGCGGACGGCTCCGAGGACGCTAACAACCGAATACCGGCCCTTTTCCGACTCCAATTTCACGACGGTGAAATAACCTCTCCGGAAGGAGGGCGCGGGAACCGTTGACTCCGCTGGTAAGACGACCAACCCGGGCTCAACCGTGATGCGCGCCACAGGTGCTCGTAACAGAATTGGCCTGCACTGGTGACTCCGGCGAGCAGCGCACCCCCGCGATCGGCAGGGCGTGGCACAGTCGTCCCCATGGCGTCGGACGACCTGCCGGGGTGGCTGGACGCGTGGTGCGACGCCCACCTGGGCGCACGACCCGTCCGCGTGATCTTCCGGTGGCAGCGGATCTCGACGGTGTTCGGGGTGCGGCTGGACGACGGTCGGGACGTCGTGGTGAAGGCGCGCGCGGACGACGGGCGGGCCGGGGCGTGCGTGGTGGCGCAGAAGCGGTTGGCGGAGCGAGGTTTCCCGTGTCCACGCCCGCTCACGCCCGTGCTCGCGGTCGACGGCCTTGCCGTGCACGCCGAGGAGTTCCGGCCCGGCGGCGCACCGCTCGCCGGTGACTCGCCGGACGTCGCGGCCCGCTGTGCGGCGGTGTTCGCGCGGGCGACGGCGGAGCTGGCGGCGGTCGACGTGCCCCCTCCGCTGCCCAACCCCCGCTGGGTGCGGTGGGACCACGACGGTCCCGGGCTGTGGCCCCCGATCGGGTTCCTCGACGAACGCGACCAGCGGGCCGTGCCCCGGTACGTCGTGGAGGCCGCCGGGCGGGTCCGCGTGCGGCTGCTCGCCACGGCCCTGCCGCGCGTGCTCGGTCACGCCGACTTCGAGGCGCAGAACCTCCGCTGGCGTGACGGGCGCGTGTGGGTGGTGCACGACTGGGACAGCCTGGCCTGGCAACCGGAGGCGGCCCTGGTCGGCGCGGCGTCCGGGGCGTTCTCCAGCGCCACGCCGCCGACCTTGGCCCCGATCGCCGCTTCGGCCGCGTTCCTCGCCGCCTACCAACGCCACCGGGGACGCCGGTTCACCGCAGAGGAGCAAGAGGTCGCGTGGGCGGCGGGGCTGTGGCCGGCGCTGCACAACGCGCGGTGGGAGGCCCTGCACGGGGACGCCCCGTTGTCGTGCGGCACCGTCCGCGCGCAGGCCGCCGAACGCCTGCGCCGCGCGAACGCGTAGCAGCCGACCCGGAAGGGGAACAGTCCGCCCGTTGGTGGCGCAAGATCATCCGTCAGTCGATCACGATCGGCCCGTAGTCACCGCATGTGACGACCGGCCGCGCCGCCCGATCACCAGTCCGAGGTGTCGGGCGCATCCACACCCACGCACGGTCAGGCGCGCTGCTCCGCCGCCGCTCGCGCGTCGAGCACCGCCGGCATCTGTTCCTGCACGTGACCGATGAACGCGAGCAGGTGGTCCGCCGTCGTCTCACCGAGCGGGGTCAGCGAGTAGTTGACGCTCGGCGGCATGGCCGCGAGCACCTCCCGCCGCACGAAACCGTCCCGTTCCAACGCTTGCAGGGTCTGCGCGAGCATCTTCTCGCTGACCCCGTCCACCCGCCGGCGCAGCGCGTTGAACCGGGCCGGGCCCCGGCGCAGGCCGGTCAGGGTCAGCACACCCCACCGACCGGTCAGGTGGTCCAATACCCCACGCGACGGGCAGTCCTTGGCGAAGACGTCGAACTTCACCCTGACAGCTTACCGCCGGTCAGCGCTGCGTAAAAGTTAGTGCTGTCGAAAGCGCAGTGTAAGCTGGTGGGCGACCAGCCCGGCTTGACCAGCCCCATGCTTTGAGGAACAGCCACATGCGCGTTGAAATCTGGAGCGACCTCGTCTGCCCGTGGTGCTACATCGGCATCACCCGCTTCGAGCAGGCGCTCGCCGGCTTCGAGCACGCCGACGACGTCGAGGTCGTGCACCGCTCCTACGAGTTGGACCCGGCCCGCGAGCCCGGCGCCACCGAGTCGGTCACCGACATGCTCACCGCCAAGTACGGCCCGCGCGGCGCGACCATGGACGGCGAGGTCGCGGAGCTGGCGCGCGGCGAGGGCCTCGGCTACCGCACCGACCGCGAGGTCGGCAGCACCCTCGACGCCCACCGGCTGCTGCACTTCGCCCGCGAGCAGGGCGTGCAGCACCGCCTGGTGAAGCAGCTGTTCGCGGCGCACTTCGCCGAGGGCACCTCGCTGTTCGGCACCGAGGCGCTGGTCACCGTCGCCAAGGAGGCCGGCCTCGACCCGGTCGAGGCGCGCGGCGTGCTGGAGGACCCGCAGTCCTACCTGGACGCGGTGCGCTCCGACGAGGCCGAGGCCGCCCAGCTCGGCGCGAACGGCGTGCCGTTCTTCGTGATCGACCGCAAGTTCGGCGTGTCCGGCGCGCAGCCCGTGGAGACCTTCGCCGAGGCGCTGGGCACCGCGTGGACCGACGCCCGGAGCTGATCGCGCCGGGCTCCCGGTCCCGGGGGGTGCGCGACCGCCGAAATAAGGTGGCCCCGCGCACCCCGGTTCCCGTAGAAGGTGGGCCACCCGAACCAGGGCACGCTCGCGAAGGGATGCGTGGGGAGATGAGCCTGCACGCGGTGTCGCCGTTGCTCGACCAGGTCGCCGGTTCGGTGGCCGGTGCGATCGGCCGGGTCCGACCGGACCTGGCCGGGGCGGACCCCGTGGTGCGGCGATCCGACCGCGCGGACTACCAGTCGAACGCGCCGCTCGCGCTGGCCAAGCGGGTCGGCGTGCCGCCCGGCGAGCTGGCCGCCTCGGTGGTCGACGCGCTGGGCGGCGGCGCGGCGGTGTCCGGGCCCGGGTTCCTCAACCTCACCCTGCCCGACCGGGTGATCTGGCGGCAGGTCGCGGCCCGGCTCGCCGATCCGCGCTCGGGCGTGCCGCGCCCGGAGGCGGGCCGGCGGACGGTGGTCGACTACTCCGCGCCGAACATCGCCAAGGAGATGCACGTCGGCCACCTGCGCACGACGGTCATCGGCGACAGCCTGACCCGGGTGCTGGACTTCCTGGGCGCGGACGTGGTGCGGCAGAACCACCTCGGCGACTGGGGCACCCAGTTCGGGATGCTGATCCAGCACCTGCGCGAGCACCCCGGCGCGGCGTGGCACCCCGGCGCGGCGGGCCAGGACGGCGGCAGCGGGGTGTCCGCGCTGGACGCGCTCTACCGGGCCGCGCGGGCGGAGTTCGACGCCGACCCGGCGTTCGCCGACCGCGCCCGCGCCCGGGTGGTGGAGCTGCAGGCCGGCGACCTGGAGACGGTCGCCGCGTGGCGGGCGATCGTGGCCGAGTCCGAGAAGGCGTTCCACGGGCTCTACCGCCGGCTGGGCGTCCTGCTCACGCCGGAGGACTCGGTCGGCGAGTCGTTCTACAACCCGCTGCTGGCCGACACCGTGGAGGAGTTGCTCGCCGCAGGCGTCGCCGTGGTCAGCGACGGCGCGGTCGTCGTGTTCTCCGAGGAGGTCACCGGGCCCGAGGGCACCCCGGTGCCGCTCGTGGTGCGCAAGAGCGACGGCGGCTACGGGTACGACACGACCGACCTGGCCACCCTCCGCCACCGCGTCCGCGCGCTGGCCGCCGACCGCCTGGTCTACGTCACCGACGCGCGCCAGGCGCTGCACTTCCGGCTCGTGTTCGAGGCGGCCCGCCGTGCCGGCTGGCTGACCGGCGCGACCCGCGCCGAGCACGTCGCGTACGGCACGGTCCTCGGCCCGGACGGGCGGCCGTTCAAGACCCGCGCGGGCGGCACGGTCCGGTTGTCGGACCTGCTCGACGCCGCCGTCGGGCGCGCGCGGGCCGTGGTCGCGGAGAAGAACCCCGCGCTCGCCCCGGAAGCGCTGGACCGGATCGCCGAGCAGGCGGGCATCGGCGCGGTCAAGTACGCGGACCTGTCCACCTCACGGGTCAAGGACTACGCGTTCGACGTCGACCGGATGGTGTCGTTCACCGGCAACACCGGGGTGTACCTCCAGTACGCGCACGCCCGGATCAGCTCGATCCTGCGCCGGGCGGGCGAGTCCGCGATCGACGCCGACGTGCCGCTGGAACCGGCCGAACGGGCGCTCGCGCTGGAGCTGGACGGCTACGGGGCGGTGCTCGTCGAGGTGGCGGACGCGCTGGAACCGCACCGGCTCTGCGGGTACCTCTACGAGCTGGCGCGGGCGTTCACGGCGTTCTACGAGGCGTGCCCGGTGCTCAAGGCCGACGAGCCGGTGCGCGGCAACCGGGTCGCGCTGTGCCGGTTGACCGCGCGCACCCTCGGCCACGGCCTGGGCCTCCTCGGCATCACCGCACCCGAGCGCATGTAGCGGGGACGGCCGTCGCCCCGGGGTGGACCGGGGCGACGGCCCGCGCGTCACAGCGAGCGCTGGAGGTGGTCGGCCAGCAGCTTGGCGAACCGGGCCGGGTCGGGCAGGTCGCCGCCCTCGGCCAGCACCGCCGTGCCGAACAGCAGCTCCGCCGTGCCGACCAGCGCGGCGTGGTCCTCCGAGCCGTCGAACGCCTCCCGCAGCCCGCTCACCAGCGGGTGGTTCGGGTTGAGCTCCAGGATGCGCTTGACGTGCGGCATCTCCTGCCCCATCGCCCGGTACATCTTCTCCAGCTGCGGGGTCAGGTCGTGCGTGTCGCCGACCACGCACGCGGGCGAGGTGGTCAGCCGCGAGGACAGCCGGACCTGCTTGACGTGCTCGTCCAGCGTCGTGGTCAGCCACCCCAGCAGCCCGGCGAAGTCCTTCTCGCGCTGCTCGGCCTCGGCCTTCTCCTCGTCGGTCTCCAGGTCGACCTGCCCCTTGGCGATCGACTGGAACTCGTGGCCGGCGAAGGCGGGCACCGACCCGACCCACATCTCGTCGATCGGGTCGGTCAGGACCAGCACCTCGAAACCCTTGGCGCGCAGCGCTTCCAGGTGCGGGGACTGCTCGATCGCGGTCCGCGAGTCGCCGGTCATGTAGTAGATGTGCTGCTGGTCGGGCTTCATCCGCTCGACGTAGGAGGCCAGCGTGGTCGGCTCCTCCTCGTCGTGCGTGGAGGCGAACGAGGAGACGGCCAGGATCGCGTCGCGGTTCTCGGAGTCCGCGATCAGGCCCTCCTTCACCACCGCGCCGAACTCGCGCCAGAACGTCCGGTAGGCGTCGGGCTTGTCGGCCGCCATCGACTTCACGGTGGACAGCACCTTCTTGACCAGCCGGCGGCGCATGAGCTGGATCTGCCGGTCCTGCTGGAGGATCTCGCGCGAGACGTTGAGCGACAGGTCCTGGGCGTCCACCACGCCCTTGACGAACCGCAGGTACTCCGGCATCAGCTCCTCGCAGTCCTCCATGATGAAGACCCGCTTGACGTAGAGCTGGACGCCGCGCTTGCGCTCGCGCATGAACAGGTCGAAGGGCGCCTGCGACGGCAGGAACAGCAGCGCCTGGTACTCGAACGTGCCCTCGGCCTGCATCCGGATGGTTTCCAGCGGCGCGTTCCAGTCGTGGCTGACGTGCCGGTAGAACTCGGCGTACTCCTCCTCGGTGACCTCGGAGGCGGGCCGCGCCCACAGCGCCTTGCGCGAGTTGACGGTGGTCGGCTCGCCGCCCTCCTCCTCCGGCGCGAGCCGGATCGGCCAGGTGATGAAGTCGGCGTACCGCTTGACGATCTCGGTGATCTTCGCGGTCGAGGTGTAGTCGGCGAGCTGGTCCTCGGCGTCGGCGGGCTTGAGGTGCAGGGTCACCGACGTGCCCTGCGGGACGTCCGGGACGTCCTCGATGGTGTAGGTGCCCTCGCCGGTCGACTCCCACCGCACGCCCTCGGCGGAGCGCGGGTGCCTGGTGACCAGGGTGACCTTGTCCGCGACCATGAACGTCGAGTAGAAGCCGATGCCGAACTGGCCGATGAGGTCCTGGGACGCGGCGGCGTCCTTGGCCTCCTTGAGCTTGTCCAGGAACTCCGCCGTGCCGGACTTGGCGATGGTGCCGATCAGGCCGACCACGTCGTCGCGGGTCATGCCGATGCCGTTGTCGCGCACGGTGAGGGTCCGGGCCGCGCGGTCGACCTCGATGGCCACGTGGAGGTCCGAGGTGTCCGCGACCAGGTCCTTGTCCCGGAACGTCTCCAGCCTCAGCTTGTCCAACGCGTCCGAGGCGTTCGACACCAGCTCGCGCAGGAACGTGTCCTTGTTCGAGTAGATCGAGTGGATCATCAGCCGCAGCAGCTGACGCGCCTCCGACTGGAACTCCAGCGTTTCCACAATCTTCCTTTCCGTCCGTGCACCGTCGACCCGCGATGGTATCGACCGCCGGCCGCGCGCGGTCGCGGAAATGCGGTCGATCACGCCGGGCGGCGGTCTCTAGGGTGCACCGGGACACCCGCCGCGCCGACTGGGGAGGGGAAACGCCATGCGCGCGCACTACCCGCGCACGCCGCACCTCCCGTGGTCGCCGGGCGCGTCGCCGGACGACGTGCGGGTCACCGGGCTGGACGGGCTGCGCGGCCGGGAGGTCGTCGTCACCGAGAAGCTCGACGGCGAGAACACCACCCTGTACGCGGACGGCCTGCACGCCCGGTCGGTGGACTCGGCGCACCACCCGTCGCGCTCGTGGGTGAAGGCGCTCCAGGGCCGGATCGCGCCGCACCTCGCGGCGGGCCGCCGGATCTGCGGCGAGAACGTCTACGCGCGCCACTCGCTGGCCTACTCCGGGCTGGAGAGCTGGTTCTACGGCTTCTCGGTGTGGGACGGCGACCGCTGCCTGGGCTGGGACGACACCGCCCGCTTCCTGCGGGGCGTCGGCGTGCCCACTCCCCCGGTGCTGTGGCGCGGCGTCTTCGACGAGCGCGCGCTGCGCCGGCTGAAGGTCGACACCGACCGCCAGGAGGGGTTCGTGGTGCGCGCGGCCGACGGGTTCGACCGCGCCGAGTTCGGGTCGCGGGTGGCCAAGTGGGTGCGCGCGCGGCACGTGCGGACCGGCACGCACTGGATGAACGCCCCCGTCGTGCCCAACGGCCGGGCCGCCCGCTCCGTGCTGTGGGACGTGCGGTCCGGGGGGCCGTTCGCCGTCGCGGACCTGCTGGACGTCGTCGGCCTGGCCGGGGACGCGGCACCCGCCGAGGTGGTCGCCGAGGGCCTGGCCCGGGTCGGTGACGCGCGCCTGGCGGGTGTGCTCGCCGCCGCGCTGCACGGGGCGGGGCGGGGCTTGCTGATGTCGGCGCTGGCGGGCGTGGTCGGCGTCGGGCTCGCCCGGCGGGTCGGCGACCTGGTCGGCCTGCACCGGCGGCCGGCCGACCCGTTCCCGGACGACGCGCGCCGGCCCGGCCTGCTGCGGATGTCGACGGCGGTCGAGCTGGACGTGCTGCACGCGGTGGCGGCGGCCGTGCTGCCGCCCGACGACCACGACGGGCGGGAGCGGGTGGCGTGGTCGGCCCTGCACGCCGAGGAGGTCGGCGGCTGGGACGGGCTGCGCGCGGCGCTGCGCGGCCGGTGCCTGGCCGAGGCTCGGGACGCGAGCATCCGCGCCGGGCGGGTGCTCGGCGCCGCCGAGGCGGAGGCCGCGACGTGGCGGTGGCGGGCCGGCGACCACCCGGCGCTCGTGCAGACCTGCGGCGTCGCGGGCAGCGGCAAGTCGACGTTCGTCGCCGGGCTGCCCGACGTCGACGCGCGGGTGTCGCTGGACGACCTGCGCGAGGAAGCCGGCGACCGCGCCGACCAGCGCGCGAACGCGCGCGTGCTGCGGGAGGGGTTGGACCGGCTGGACGCCGCGCTGCGCGCGCACCGGACCGTGGTGTGGGACGCCACCTCGCTCACCGCCCGGCAGCGGGTGGCCGTGCACGAGGTCGCGCGCCGGCACGACGCGACGCTCACGCACGCCGTGCTGCTGGTGGACGGGCGCGAGGCGGCACGGCGCAACGCGGCGCGGGCGCACCCCGTGCCGGCCCCGGTGCAGGACGCGCAGGCCCGCCGGTTCGACCCGCCCTACCCGTGGCAGGCGCACCGGACCTGGTACGTCGGCGCGGCCGGCGTCATCGCCGACGAGGAGCCGTGATGCGCACCAGCGAGCAGGTCTACCACCAGGTCCGCTGGGACCCGAGGTTCGACCCGGCCCGTTTCGTGCTGGGCCTGCACCAGCGCGGGGCCCGGCCCAAGAGGGTCGCGCTGCCGGCCTTCACGCCCGGCGGCGACGTGCCGTGGCACCGGGTGCTGTTCGTGGAGGCGGACGGCGAGCGGGTGTGGGACCGGGAGACCGGGCTGGACCGGGTCGGCGACTCGACGGCGGGCCGGGTGCGCGCGCCGCGCCTGCTCAGCCCGTCCGCGTTCACCGCGAGCACGCCCCACGCCTGGACCCCGGCGCGCGGCTGGGCACCGCTCGCCGGGCCGGACCGCGCCCGGCCGGGACCGGCGGCGGCCGTGCGGGTGGTGACCTGGAACGTGCTGTGGGACCGGTACGACCGGGAGCTGGTGCACACCGCGCGGCGGCGGCCGTTGCTGCTCGCGGCGCTGGCGGCGGCGGACGCGGACGTGATCGCGCTGCAGGAGGTCGAGCCCGCGCTGCTGGCCCTGCTGCTGGCGCAGCCGTGGGTGCGGGCGGGCTACGCGCTCGACGTGGACCCGGCCGCGCCGGACGTCGACCGCACGGGGGTCGTGGTGCTCAGCCGGCTGCCCGTGCTGGAGGCCGGGCGGCTGCCGCTGGGCGCGCACAAGGCGGTGGCCGCGACCGTCGTGGCGACTGCGTCGGGTCCGCTGGTGGTCGCCGCCACCCACCTGACCAGCGACCACACCGCCAACGGCGCGGCCAAGCGGCGGGCGCAGCTCGCCCGCGTCGGCGAGGCGCTGGCCGGGGTCGACGGCGACGTGGTGCTGGTCGGCGACTTCAACGACGGCACGCGCCGGCCCGCGACCGCGCTCGGAATGCGCGACGCGTGGCTGGAGGCGCGCGAGGACGAGCCGCCGACGTTCGACCCGGTGACCAACCCGCTGGCGGCCGTGTCGTCGCTGACCGGGCGTGCCGCGCGGCTCGACCGGGTGCTGGTGCGCGGCCGGGTGCGCTGCACGGGGGCGGAACTGGTCGGTGACCGACCGGTGGACGGCCTGTTCCCGTCGGACCACTACGGCGTGCTGACCGGGCTGGTGGTGCCGGTCGCCGAGGACTCGCCGGCCGGGGTGCTCGACGTGCCGCCGACGCCGCGCACGGCCGTGGTGTGGCTGCCCGGACCGTGGGAGGAGGTCGAGCGGCTGCGCCGGGAGCACGACCCGCGCGCCGACCGCTGGCCGCCGCACGTCACGCTGCTGCACGGGTTCGTGCCCGAGTCGGAGTTCGAGCGCGCCGCGCCGCTGCTGGCCGGGGCGGTGGCCGGGCTGCCGCCGTTCCCGGTGCGGGTCGAGGGCGTCCGGGAGTTCCGGCCCGACCTGGTGTGGCTCGACCCGGCGGCCGGCGGCGGCCCGTGGACGGCGCTGCACGACGCGCTGCGCCGGCGGTTCCCGGCCACACCCGCGCGCGACGGGTTCACCCCGCACCTCACCGTCGGCCGGTCGCGGCAGGCGGCCGAGCGGATCGGCGCGCGGGACGGCCGGGTGGACGAGGTGGTGGTGCTGTCCCGGCGCGGTGCCGGACCGATGCGGCCCCGGCTGGCCGTCGCGCTCGGCACGGGCGAGGTCCGGTGGTGCGCCGAGGAGCCCGACCCGCCGGGCCCGTCGCTGGACGCGGTGGCCGACCGGGTCGCGCACGCGCTCGCGGAGGCGTTGGGCGACGTGCGCGTGGTCGGTTCGCGCCGGACGGGCTGCGCCCTGCCGGACGGCGACTTGGACCTGGTCGTCATGGCCGCTCCCCCGGTGGCTGGTGCCGCCGTGTCCGATGCCGCTGTGTCCGGTGCGGCAGCGGTCGGGCCGGCGTCCGTGGCGGAGCGGGTGCGGGCGGCGCTGCCGGACGCGACCGGGCTGCGGCCGGTGGTCGGGGCGCGGTCGCCGGGGTGGCGGCTGGACGTCGGCGGGCTGGGCGTCGACCTCGTGCAGGCGGTGGAGGGCGATCCGGTCGCGGCGGCCTCGGTTGGCGACGCCGACGCGCTCCTGGCGGCGGTGGGCGACCGGGCCGGTGCTTTCCAGCGGCTGGCCCGGGAGGTGAAGGCGTGGGCGCGGGCGCGCGGCCTGGACTCCGCGCCGTTCGGCGGCGTACCCGGGCTCGGGTGGGCGGTGCTGGCGGCCCGGACCGCGCTCGACGGCGGTGACCGGCTCGGGGACTTCTTCGGGACGTGGGCCGCGTGGGACTGGCGGGACCCGATCAGCCTCACCGGCCAGGTCGGCCGGACCGGGGCCCCGGTGACGATCATGACGCCCGCCGCGCCGGTCCGGTCGTGCACGGACCAGGTGGGACCGGGCTTCCGCGACCTGCTGACCACCGAGCTGTACCGGGGGTGGGAGATCGCCGAGGCCGGCGGCGAGGGCCTGTCGACCCCGCCGTACCTGCACCGGGCGCACGCGGCGTGGGCCGTCGTGACGACGCCACCGGACCAGGTCGGGCCGGTGCGCGGCCGGCTGCGGGCGCTGCTGACCGCGCTGGAGTCGGCGGGAGCGGCGGACGCACACGCGTGGCCGCGCCCGTTCGAGCGCGACGCGAAGGCCGTGCGGTTCGCCATCGGCCTGGGCCGCCGCCCACCGGACGCGGCGGTGGTGCGCCGCCTGGGCGCGCAGTGGCGCGGCGGCCGGCGCGACGTCGAGGTGACCCGCGCGGAGAACGGCGACGTGCCCACCCTGCGCTGAACCGTCCTGCGCTGCACCTGTCCTGCGCCGAACGGCTGTGCGTCGATCAGACCAGCGGGAGGCGGTGCGGCCGGTCACCGCTCGCCACGTCGGCGGCCGGCCGGTCAGCCGGCACCGGGTCGGCGGTCACCAGGTCGGCGATCGGCGGGCTGACCAGGCTGTGCAGCGGCACCGCGTCGAGTTCGGCCAGGAACGCGTCGTGCGCCCGGCGCAGTGCGCCGCGCAGGCGGCACGCGCCCCGCAGCGGGCACGGCGGGTGTTCGCAGTCGACCACCTCGTCCTGCCCCTCGAACTCGCGGACCACCCGGCCCACCGACCAGGTGAGCGCCTCGGGCGCGATCCGCAGGCCGCCCGTCCGCCCCCGCACGGTCACCAGCAGGCCGAGCCGGGCCAGCCGCTGCACCACCTTGGCCAGGTGGTTGCGCGGCACCGCCATCAGCTCGGCGAGTTCGTCCACAGTGGACAGCCGTTGGCGGGCGGCGGCGACCATCAGCACCCGGAGCGCGATGTCGGTACCCCTGGTCAACCGCATGGGCCGAGGCTACCAAGCAGTCGGTACCGCCCGAGGAACGTCCAAAGGTCCCTGGTTCTAGGTGTTCATCAGCACGGGGACTGAAAAGAGGCATCGCTGATACCTTTTTTATGTCGAGATCGACTCGCAGCGGAAGGCCACCTGCCATGCTCGCCCCAGACTCGGTGCGGATCATCCGCGCCACCGCCGACACCGTCGCCCGCCACGGCGCGGAGATCACCGGCCGGTTCTACCGCCGGCTGCTCACCGCCCACCCGGAACTGCTCGACCTGTTCAACCGGGGCAACCAGGCCACCGGCGTGCAGCGGCAGGCGCTGGCCGCGTCCGTCGCCGCCGTCGCCGGGCACTTCGCCGGCCTCGGACCGGTGCCGCTCACCGCGGTGATCAGCCGGATCGCGCACAAGCACGCGTCGCTCGGCGTCGCGCCCGCCCAGTACCTGGTCGTCGGCCGGCACCTCATGGCCGCCATCCGCGAGGTCCTGGGCGACGCCGCGACGCCCGACGTGATCGCGGCGTGGGACGAGGTCTACTGGCTGTTCGCGTGCCTGCTGGTCGCCGAGGAAGCCCGCCTGTACCAGGGCGCGGGCAACGACTTCGGCCGACCGTTCAGCACCCACGTGGTGACCGGCGTCGAGCGCGAGACGCAGGACGTGCTCAGCCTGCGCCTGCGTCCGGTGGACGGCCCGCCGCCGGTCCACCGGCCGGGCCAGTACGTGAGCGTCGCGGTCACCCTGCCCGACGGCGGCAGGCAGGTCCGCCAGTACACGATCAGCAGCCCGCCGGGCGAGGACGACCTCCGCATCACCGTGAAGCGGCACCGCGCCGCCGACGACCGGCCCGCCGGCGAGGTGTCCCCCCTCCTGCACGGCGTCACGCCCGGCACGCGGCTCGCCGTGAGCCCGCCGTTCGGCGACGCCGTCCTGCCCGCCGACGACCGCCCGCTGCTGCTGGTCGGCGCGGGCGTCGGCACGACACCGGTCGTCGCCACCCTGCTCGACCTGGCCCGACGCGACGACCCGCGCCCGGTGACCGTCGTCCACGCCGACCGCGCACCCGCCGCGCACGCGCTGCGAGCCGACCTGTTCGCGGCGGTGGAGCACCTGCCCACGGCGTCGCTGCTGCTCTGGTACGAGAACGGCCGCCCGACGAGCCTCCCGCCCCGCACCGAGATCGCGGCCGGTCTAATCGACCCGGACCTGATCCCGGTCGAGCCCGGCACCCGGGTCCTGCTGTGCGGTCCGCTGCCGTTCATGCGGATCGTCCGGCGCGCGCTGCTGGATCGCGGCGTGGCGGCGACCGACATCCGCTACGAGGTGTTCGGTCCGGACGCGTGGCTGGGCCGCGAAACCCCGACGCCGACCACCGCCTGACCGCGATCCCCGGCCCGCGCGGCGACGCCCCGTCGCCGGTGGTGCCTCAGCGCCTCGACGTGCCAGGCATCGTCGGGGGCACCACGTCGCCGTCCACGACCTCGACCACGTCGCCGTACCGCCGCTTGAGCAGGTCGACCGCGCGGTCGCCGTCCGGGCTCATGACCTCGACACGACCATGCACGAAGTCCATGCTCGCACTCCGGACGCGAACACCCTGCTCCGACCACTCCTTCGCGGCACCGAGGACCTGGTCGAGCACGGCGCGCAGCTCGACCTCGCTGCGCACGGCGTCCACGAACTCCACCGGGACGCCCGCGAAGATCGTCGTCACGGCCTGGTCGAGCCCGGAGCCGGGTTTGCGGTAGACCAGGATCGCCGGCCCCGCCTTGTTCAGAGCTGTGCCGGCGAACGCTTCGGGTGCCCGCCGCCTGGAGAACTCGGCGATCCGGGTGGCCCGCGCCGACGGGTCGTCCACCGGAGGGGAGTTCCACGCCGACGGGTCGTCGAGCGGTCGGGAGTCGGGGGTCGTGGTGACGTTCGCCGACGTCCCACCGGCCGGGCCGCCCACCGGAGTGCCACACCCGCCCGCCACCACGACGAGCACCCCCACCACCGCTGCGATCCGATGACCTCGCATCGTCCTCCCGCCTCACGCGCGGTCCGGGCGAGGGCGCTCACCTCCACCCGGACCACGACTCAGTTGGTGTTGATGGTCAGGCCGAGTCCGCCCGGGGCGTCGTCGATGTCGATGTGGAACGCCCACCATCCGCACTGGCGACCGCTGGTGTCGAACCCCGTGCACGGACCAAGCGCACTCGGCGAGATCACCGAGATCATCCCCCGGGCCAAGACCTTCGTGGTGTCGGAACCGTTGAGCACGGCGGTCGGCCCGCCGCTGTCACCCTGGCCGGCCGAAGCCGTGTGCTCCTCGTTCTCCGTCCAGAAACCGGGGCCGACCCGGTGGTCGTCGTCGAGCAGGATGTACGCGTTCAGGGCCGTCACGCGCAACGTGGAGGCCCCCGACCACGAACCGGAGGCGAACCCGGGTTGCCGGCCCCCACGACCGGCCGGGCCGAGGTGGTCTCCGCGTCCCAGGGGCCGACGCAGATCGCGGAACCGTACCCGGGTCCCGTCAGCACGGTGGTGTCCAGGTCTGCCCGGCCGCCCTCACTGCGCCCCACGAGCCGGTCCCCGTCCGGGGTGTTCCAGTCCCAGTCCGTCCCGCAGTGCTCGGCGGTGAGGATCGCCTCCTGGCCGTTGTTCTTGCGCACCGGAACGCGGTGGTGACGAACGTCCAGGGAACCGCGCCGGCACCGCGTGCCGACATGAGTGCCCCGTCCACCGGCCGCTTGACCCCGACCTCCCAGACCGGTGAAGCCCTTGGTCGGCGCGGCACCGGCGAGCTCGGCGGCCGCCTGTGCGGCGGTCTCGGTGACCGCCGGTGGCACATCCCCCTTCCACAGCAGCCAAACGGTGTTCCCCGCCACTCGATCAGGCCACCGTTGACAGGGTGCTGCTACCGCCGAACAGACCAAGCGCTGCACCGAGCCCCGCCGCCTCGGCACCGCCCGACGAAACGTGACCAATGCTCCGTTCTGCCAACGGATTCGCGCGGTTCACCGCCCGGCCCGCGCTCCCGCGCTCGGTGCGAACCCGTACGCAGGCGTCCGGAACGGTGCCGAACGTCCGAGGGGTGTGGCATCCTCTTCGTGGGCGCACGACCAGGCACTACCTTCGGTGTACTTCCCTGTAGAGAGGGAGATCTCGTGCGTTCTACCACCAAACCCCTGCGTGTCGCGATCAGATCGCTCGTCCTGGGGCTGCTGTGCTCCGGGCTCGCGGTGGCGACCGGCGGGACCGCGTCGGCCGCTCCGGTCACCGCGGGGTACGACTACCTGTGCGCCCTGCCGACCGGGCAGAGCCTGCCGGTGCGGGCCGACATCACGGCCGGGCTGCCCGACGAGCTGTCGTGGCGCCCCAACAGCGCGGCCTACCTGGACGAGCAGTTCATCGACGTGGACGTGGCGCTCAGCCTCGACCACAAGGCGCTGACCGGCGGCGGAGCGGGGTTGCGCATCGACGGCGACAGCACCGCGACGTTCACCACGACGTTCGAGGGACCGAGCGGGCCGAAGACCGCCGAGGCGAACCTGACCTTCGCGCCCACCCGCGTCGGTCGCGGACCGCTCTCGCTCAAGGCCGCCGGCGGCTTCCCGGCCCTGACCCTGTGGCGCGGAGGTGACCACACCCTCCACCCCGGCGACCTGAGGCTGACCCTGCGCCCGGAACTCGCCAACGGCAGGCCGCTCGGGACGATCACGACCACCTGCACCCGCGCCCCGGGCCAGACCCACGTGCTGGGCACCCTGTTCGTGGAGACCATCATCATGGAACGCCCGAACCGCCCGACCGGCGTGACCATGACAGCCCTGACGCCGACCAGCGCGTCGATCACCTGGCAGACGCAACCGTGGTGGTACCCGGACACCGCCTACGAGGTGTACCTCGACGGCGCGAAGGTCGCGTCCGTGCACGAGAAGTCCACGACCGTCACCGGACTCGACCCCGACACCCAGCACCGCGTGAAGATCGTCACGAGGAGCTACTTCTCCCTCTCGTCAAGCCCTTCCCAGGGCTTGGTCTTCGCCACGCCACCGGCTCGTTAAGGCACCGGCTCGTCAGGACACCGACCGGCACGACAACCGCTGCGCGTCCACCGGCCGCGCAGCGGTTGTCCACGTTCTGCGGAACGGCGTGCTCCATGTCGTTGTGCGGTCACGCCAAGGGGTAGTGCTCGATGTTCACAGTACGGCCGAAGTCGATGGTGTCGTCCTGGCGGTGGGAGCGGTAGTACGCGTGGTAGACACCGTGTGGAGCGCGGAAAGACCCAACGGGGTACGGCTTCTTGTACTCTTCCACGAAGTAGGGTCGCGGTATCGGTTTCCGCGCCGTGATGTACAGATCGGGCGGGGTGAACCCGTCCCACTCGGAGCCCAACTCCGTCAGCTCCGGCGCTCGCAGGTCCAGTTCGCCTTCATCCCGGAGGACGATCACCATCCGAGCCATCAGGTCGGCGGCCCGGTCCTCGTAGGCCACCACCAGTTGGTCGAAGTAGTGGAAGCCGAGTTCGAGGGCACGGGACTCGGTGTAGTCGTCCGTCACCTCGTCGACGTGCACCGAGTCGAAGGCGAACTGCGCGTAGTGCCGTCCCGCGAGCGCCTCGTCAAGCCAAGCACGCATCCGTGGTTCCTCTCCGCGCAGCCGTCGCGCGGTCGCGCCTTGAGATCATCGCCGCATCATCTGCTGTCCGGTCGGGATTGTCAGACGAATTTCCCAGGTCCGACCGTCAGGTGGTCCGAACCGAGCGCGGCAGCGCGGTGGCGGCGAGCGCGGCCCAGAGGACGGCGGAGCCGTTGAGGGTGATCAAGACGGCACCGTGGTCGGGCTCCACCACGTCGGGACGCGGTCCTCAACAGTCTTCACGACGTGCGCGCGTGCTCGCGCACCACGCGTAGTAGCCAGTCGAGGAAGTCCGGGAAGGTCGGGAACAACTCCCGTCCCTTCCCGTGGTGAACGCCGTCCACGATCTCGCCCACCGGCAGCAGGTAGACCGGAGCGCCCTCCACGGCTCCCAGGGCGAACAGCGTGCCGCCGCCGTCGCTGCCGAAGACGACCAGCTCCGCGTCGGTCAGGGCCGGTGCGCGCTTCGGCGAGCGCGGGTCCGACCGGTCCGCCAACACCAGACCCAACGGGTGGATGAAGAATCCGTTGTCCGCGTCGGGCAGCGCCACCTCTCCCACCCTCCGGTGGAACTCCAGCAACACCGGCGGCACGACGGTCGCTGCGGCAGCCAGTTCGCCAGGTCGCGCGGGCTCGCCCAGCGTGGGTTCGCCCGGCGGGTAGCCGAATCGGGCCTGGAAGTCGCGGAGCAGGTCGCCGACCGCCTCCGCCAGAGCCCCCAGCCAGCCGTCGTGGTCGTAGTTCGTCATCGGTGCTTCGCATTCGTGTCAGCGGTCGGGCGTGGTGTGTGCCGTGCTGCGTTGCCAGACCTCGCGCCAGCGGGTAGCGGTCTGGTCGTGAATGCCGAAGCGGCGTGCGTCCAGGCCCGGAGGAGCAACGCCGCAGTCGGGGCAGGGCCGGGGTTTGGTCAGCCTCCGCCCGCACGCGCGGCACGTGGTCGACGGATCGGTGCCGGACTCGGACGCGGCCACCACACGCCGGACCACCACGACCAGCCGCTCCGTGGGGTGTTTCTCGAAGTCGGGGCAGAAAGCCAGAACTCCCGCCCAGCTGTGCCACCGGTCGGCACGGGAAGGTGTCCGCGAACCGGCTGCCTTCTCCCGACGACGACGTGCCGCGTAGTCCGCACCCTTCGGCAACCACACCGCACGGGCCTGCTCCAGCTCGTCCACCGCGCACCGCAGCGACTTCGGGTCGAACGGCCTGCGCTCGGCGACACCGACGACCAAGTGGTGCCAGGTGGCGCGGAAGCCGTACGGAGCGAAGCGCAGCACGCATTCCCGCAGCGCCGGCACCCTGTCCCGCAAGCCGAGGTCATCGTCACGCACCCGCCGGGCAGCGGCGGGGAAGCTCGTCACGACGGAAGTCTAGGACTGGACCGAGACGGGGGCCGGCGTAGCCCGAACGGATGATGTCGGCACTCCCGGAAGCACGCTGAAAGCACGTCCGGAAGCACGTCCGGCGCTGGAGGAAAGGCCGGTCGGGCTGCAACGGCCCCGGGAGTTGAGCGGTGCGTGGGTGTGGCTGCCACTGGGAGCAGCCGCCGTGGTCGGTAGGCTGCTCGTGACAGGAGGAGGGGGTCATGGACGGGGCGTCCAGCCCGGTGCCGCGCACCTTGCCGGAGAAGGTCGACTACCTGATCCGCAACGTGCACCCGCGCGGGCGCAAGCCGTACACGCACCCGGAGATCGCCGAGCGGACCGGGCTGTCCACCGGGCTGCTGTCGGCGTTGCGGTCGGGCAAGAACCAGAACCCCACCAAGGACACCCTGGAACGGCTCGCGCGGTTCTTCGGCGTGCCGGAGGCGTTCTTCTTCGACGAGCAGACCACCGACCAGGTCACCGCGCAGGTCGCGCTGGCGGCGATGCTGCGGGACGCGGGCATCGCCCAGGTCGCCGCCCGGATGGTCGGGCTGTCGCAGGGCAGCCTGGAGGCAGTGCAGGCGATGACCGAGCAGTTGCGCAGGCTGGAGGGCCTGGAGGCGGACGACCGCTGATGTGGTGGTCGAGGCTCCGGGTCCGCCGCCGCTGCCGCCGGGTGGTGGCGCGGCTGGACTTCCCCGACCCCTTCGACCTGGCCGAGCTGTGCCGGCGGGCGGGGCGGGCCCGGGGGCGGCCCATCGAGCTGGTGCCCGCTCCCCTGGCCGCGCTGGGGCTGTCCGGGTTGTGGCTGGCGGCCGAACACCTCGACTACGTCTGGTACGAGCAGAACACCTCGGCACCGCACCGGGAGCACGTCGTCCTGCACGAGCTGGGGCACATCCTGTGCAACCACGGCGGGTCCGGGTCCTCGGACGAGGTGCTGGCCGCGCTGTTCCCCGACCTGGACCCGGAGGTGGTCGGCCGCATGGTGGCCCGTCGCCACGACGCCTACACCAGCGTCGAGGAGTGGGAGGCCGAGGCGTTCGCGCACGAGGTGCGGGCACGTGCCGACCGCGCGTTCCGGTCGCGTGAGGACGACGAGGTCACCGACCGGCTCGGGCGAGCGCTGGGGGACTGAGTCGCGGTGACACCAGCCAACTGGGTCCAGGTGGGGTTGATCGCCGCGTCCGGTCTCGCGTGCGCGTACCGGTTGCGGTCGCTGCGCCGGAACGCCGGGGACCCGACCGCGCGGGCGATCTTCCTCGGCCTGCTGTCGTTGACGCTGGTGTTCCTGATCGGGCTGCCGCAGTTCTACTGGCCGGTGCACCGGTTGCTGGGCGGGACACCGCTGGTTCCCCAACTCCTCCAGCACTGCCTGGCGATGCTCATGGCCTACTACGCCGAGGTGTTCATGGTCCGCGTCGCCTCGGCGCGACCCGACCGGGCGGTGCAATGGCGACGGCGGCTGCTGCTCGTCTTCCTGCTGCTGCTGGGTTTCTGCTACGCGGTGGGACCGCTGCGGCTGGGTCTGCCGATCCTGGCGCCGGAGGGCCACGCCGACGTCTCGATCACGGTGTACGTGCTGGCGTGGCAGAGCTACCTGTGCCTGGTGCTGGTCGACATCGTGCAGCTCTGGTGGCACCGACCCCCGATCACCGGGAAGCACCTGCGGGTCGGCGTCGCCATGATGGCGGCCGGCGCTGCGGTCGCCCTGCTCCAGGTGGCGCACAAGGTCGTCTACCAGGTGACGGTGAACGCGGGCGGGCGGTTGCCGTGGCAGGAGAGCGGGTCCTACGGCGTGCAGGCGGTGCTGCTGGTCCCGGCGACCGTCCTGCTGATGGTCGGCACCACCCTGCCGTCCTGGGGCCCGAGGGCGGCTCGCCGCTGGGTGCGGTTGCGGCGCTACCGGCGGATGGCGCCGCTGGCGCGGGCGGTGCGCGAGGCGTGCCCGGAACTCGCCGGCGACGACCGGCCGCTCCGGTTCCAGGTGCGCTACCAGCAGCGCGTCATCGGCATCCGGGACGCCCTGATCGGCCCGCTGCGCCCGTTCCTGCGGGAGCCGGTGCCCGGTGGTGACGCCCGCGCCGAGGCCCGGGTCATCGCCGAGGCCATCGGGCTCAAGCGCGGGCGCGGCCTGCCGGTCGGCGGAGCGGTCCCCGTGCTGACCGCCGGCGCGGACCTGGACGCCGACGCCGCGTGGCTGGCACGCGTGAGCGACGCCTACCGCCGGCTCGGATCGACGAACTGAGGACGCCACCGAGGCGCAGCGGCCCGTCACGCCTCGGACGACGCACTCCGTAAGGTCGCTCCCATGACCGAGATCGAGCCCGGGATCACTGCGGCACTCGTCCGCGACCTGCTGCGGGACCAGCACCCGGACCTGGCCGGGCTGCCGCTGCGCGAGGTGGAGGGCGGCTGGGGCAACCAGATGTGGCGGCTCGGGGACGAGTTGGCGGTGCGGATCCAGCGCATGGACACCGACCACGACCACCAGCTCAAGGAACGCCGGTGGCTGCCGCTGCTCGCACCGCGCCTGCCGCTGCCGGTCCCCGTCCCGGTGCGGAGCGGTGCGCCTTCCGAGCGCTGCCCCAGGATCTGGACGGTCATGACGTGGGTGCCGGGCCTGCCGCTGGACCGGGGGTCGATCACCCGTGGCGGGCACGCGGCCGACACCCTGGCGGGCTTCCTCCGGGCGCTGCACGTGGCGGCGCCCGCCGACGCACCGGTCGGCACGCTCCGCGCCGCGCACCCGAAGGACTGCGCGGGCGGCTTCGAGCAGTTCTTCGACGCCCTCGACGCCGACGCGCTCGGTTCCGACGCCGCCGACGTCCGGGCCGTCTGGGACGACGCCGTCGCGGCCCCGGCCTGGGAGGGCCCGCCGGTGTGGGTGCACGGCGACCTGCACCCGGCGAACGTCGTCGTCGAGGACGGGACGCTGGCGGGCGTCGTCGACTTCGGCGACCTGTCCGTGGGCGACCCGGCGGTGGACCTTGCGGCGGCCTGGGTGCTGCTGCCGGAGGGCACGGCCGGGCGCTTCTTCACCGCGTACGGGAGCGCCGACGGGGCGACGGTCCGACGTGCCCGGGGGCTGGCCGTGCTGAAGAGCCTGTTCCTGATGGTGATGGGGCAGAACGGGAACCTCGGCCTGCCGGGCGGGAAGCCGGCGTGGGGTCCGGCGGGCCGGACGGCGTTGGACCGGGTCCTGGGCAAGAGCCCGACCCGGTTGCCGGGGTAGGCCGACGACCCGTTCGGACTGTGCCGCCCGGGATCGTCGGCCGGTGCGGCGTGACGCTTTCGGCGCAGGTGCACGGAAAACCGGCGATTTCGACCCGAAGATCCACAATGGGCTCTAGGGTTCGCGGGTGACCAGTGCATCCCCGCTGTCCGACGACTGGCGTCGGCAGCTCACCGGGGCTTTCGAGATCCTGCTCGGCGGCCCCCTGTCCGATCACCCCTCCGACGCGGTGTACGCCACGTACGTGGGCGGGAACGTGTTCTCCGAGTTCGGCTACAACCGGGTCGCCGACTGGGTGCGGCCCTCCGCGCTGAGCGGTGCGGAGCCGGTGGTGCTGGACTGCTCGCTGTTCGACGCGGGCGAGCCGCCGTCGCGGTTCGACGCGGCGAACTCAATCTTCGAGTTCGAGGACGTGGCCGGTGCCGGGCACCCGGCGTTCGCCGCCGACCTGGCCGAGGCGTCGTTCACCCGCAGCCTCGTGCGCGGCGGCGACCTGGCGGTGCTGGTCGAGCGGCACGGCGTCGACCTCGCCGACGAGACGTGGCACCGCCGCTGGTACGTGGCCTACCCGAGGCTCGCCTCGGACGGCACCCTGTGGGACGCGATGCGGGTGGCGCTGACCCTCGGCGACGGACCGGACAGCGTGCTGCCGCTGGAGGCCGACGCGGACGAGGAGTGGGCGGAGCCGCTGGCGGCGGTCGAGGACCCCGGTCTGCGCGCGCACCTCTCCCACTACTGCGGCGACGGCAGCGACGGCCTGCTGTACCTGCGGTCCACCGGGGACGTCCTGGCGGAGGAGGGCTGCTCGGTGGTGGCCAACTGGGAGGAGAGCCAGTCCCAGGTCGAGTTCACCGTCGTCCGGTTGAGCGACCTGGTGGCCGGCCCGGCCCGCCCCGTCCCCGCGCAACTCTGACGACGTGACCCGGCCCGTGCGACCGGCTGGTCGCGCGGGCCGGTGTCGCTGGAGTCTGCGGACGCCGACGCCCGCTGGTTGCTCAGGTCATCGACACCAGGATGCGGCGCGCGCCCGTGTAGGGGCGTCTGCCGTGCAGGGCCAGCATGTTCTCCACGACCAGCACGTCGCCCGGTTGCCAGGGCAGTGCCACCTCGTGCGCGTCCGCCGCCGCGCGCACCGCGTCGAGGTCCGACACCGGGATCGGCCGGCCGTCGCCGTAGGTCGCCGAGTGCGGCAGGTCGGCCTCGTCCTCGACCAGCTCCAGCAGCGCCTCGCGCTCCGCCGGCGGCAGGGACGACGGGTGCCACTGGTCGGCCTGGGTGAACCAGACCTCCTCCCCCGTCTCCGGGTGCACGCGGGTCGCCGGGCGGGTTGCCGCCGTGCGCAGGCCGCCGTCGGCGGTCCACTCGAAGCCGGTGTCGGAGCGGGTCAGGAAGTCTTCCACCTCGGCGCGGTCGTCGGTCTCGAAGGTCTGCTGCCACGACTTGCCCAGGCCGTAGCCGCCGTGCAGGTGCCGCCGGTAGGTCACGCCGCGCTCGGTGAACCGGGCGCGCACGTCCGGGTCCAGCGCGGCCAGCAGCGCGCGGCCGTCGCAGACCGGCGTCTCACCACCGGTCTCGGCCGCCACCAGGCAGCAGAAGAACAGGTAGCGCGGCCACGCGCCGGCGTAGGACAGCTCGTTGTGCAGCGAGATCGCGTACTCCGGCGGGTACTCGGTGGACGTGAACACGCCGTCGGACACCTTGCTGCGCGGGGTGTTCCCGCCCCGGTAGCTGGTCAGCGGGTCGCCGTAGCGGGCGACGACCGCGTGGAACTGCTCGGGCGTGCGCACGTCCAGGCCGCGCAGCAGCACGACTCCCCCGGCGCGCAACGCCTCCTCGACCTCCGCGCGGGACGCGTCCGCGCCCGGCCGTGCCACAGTCGTGGTCTCACCCGGCATGGTCCCCCCTGTCCGGCGCCATCGCGGCAGCCTCCTCCTCGCTCGGCAGATCACGCATCCCGGGGATCACCGAGGTCGCGTACACGACCACCGGCGTCAGCACCCCGATCGAAGCCACCCACACCACGGCCCGCACGCCCACCGCGTCGGCCGCCACGCCGGCGACGAGCGCGCCGACCGGGACCATCGCCAGCGACAGCGCGCGCAGCGTGGCGACCACGCGGCCCTGCAACCCGTCCGGCGTCACGACCTGGCGCAGCGTCGTCTGGACCACCGTGCCGATCTGGGAGAACAGCCCGTAGCCGAACTGCGACACCGCCAACAGCCCGATCACCAGCCACGGCGCCCGCGCCCAGGACGCCGCCGGCACCAGCAGCAGGGCGGTGACCGCGCTGCCGACCGACCACATCACCGTCCGGCCGACGCCGAAGCGCTTCACGGCCCTGATCGACAGCCACGAGCCGACCACCGCGCCCGGCCCGGCGGCGGCGAAGATCGCCGCGACCCAGCCCGCCGGCACGTCCAGCTCCCGCACCAGGTAGAGCACGTACAACGTCTGGAGTGCGCTGTAGAACAGCCAGAACACCGCAGTGGCCACGGTGATCGCGCGCAGCACGGGGTGCCGCAGCACCCAGCGCAGCCCCTCGCCGACGGCCTTGAGGACGTTCGGGCGCTGGTGCGCGGGCGGCGGTGCCGGGTCGGGCTTGCGGATGAGCGCGAGCAGCAGCGCGGACGCCAGGTAGGTCACCGCACTGGCGACCAGCACCAGCGCGGAGGTCACCGCCGTGACCGCCAGGCCCGCCGCGCCGGGACCGGCGAACTGCGCGGCCGACCGGCTCAGCTCCAGCTTCTGGTTGCCCTCGGCGAGCAGCGACCGGCCGGCCAGCGACGGCAGGTAGGCGTGGTAGGCGGTCTCGAACAGCACGCCGAGGACACCCAGGCCCAGCACCACCACCCACAGCACCTCGATCCGCAGCCAGCCGGCCAGGTGCAGCACCGGGACCGAGGCCAGCAGCGCGAACCGGCCGAGGTCGGTCCACACCATCGCCCGCCGCCGGCGCACCCGGTCCACCCAGGCGCCCGCGAGCAGGAACAGCAGGAAGGGCAACTGGGACAGGGCGCTGAGCACGCCCATCTGCGTCGCGGAGGCGTCCAGCAGGATCACCGCGACGAGCGGCAGGACGGTCCGGGCGACCTGCGCGCCGAACACGGCGAGCGTCTGGCCGCCCCACAGCCTGAGGAAGTCGGGGTGCCGCCGCAGCGACCCGGCGGGCTCAGCCATCGGCGCGCTCCGCCGCCACGTCCGCCAGCGGGTCGTCGGGCCGGGCAGCGACCGCCGCGAGCAGCTCGGCGTACTGGTCGGCGAACCGGCGCGCGGTCGGCTCGTCGAACAGCTCCGGCCGGTACTCCAGCGCGCAGGTCAGCCCGTCCGGCCGCCGCCACAGGTAGAGGAGGACGTCGAACTTGGCCGTGCCCAGCCCGAACGGCTCGAACTCCGACCGCACGCCGCCCAGGTCGGCGGGCAGCGCCCGGCGGTCGTCGGCGAGCATGAACATGGTCTGCACCAACGGGGTGGTGCCCGGGTCGCGGCGCGGCGCCAGCTCGTCGACCAGCACCTCGAACGGCACGTCGGCGTTGCTGTACGCCTCGACCGTCGCCTGCCGGACCCGGTGCAGCAGCTCCCGGTAGGACGGTCCGCCGCCGGCGTCCACGCGCAGCACCAGGGTGTTGACGAAGAACCCGATCAGCGGTTCCAGCTCGGGCCGCTGCCGGGTGGTCATGGGCACGCCCACGGCGAGGTCCGCCTGCCCGGTGCGCCGCCGCAGCAGCTCGACGTAGCAGGCGAGGCCGGCCATGAACAGCGTCGCGCCCTCCGCCGCGCCGATCGCCCGCAGCGCTTCCACCACGTCGGCCGGCACGTCGAACCGCAGGTGCGCGCCGCTGGTGCCGATCCGCGCCGGCCGGGGCCGGTCGGTCGGCAGGTCGAGCCGGCCGGGCAGCCCGGCCAGGCGCCGCCGCCAGTGCGCGAGCTGGGCGTCGGCCGCGCCGCCGGACACCGCCGCGCGCTGCCACGCCGCGAAGTCCGCGTACCGGACGGGCAGGTCGGGCAGGACGGGCGGGCGGCCGTCGCGCAGCGCCGGGTACAGCTCGGCCAGCTCGGCGGTCAGCACCTCGACCGACGGGCCGTCGAAGACCGCGTGGTGCACGGTCAGCAGCAGCGAGTGGTCCTCGGGCGCCAGCCGCACCAGCAGGGCCCGCAGCGGCGGCCGGGTGCCGAGGTCGAACGGCAGCGCGCCGTGCTCGTCCAGCAGCGCCCGGCGCTCTTCCTCCCGTTCGACGGGGTCGAGGCCGCTCAGGTCGGCGGTGTCGAACGGGAAGTCCGGGTCGGGGTCCACGACGCGGGTCAGGCCGGTGGGCCCGGCGGTGAACCGGGTCCGCAGGACGTCGTGCCGCCGGGCGATCTCGCGCAGGGCCCGCTCCAGCGCGCCGGCGTCCAGCGGGCCGGACAGCCGGCGCAGGTACTGGACGTGGTGCGCGGTGGAGCCGGGGGTGAGCTGGTCGGTGAACCACAGGCGCTGCTCGCCGTAGGAGGCCGGTTCGGGTTCGCCCGGCGGCACGGGGGTGATCGGCGGCAGCTCGCCGGTCCGCAGCCGGCCCGCCAGTTCGGCGGCCAGGGCGGCGACGGTGGGCCGCGCGAACACCACGGGCAGCGGCAGGGTCACCCCGAACGCCCGGCGCATCCGGGTGATCAGCCGGATGACCAGCAGCGAGTGGCCGCCGACCGCCAGGAAGTCGTCGGTGCGCCGGACGTGCTCGCGGCCCAGCAGGGTGCCGAACAGCCCGGCCACGACCTCTTCGAACTCGCCGACCGGCTCGTCGCCGACCGGCTGCGGCGGGGGCGGCGCGGCCCGCCCGATCCGGGCCAGCTCCGCGCGGTCCAGCTTGCCGTGCGGGGTCAGCGGCAGCGCGTCGAGCACGGTGAACGCGGTCGGCACCATCACGTCGGGCAGCAGGCGGGCGGCGTGCGCGCGCACGGACTCCGGGTCGAGCTCCCGGCCCGCGAGCGGGACGAGGTGCGCGGTCAGCTCGGGTGAGGCGGTGACCGCGCAGTCCGCCACGTCGGGGTGGCCGGCCAGCACGTGCCGCACCTCGCCCGGCTCGACCCGGTGGCCCCGGACCTTGACCTGGTCGTCGGACCGGCCGAGGAACTCGATCGCGCCGCCGCGCAGCCGGCGCACCCGGTCGCCGGTCCGGTACAGCCGGGCACCCGGCCGGCCGGAGAACGGGTCGGGCACGAACTTCTCGGCGGTCGGGCCGGGCCGGCCGAGGTAACCCCGGGCGACCGTCGCGCCGCCGACGCACAGCTCCCCGACGACGCCGTCGGGCACCGGCTCGCCCCGCGCGTCCAGCACGTGCGCCTCGGCGTGGGCCATCGGCCAGCCCAGCGGGGTGGACGAGCCGAGGGGGCTCGCGTCCCGGTCGGCGGGCAGCGCCAGCACGCCGCACGTGGTCTCGGTCGGCCCGTAGTGGTTGACCACCGGCACGGCCTCGCGCAGCTCCCGCACCTGCTGCACCGAGGACGCCTCACCGCCGAGGACGAGCGCGCGGCGCGGGCGGACCTCGGTGGCGTCCAGGGCCGCGAGGTGCGACGGGGTGATCTTGAGGTAGTCGACGGACTCGCGCCGCAGGTGCTCGCCCAGCCACGCCGAGTCGGTGGCGCGGTCGCGCCCCACCAGGTGCAGGGTGCCGCCCGCGCACAGCGCGCCGAAGAACGCCGTGACGGCGAAGTCGTAGGTCAGCGGCTGGAGCGAGGTCCACACCGGGTGCGGCGGCGGCCGGAGCAGGGCGGCGAGCCCGTCGAGGTAGGCGGCGAGGTTGCCGTGCGTCACGCCGACCGCCTTCGGCCGGCCGGTCGACCCGGAGGTGTGCACCAGGTAGGCCAGCGACTCCGGCCGGATCACCACCGCCTGCGGCGCCGCGACCTCCCCGTCCAGGACGAGCACCGGCACGTCGGCGTCGACCGGTCCCCCGGCGACGACGGCGACGGCGCCCGCGTCGGCCAGCAGCGCCTGCCGCCGCTGGGGCGGGTGCCCGGTGTCCAGCGCCAGGTACGGGCGGCCGGAGGCGAGCACGCCGAGGACCGCGACGGCCAGGTCGACGGTGTTGTCGAGCAGCACCGCGACCGGGCCGGGCCCGAGCGCGGACAGCCGCAGCGCCAGCCGGATCGCGCGCCCGCGCAGGCCGGCGTAGGTGAGCCGGCCGCCTGCCGAGTCGCACACCGCGACCGCGTCGGGCCACCGGTCGGCGGCCCGCGCGAAGCGGGCCGGCGCGGACGTGGTCGGGTCCACCGGGGCGGGGTGTGGCGGCGGGCCGGGCCGCTCGTGGTCGAGCAGCAGCGGCAGCCGGTCCAGCGGCAGGTCCGGGTCGGCGAGCGCGGCGCGCAGCAGCCGGGTGAACCGGTCGGCGGTGGCCCGCGCGGTCGACTCGTCGAACAGGTCCGCGCTGTACTCCAGCCGGCCGCGCAGCCGCCCGGTCGCGTCCTCGGCGAGGTCCAGGACGAGGTCGACCTTGGCGGTGCCGTTGCCGGTCTGCGGGCTGCCGGTGCCCGGCACCAGGTTGAGCACCACCTGGTAGAGCGGGGGCCGCGCGGCGTCGCGGTCGGGGGCCAGCTCCTCCACGAGCCGGTCGAACGGCACCTCGGCGTGGTCGACCGCGTCGCGGACCGCCTCGGTGCAGCGCCCCACCAGCGCGCGGAACGCCGGCGGCCCGGCGCAATCCACCCGCAGCACCAGCGTGTTGACGAACATGCCGATGACCGGTTCCAGCTCGGGCAGCTGCCGCCCGGCGACCGGGCACGCCACCACGACGTCGTCCTGGCCGGACAGCCGGTGCAGCACCGCGACGAACCCCGCGAGCAGCACCGCGTACGCCGTGGTGCCCTCGGCGGCGGCCAGCCGCTTGACCTCCCGGTGGTGCTCGACGGCCAGGTCGAGCCACACCTCGCCACCCCGGTGGCCGGGGCGCGGCGGGCGCGGGCGGTCGGTGGGCAGCCCGATCTCCGGCGGCAGGTCGGCCAGCCGCCGCCGCCAGTGCGCGAGCTGCCCGTCCAGCTCGCCGGACGCCACCTGGTCGCGCTGCCACGCCGCGAAGTCCGCGTACTGGACCTCCAGCTCGGGCAGCCGCGCCGCCCGGCCCCGCAGGCACGCCCGGTACAGCTCGGTCAGGTCGCCGATCAGCACGCCCACCGACCGGGCGTCGAACACCGCGTGGTGCACCACGAAGCCGAGCACCCAGCGGTCCTCGGGCAGCCGGATCAGCCGGGCCCGCCACAGCGGGGCGGCGGACGGGTCGAGCGGGCGGGCGCCGTCCCCGGCCACCAGCGCGCCGACCTCGTCCGGTGCCGCGTCGGTGACCGGCAGTCCGATCGGCACGCGGCGGTGCACGACCTGCCGGAGGCCGCCGTCGCGCTCGCCCAGCGAGGTGCGCAGCGCCTCGTGCCGCTCGACCAACCGCCCGAAGGACTCCCGGAACACCTCGACGTCCAGCGCCCGGGGCAGCGTCACCGGGAACGCGATGTTGTAGACCCCGAGGTCGGGTGCGAGCTGGGAGACGAACCACAGCCGCTCCTGGGCGAACGACGCCGGGAACAGCTGGGCCTCCGACCGGTCGGCCACGACTCAGCCCTGCTCGGCCAACGCCTCGCGCAGGCTGCGCGGGCGCATGTCGGTCCACACCTCGTCCACGTGCGCCACGCACTCGTCACGCCCGCCGGTGAACCCCTCGTCGTGCCAGCCCGGCGGGTTCGGCCGGTCCGCGTGCCAGATCGAGTACTGCTCCTCGTCGTTCACGACCACCTTGAACATCTCTCGCCCTCCGTCGTCAGGTGTTGCGGCGCAGCTTGGGGATGGTGCGGGCGGGTTCGGCCGCCGGCTGCTGCGCGCGCAGCGACTCGACCACGGCCGCCAGCCCGGCGACCGTCGGCGTGTCGAACAGGCTGCGCATCGGGAGCCGGACGCCCACCGCCTTGCGGATCTGCGCGATGAGCTGCACGGCCACCAGCGAGTTGCCGCCCAGCTCGAAGAAGTCGTCGTCCACGCCGACGTGCTCGACGCCGATGGTGCGGGCCCAGATGCGGGCCACCAGCGCCTCCGTGCCGGTGGGCTCGTCCGCCGAGCCCGCCACGGCGGCGGGCTCCTCGGCGGTGTCGGCGACCGGTGCGCCGATCCGGGCGGCCAGGTCGGCGACCGGCTCGGTCGCCACGACCACCTGGGGCCCGAGGTCGGCGGCCAGCACGCGGCGGAACGCCTCCGCGCCGTCGACCGGCGCGATGCCCCGGCCGCCCGGCCGGTCCACCGGCTCGGCGGGCGGGTGGCCGGCCAGGTCGCGGGCCACCGCGCCGGTGTCCACCCGCCGCAGCGTGAAGTCGGTGACCACCACCAGCGGGGTGCCCGCCTCGTCCGCCAGCAGCAGGTCGGCGGTCAGCACCTCGGGCGAGGACGCGGTGTGGCGCAGGTGGCTGAGGAACCGCGCGGGCAGCGGGGCCAGCACCTGCACCCGGCCGTAGCCCAGCGGCAGGTACGAGCCCTCGCCCCGGCTGCCGAACGACGTGGCGACGTCGAGCAGCGCCGGGTGCAGCACCCAGCGGTCGAAGTCGGCCAGGGCCTGCGGGGACGCCTCGACCAGGGCCAGCTCCTCGCCGTCGCCGACGTGCGCCTCCCGCAGCGCGGCCCAGCGCGGGCCGAAGGTGAGCGCGGAGGTCCGGCCCCCGGTGCGGAACGGGGTGCCGCCGTCGTCCACTGCGGTGCAGCGGGCCCTGACCGCCGCCGCGTCCAGCCGGTCCGGTGTGGGCGGACGGGTCCAGCCCGCGCTGCCCCGGACGTGCTCGCGGCGCACGCCGTCGCGCAGGCTGGTGACCGCGAACTCGGTGCCGTCGAAGGTGACCCGGTACTCGGCGGCCGACCCGTCGGGCACGGACAGCGGTTCCAGGAACGCCACGTCGGTCAGCTCCACGACGGCGTCGTCGTCGGGCGCGGGCAGGCACCGCACCACGGCCGCGCGCACGTTCTCCAGGTGCCCGGTGCCGGGCACCACGCCGACGCCGGCGATCCGGTGCTCGTCGAGCAGCCAGTGCGTCCCCGGGCTGATCACGCCCCAGCAGGCCGTCTCGCCCCGGTGGTCCAGCACGGGGTGGTCGACGGGCGCGGAGACCTCCGGCGACCGGGTGCCGGCCAGGCCGTCGACCACCATGCCGACGTCCCGCCAGCCGCCCCAGTCCAGCGACAGCACCCGGCACGGCCAGCCGTGGTCGCTGCGCGCGTGGGCGTCGAGGAAGGCGTTGGCCGCGCAGTAGTCGACCTGGCCGAAGCCACCGAACACGCCGGTGACCGACGAGCACAGCACGACGAAGTCCAGCGGCAGGTCGCCGAACACCGCGCGCAGCGCGAGCGTGCCGGCCAGCTTCGGCGCGAGCACGTCCCGGGCCACCGCCGGGTCCTTGGCCTCGGCGACGCCGCCGCCCGCGACGCCGGCGGCGTGCACGATCCCGTCGAGGCCGCCCAGCTCGGCGTCCACCCGCTCCCGCACCCCGCGCAGCGCCGCCGGGTCGGTGACGTCGGCGGCGAGCACGAGCACGGTGGCACCGGCCCGTTCCATCCGGCGCACGGCCTCGATCGCCCGGCCGGTCCGCCCGGCCGGCCCGTGCACGGCCAGGTGGGTGTCCCACTCGGCGCGCGGCGGCAGGCCGGCGCGCGACACCAGCACCAGCCGGGCCGCGAAGCGCTCCGCGAGGTCCTCGGCGAGCGTGGTCCCGATGCCGCCGAGGCCACCGGTCACCAGGTAGCGGCCCCTCTCGCGCAGGGCACCCGGTCCGCCGGCGGGCAGCGCCACCTGCTCGTGGTCGAGCACCCACCGCCGGCCCGCGCGCAGCGCGACCGACGGGCCGGTCGAGCGCAGCTCGGCGACCAGCCGCGAGGTCGCGTCCACCACGTCGAGGTGGCGGGCGGTCAGCCACGGCAGCTCCAGCGGGAGCACCAGCGCGAGGCTGCCCAGCGGGGCCTGCTCGGGCCGCACCAAATCGGGGCCCAGCACGTCCCGCGCGCCCGCCGTCACCAGGTCCAGCCGCACGTCGGCGACCTCGTCCCGGCCGGCCAGCGCCCGCACCCAGCGCAGCACGTCGAAGAAGCCGGTGTCCTGGGCCCGCCACGCGGCGTCGGGGTCCTGGCCCGCGGGGGCGGCGTCCAGCCCGGCGGCGTGCACGACCCAACCCGCGCCGGGCACCACGTCGGCACCGGGTGCGACCTCGGTGACCGCCACGCCGTCCGCCCGCAGCTCGCGGGCCAGCTCCGCGCCCCGCTCCCCCGCGACGACCACCACGGCGTCGGCGGGTCCGGCTGCGGACCGGGGCAGCGGCGGGAGCTGCCGCCACGTCGGCACCGCGAACCACTCGTCCAGCGGCAGCGGTCCGGTCCTCGGGGCGGCGCTCCCGGTTCCGGTGCCGTTCTCGGGCGAGGGGTCGACCCAGTGCCGCTCGCGCTGGTAGGGGTAGGTGGGCAGGGGCACCCGGCGGCCGGCCGGGCCGAACCGGGCCAGGTCGTGGCCCGCCAGCCACAGCCGACCCGCTGCGGCGTACAGGGTCGCCACGTCCCGGACGCGCTCCTCCGGGCCGGGCAGGCTCGGCAGCGGCGGCAGCGCGCCGGCCGGCAGCAGCCTGCGCGCCAGGCCGGAGAGCTGGCGGCCGGGGCCGCACTCGACCAGAGCCCAGTCGCCGTCGGCGAGCAGCGACTCCAGGCACGCCGCGAAGCGCACCGGCTGCCGCAGGTGCGCCGCCCAGTACGCCGGATCGGTCGCCTGCTCGTCGGTGATCGGCAGGCCGGTGACGTCGGAGTGGAACGGAACGGCCGGTGCGCGCCTGGGCACCGCCGCGACGGTGGCCGCGAACCGGTCCAGGACAGGATCCACCATCGGCGAGTGGAAGGCGTGCGAGGTGCGCAGCAGCCGGCAGGAGACGCCCTGCGCGGCGAAGCCCTCCGCCAGCGCGGCCACCGCCCCGGTCGGACCGGACACGACGCACGCGCCGGGCCCGTTGACCGTGGCGACGGCGCAGCCCGTCCCCGCCAGGCGCGCGGTGACCTCCGCCTCGTCCAGCGGCACGGACAGCATCGACCCCTCGGGCAGGGACTGCACCAGCCGGCCGCGCTCGGCCACCAGCCGCAGCGCGTCGGCCGGCGCGAAGACGCCGGCGAGCGTGGCCGCGACGTACTCGCCGACCGAGTGGCCGATCATCGCCGCCGGCTCCACGCCCCAGTGCCGCCACTGCGCGGCCAGCGCGTACTCCAGGACGAACAGGGCGGGTTGCGCGTACTGGGTCCGCCCCAGCGGCGAGTCATCACCCGGTGTGAACATCACCGTGCGGATGTCCAGGCCCAGCACGGGGTCCAGGGTCGCGGCGCACTCGTCGACCACCGCGCGGAACACCGGCTCGGTCGCGTGCAGCTCCGCGCCCATGCCCGCGTACTGGGAGCCCTGGCCGGTGAACAGGAACGCCACGCGCGGCGGCGTGCCCCGGGCGTGGCCGGTGACGGGCTTGCGCAGCGCCTTGACGGCGGCTCCCGCGTCGGCGGCGACGACGAAGGCGCGGTGGGGGTGCGCGGTCCGGCCCACCCGGAGCGTGTGCGCGGTGTCGGCCAGATCGGTGCCGGACGGGGTGGCACCGGCCAGATCGGTGCCGGCGCGGTCGGTGTCGGCCGCCAGGTGCTCGGCCAGCCGCCGCACGGCCTCGGACAGCGCGGCCTCGGCGCGTGCCGACACCTGGAGCAGGTGCGCCGGGCGGGCCGCCGCAGGGGCCTCGGCCCGGGGCGGGGCCTCCTCCAGGACCAGGTGCGCGTTGGTGCCGCCGATGCCGAACGAGCTGACCCCGGCCCGGCGCGGCGTGCTCCCGGCCTCCCACTTCGACAGCGTGGTGGCGACGTGGAACGGGGTGCTGCCGATGTCCAGGGCCGGGTTGACCGACTCGAAGTTGACCGTGGGCGGGATCAGCCGGTGCTCCAGCGCCAGCACCGCCTTGATCAGGCCGACCACGCCCGCCGCCTGGCTGAGGTGGCCGAGGTTGGACTTCACCGAGCCCAGCGCGCACCACTGCCGGTCCCCGGTGCCCTGCCCGTAGGCGGCCGACAGCGCGGCCACCTCGATCGGGTCGCCCAGGGCGGTGCCGGTGCCGTGCGCCTCGACGTACCCGACCGTGCGCGGGTCGACGCCCGCGACGGCCAGCGCCTGCGCGACGCACTCGACCTGGCCCTCCACGCTGGGCGCGGAGAAGCCCACCTTCTCGGAGCCGTCGTTGTTGACCGCGTTGCCCAGCACCACGGCGCGCACGTGGTCGCCGTCCGCGACCGCGTCGGCCAGCCGCTTGAGCACCACCACGCCGACGCCGCTGCCCCACAGCGTGCCGTTGGCGCGCGCGTCGAACGGCCGGCAGTGGCCGTCGGGCGAGGTGTAGCCCTCCATGCCCTGGTAGCCCTTGCCGTGCGGCAGCTCCACGCACACGCCGCCCGCCAGCGCCATGTCGCACTCCCCGTTGCGCAGCGCCTCGACGGCCAGGTGCACGGCGACCAGCGACGTCGAGCAGGCGGTGTGCACGGTCAGGCTCGGCCCGCGCAGGTTGAGCTTGTAGGACACCAGGGTCGCCACGTAGTCCGGGTAGTTCGAGCTGGAGATCGCCAGGTTCCCGGCGGCCTGCTGCCACAGCTCCTGGTTGCGGACCAGGTTCGTCCACTGGTAGTGGTCGGCCCCGGTGCCCGCGTAGACGCCGATCGCGCCGGGGTGGCGGGCCGGGTCGTGGCCGGCGTCCTCCAGCGCCGAGTGGGCGGTCTCCAGGAACAGCCGGTGCTGCGGGTTGGCGAGGGCGGCCTCGCGCGGCGACATGCCGAACAGCCCGGCGTCGAACTGCTCCAGGCCGTCGACCACGGGCGCGGCGGACACCCAGCTCGGGTCGTCGAGCTCCTCCTCGGTGACGCCGAGGGCGAGCTGCTCCTCCCGGCTGTAGAAGGTGATCGACTCGACGCCGTCCACCAGGTTGCGCCAGAACCGGTCGAGGTCGTCCGACCCCGGCACGCGCGCCGCCATGCCGATCACGGCGATCGGTTCGACGCCGTCGCCCGTCTCCTCGTGCGTCATGTGTCGATCTCCTGTTCGGAGGAGCGGGCGGTGGGCCTGCGCCGGGCGCGGCCCTTGCGGGCGGCGGCCCGCTGCGCCGCCCCGGCCAGCCGGCCGTCCCGCGCGGTGCCGTCCAGGTGCGCGGCCAGGGCGCGCACGCTGGGGTAGCGGAACAGGTCCACCACGGAGACCTGCCGGTCGAACAGCGCGGCCAACCGGGTCTGGACCGCCACGACGGCCAGCGAGTGCCCGCCGACGTCGAAGAAGTTGTCGGTCGCCCGCACCGCGTCCAGCCGCAGCACCTCGCGCCACACCCCGGCCACGGCCGCCTCCGTCGCCGTGCGCGGCTCCGCGCCGCCTGCCGCGACCGGCGGCGGTCCCGGTGGTGCGGGGGTGTCCCGGAACCGGGGCCGCGCGGTGTCCGGGCAGTCGGCGGCGACACCGGCCACCGGCCGGTCCCCGGCGGCCACCAGCGCTCCGAGCAGCCGCAGGTAGTCGGCGAGCAGCGCCTCGACGCGGGCCCGGTCGTAGAGGTCGGGGTTGTACGCGGTGTCGAGCGCGAACCGCCCGTCCCGCTCCACCAGGTAGACGGTGAGGTCGAACGGCGAGCCCGGCGGCGCGACCGGCACCGGCCGGGACCGCACGCCCGGCAGCGCGAGCCGGGGCTCGGCGAAGTTGAAGACGTTGAACAGCACCTGCACCAGCGCCGACCGGGCCGGGTCGCGCGGCACGCCCAGCGCGTCCACGATCCGCTCCAGCGGCGCGGCCGGGTGCCCGGTGGCGCCGAGGAACTCCTCGCGGCAGGCGCGCACCGCCGCCGCGAAGCCGGCGTCGTCGTCGACCCGCAGGCGCACCGGCACCACGTCCACGAAGAAGCCGACCAGGTCTTCGACACCGGCCTCCGCGCGGTCGGCGACCACGACGCCCACCACGTTGTCCGGCCGCCCGGTCAGCCTCCGCAGCACCTGGCCGAACGCGGCGAGCAGCACCAGCGACGGCGTCGAGCCCCGGGCACCGGCGAACTCGCGCACGGCCTCGTCCAGGCCGGGCGGGAACGCCGCCGAGGCGGTGGCGCCCGCGTAGGTCTGGGCCGGCGGGCGGGCCCGGTCGCGCGGCAGGTCGAGCACCGGGGGCGCGTCGGCCAGGTGGTCGGCCCACCAGGCGAGGTCGGCGGCCCCGTCGCGCCGGTCGCGGTCCGCGCGCCACACCGCGTAGTCGGCGTACCGCACGGCCGGCGGCGGCAGCGCGGCCCCGGCGTACGCGGTGGCCAGGTCCCGGTAGAGCACGGACTGCGACCAGCCGTCGGCGACGGCGTGGTGCAGCACGAAGGCCAGCACGTGGTCGTCGGGGCCGAGGCGGTGCAGCACGGCCCGCCACACCGGTCCGGCGGCCAGGTCGACCGGCGTGCCGGCCGCGTGCGCGAGCCGGCCGGGCAGGTCCGCCTCGCCCGTGTCGACCACCGGCAGCGGCACGTCCGCCGGCGGGTCGCAGACGGCGACGGGCACCCCGGCGTCGGCGGTGATCCGCCAGCGCAGCACGTCGTGCCGCTCGGCGACCGCGCGCAGCGCCCGGCGCAGGGCGTCGACGTCCAGCGGGCCGTGCAGGCGGTCGGCGAACGCGATGTTGTAGGCGGCGCTGTCGGGGGCGAGCTGGTCGAGGAACCACAGCCGGCGCTGCGACGGCGACAGCGTCGGCGGGTTGCCGGTGGCCGGTGCGGGGCCCCGGCGCGGGGCGGCCCGCCGGACGTGCGCGGCGACGGCCCCGAACGTGCGCAGCGCGAACACGTCGCCGGCCCCGATCTCGCGGCCCAGCTCCGCGCGGACGGCGGCGAGGAACCGCATCACCGAGATGGAGTGCCCGCCGGCGGCGAAGAAGTCGTGGTCGTCGGCCGGCGCGGTGCCCAGGACGCGCTGCCAGATCGCCGCCAGCGGGTCGCCGGCCGCGCGCGGGTCGGCGGGCGCGGTGCGGACCGCGTCCGCCGCGAGCGCGCGCAGCCGGGCGCGGTCGAGCTTGCCGGTGGCCCCGTCGACCGGCAACCGGTCCAGCCGGACGACCCGGCCCGGCACCATCGCCGGAGTCAGCCGCCGCGCGCAGTGCTCGCGGACCGCCCGCTCCGGCGGGGCGTCCGGGCCGTCCACGAACGCCACCAGCTCCACACCGGACGGTCCGGGCGCGGCCTCCACCGCGACCGCGCCGACCGCCGGGTGCTCGCGCAGCACGGCCTCCACCTCGCCCGGTTCGACGCGCTGGCCCCGGACCTTGACCTGGCGGTCGCGCCGGCCGAGGAAGTCCAGCCGCCCGTCCGGCCGCCGCCGCACCACGTCCCCGGTGCGGTAGAGCCGCTCCCCCGGCACGCCGGAGAACGCGTCGGGCACGAACCGGTCGGCGGTCAGGCCCGGCCGGCCGAGGTAGCCCCGCGCCACGCCCGGCCCGCCGACGAGCAGCTCGCCGACCGCTCCGGGCGGCACCTCCACCCCGTCCCCGTCCACCACGTGCACCCGGTGGCCGGGCAGCGGGGCGCCGAGCGGCAGCGGGTCGGTCCACCGCCCGGTCACCTGGTCGGCGAGCACCACCACGGTCGTCTCGGTCGGGCCGTAGATGTGCCAGAACCGCCGGCCGGCCGACCACCGCCCGACCAGCTCCGGTTCCACCACGTCACCGCCGGCCGCCACCACCCGCAGGTCGGGCAGGTCCGGGTCGAGCAGCCGCAGCACGACCGGGGTGACCACCAGCAGGGTGACGCGGTGCTCGCGCAGGAACCGGTGCAGCCGCGCCGGGTCGGCCCGGTCCTCGGCCCCGACCAGGTGCACGCAGCCGCCGGCCGCGAGCGGCGCGAACACGTCGAAGGTGAACGCGTCGAACGCGTAGGAGGACAGCCCGGCCGTCCGGGCGAGCGCGTCGGCCCCGACCGCCGTCGCGGACCGGGTGGCGAACGCGACCGCGTTGCGGTGGGTGGTCAGCACGCCCTTCGGCCGGCCCGTCGAGCCGGACGTGTAGATGACGTGCGCGAGGTCGTCCGGCCCGGACGAGTCGACCGGTTCGGCGGTGCGGTCGGGCACCGGCACCAGCGGGTAGCCGTCGAGCGGGCGGTCCGGCCCGTCGACCACCAGCGCGGCGACCTGCGCGTCGGCCGCGATCCCGGCCAGCCGCAGGCGCGGCAGCGCCGGTTCCAGCGGCACGTACGCGGCACCGGACATCAGCACGCCGAGCACCGCGACCACCATCGACGGCCGCCGGTCCACGCACACGCCGACCAGCGCGCCGCGCCCGACCCCGGCCGCGCGCAGCCGGTCGGCGAGCGCGCCCGCGCGGCCCACCAGCTCGCGGTAGGTCAGCGAGTCGTCCCACTGCCGCACGGCGACCGCGCCGGGCGTGCGGCGGGCCTGGGCCAGGACGAGCGCGGGGACGGTGGTCATCGGGCGGCCTCCGGGTCGACCAGGTGCAACCGCAGCTCGCTGGAGTACCGGCGGCCCTCCGCGTCGGTCAGCCAGTGCTCGCCCACGTCGGGCAGCACCTCCGAGACGGTCACCGCCGCCGCGCGGTCGACCCGGGCGGCACCGGCGACCATCGTGCACAGCGACGCGGCGTGCAGCGGGCTGGTCAGGTCCGCGAAGACCGGCTTGACCTCGGTGCCGAGCTTGACGAAGACCCGGTCGGGCAGGCCGAGCGCGCGCCGCCAGCGGCGCACCGCGAGGTAGCGCTCCCGCTCGCCCACCACGTCGGCCAGGCCGGTGTCGGCGACCGTGGTGCGCCAGGTCTCGCGGGCCACGACCAGCTTGTCGACGGTGATCCGGGGGCTGTGCGGCCGGCCGTGGACGAGCTTGAACCCGTCGACCGCGTGGATGGCGAGCAGCGCCGAGAAGACCTCCAGCAGCGGCCAGGTCCGGCCGTCCGGCGCGCGGGCGACCAGGTCGGGCGTGACCACGACGGACGTGGCGGGCAGCAGCCGGTCCGGGTCGCCGCCCGGCGCGGGGCCGATGCCGAGCTGCCGGTCCCCCGGGCCGTCCAGGGTGTGCGCGACCCGGCCGGAGTAGCGCGGCCAGTCGACCGGGTGGAGCGGCCGGACCCGGTGCCCGCCGAGGTCGTCGGCCAGGTGGCGGGCCAGCGCGGCCGGGTCGGGGTGCCACTGGGTGAACACCGCGCAGTCGAAGGTCGGCCACGCGGTGTGCAGCTCGCCCAGCACGACCAGGTAGTCGCCCCGCTCGACGGCGGCCACGTCGGCGGCGCAGAGCTGGAGGTCGGGGCTGTGCAGCCGCCCGGCCGACCAGCCGGGGCGGTCGGCGGGGAACGCGGCAGCGGCGGCGGACGCGAGGTCGCCCGCCGCGAAGTGCAGCGGACCGCACCGCCCCGAACCCGCGCCGTTCGCACCCACGCCACTCGAACCCGCGCCACCTCGGCCGGCGTCGCCCGAACCCGCGCCACCTCGGCCGGCGTCGCCCGAACCCGCGCCGGCCGGACCCGCGCCCACGCCAGCCGCGCCGGCACCGGCCGGACCCGCGTCGCCCCGACCCGCGCCGGCACGCACCGCCTCGGCCGGACCTGCGTCGGTGTGCCGGGGTGTCGGGTCGTCCAGGCCGAAGAGCGTCGCCCAGCGGGCGGCGAACTCGCGGGCCACCGCGTCCACGGGTCGGTCGCCGGTGCCGAACAGCGGGCCCTGGGCCAGGTACCACAGGTCGGCCAGGCGCACCTCGTCCTGGTCGCCGGCCAGGTCGTCGTACAGCTCGCGCAGCGCCGCGCCGTACGCGTCGGCCAGCTCGGCGGTCAGCCAGCGCGCCGCGCCGAGCAGCAGGGCCAGCGGTGCGGCGAGGTCGGCCAGCAGCCGCCCGCCGACCACCACCTCCACGTCGCGGGCGGTGTCCTCGAAGCACAGCGCGCGCCCGGCGTAGGTCCGGCCCTCCCGCCGCCGGGGTGACCGGCCGGTCACGGCGGTGAACTCGGCGTCGAGCCCGGCCAGCGCCTGCGCGAGCCGGTCGGGGTCGCCGGCGGCCGACGCCACGGCGTCCCGGGCGGTGGTCAGCCGGGCGAGGTCGGCGCGGGCCCGCTCCCGCGCCTGCGGGTCGCCGATGCCCGCGACCAGCGCGTGCAGCGCGTCCTCCGCGCCCGGTCCCTGCGGCAGGTCGCCGTGCCAGCTCAGCAGCCCCCGGTCGGCGAGCCGTTCCAGCAGCAGGTGGCCGTCGTCCGCCGTGCGCACGACGCCGCCGTCGACCAGGTCTGCGATGACCGACCCGGCCGGCCGCCGGCCGTCGCAGCGCACCAGCGCCGCCAGGTCGGCCGGGGCCAGCGGCAGCGGCGGCTGCACGGGCCGCAGCACCCGCCGACCCGCCTCGTCCACGGTCAGGTGCGGGTGCCGCGCGGGCGGCAGCCAGCGGCGCACCGCCGGGTCCTCGGCCAGCCGGCGCGCGACGGCGGTCAGCGCCCAGTGCTCGAAGCGCACCGCGCGGGCGCGCAGCAGGCCGGGGCCGGGCCGGGTGGTGAGCGGGGGCGCGTCCGGGTCGACGGTCGCCCACGCGGCCGGGCCGAAGAACCCGATGGTCTCGTTCTTGGCGCAGTACCGCTGCCAGTACCGGACGACCAGGCGCTCCCGCTCGCGCCGCTTGTTGCGCCGGGGCTCGTCGGGGTCGGCGCGCAGCAGCCCGTCCAGCGCGGCGAGCGCGGCGGTGCTCTGCCACGTGACCGCTTCGCGCAGCGCCGGGTCGGCGGCCAGCTCGCGGCACACCGCGCTGCCCGCCGCGAGCGCCCGCTCGAACTCCGCGTCGAACGCCGCTTCGTCCCCGCCGGCCAGGAACGCGTCCGCCGCCTCGGCGGCCCCGGGCGCGGTCGTCCCGTCCAGCCGGTCGACCGGGAAGCCGGTGCTGCGCAGCACGGCGTCGCGCCACACCGACCAGCCCGTCGTGCCCAGCGGCACCAGGTGCCCGTTCACGGCGCCACCTCGACCCAGTGCCGGCGCGGGTGCAGCGGGTGGTGCGGCAGCGGCACCACGCGCCCGCCGGGCACCCGGCCGACCTCCGCGTCCTCGACCGGGCCGCCGGCGGCCACCCCGTCCAGCCAGGCGATTGCCGACGGCAGGTCGGGGCACGTCCGCACGGCCCGGCAGGCGTACCGCGCCCGGCCGGCCAGCGTGTGGGCGACGTCGTCCAGCCGCAGCCCCGGCTCCGCCGCCAGGCGGGCGGCCAGCCGCGCGGCGAGCAGCCGCAGCGCCTCCGGGGTGCGGGCCGAGACGACCAGCGCGCGCGGACCGGCGGGGGCGGGGCGCGGCGGGTCGAGCGGGGCGCGCTCGACGACCACGTGCGCGTTCGTGCCGCCGAGCCCGAACGAGCTGACGCCGGCCCGGCGGTCCGGCCGCGCCCACCCGGTCGTCTTGACCGGCACGAAGAACGGACCGCCCGCGAGGTCGGCCTCCGGGTTGGGCACGTCGTGGTGCAGCGTGGCGGGGATCATCCCGTCCCGGACCGCGAGCACCGCCTTGACCAGCCCGGCGACCCCGGCGGCGGCGTCGAGGTTGCCGAGGTTCGACTTGACCGAGCCGAGCGCGCACGGCCCCGCCGACCCGCCGAAAGCCTGCGCCAGCGCGGCCACCTCGATCGCGTCGCCGACCGGCGTGCCGCTGCCGTGCGCCTCGACGTACCCGATGTCCGCGCCGGTCAGCCCGGTGCTCGCGAGCGCCTCGGCCACCACGGCGACCTGGCCGTCCAGCCCCGGCACCGCGAACCCGGCGCGCGCCGCGCCGTCGTTGTTGACCGCCCAGCCGCGCAGCACCGCGTACACCTGCGCGCCGCGTTCCAGGGCGTCCGCGAGCCGTTCCAGCACCACGACGGCGACCCCGCTGCCGTAGCCGCTGCCCTGGCCGTCGGCGTCGAACGCGCGGCACCGGCCGTCGGGCGACACGAGCCCGCCCGGGGTGTGCCGGAACCGGGGCTCGGTCACGCTCACGCCGCCCGCCAGCGCCACGTCGCAGCGGAAGTCCAGCAGGTTCTGCGCGGCCGTGCACACCGCGACCAGGGAGCTGGAGCACGCGGTCTGCACGGCGAGGGCGGGTCCGGTGAGGCCGAGCCGGTAGGCGACCTGGGCGGGCAGGTAGTCCGGTGCCCAGCGGGCGGCGAGCCGGTCTTCCCAGTCCTCGGTGCCGGCCGGCAGCCGGAACAGGAAGTACCGGTTGGCCGACGCGCCCGCGAACACGCCGACCGCGCGGCCGGGGTCGGCGGGGTCGACGGCCGCGTCCTGCAACGCGACCCAGGACTGCTCGACGAACAGGCGCTGCTGGGGGTCCATCAGCCGGGCCTCGGCCTCGGGCACGTCGAAGAACGCGGCGTCGAAGTCGGCGACGCCCGCCAGCCGGCCGTGCCCGCGCACCAGGCCGGGGTCCGCGATCAGCGACTCCGGCACGCCGAGCGCGCGCAGCTCGTCGTCGGTGTGGTCGTGCACGGCGTCGACCCCGTCGAGCAGGTTGCGCCACAGCGACGGCACGTCGGGGGCACCCGGGAACCTCCCGGCCAGCCCGACCACGGCGATCTCGTCCCCGCTGTACCCCATGGGCTCCCCCCACCCCCGGTCGACCCGGCCGGACCCTCAGCCGGACACTGCGCGCGCGACGTCCTCCACGGTGTGCACGGGGGTCATCGCCCCGGCGGCCATCGGTTCGTAGTCGGCCGTCGAGTAGCAGCCCGACCCGTGCACCACGATGTCGCGCCCCTCCTCGACCAGGCCCCGGTCGATCGCGTTGCACACGCCGGTCAGCGCCATCACCAGCGACCACTCGCGCAGCGTGCGCAGGTCGGCGGGCAGCCGGTCCCCGCCCAGCAGCACCCGCAGCGCCGGGTACCGGGCGACGCACTCGGCCAGCGACACCACGACACCGTCCCCGCCGAAGGTGGCGATCAGCTCGTTCATCGCGGGCGAGGTGATCGGCCGGCGGGTGTAGAAGGTCGGGTCGAGCACCTCGTCCGGGTCGTAGGTGACCTCCGGGAACCTCGGGTCGGCGGTCTGCCGGTGCAGCCCGGTGCCCGGGTCGAACCGGTAGTCCGGCCGGTGGGCGTGGTCGAAGTCGCCGTGCCGCAGGTTGACCACCATGTCGGGCGTGCCGAGGTGCTGCACGAGCAGGCTCGCGGGCCGGGTCGACCGGGTCGCCAGGCCGAGGTCCTCCAGCACCGCACGGCCCTGGTGGTAGCCGAGCAGGCCGAACGCGCTGGACACCGCGTGCGCGTGCAGCCGGGGCGCCGCGCCGGTCGCGTCGGTCGGGTCGACCTGGTGCTCGAAGAACGCGCGCGCCACGTCGGCGGTCAGGTAGTTGCCCAGTTGCAGGGAGAACCAGACGTTCAGGCCGTCCCGGCGCAGCGCCGGGGCGTACTGGTCGACGTACTCGCGGCCCAGCGGCTTGACCCCTTCCGGGTTCGCGCCGCCGTAGAGCAGCAACGGGTTGAGCGCGCGCAGGCGGTCGTCCTCGGACAGCCGGCTGGCCCGCAGCTTCTGCCGGCACGACGCGGGCGCGAGCACGACCACGCGGAGCTGCTCCGGCTCGACCAATCCCGCGTCGATGGCCCTCAACACGGCGTCGCGCAGCGCGACGCCCTTGTTCGCCGACGTCGGCGAGAAGATCACGACCGGTTCGCCGGTGCGGCGGACGTACTCCACCGCGCGGGCCACGATCAGCAGCGAGGCGAACGTCTTGGTGGTGCCGGTGCCGGGGTTGCCGGTCAGGTCGAGCAGCGTGAGCCGGTGGCCGCCGTACTCGCCCAGGGGCAGCCACTGCGCCGTGGCCGCCGCCAGGAAGTGCCGGACGCGGTCGTCCAGTTCGGGCAGTGCGAACCCGGGCGAGAACGCGGCCGGGTCGGCGGTGAGCGGCTCGCGGTCGGGCACGGCGCGCTCGATGGCCTTGGGCAGCAGGTCGTAGAAGTCGGTGAGCAGGTTCGCGGAACCGCCGGGCGCGGGCGCCGGGGTGCCCGCCGTCGCGGGTGCTGTCGTCGCGGGTGCTGTCGTCGCGGGTGCTGTCGTCGCGGGTGCTGTCGTCGCGGAATTCGGCATCAGACCGGCATCTCCACTCCACCCCGTTGCCGCGCGGGCGGTTCGCCGCGCAGTCGCTCGCGTAATCCGTGCAGCCGCGCGGCGGCCACGGCGAAGTCGTCGACCGCGATCGCGTCGGCGAACTCGGGCAGGTGCTCGGCGAGGGCCGGCGCGAAGACCACCCGGCCGCCGTCGACCACGACCCCGTCCGCCGCCGCCGCGCGCTGGTTGAACGCGACCGCCTCGGCCTGCCCGACGCCGGCGGGCAGGCGCAGCGCGACCGACGCGCCGGTCACCGTGACCGGGTAGCCGCCCGGCAGGCCCAGCGGTCCCGGCAGGTTCGTCTCCAGCACCGCGCCGGTCAGCACCGCGTCCAGCAGCGCGGCGGCGGCGACGCCGGTGATCTGGTTGAGCTGCGTCCGTTCGGCATCCCGCAGCGCGGCGACCAGGTCGGCGGGCGCGGCGACCGGGTCGCCGCCGTGCCACGCCCGGACCTCGTCCTGTCCCTCGGCGGGCGCGTGCAGGTGGACGTGGTGGGCGAGCAGCCGCAGCGCCGACTGGTCCGGCAGCCCCAGCGCGACCTGCGCGCCGGCGGCAAGCGCCGCCACGTTGCCGATGCCGCACAGCACCGGCACGCCCGACGCCGCGAGCAGCGGGTTGACCGCGTCCGGGAAGCACCCGTTGACCAGCCACGCGCCCCCGGGCAGCGCCCGCCCGGCGCGCAGCGCGAGTTCCGCCTGGAACGGCAGCGTGATCCCGTAGCCGGCGCGGTCGACCAGACCGGTCCACGCGGACGGCGAGGTCAGCCGTTCCCAAGGGGACTGGCTGGACGCGCAGACCAGCGCCCCGGCCACTTCGGCCAGCGGTTGTTCGAGTTCTCCGGTGAACGGTGTGAAGCGGGCACCGCCGCGTCCTCGCGCCGCCGCGCGGGCGTTCGCGATGAAGCACATCCGCCCGGTCTTGAGGGGGTCCCGGCCGATCACCACCACCTCGACGGGCACGCTCGCCGTCACCGCCAGCGAGTGGCAGACCGCGCGGGCGAGGTCCCCGGTGCCGATGACTGCGATCCTGTGCACGTGCGCGCCCCCCAAGCAGCGTCGCGCTCTCCCCAGAGACTGCCGCGCCACGCTCGGCCGGCCCGAAACCGGCTGTTCGTCGCGTGTTCACGGATGCTACATACGACCGGCCTGCGCTGGAAGGTCTGCCTTCGGCGGCTGCGGGCGAGTACGCTCCGGACCGGTTGCGCGAGGTTGGGGGGCTCGATGACGACCACCGAAGTCGCGGCGGCACTGGCCGTGCTGCGCTGCTACAGCGGCTCGCCCGACGCCCGGATCGTTGATTCGGCAGTGCCCTCAAGCGCTCTTGACGACCTGACCGGCATCCCGCGCGAGGCGCGGCTCGTGGTCGTGGACGGACGCCCGCGCCTGGTGTTCGACGGCGTCGAGGTGCCGGAGGCGTTCGCCCGCTGCATGGCGGAGGACCTCGCCGCCGCCGTCGAGCGGCTGCGCGCCGACCCGGCCGCCGACCCGCTGCCGGAGACCGCCGCGCACCGCCTCGCGCCACCGGCGCAGCCGCCCGGCGGGGACGTCGAGCGGTCCATCCCGGAGGTGTTCTGGGAGCAGGTGGACCGCTGCCCCGACCGGCCCGCGCTGATCGGTGGCGCGGGCGCGCTGTCCTACCGGGAACTGGGCGAGCGGGTGGCGGGGTGCGCGACCCTGTTGCGCGACACCGAACCCGGCAGCCGGGTGGGCCTGCTGCTCGACCACGGGCCGGACACCGTCGTCGCCGTCCTGGCCGTGCTGGCGGCCGGGTGCGCCTACGTGCCGCTCGACCCGCGCTACCCGGCACCGAGGCTCGCCGCGATGGTCGCCCAGGCCCGCGTGTCGGTGATCCTGACCGCCGCCGCGCACCGCGCGCTAGCGGACGGCTACCGGACCCGCGTGCTCGACCTCGCCGACGCGCCGGCGTCCGCGCCCCGGCCGGGGCACCGGTCCGCGCCCGGCGCGACCGCGTACGTCCTGCACACCAGCGGTTCCACGGGCGTGCCGAAGGGTGTCGCGCAGACCCACCGCAACGTGCTCCACCAGGTTCGCCTGCACCACCACAACCTTCGCATCACGGCGGACGACCGGCTCAGCGTGGTCTCGTCGTTCAGCTTCGACATGGCCGTCACGGACATGTTCTCCGCCGTGCTGACCGGCGCGTGCTGCGTGCCGGTGGACGTCCGCGCGCTCGGGCTGGTCGGGCTCGCCGAAGCGTTGCGGGAGCACGGGATCACGGTCTACCACTCGACGCCGACCGTCTTCCGCTACCTGGGCGACTGCCTGGCCGGCACCGCGCTGCCCCGCCTGCGCGCCGTCGTGCTGGGCGGTGAACCGGTCACCCGCGCCGACTTCGACCGCTGCCGCGCGCACCTGCCGCCGCACGGCGTGCTGGTCAACGGCTACGGCGCGACGGAGATCAGCTTCGCCGTCCAGAACCACCTGCCGCTGGACGCCGAACCCGGTGGCGGGCAAGGGGTGCTGCCGATCGGGTGGCCGCTGCACGGGACGCGGGTGGACCTGGTCGCGCCGGACGGGTCACCGGCCGCCGTCGCGGGCGAGATCGTGATCACGAGCGACCACCTGGGGTCCTATTGGGACGATCCGGGTCCTTCGCGGTTCGACACCGACGAGGCGGGCGTGCGCCGCTACCGGACCGGCGACCTCGCCCGCCGGCTGCCGGACGGCCGGCTGCTCTACCTGGGCCGGCTCGACCGGCAGGTGAAGGTGCGCGGCCACCGGGTCGAGCCCGCCGAGGTGGAGGCGGTGCTGGACGGGCTGCCCGGTGTCGGCCGCGCCGTCGTGGTCGCGGACGGGCGCTCCGGCGAGCAGGTGCTGCGCGCGTTCGTCACGGACGCGGGCGGGCTGCGCGCCGACGAGGTCCGCCCGGCCGTCGCCCGCGTGCTGCCCGACCACCTGGTGCCGGCGGTGGTCGACGTGGTCGCCGACCTCCCGCTGACCCCGACCGGCAAGGTCGACACCGCCGCGCTGCTGGCCCGCTTCCCGTGCCACCCCACCGACTCCGCCGCCCCGACCGACGCCGGTCCCGGCCTGGAAGCCCGGATCGCGGCGGTGTGGGCCGAGGTGCTGGGCCGGGGCGGGTTCGGGCCGGACGACCGGTTCTTCGACGTCGGCGGCCACTCCCTGACCGCCGCGACCGTCCACCACCGACTGGTCGGCAGCTTAGGCCGGGACTTCCCGCTGACCGCCCTCTACGCCCACCCGACCGTCGCGGGCCTGGCCGAGTACCTGCGCACGGGCGGCGGCACCGCGCCGATCGCCCCGGTGGCCGACCGGATGGCCCGCCGCCGCCGGGACCGCGCCCAGCGCGGCGACCGCCGCTGAACGCCGGACCCCGGGTTTCGGCGCAGGCGAGCCACCGAGCGCTGCGGCCGGCGAGCCCCGGACCGGTCGGGGTCAGGGGGCGCAGGCGCTGGTGAGCGCCGCCACCTGGTCGGCCTTCGTCGCCAGCCAGGCCGCCGGGCGGCCCACCAGGTCGTCCACCGTGACGTCGCGCAGCGTGGCGGCGAGCGCGGACACGGCCTGGGTGACGGTCGTGTCGGCGGCGGACGCGGCGAGCTCGCCCAGCGACGCGGCGGCGGCGTGCGCGCTGTCCACCGCGCGTTCCGGCGAGGTCACGTCGAAGACCTGCGACGCCCGGCTGAGCGCGTCGGTGCACACCTGCACGGTGGTCGCGGTGTCGGCGACCGCGTTGGCGGTGTCGGCGACGCTCTGCGCGGCACCGCACCCGCCCACGACGACGGCGAGGGTGGCAGCGGACAACGCGAGTGCGACGTGGGAACGCATCAGGACTCCTCCGGCTCATCCGAACCGGAGGTCTCCCCGGTCGTCGCAAGGCGACGACGTCGTGACCGAGCCGCTGTGGAGCGGCCGTAATGACGATCACGAACCGGGCGGGTACTCCCCTCCGCACCACCAGCATCCGGGAGAGCCGCCACCACGTCAAGCGACCGGCCCCGACCACCGCTTCGGCATTCCGTGGCAACCTCCCGGCCCGCCGCACCACCGCCCGCCGGCCGTGCCGCGCCCGGTCAGCCGGAGGCGTCGCTGCGCGGCACGGGGCACTGGCCACCCGGTGTGGTCGACAGCTCGAAGTGCCACATCTCGTTGGCGTAGGTCTGGCACAGCCCGTACTCCGCGCCGTTGCGGACGAGCCAGTCGGCGGCGTCGGTCGGGCCGATGTCGATCGCCTGGCCGACCACGTGCTTGGACGTCTCCGGCGTGCTCACCAGCCGCCGCGCCTCCGCGAGGCTGCCGTACCGGGTCACCGCGTCGTCCAGCAGGCGCTGCTGGTAGGGCTTGCTGCGCCAGCCCGACGTCACGCGCAGCTCGACACCGGCCGCGCGGGCGTCCTCGGCCGCCTTCCGCACGGCGGCCAGCAGGTCGGGGTCGAGCTTGCGGATCGCGGCGTGACCGACCTCGGACAGCGCGATGCTGCCGTTGTCGGGGATGCTGCCGTCCTCCTCGGCACGGCCGGCGGCGTGCCCGTTCGCGGCCCTCCCGGAGAACTCGGCCGCGCAGCCCGACAAGGCCACGGCGAGCACCCCGACCACCGCCAGCACCCGCCGGCCACCGCCCACACGATCCCCAATGCTGTACATCGCTTCCTCACCGGTAGAGCCGCACCTGACACCTCCGACCCTGTCCGGGCGATGTCCCCGCCCGATCCACGCGATGTCCGCGTTCCGCTACGAACCCGTCCAGCCGGGCCGTGCGCCCGCCCCGAGGGCGAGGCCGCACCCGGCGACCGCGACGGCCACGACGGCGACCGCGATCGTCACGGGCGTCGGCAGCAGACCGACCGCCGGCGAGCCGGCCACGAACCCGGCTCCTGCACCACGAACACCAGCGAGAACCCCTCGGCCCAGCGGTCGGCGGGCACGGCGCGCTGGAGTTCGGTGGAGGCGACGGCACCCAGCGGCGCGGTGGCCAGGCCGATCAGCGCGGTGCCGGCGAGCAGTCCGGGCCAGGTCGGGGCGGCCGGCAGGGTGAGCGCGCCGGCCGTGAACGCGCCCAACAGGACGACCGCCCGCGTGCGCGCGGCCGAGCGCGTTGCCAGGCCCCGCCACGCGTAGAACGCGCCGCCGACCACGCTCGCCAGGCACAGCGCGATCGGCACGGCGGGTGACGCCGCCGGGTCGGCCCCGATCCGCTGCACGAGCGGCACGGCGCGACCTCGACCGTGGACAGCAGGTGCCCGGTCGCGTACGCGGTGGCCGGCCGGCCTGCGGCCGAGCGCCACGGCAGCCGGGTGCCGGTCGCCGGGCGCGGCGTCCCGCCGGATTCGCCGCGTGGCACGAGCAGCGCGGACAGCAGGCAGGACGCTCCCATGACCAGCGCCGGCACGACGGGGTGGACCAGGGCCGCCGCGCTCGCCAGGACCGGCCCGGCGACGAGCACGCACTCGAACACGATCATGTCGAGGGCCACCGCCCTCGGCAGCGCGGCGGGCGGCACCGCGCGGGCGAGCAGGGTGCGGAAGCCGCCCGCGACCCCTTCGCCGACCACCCCGGGCAGCACGACCGCGGCGGTCAGCACCGGGCCGGACGCCCCCAGCGCCGAGGCCGCCGCCACCCCGCACAGCCCGGCCGCCGCGACCACCAGGGCGGGCTTGAGGCCCCTCCCCGGCCCGACGCGGTCGAACAGCCGGCCGAGGGGCACCGCGCCGACCAGCTCCGCCGCGACGAACACGGCCATCATCAGCCCGCCGAGCCGGTGGGAGCCGGTGGTGGCGGTGGTCGGCAGGGTGAACGCGAGCGGGGCCATGGCCAGGGGCAGGCGGGAGAGCTGGGCACCGGCCGACCAGCGGCAGTAGGCCCTGGTGCGCAGCGGGTCCGGGACGACGTGGGTCACGTGGCCACGGTGCGCGGCCCGGTCCCGCCGGCACACTGCTTCGGACATGGCCGTATCCGGGAGCACGCGGTGATCGAACTGGTGCTGGGCACGACGGGCGCGCACCGGCTGCGGTTCGCCGTCTCGCCGCTGGAGGAGGCGCTGGGCGCGATCCAGGTCATCACCGGCAGCCGGGGCCACCCGGCGCACCTGCCGTGGCTGCGCGGGGCCGCCGAACGGGCCCGGCGGCTGCCGCTGGGCGAGCTGTTCCGGGTACTGGGCCACCGGCACTACCTGACCGACTTCCTCAGCCCTCCGCCGACCACGCCCGAGACCACGGCCGCCGCGCAACTGGCGCAGGTCCGGGCGACGCCGCCGGAGCAGGTCGCGCTGGAACTGGCCCGCGTGGACGCGGACCTGGGCGCGCTGCCCGACGACCCGGAGCGCGCCCGCGACCTGCTGGCCGACCAGCTGGAGATCGCGTGGACCGAGCTGGTCGAGCCGGACTGGCCCCGGCTGCGGGACGCCCTGCTCGCCGACATCGGGCACCGCGCGCGGCGGCTCGCCCTCGGCGGCCTCGCGCACGCGCTCGCCGACCTGCACCCGGGCGTCCGGCTGACCGGCGACGCGGTGTGCGTGGACAGCGCGTCCCGCGAGCGGATCCACCTCGACGACCGGGGGTTGCAGCTCGTGCCCAGCGTGTTCGCCTGGCCCGGTCTCGGCGTGGTCGCCGGCGGGCCGTGGCAGCCGGCCCTGCTCTACCCCGCGCGCGGCGTGGCGGAGCTGTGGTCGGCACCGGACCGGCCACCCGGCGCGCTCACGGGCGTGCTCGGCCGGACCAAGGCCGCGCTGCTGGACACCCTCAACCGCCCGGCCGGCACGACGGAGTTGGCCCGCCGCCTGGGCCTCGCCCCGAGCACGGTGTCCGGCCACCTGACCGCGCTGCGCGCCGCCGGCCTGCTCGCCACCACCCGGCACGGCCACGAGGTCCACTACCACCGCACCGGACTGGGCGACGCCCTGCTGCGCCCCTGAGCGGTGCCGACGCCGCCGCGCAGTCCCCGAACACGGCCGCACCCTCCACGGGGTCGGGTTCGCGCGGCGACGCCGGGTGCCTCCACAGTGGAACGCCGGCGGTGAGCCTCCTCTCGCGTGCGCCGGGTCTCCCGCGCACCGGGTTTCGCGTGCAGCGCCGCGTGACATAGAACAGACTCGGACTGCACGCATTCGAGGAGGAACTTCGTGGCTCAGACGGTTCGCGGCGTGGTCGCACGGGGCAAGGGCGCTCCGGTCGAGGTGGTGGACGTCGTCGTCCCCGACCCCGGTCCGGGTGAGGCCGTGGTGAAGGTGCAGGCCTGCGGGGTCTGCCACACCGACCTGCACTACCGGGAAGGCGGCATCGAGGACAAGTTCCCGTTCCTGCTCGGCCACGAGGCGGCCGGCGTCGTGGAGGCGGTCGGCGAGGGCGTCACCGACGTCGAACCGGGCGACTTCGTGGTGCTCAACTGGCGCGCGGTCTGCGGCGCGTGCCGGGCCTGCCTCAAGGGCAAGCCCTGGTACTGCTTCGACACCCACAACGCCCGTCAGCCGATGACGCTGGCCGACGGCACGCCGCTGGCCCCCGCGCTGGGCATCGGGGCGTTCGCGGAGAAGACGCTCGTGCACGCGGGCCAGTGCACGAAGGTCGACCGGCGGGCGTCGCCGACCGTGGCCGGCCTGCTCGGCTGCGGCGTGATGGCCGGGTTCGGCGCGGCGGTCAACACCGGCAACGTCGGGCGCGGGGACAGCGTCGCGGTGATCGGCTGCGGCGGCGTGGGCAACGCGGCGGTGGCCGGCGCCCGGCTCGCCGGCGCCACCACGGTCGTCGCCGTCGACATCGACCCGCGCAAGCTGGAGTGGGCGCGCGGCCTGGGCGCCACGCACACCGTGGACGCCTCCACCGAGGACGCCGTGGCCCGCGTGCAGGAGCTGACCGGCGGGTTCGGCGCGGACGTGGTGATCGACGCGGTCGGCCGGCCCGAGACGTGGCGGCAGGCGTTCTACGCGCGCGACCTCGCCGGGACGGTGGTCCTGGTCGGCGTGCCGACGCCGGACATGCGCATCGACATGCCGCTGATCGACTTCTTCTCGCGCGGCGGCGCGCTCAAGTCGTCCTGGTACGGCGACAGCCTGCCCTCCCGCGACTTCCCGTACATGATCGACCTGTACTTGCAGGGCAGGCTCGACCTGGACGCGTTCGTCAGCGAGACGATCGCGCTGGACGAGGTCGAGGCGGCGTTCGCGAAGATGCACCACGGTGACGTGCTGCGCTCGGTGGTGGTGTTCTGATGGTGCGCGTCGACCACGCCGTCACCCGGGGCACGTTCAGCCTCGACGGGCAGACCTTCGACGTCGACAACAACGTGTGGGTGATCGGCGACGACCGGGAGTGCGTCGTCATCGACGCGCCGCACGACGTGGACAGGATCCTGGAGGTCGTCGGCGACCGCGAGGTGAAGGCCGTCCTGGCCACCCACGCCCACGACGACCACGTCCGGGTCGCGCCCGCCCTCGGCGCGGCGACCGGTGCGCCGGTCCTGCTGCACCCCGCCGACCGGGTGCTGTGGGACCTGGTGCACCCGGACTCGGCACCCGACGGCGACCTGGCCGACGGGCAGGTGGTGGAGGTCGCGGGCACCGCGCTGCACGTCCTGCACACCCCCGGTCACGCGCCCGGCGCGTGCTGCTTCCACGTGCCGGACCTGGGCGCGGTCTTCACCGGCGACACCCTGTTCCACGGCGGGCCGGGTGCGACCGGCCGGTCCTACTCGGACTTCGACACCATCATCAGGTCGATCACCGACCGGCTGCTGGTGCTGCCGGAGGACACCGTCGTGCACACCGGGCACGGCGACGACACCACCATCGGCACCGAGGCCCCGCACCGGGCCGACTGGATCACCCGCGCCGGCTGACGCCCGCACCCCCTGCCGCTTCGGCACCGTGCGGCGGCAGGGCGCGGGCGGGGCGCGCGGCGGCAGGTGCGGGCGGCGGCAGGGCGCGGGCGGCGGCAGGTGCGGGCGGTGAGCGTGCCGGGCACCGGCCTCCGGCCGACGCGTCCGCCCGAGCCTCGGCCGACGGGCTCGTGCTCGACCGCGCGCCGGCGGGCACCCTCACACCGTGCCCGCGCTCAGGGATGCGGGTCGGTCGCACCCAGTGCCGCCGCCACGAGCCGGACGGCTCCGAGGAGCGCGGCGCGGGGGTTGTCGCGCCACTCCGGCGTGAGCGGCGCCAGGCCGGTCGAGAGCGGGTAGCGGGTGCCGAGGTCGGGGACGTGCGCCGCCGTCGCCCGCGCGTGCCGGGTCCACTCCGTGATCTCCCGCCCGTCCAGGCGGTCGTAGGCGGCTGCGGTGGCGGCGGTGGCCCGGACGGTGGCGTAGAGCATGGTGAGCGCGGGGGGACGTGCCTCGGCGGGGACGTCCCACGCGTCGAAGATCTCCAGCAGGCGTTCCAGCCAGTCCTGCTCGTTGGGCCCCTGGGAAGCCTGCGACCACGACCGCTCGGTCAGCCACGGGTGGGCCAGGCACACCCCGAACAGGGCCTCCGCCCACGCCCGCAGCGCGTCGGCCAGGCTCGTCGCCGGGTTCTCCCAGGTGGGCAGGGCGGAGGCGTGGTCCTGCATCAGGGCCAGCAGGTTCTCCTTGGTGCCGACGTACGGGTAGAGCGCCATGGCGGTCTTGCCGAACCGCGCGGCGACCGCCCGGGTCGACACCGCGACCAGGCCGTCGACGTCGGCGATCGCGATGCCGGCGTCGAGGATGTCGTCCAGGTCGAGCTGCTGCCGGGGGCCTCGGCGCGGCGTGGGCAGCGTCGTGCCCCGGTGCCGCCAGAGCCGGCGGACGTGGGCGTCCTCGTCGTTCGTCACCATAGTCCTTACACTGTATAGTGTTTTCATCCGGTTCTCGACGCAGGGGGTTCACCATGGTCACGGCACGGCTCCACGACGGCTCGCCCCTGGAGGTGGCGGTGCTGGGCGACGGGCCGGCGGTCCTGCTGCCGGTGGGCACGGAGGTGCGCGACGACGAGGCGGCCGAGCAGGCGCGCGCGTGGGGCGCGGACCCGAACCTCGGCCACACCCTCGCCACGGCGCTGGCCGACGAGGGCTTCCGCGTCGTCGCCGCCGACTACGAGGGCCACCTCGCCCGCCACCCCAAACCCCGCACGCTCGACGCCGCCGCAGCCGCCGCCGACCTGCTGGCGATGGCCGACGCGGCGGGCGCGGACCGGTTCGCCTACTACGGCTACTCGTGGCTCGCGCTCGCCGGCCTCCAACTGGCGATCCGCACCGACCGGCTGACGGGCCTGGCCATGGGCGGCTTCCCGCCCCTCGACGGCCCGTACGGGCCGATGCTCACCGTCACCCGGGCCGCCCACCGGATGGCCCGGACCGACCGCGCACCCGCCACCACCCCGTCCGTCCCGGGCGACTGGGACACCGTGCAGGTCGACCTGGACGAGGACCAGACCGGGCAGTACGTGACCCTCTACGAGTCCCTTCAGGACTTCGACGACCGAGCGGCGCTGGACCGGGTGACCGTGCCACGGCTGGCGTTCGCCGGCGAGAACGACAACATCACCTATGGCGCGCAGTGGGACGACGCCCACGTCGTCATCGCCGATGTGCTCAAGCGCCACCGCGACGAGCTGGTGCGCCGGGGGTGGTCGGTGCACCTGGTGCCGGGCACCGACCACATGAGCGCCATGCAGGCGACCACCGTCCTGCCCATCCTGGTGCCGTGGCTGAAGACCACCGTCACCGAGTAGGCACCCCTGCTGTGGAGGAGCGCCCGGTATGGCACGCAGCGGGCCGTGCCGTGACCGGCACCACCTGTTGGCAGCGGTTGACCGAGTGGCACGAGGCCGGCGTGCGGGAGCGGTTGCACGAATTCCTGCTCGCTGAGCTGCACGCCGCCGGCCTGCCGGGCCTGTCCGCCACGCTGGTGGACTCCAGCACCTGCGTGTCCCCGAAGGGGCCGACACCGGGCCGAGCCCGGTCGGTCCCGCTGATCGCCGTCGTGCCGCCGCTTCGCGGCATGGCGGCAAACGCAGGCAACGCCCTCGGCGGCTCCCCACCGACCTGGGATGTGGTGGACGTCGGCTCGACGTTGGCTGCGGATGCGGAGTCGGCGGAAGCCCTTGGTACAGGCGAAGGTGCGTTCGACCGGCCGGCGGACCTTGTCCAGACCCGGAGCCGTGTCCACGTTGCAGCGGGCGATCACTGGCGTGATACCGCGCGGCCGTTCCGGAAACGGCTCCGTCTGCGGCGATGGCCACCGCTGCGGGATGGCTATCTGCCGCATGGCGGACGCTTCTGCCGGTCAGTTCGACCGGAGCATGGACCGGCTGCCAGAACACCTCGGTGTCCCGACGCTCGGGGCGAGATCGGGCGGGCTGTCGTGCGGACCCTGTCGGCGGCCCGTATGTCGAGGACGATCACCATGCCACCGACGGCGGTCCCCCACGAGGGTTCTGCTGCGACGCAGCAGTAGGTGGCGTCTGGGGTCTCGGGACTGGCGCGAGCCGGTCCTGGAGGGTGGCGTGGCGGAATTGGTAGACGGGCCCGACGGTGCGCAGCAGGTGGCGGTGGTGTGCGTCGTCGAGGAACCGGCCGAGTCGTAGTGGGATGCGGTACCGGAGGGTGAGATAGACCTGGCCGACGGCGGTCCACCAGGCCGAGGAGGACACCAACCCGAGCGCGAGTCCGGTGATGGCGCCGAGTACGAGGTCCCTCGTCGGAAAGGCGGGCGGGTAGCCCAGAACCACGGTCATCGCAGGGAAGAAGAACGCGTATACCAACCCGGCTGTGCCCCCGAATACGAACCAGTAGGCGAGGTCGTCGCGTCGTTGTCCGCGAGGAGTAGTGGTCAAGGCGGTGGTGCCGACATTGAACCGGTCGGCCAGCGCGAAGCCACATCCGACCGCCAGCACGCAGATGACCGCCATGAGCACCACCTGCACAATTCCGGATTCTATCGCCGCACCGTCCGCAAGCAGCTTCGTGCTGATCCCCAGCGGAGCGCCCGCGCCCAACCCGAGGCTGAGTATGATCGCCAAGGTTCGACTGCGACTGCGGCCGAAGCGGCTTTGGCCGTGTCGACCGATTCTGCAGGGGGCACCGGTGTTGGCAAGACTGAACACCATGCCGAACATCAGTCCCTGCCCTGCAGTCACCGCAGTTATAGCTAGAACCCCGTCTTGAGATATCACACCGGTATCGACGAGTGAAATCAGAGTGGTGAACGCGAAAACGGCGAGGAGTCCGAACGTGGCCCGGTAGGAGAGGTCTCCGCGCCGTTTCTCGTGAGTGGAAAAATTGGTCGCCGTGCGGCCGGCGGTAAATACGAGAACCAGCATTGTCGTGAGAACCAGGTCGATCGACGTTAACGAGATGACATCGATTCGCGCCAGCCAGCCGAAGACCGAAAAGGAGGCGAAGGTGATTATTCCGGCAAGGCATCCGGCAAGCATCCCGGCCAGGGCCCGGCCACGCGCGTCTTTGCCGAATCGCGGCCGGCCTCCGACGCTGGCCAGGCAGAACAACATCCCGAACGAGGTCGAGAAGATGCTGAAGAAGGAGGGTTCGTATCTGCTGCCGTGCCACTGTTCGAGAAGTGTGGGGAGTGTGGAGAGGGGTGCGAGGACGAGCCAGTAGGACAGGAGGGTGAGGAGTATGCGGTGGGTCCGGGGTGGCCAGGTGGGGATGTGCCACCAGCGTAGGTCGCGGGTGCCGGTGTCGCGGAGGTGTCGGGCGATGACGGTGAGGGTGCGGTGGGCGGTGCGGGGTGTGTAGCGGGGTGGTGGCCGGCCGGGGCGTGGGGTGTAGGCGGTGGTGATCGCGTGGTCGAGGAGGTGGTGGGTGATGTGGTCGGGGGTGGGGAACCAGGCGGTGTTGAGCAGGTGGTCCAGGGGTGCGACGGGCGAGTCTGGTGGCGGGGGTGGGTGGTGGGTGTCGCGGAGCAGGGTGATCGTGAGCGGGTTGTCCAGGGCTCGTGCGATGGTCGGGTGGCGTGCGGGGTTGTCGAGGGCGTGCAGGAGGTTGCGCCAGGCCGGGGGTGGTGGGTCGGGCAGGCCGTCGCGGAGGTAGGCGGCGGCGTCCGATGGGGTCTGCGGTTGCAGTTCGAGGGCGATCGCGCCGGTGAGGATGTGGTGTTCGGCGGCGGCGGCGAGTTCGCGGGTCCGGGTGAGCAGTACGAGTCGGAAGGTGGCCTGGTCGGCGAGGGCGCGCAGGGCGGTGGGCCGGTGGTGGTCGGGGATCTCGTCCAGGCCGTCGAGGAACACCGCGATCCCGCCGGTGGCGAGCAGTTGCGCGGCGTGGCGTCGGCCGCGGCGGCCGGCGAGGGGGCCGAGTTCGGAGAGCCTGCCGACCAGCCAGTCGGCGACGGGGGTCGTGTCGGGGTTCCAGCCGTGCAGGGTGAACAGCACCGGCACCGGGACGAGGGCGCGTGCCTCGGGCGGGAGGTGGTGGCGATGGCGCAGGGCGTCGAGCAACAGCAGGATCGCCGCCGAACTCTTGCCGGTGCCCGGCCCGCCGGTAACGATCACCCTGCCGGACGGCAACCCTCCGTAGACCTGGTACAGCGTGTGGTGGGTGCGGTCGCGCAGCCGGTCGGGGGTGATGGGGGCGAGTCCGGGAAGCGGGGCGAACGCCAGCGCGCCCGGACGCGGCGAGGTCGCGGCCGACACCGGCCCGGCCACCGGGGCGGTGCTGCGACGCCAGCGCAGCGGCAGAGCCGCCGGTTGCAGCAGTCCCCGGTCGGACGCCGCCGCGCTCCACTGGGCCCACACCGCCGCCGCCAACCGGTCGGCCACCGCGCCCGGATCAGGCGAACCCCGCCACCACCCGGCCGCACCGCGTCCAGGCGGGTGGATCGTGACGTCGCGGCCCGCCTGGATGACCGCTCCCCCGCCCGACACCACCCCGGACTGACCGACCCCGAACCCGTCCCCCCGACCAACACCCACGCCGAGCACCCCCGCCGGCCACCCACCCGTGCAGAACACGATCACACCGGACGCCGACCACCCGACCGCATCCCCGGCCACACCACTACGCACTACTGCGGACAACCCCACCACCACAACGATGACGCAAGCACGTCACAGCCGGCCTCGGCCCGACCGATCGAGCGACACTCGCCCATCCGCCACACCGTCTCGGAACGTCCACGACACCGGCGATGCGGAAACGCGCCCACAGCACCCGGGACACCACCACCAAGCAGAGGTCACGCCACGAAACGGCGCGGCTCCTCCGACGGGCGAGGCTTGGACGCCGTGGCGTCGAACATCCCTCCGGCCTCGGCAGAGTCCACCGGGTCGGGACACGCCGAACAAGATGCCCGAGGCCGGTTCGGGCAAAAGGGCACGATCCGGATGCGCCAGGCGTGGAGCCTGCGCGACTCGCCACCCACCTGCACCACAACCCCGACCGGCGGATCCGCGATTCCGACACCCGCCTCCTGGGCCACCCCCGGTCGAACCGCAGTCCGGGCCACTGCGCACCTCGTCATCACCGGCTCCGGCCACCCCTACCCGAACCCGGCGAACGTCCGTGGTCAGCGCGCTAGGCGATGCCGGCGGCGATGAGGAGCGGCCAGATCTCGCCCTGGTCCACGACCGCCACTTCCAGCTTCTCCGCCTTGGTCAGCTTGCTCGCGCCGACGTCCGCGCCGGTGATGAGCATGTCCGTGTTCGCCGACACCGACGTCGCCGTGGTCGCGCCGGCCTTCTCGCACATCCGCTGGAAGGTCGGGCGGGGGATCTTCTCGCCGGAGCGCGGGTCGCTGATCGCGCCGGTGATCACCACCGTCTTGCCGGCCAGGGGTGCGTCGGACGCGACGACCGGCGGCAGGTCCTCGTCGCGCACGTCCAGCGAGACGCCGCGCTCGCGCAGCCGCTCCAGCTCCGGGCGCAGCCGGGTCAGGTGCTCGGTCAGCGACGCGGCGACCTTCGGGCCGATGTCCTCGACCGCCACCAGGCGCTCCTCGCCGGCGTCCGCGACGTCCTCCAGCGAACCGAAGCCCGCGCGGCACAGGCGGGCGGCGGTGCCCTCGGACGCCATCGGGATGGCCAGGCCGATCAGCGCCCTGCGCAAGCCGACCGCCCGGCTGGTCGCGATGGAGTCGACCATGCGCTGGGCGGAGGTCTCGCCGATGCGGTCGAACTCCAGCAGCTGTTCCTTGGTCAGGTCGTAGAAGTCCGACGGGCGCTCCAGCACGCCCGCCTCGGCCAGCCGCTCGATCCACACCGGACCGACGGCCTCGATGTCGGCCGCCGCGCGCGAGGCCCAGTGGATCAGCCGGCGCACGGTCTGCGCGGGGCAGGCCACGTTGGTGCAGAACAGCTCCCGGCTGTTGCCCTGCTCGACCACCGCCTGCCCGCACGACGGGCACGCCACGGGCGGCACGATCTCCTTCTCCGCGCCCGTCCGCGCGGCCGGGTCGAGCACGCCCGCGACGAACGGGATCACGTCGCCCGCGCGGCGGATCAGCACCGTGTCGCCGATCATCACGTCACGCGCGCGGATCACCTCCTGGTTGGCCAGGGTCGCCTTGGTGACCGTCGTGCCACCCACGAACACCGGCTCCAGCCAGGCGACCGGGACGATCTTGCCGGTCTTGCCGACGTCCCAGACCACATCGGACAGCACGGTCGTCTTCTCCTCGGCGGCGAACTTGAACGCCAGCGCGCCGCGCGGCGAGTTCGACCGCGTGCCGGCGGCGGCGAAGGCGTTGCGGTCGGCCAGCCGCAGCACCGCGCCGTCGAGGTCGAAGTCCAGGTCGTTGCGGCCCTGCTCGATGCCGGTGATCACGGCCTGCGCCGACTCGGCGTCGTCGCAGTGCCGCATGTCCGCGACGGTGAAGCCGAGCGCCCGGAGCCCGTGCTCCAGGTCGGCGGCGGCACCGCCCTCGGAGGTGTCGAGGTCGAACGCGAAGTACTGCATCCGCCGCCCGGCGACGGTGGCCGGGTCCTTGGCGCGCAACGTGCCCGCCGCCGCGTTGCGCGGGTTGATCAGCGGCTTGTCCGGGTGCGCGGCGTTGTACGCGGCGAACGTCGAGCGCAGCATCACCGCCTCGCCGCGCACCTCGACCCGGCCGGGCACGTCCACCCGCTCCGGCACGCCGTCCACCATGGCGCGCACCAGCGGCGTCACGTCGTCGCCGGTCGTGCCGTCGCCCCGGGTGACCGCGCGGGCCAGCCGCCCGTTCTCGTAGACCACGGCCAGCGACAGCCCGTCGAGCTTCGGCATCACCACGACCGGCTGGCCGGGGAAGCGGTCGAAGAAGGCGGCCACCTGCTCGGGCCTGGTCGCCTTCTCCAGCGACAGCATCGGCCGCGAGTGGCGGACCGGGGCGTGCAGCACCGCCGGGGCACCGACCTGCTCCAGCGGGTTCGGGTCGGGTGCCAGTTCCGGGTTGGCCTCGACCAGCCCCCGCAACTCGTCCTCGACGACGTCGTACTCCGCGTCCGCCACCAACGGCGTGCCCTGGTAGTACGCCTCGCGCAGCGCCACGATCCGGTCGGCGAGTTCTTGGATCCGTTCCCGAGCGTTCACGGCGTACAAGTTACCCGCGACCACCGACAATCCCGGGGACCACACCCGGGTGATGTCCTCGAACGCGCAGGTCGGGGCGTCGCCCGGGTGGTACCGGCCGGGTCACGGGCGCAGGTAGTCGTGCACCGGGAGCGCCGGGGCGAGGGTGAGGTCGGTGAGCACGTGCGAGGCGGAGACGACCTCCAGCACGGGCAGGTCGGCCAGCGGTGCCAGGACGTGGGCCAGCAGTTGCAGCCGGGCCGGGCCGCGCCACGCCTGCTTGACCACCAGTTCGGTGATCTCGGTGCGGACCAGGTCGCACACGCGCAGGCCGCCCGTGTAGTCGGGGACGGTCTTGACCGCGAACGTCGGCACGCCGATCTGGGCGCGCGCCTCCTCGGGGTCCAGCGGCTCGTGCTTGTAGGCCATGGTGGCGGTGGCCACCCGTTGGCTGCCGTGATCGAGCGTACCGACCAGCGCACCGTCCTCGGTGAACAGTTTCGGGCGGCCGGAGGTCTTGGGGTAGGCCGACAGCTCGCGGCCGGCCAGGATCGCGCCCACGTGGTCGAGGTGCATCGTGTGCAGGTACTCGCCGTCCTCGCCGTCGTAGCGGACCGCGAGGGCCTGCCCAGCCTCGGTGTACGGGCCGTAGCCGTCCACGTCGCCCATATGCATGACCTCGAAGCGCACCAAGGGTTCGACAACCTCCAACGGCGTGGGGACCACCGCCCTCATCGCGTCGGGATCGGTGCGGTAGACGACGTTGAAGTACTCCCGGTCCACGAACCGGGTCGCCCGCAGCGGGTACGGCGGGGCTGTCAGGGGTGTCACAGGGCTGTGGAGCAGTCGGTCGGGCTGCATGTCGACCTCCAAACGAGTACAGTTCGTATCGGATACATACCGTACTCGTTTCGGCGACCGCCGCACGACGACGTGACCGCCGGAACACGCCCCCCTCACGGGAGCGCCACGAAGGGAACAACCCATGAGCTTCACCGTGCCGTCCGACCACCAACACCGTCCGGCCACCGTCATCGGCGCGGGCACCCTGGGGCGGCGGATCGCCCTCATGCTCGCCACGCGCGGCGGCGAGGTGCGCGTCTACGACCCCGCCGGGCAGCAGCGCGACGCTGCCGCCACCTACGTCCGGGAGAACCTCGACGCCGTTGCCGCCACCGTCGACGGCGGCAGCCCCGGCACCGTGTCCACGACGGACGACCTCGCCACGGCAGTCGACGGGGCGTGGCTGGTCGTGGAGGCCGTGCCGGAGAAGTTGGACCTCAAGACGCAGGTGTTCGGCGAACTGGACGCGCTCGCCCCGGCCGACGCCATCCTGGCCAGCAACTCGTCGTCATACGCCAGCAGGCTGTTCCTCGACCGCGTGACACACCCCGAGCGGGTGCTCAACGTGCACTTCTACATGCCGCCGAAGCAGAACGCGGTCGACGTGATGTCCAGCGGCAAGACCGACCGGGACGTCCTCGACTTCGTCATGGCGACGTTGCCGGAGTACGGCGTGCTGCCGTTCGAGGCGAAGCGCGAGAGCACCGGGTTCATCTTCAACCGGGTGTGGGCGGCCATCAAGCGCGAGTGCCTCGAACTGGTCGCCGAGGGCGTGGCCACGCCGCAGGACGTGGACGGCATGTTCCAGGCCAACACCGGCATGAAGGGCGGCCCGTTCCGGATGATGGACCAGGTCGGGTTGGACGTCGTGCTGGACATCGAGGAGCACTACGCGGCCGAGCACCCGGAGTACCCGGAAGGCCCGCGCACGCTGCTGCGCGACTACATTGACCGGGGACGCCTCGGGGTGAAGAGCGGCGTCGGGTTCTACGACGACTACCCCCAGCCCTGACAGGAAGCCGATGCCGAAGTCCCCGACCAAGACCCGCCCGAAGACCGTGACGGCGCTGATGCGCAGCGCGCTCGCGCTATTCGTCGAGCACGGCTTCCACGCGACGTCCATCAGCGACATCTGCGGGCACGCGGGTCTGACGCGGGGCGCGTTCTACTCCAACTACCGCACCAAGGAACAGCTCTTCCTGGCGCTCTACGACGTCGAGGCAGACCGGGTGCTGGCCGACATCGAACAGGCCGTGGACACCGTCACCCCCGGTGACGACCCGGTCCGCCACATCATCGACCGGGTCGGCGCGCACCGCCGCGAGAACCACCGCTGGTTCCTGGTGTCCATGGAGTTCACCCTGCACGCGGCCCGCACCCCGGACCTGGCCGCCGAGCTGGCCCCGCACGAGGACCGCCTGACCACCGGTCTGGCGGCCCTGCTGGAACGCTCCCTGCCGGGCCTGAGCCGCGACCGGGCCGAGGACGTCGCCCGCCTCCTCACCGCGCTGCACGAGGGGACGACGGCGCAGGAACTCATCCACGGCACAGCGGCCACGGCGTTCCGCGACCGGCTGCTGTCCGACATCGTGGACGCGCTGGTCGCCGACAACCCCCGCTGACCCGCCGGCCCGTCGCATCCTCTGTGGACAGGCGGTCCCGCACCGGGTTCACGGGACGGGGTTGCGCCTCCCCCGAGGGGAGCCTGGATGCTCTCCCCATGCCAGGCACCATCCCCATCGGCGAGTTCGCCAAGATGACGCACCTGACGGTGAAGGCGCTGCGCCACTACCACCGGCTGGGGCTGCTCGAACCGCGCCACGTCGACGAGCGCAGCGGTCTGCGCGCCTACGACGCCGACCAGGTGCGCCCGGCGCGCACCATCCGCCGGCTGCGCGAGCTGGACATGCCCCTCGCCGACATCAAGGACCTGCTCGACGCGCCGCACCCGGTGGACCGCGACCGGGTCCTGCTGGCCCACCTCGACCGGCTGGAGAGCGGGCTGGACCGCACCCGGCTGGCGATCGCCGGGTTGCGCAGGCTGCTCGACCGGCCCGCGCCCGGGGCCGCCGTCCGGTACCGGTCGGTGCCCGCGACGCCGGCGGCCGGGATCACCCGGCGGGTCCGGCGCACCGAGGTCGGCCCGTTCTGCGAGGAGGCGCACGCCGCCCTGCCCGACGACGGCACCGGTCCGCTCGGCGCGCTGTTCCCGGAGGTGCTGTTCACCGAGGGCGTCGGCGAGGTGACCGCGTTCCGACCCGTCCGCACCGCCGCCGCGACGCTCGTCGTCCCGGCGGCCACGCTGGCGGTCGCCGTGCACCTCGGCCGCTACGAAGACCTGGACGAGACCTACGGCCCGCTCGGCGCGCACGTCACCGCGCTCGGCGTGGCCGCGCCGGGTCCGCTGCGCGAGTTGTACTTCGACCCCGAGCTGGACCTCGACGCCCGGCGCACCGAGGTGTGCTGGCCGATCACCCACGCCCCCCGGTAGACCGCCGACCCGACAGGAGACACCGTGCTCGACGCCGCCCGCGAGGAGTTCCGCCGACGCCTCGCCCACCTCACCCCGCAGACGTGGGCCGCCGCCACGCCGTGCCCGGACTGGACCGCCCGCGACCTGGTCAACCACGTCGTCGGCGGTGAACGCATGACCGCCGCCCTGCTCGACGGGGCCACCACCGGGGTCGCGGTGAAGGCGTTCTCGGTCGACTGGCTGGCCGCCGACGACCCGCTGGTCGCGTTCGACGCCGCCACCGCAGCCCTGGACGCGGCGGCCGGCGGCCCCGGTGCGCTGGACCGGGTCGTGCAGCACCCGGTCGGCCCCGTCCCGGGACGGCAGGCCGTCGAGTTCCGGGTGGCCGAGCACCTGGTGCACGCCTGGGACCTGGCCCGCGCGCTGGACGTCGACGACGTGCTGGACCCGGACCTGGTGGCGCGGACCTGGGAGGCCATGCGGGACCTGGCACCGGTCATCGGCGGCCTGGGCGTGTTCGGCGCAGGCCCCAGCGGCGCCCTCGGCGAGGGCAGCCCGCTCCAGGACCGGCTCCTCGACCTCTCCGGCCGCCGCCCCTGACGCGGCGACCGGAGAGGTCCGGGAAGCACGGCGACCGCCCTCCGCCCCGTCTCCCGGGTGGTCCACCGGGATGTCGTCCTGCGCCGGGATGACCGGTGCGCGGCGGGTCCGCCGGCCGCGTGGAAGAACCGGCCGGATCGCGCCGCGCCGGCCCGGTCCGGCCGGTGCGGAGGCGAGGGTCGGCTCAAGCGGATCCCGACCGCAACGTCCGACTGCGGTCGCGCACGCTCCAGCGGAGTGATGGGGTCGCCGCCCGACAGCGTGCTCTCGCGGCGCGGCGGGATCTCCCCCGCCGCGTTTTTTTAATTGATGTCCGGCAAGCGCCGCCCGCGCGGGGAGTTCGTGGCCAAGGTGGTCGCCGGGTGCCTGGTCTCCGCGCGCGCCGGCGGGCACGCGCCGCTGGACGCGCGGCGGGTCTCGCACGCCCTGCGGCTGCCCGGCCACACCGCCGTCGACGCGGGCATTCTGGAGCGCGACGACGACCTGGACCGCTGTTCGGCGGTCCTGGACGCCGTCCGCGCCCGCACCGGAGCCACCCTCGCCGTCGAGGGCCCTGCCGGCATCGGCAAGTCGGAGGTGGCCGCGCAGCTCTGCGCCGAGGCCGCCGTGCGCGGCAACCAGCGCGAGCGCTGCTCACGCGGTGGGTGACCGGCCGCCCGGCCCGCGAACGCGCGACCCTGCTCGCCGGCGCGGCCGAGTTCGCCCGGATCCCGCCGGCCGTGCCGCGCGCCGGGCGGCGCGGCCCCGACTCGGTGATCGGGCTGACCGAGGCGCTGTGCCGGCTCGTGGTCGACGCCACCTCGCCCACCGGCACCGGCCGGGCCGGGGAGGGGCTGCTGCTCGCCGTGGACGACGCCCACTGGGTGGACGAGGAGTCCCTTCCTGGCTGGAGTTTCTCACCGACCGGCTCACCGGGCTGCCCGTCGTGGTGCTGCCGGCCTACCGGCCGAACGAGCGGCACGACGCCGCCCTGGCCCGGATCGCGCTGCGCGCCGGGGAGGTGGTGCGACCGCGCCCGCTGGGGCTCGACGCCGTGCGGACCGTGGTCGACCGGGGTCTGCCCGCCGGCCACCCGGTCGACGAGCGGTTCTGCGCCGCGTTCCACGAGCGCAGCGGCGGCAACCCCTTCCACCTGCGCCGGATGCTCGATGTCGCGCGCGAGCGCGGCCTGTCCCCCACCGCGTCGGACGCCGACGCCGTCGCCACCCCGACGTGGTGCTGTACCTCAGGGAACGCCTCGCCGGCCCAGGCGCTCGCGGTGCTCGGCCCCGGCACGCCGCTCGGGTACGCGGCGGGGCTTGCCGGGCCGGCACCCGACGTGGCGAAGGCGCAGTACCACCGGCTGTGCGACGCGGCGGTCCTGGCACCCGGTCGGACGTCGGACTTCCAGCACCCGATCATCCGCAGCACGGTCTACGACGAGCTGGCCCCGTCCCGGCGCGGTGACGTGCACCGGGAGGCGGCGCGGCTGCTGCACGCGCAGGGTGCGGCGGCCGACGTCGTGGCCGCGCACCTGCTCGACGTGCTGGCGGCCGGCGACCCGTGGGTGTCGACCGGCTGGGCGAGGCGGCGCGGGCGGCGGGCCTGTCCGCGACCGCCGCCCGCCACCTCGCGCGGGCCGTGGAGGAGCCGCCGCCCGCCGACCGGCGGTGCCGCGTCCGGCTGCGCTACGGGCAGGCCCTCGCGCTCGGCCAGGTCGCCGCCGCGCTGCCGGGGTGCGACGCCTACCGCGAAGCCCCCGACGACGCGCTGCGCACCGAGGCCGCCGTCGCGCCGGCCAAGACGCACGGCTACGCGCACCAGCTCGGCGAGAGCGTCCGGCTGCTCGACGCCGCCATCGACCGCTGCGCGGACCCCGGTCTGCGCCGGCAGGCGTTGGCCGAGCAGCTCCTGTGGGCCACGTGGTGGGTCGACGACCCGCTGCGGGCCGACCGCACGCGCCTGCTCGACCGGATCGCGCCGTCGCCGGCCGGCGACGGCGTGGTGGAGCGGCTGCTGATCACGTTGCACGCGTGGAGCCTCGTGCTGCGCGGGCGGCCGAGGGCCGAGGTACTGGCCTCCTCCCGGCGCGTGCTCCGGCCCGGTGTCGTGTTCGCCGATGCCTTCACGGGCATGGAGATCGCCACCATCACCACGTTCACGCAGGAGTACGCCGGCGAGGCCGCTGTCGCGGACTCGCTGCTGGACCGGGCGATCGGGGAGTTCGAGCGCGAGGGCCGGCACGGCACCCACCTCGCCTTCGCCCACGCCAACCGGGGGCGTGCGGCGCTGCGGTGCGGCCGGCTGTCCGACGCGGTGGCCGACGCCGACATCCCCCTGCGGCCGGCGGCCCGCAGCGGCAACGGCACGCCCGCCGAGTGGTTCGCCACCGGCATCCCCGTCGAAGCGTACCTGGCGCGCGGCGAGCCGACCCGGGCGGAGGCGGTGGTGTCCCAGCACGATCCCAGGCACCGGCAGGATCACCGCGTCCGGCCGGTGCCCGGGATCGTGCCGGGCTCGCCGGCCTCGGCTCGGGACCGGTCCGACGAGGCGATCACGGCGCTGCGCGAGGTGGGCCGCCGGCTCGACGCCGCGCCGATCACCAACCCGGCGGTGTGCCCGTGGCGCTTCGAGCCGGCCCGCGCCCTGCGCCACTCGACGCCGGCCGAGGCGCGGGAGATCGCCGCCACCGCGCACGACCAGGCGGAGGTCTTCGGCGACCCGGCCACCCGGGGGCGTGCCCTGCGCGCGGTGGCGGCGCTGGGCGCGGGCGTGGGTGCGTTGGAGGAGTCCGCCCGCCTGCTGCGCGACGCGCCGGACCGCCTGCACTACCTGCACACCCTGGCGGACCTCGGCCGGGCGCTGGCGCGGTCCGGGCACACCTCGGACGCCCGCCGGACGCCCGCCGAGGCGCTCGCGCCGGCCGACGACTGCGGGGCGCTCGCGCTGCGCGCGGACACCGCCCGCCGGCTGACCGCGCTGGGCACCACCCCGGACCGGCCGCGCCGGGTCAACGCCCTGTCACCGCGCCTGCGCCGGGTGGCGGAGCCGGCCGCCGAAGGCCGTTCGGAAGCCGAGATCGCGCACGGAATGCCGCTGAGCCTGGAGAACGTCCGCGACCTGGTCCGGGAAGCGCACGCCGCAACCGGCACGACCTCGCGCGCCGAACTGCGCCGCGCCTTCCCCGCAGCCGACCGCGCGCCGGGCGACCACGCGCCGGGCGACCGCGAACCGGGTCGGTTTCCGTCCACTGCGACCGGAGCGGACGGACACTCTCTCCGGACGGCGGGGCGGGCGTCAACTGTGTCCTTCGCAACCCTGCCAAGACTTGATTGATTCCAGAAGGTGCACAACACTGCGGCGCGTGCCCACGGCCTCCGACTTCCGGCAGATGCTGCGCGGAGCGTCGCTGCGCGTGACGAGCCCACGGCTGGCCGTGCTGTCCGCCGTGCACGACCACCCCCACGCCGACACCGATTCCATCATCGGTGCCGTGCGCGAGAAGCTCGGCGCGGTGTCGCACCAGGCCGTGTACGACGTGCTGCGCGCGCTCACCTCCGCGAACCTCTTGCGGCGCATCGAACCCCCGGGTTCGGTGGCGCGCTACGAAGCCCGCGTCGGGGACAACCACCACCACGTCGTCTGCCGCTCCTGCGGCACGATCGCCGACGTGGACTGCGCGGTCGGCGCGGCGCCGTGCCTGATCGCCTCGGACCACCACGGCTTCGTCATAGACGAGGCCGAAGTCGTGTACCGGGGCCTGTGCCCCGACTGCTCCGCAGCAACCAGTTGACGAGCATCCCCCACCCGGAAGGATTCCAGTGTCCGACAGTCCGAACGCCGTCGTTGGAGAGATGAACGAGGAGGGCGCGGGTGGCTGCCCGGTCTCGGCGGGGCGCATCAGCCACCCCACCGAGGGCGGCGGGAACCGCGACTGGTGGCCGAACCAGCTCAACCTGAAGATCCTGCGCAAGCACCCCGCCGTGGCCAACCCCATGGGCGGGGACTTCGACTACGCGGCGGAGTTCCTGACCGTCGACCTGGACGAGCTGGCCGAGGACGTCGACGCGGTGCTGACCACCTCGCAGGACTGGTGGCCCGCCGACTTCGGCCACTACGGGCCGCTGATGATCCGGATGGCGTGGCACAGCGCGGGCACCTACCGCATCCAGGACGGTCGCGGCGGCGCGGGCGCGGGGATGCAGCGCTTCGCGCCGCTCAACAGCTGGCCGGACAACGGCAACCTGGACAAGGCGCGGCGGCTGCTGTGGCCGGTCAAGAAGAAGTACGGCCGCCGGATCTCGTGGGCCGACCTGATGATCTTCACCGGCAACCGCGCGCTGGAGACGATGGGGTTCACCACCTTCGGCTTCGCGGGCGGTCGCGCCGACGTGTGGGAGCCGGACGAGGACGTCTACTGGGGTCCCGAGCGGACCTGGCTGGGCGACGAGCGCTACAGCGGTGACCGCGACCTGGCCGGCCCGCTGGCCGCCGTCCAGATGGGCCTGATCTACGTCAACCCCGAGGGCCCCAACGGCAGGCCGGACCCGCTGGCCGCCGCGCGCGACATCCGCGAGACGTTCGGCCGCATGGCGATGAACGACGAGGAGACCGTCGCGCTCATCGCCGGCGGGCACACGTTCGGCAAGGCGCACGGCGCGGCGGACCCGGGCAAGCACGTCGGCGCGGAGCCCGAAGGTGCACCGCTGGAGGAGCAGGGCCTGGGCTGGCGCAACAGCTTCGGCTCCGGCAAGGGCCGGGACGCGATCACCAGCGGCCTGGAGGTCACCTGGACCGCCACGCCGACCCGGTGGGACAACACGTTCTTCGAGACCCTGTTCGCCCACGAGTGGGAGCTGACCAAGAGCCCCGCCGGCGCGTTCCAGTGGCAGCCGAAGGACGGCGCCGCCGCGAACACCGTGCCCGACCCGGAGGACGGTTCGCCGGCCCGCCCGCCGACGATGCTGACCACCGACCTGTCGCTGCGGTTCGACCCGGTGTACGAGCCGATCTCGCGGCGCTTCCTGGAGAACCCGGACCAGTTCGCCGACGCGTTCGCCCGCGCCTGGTTCAAGCTGACCCACCGCGACATGGGCCCGATCCAGCGCTACCTGGGCCCGCTGGTGCCGCAGGAGGAGCTGCTCTGGCAGGACCGCGTCCCGGTGGTCGACCACGAGCTGGTCGACGCCGACGACGTCGCCGCGCTCAAGCGCGACATCCTCGCGTCGGGGCTGTCGGTCTCCCAGCTCGTGTCCACCGCGTGGGCCTCGGCCTCGACGTTCCGGAGCAGCGACAAGCGCGGCGGTGCCAACGGCGCGCGCATCCGCCTGGAGCCGCAGCGCGGCTGGGAGGTCAACGAGCCCGACGCCCTCGCGGTCGTCCTGCGCGCGCTGGAAGGTGTCCAGGAGCGCTTCAACAGCGCGCAGACCGGCGGCAAGAAGGTCTCGCTGGCCGACCTGATCGTGCTGGGCGGCGTCGCCGCCGTGGAGCAGGCCGCCCGGAACGCGGGCTCCGACGTGGTGGTGCCGTTCACGCCCGGCCGCACCGACGCGTCAGCCGAGCAGACCGACGCGGACTCGTTCGCCGCGCTGGAGCCCACCGCCGACGGGTTCCGCAACTACCTGGGCAAGGGCCACCGGCTGCCGGCGGAGTTCCTGCTGGTGGACCGGGCGAACCTGCTCGACCTCAGCGCGCCGGAGCTGACCGTGCTCATCGGCGGCCTGCGCGTGCTGGGCGCCAACCACCAGCAGTCGCCGCTGGGCGTGCTCACCGCCACGCCGGGGTCGTTGACCAACGACTTCTTCGTGAACCTGCTGGACATGGGCGTCGAGTGGCGGCCGACCTCGTCCGAGGCGGACACCTTCGAGGGCCGCGACCGGGCCACCGGCGAGGTCAGGTGGACCGGCAGCCGCGTCGACCTGGTCTTCGGCTCGAACTCCGAGCTGCGGGCGGTCGCCGAGGTCTACGCGAGCGACGACGCGCGCACGAAGTTCGTGCAGGACTTCGTGGCCGCGTGGGACAAGGTCATGAACCTCGACCGGTTCGACGTCGCGTGATCCCCGCCGCCCGGATCGGCCGCGTCACGGCCGACCCGGGCGGCGGTCACCTACCGTCCTCAGTGGACTCCCGGGTGGCTTTCCTCCTCCGGCGCCAGACGAGGAGCAGCGCCACCCCGACCAGCAGCACTCCCCCGGCCGCCACCAGCACGACCGGTGACCGCCACGGCGACCGCACGTACTCGGTGACCACGACGACGGCCCGGTACGGCTCGTCCGTCGCGGCGCGGGTGATGCGGATGTCGTCGGTGATGCGCTCCGGCCGGAACTCGGCGTCGTACCGGGTGAGGTAGCGCGGCGCGGTGAGCAGCGCGGACAGCCCGGGGTGCTCCGGGTCGGCCCGGACCTCGCCCGCGAACGTCAGCTCCGGGGCGTCGTCCTGCGGCGCGGGGTTGCCGACGTCCACGCGGTGGTCGGCCAGGACGTAGAGGCGCAGCGGCTGGACGTGCTCGGCCGTCCCGGACAGCCGCATCGGGTAGACCGGGGTGTCGGTCTCGAAGGTCAGGCGCATCGGCGGCAGTCCGCCGGCGAGGCTGCCCGACGCCGGCGACAGCCGCACCGCGACGACCAGCCAGCCGTCCGCCAGGTAGGGCCGCAGCGCGCCGCCCAACGCGGCGGGCAGGGTGAAGTCGTTGTCCCCCAGCCACTGCGTGACGGCCGACTCGTCGGTCCCGCCGAGCTGGGCCACGTCGTACGGCCCGACCTCGACCCGGTCCACGACGGTCGCGCCCCGGCCGGGTGCCGACCCGCCGACGCCGTCGCCGTCCACCACGACCCGGCGGGTCTCCACGCGCGGCCGGGTGAGGCGGTCCAGCTCGGCGAACAGCCCGCCGTCGGCCACCTCGAACCGGGCGCGGGCGGGCACCGGCATCAGGAAGGCGGCCTGCCGCGCCTGCGACCGCGCCTGCACCGCCACGGTGATCGACTCGGTGCGCCCGTCCAGCTCGACCAACGCGGTCTCCTGCTGGGTGCGCAGCTTGTCGTTCGCCACGAACGCGCCGCACGCGCACGCCCCCGACACCGCCGGGTTCACCGTCACCAGCGCGACGGCGACCGCGACGACCGCCGCGATCCGAGCCGTTGTCCGACCTTGAGCCACGCACGTCGGACGTCGACGACGACCTCCGGGTTCCGTCCGGACCGGACGGAACCCGGGCGCGGCCTGATCCGGTCGGAAGCCCTGGAGGACCTTCCTCCGCCTCGTCCTGGGAGGCCAGGGCCGCCTTGTAGTGCAGGGCGTGGAAGTTGCCGGTGCCGAGGGACTTCCCGGCCTCGACCGCCGGCAGGTCTTGGTACGCGGGCAGGCCCAGGTTCTACCGCGTCGAGCCCACGGCTGCGCTGTCGTCCCCCTGTCGGGCCGTCCGGGCCGGTGTCAGTCCTCGGCGGAGTCGTACGCCGCGTCCTCGGTCTTGCCGCGCCGCCAGTAGCCGCAGAAGTAGACCCGTTTGCGGTCGAGGCCGCGCTCGGAGACGAAGTGCCGGCGCAGCTCGCGCACCAGGCCGGACTCCCCGGCGAGCCAGGCGTAGCCGGGGCCTTCGGGCAGCGCGGCGGCGCGCACCGCCGACGCCAGGGCGGACGTGGTCGAACCGCCGCGCACCAGCCAGGTGACCGTCACGCCGGGGGGCAGCGCCCAGTCCGCCCGGTCGCCCTCGGCGGGCACCTCCAGGAAGACGCGGGCGACGGTGTCGGCGGGGAACGACTCGACGATCGCGGAGATGGCCGGCAGCGCGGTCTCGTCGCCGACGACGACCTGCCAGGCGGTGCCGGCGGGCGGCAGGTGGTCCGCGCCCACCCGCTCGCCGCGGGCGTAGCCGGGGAAGCGCCGGTCGGGCGCGAGCAGGACGGCGCGGTCGCCGGGGGCGGCGGTGCCCGCCCACCGCGAGGCGGGGCCGACGTCGCCGTGCCGGACGAAGTCGACGTCGACCTCGCCGTCGCGGGCGTGCCGGATCGTGTAGGTGCGCATCACCGGCCGCTCCGCCTCGGGCAGCTCGCGGTAGCGGGCGTACCAGTCCGGGCCCGTGGGCACGTGCGGGACGACCTCGCCCGCGCGCGGCAGGAACACCTTGATCCGCTGGTCGGGCCCGCTGGTGGTGATGTCCCGCAACCCCGCGCCGCCGAACGTGACCCGCACCAGGCTGGCCCCGACCGGGCGGACCGCGAGCACCTCCGCGTCGAAGTGCCGGAAGGGCTCGACCTCCACCTCGGTGGTGACAGACATCCGCGCTACCCCGCCTCTCGTCGACCTGGGCGTGCCAAGATCACGGCACCCGATAATGAAGGTTAGCCTAACCTACTCACTCGTTCGAGAGCACCGTGCGTGATGACGCAGACGGGGCCGACGATCTGCGCGTCCACTCCCGAGTCGCTGTGCGTGACGACGGTGCACGCCGTCGGGGGCTTGTCGCTCACTCCGCCGACGCCCGACGATGCGCTCAGCCCGATCTTGTGGGGCGCTCGACCTCCGGGGTGCGCGGACCGTGCCGGCAGAGGCGTTCGCGGCCACCCGAGACTGCACGGAGGTACGCATGACCACCCAGGAGATCCCCGTCCCCGCTCCCCGGGAGACCACCGCGCCGGACGTGCCCGCCCCGGCCGGGCCGCAGACCCCCGGCGCTCCCACGGCGGACCCGCCCACCGCCGCAGCACCCGCGACGACCGAGTCCGCAGTGCCCGGAGCCGCCGACGCACCCGGGCCCGCCGCGCCCGGTCCGGCGGCGGAGGTCCCCGGGCCGGGTTCGGCCACCTGGGACCGCCTCGGCCAGTGGCGGTACCTGCTGGTGGCCCACCGGACCCTGGTCCTCCAGGCCGCCCACCCCCAGATCGGCGCGGCCGTCGAGCGGTTCTCGGTCTACAACGCCCGGCCGTGGCGGCGGTTCCTGCGCACGGTCGAGAGCCTCCAGACCTACGTCTACGGCAACGCGACCGAACGGCAGCGCGAGCTGGCCCGGCTGGAGCGGCTGCACCGCCGGATGCGCGGCACCGACCCGCACGGCCGCCCGTTCACCGCGTCCGACACCGCCGCCCGCGCGTGGGTGCACCTCACCCTGTTCGAGGCCGTCGTCACCCTGCACGAGCTGGGCGGCGACGCGCTCGACCCCGAGGAGGCCCGGCGGTTCTACGCCGAGTGGTGCGCCCTGGGCCGGCTGTTCGGGCTGGCCGAGGGCGACCAGCCCGCGACCCTGGAGGAGTTCCGCGCGTACTTCGACCACATGGTCGCCGACGTGCTGGAGGACAACGCGACGGTGCGGGACCTGCTGTCCGGCAGCATCTTCCGGATCCCCGCCCCGAGCGGGCTGCCGCTGCCCGACGCGGTGTGGTCGCCGCTGCGGTACGTGATCGTCTCGGCGGCCGTCCAGGCGACCCAGGCGACCCTGCCCGAGGTGTACCGGGAGCGGCTGCGGCTGACCACCGCGCCCGGCGCGGGGCTGGTCGTCGCGGGCGTGCACCACGCCGTGCGGACGGTGCTGTCGCTGGTGCCCAAGCCGTGGCGCTACATGCCGTACGCGTCCGCCGCGATCAGGGCGACCGGCGAGGTCACCCAGCGGCCCGAGACGACGCCCGAGGAGTTCTTCACCTCGATCCTCGACCAGAGCGGTGACGGCGTCGTGCGGTGGCCGGACCTGCTGGGCATGGCGCGGGAGCTGAGCACCCACCTCGACCTGGACGAGGCCGACGAGGGCGAGGTGCACGACGCGTTCGAGGCGTGGTGGCGGCAACTGCTCGCGGCCACCGGCACCCCGGAGGACGGCTCGGTGTCGCTGGCCGCCTACCGGACCGCCCTGGCCGAGGACCGCTACCCCGGCCCGCCCGGTGCCGACGACGGCTGCGGCCGGGTCGCCGACGTGATCTGCCGGCTGATCGACCGCAACGGCGACGGCCAGGTGAGCCCGACCGAGTACGCCCGCCTGCTCGACCACAGCCCCCGGCGGCACGAGATCGTCGCCGCCCTGCGCGGGGTGGACCGCGACGGCGACGGCACCCTGTACACCGAGGAGTTCCGGGCCGCGCTGACCGGCTTCCTGACCGGCCGCGAGGACCTCGCCGCCGCCCGCTACCTGCTGGGCCGCGCCTGACCGGCACCGGACGACTGCGTTCCGCAGGGCGGAGCAGCCGACCGGTCCCCCTCGCTGAAGGCGTCCGGCGGGTACGCCGGGGGCCGCCGGTCGGGTTCGGGGGATGATCGGCGCATGTCGCCGACGTCCGACCGCGCCCGCGTGCGCGCCACCGAGCGCTGGTTCGTGCGCGAGGGCACGCCCACCATGATCGAGGGCTACGGCTTCGACAGCCACGTGCTGCCCCGGATGCTGCCCGCCCTCGGCCTGGTGACCCTGGCGAGCCTGGCGTGGCTGGTGCCGCTCAAGTCGGCCGGGTCCCAGCGCTGGTACCTGCTCGCCGTCGTGCTCGGGGCGACCGTGGCCACCTGGGTCGCGCTGCGCCTGCTGGTGCACCGGCTGCCGCGCTTCTCCCGCCGCGCCCGGACCTGGGTCCTCGTCGGCTACGCGGTGATGCCGGTCGCCGTCCCGCTGCTCCAGGTGGTGGTGGACGACACCGTGACGCCGCCGGTCGGCGCGGCGCTGGGGCTGCCGGGGTTCGTGCTGTTCTTCGCCGCCGTCTTCGCCGCCACCCTGCTGGCCACCACCTACGGCCTGGGCCGGCTGCTGCGGCGCGCGGTCCGGCACGTGGTGTACGACCTGCGCAACAGCGTGCAACTGCTGGGCCGCGCGCTGCCGGCGATGCTGTTCGTCACCCTGTTCCTGTTCTTCACCGGCGAGCTGTGGCAGGCCATGAACAACTTCGCCTGGTGGCGGCTGACCCTGGTGGTGGTCCTGTTCAGCGCGATCACCGTGCTGGCGGCAGCCGCGCGCCTGCGCGACGAGGTCGGCCGGGTGGAGCAGGACCTCGGCCCGGACCGGCTGGTCGCCGCGTGCCGGGGCACCCCGCTGGCCGACCTCGCGTTCACCGGGCCGCTGCGCGCGACACCGCTCAACGGCCGGCAGAACCGCACCCTGCTGCTGATGCTCGCCACCCGCCAGCTCGTGCAGGCGGCCCTGGTCGGGCTCGCGCTGTTCGCGTTCTTCCTGGTGCTGGGTCTGCTGGTGGTGACCCCGGAGACCGCCGAGCAGTGGATCGGGGCCCCGCCGAACTACTCGACCGTGCTGCCCGCCCTGCCGACGGCCATGCTGCGCAACGCGACGCTGTTCGCCGCGTTCGGCAGCATGTACTTCGCCATCACGTCGATGAGCGACGCGGACCACCGCAAGCAGTTCTTCGCCCCGATCCTCGACGAGGTGGAGCGCACCCTGGCGGTCCGCGCCGCCTACCTGTCCGCGCGGGAGCGGCGCTGACCCTCAGGCCCGGGACTCCGGCCCCGGGTCCGCCGGGTCAGAACCGGTGGATCGGCAGGTCGCACTCGCCGATCAGCGCCACCGCGAGCCCGTGCCGCTGCGCGAGGGAGAGCCACAGGTCGATGGCCGACCGCTCCTGTCCGTGCGAGTGCTCGCCGTAGACGATCCGGGGGCTGAACGTGAAGATCGCCTGCATCGGGTCGTCGCTGAGCAACTGGTCGAACTCCTCGCTGGTGTCCCCGTCCTCCGGGCGGTCGGCGGGCGTGACGGTGAGCGCCAGCTCGCGGTAGAACGCCTGGAGCCGGGGCGAGACCACCGAGACGTCGGCGTCGGGGTGCGCGTCGAAGTAGTCGTGCTGGTCGCCGTACCAGGCGTCCCACCCGTCGTCGTCGGTGTCGGCCGATTCGAACGCGGCGATGTCGTAGGTCATGGGAGTCGGACACCCGACGCCACCGATCCGTTCCCGCTCCGGTGGATCTCCGCGGAGCGGCCTGCGGGCGTCTCCTAGGCTGGCCGCATGATTTTCTACACCGATGCCGAGAGCCGGACCCTGCGCAAGGCCGTCTTCGGCGTGATGGTGCTGGTGTCCCACGCCGACCCCGGCCCCGTGATCGAGGAGCGCCACGCCGGCCTGCGCGCCCTGACCACCCTCTCGCCGGAGCTGCGCGGCGTGCTGCACGCCTCCCGCCCGGACCTGTCGGCCGTCTCGGACGCCGAGTTGGAGGAGCAGGTGCTGGAAGCCCTGCGCACGTCGTTGAAGATCCTCACGGCGAAGGCACCGGCCGAGGCCGAGGGCTTCCCGGCGGCCGTCGAGGCGATCTGCCACGAGGTCGCGGCGGCCGATGGCGTGGTGGCCGAGGTGGAGACCGCGGTGATCGCGAAGGTCCGCGCCGCCCTGAACGGCTGACGCCCGGCCGGTCCCCACACCCGGCCCCGTCCCGCCGGCGGGTCCTCCCGCTGCGTCGACCGCGCTCGGCGGCCCGTCCCGCTCATCCGGCCCTCGGTCAGGCCCGTAGCCGCGTGCCGGAATTCCGCGTGACCGAAAAGTGAGCCGTGTTGAATAGCGTCCCCGCCGTAGATCGGTGCACAGGGGGATGGATGAGATTTCACGTGCTCGGCCCCGTCGGGGCGAGTGTGGCAGGCAAGGCGGTGCCGGTCGGCGGCCCGAAGCCGCGCACCTTGTTGGCGCTGCTCGCGGTGCACGCGGGCAACGTCGTGCCGGTGGAGCGGCTGATCGACGCGATGTGGGGCGAGCAGCCGCCGGACGGGACGCGCGCCGCCGTGCACACCTACGTCTCGACGTTGCGCAGGGCCTGCGGGCAGGCCGAGCTGATCTCCCGCCAGGGCGGCGGCTACCTGCTCGGCGTGCACCTGGACAAGGTCGACCTGCACGTGTTCGACCGCAAGGTGGCCTCGGGCCGCAAGGCGCTGGCGGACGGCGCGCTGGAGGAGGCCGCCGCCTGCTTCGAGGAGGCGCTGGCCCAGTGGCGCGGCACCGCGCTGGGCGGCGCGCAGGGCCCGTGGGCGGAGGGCGAGCGCGCGCGGCTGGAGGAGCTGCGGGTGGCCGCGCTGGAGGACCGGGCCGACGCCAACCTGGCGATGGGGCGCGGCGACGCCCTGGTCGCCGAGCTGAGCGCGGCCGTCGCCGAGCACCCGCTGCGGGAACGCCTGCGCGGGCACCTGATGCTCGCGCTGCACCAGACCGGCCGGCAGGCCGACGCGCTGGCGTGCTACCGCGAGGGGCGGGAGCTGCTGCGCGACGAGCTCGGCGTCGAGCCGGGGCCGGCGCTGCGCGCGGTGCACGACCGGGTCCTGCGCGCCGACGAGGAGCCGCTCGCGCTGCCCGACCAGCCCGAGGAGCCGGCCGCGACCCAGCGGCCCAGCCAGCTCCCGTTCGCCGTCGCCGACTTCACCGGTCGCCGCGACGAGGTGGACCGGATCCGGGAGCTGCTGGTGGACGGGACGACGGCGTCCCGGCTGTGCACGGTGTACGGCAAGCCGGGCGCGGGCAAGAGCACGCTCGCCATGCACGTCGCGCACGAGGTCCGCGAGTCGTTCCCGGACGGCCAGCTCTACGCGTCGCTGCGCGGGGTGCAGGCGGTGCGCGCCGACTCCGGCGAGGTGCTGGCCGGGTTCCTGCGCGCGCTGGGCGTGCCGGACACCGCCGTGCCCGCCGACCTCGCCGAGTGCGAGCAGCTCTACCGCAGCCTGCTCGCCGACCGGCGGGTGCTGGTGGTCCTCGACGACGCCGCCGACGAGCAGCAGGTCCGGCCGCTGCTGCCGGGCGGGCGCGCGTGCGCCGCGCTGATCAGCGGCCGGGAGCGGCTCAGCGCCCTGGACGGCGCGCGGCACCTGGAGCTGCCGGTGTTCGAGCCGGGCGAGGCGGTCGACCTGCTGACCCGGGTGATCGGGGCGGAGCGGGTGTCCGCCGAGCGGGAGGCCGCGGACGAGATCGTGCGGCTGTGCGGGCGGCTGCCGCTGGCGCTGCGCATCGCGGGCGGCCGGCTCGCCGCCCGCCCGCAGTGGTCGCTGGCCCGGCTGGTCGAGCGGCTCGGGGTGAAGCGGCGGGTGCTGCGCGAGCTGACGCTCGGCGACCTGGAGGTGCGCGGCAGCCTGGCGCTGAGCTACGACGGCCTCGCCGAGCGGGAGCGGACCGCGCTGCGCCGGCTGGGCCTGCTCGACGTGTCGTCGTTCTCGGGCCGGCTGGTCGCCACCGTGCTCGACACCGACGTCGACACGGCGGAGGAGGTGCTGGAACGCCTGGTGGACGCGCAACTGGTCGACCTCGCGGCGTGCAGCGGGCGCGGGGTGCTGCGCTACCAGGTGCACGACCTCACCCGGGCGTTCGCCCACGAGCGCGGCGAGGCCGAGGAGAGCGCCGACGAGGTCCGCTCGGTCGCGGCGCGGGTCGCCGAGTACTTCCTCGCCCTGGTGCGCACGGCCGGCAGCCGGATGCCGCACGCGGGCCTGGACCCGCTGGAGCACGCCCGGCCCGTCGAGGGCCACGACGAGGCGCTGACCGATCCCGAGGCGTGGTTCGAGATCGAGTTGTCGATGCTGGTCAGCCTGGTCGAGCGGCTCGGTGAGCTGGACCTGGTCGAGCCCGCGACGCGCCTGGCCGCCGCGCTGTGCTCGTCCCAGTTCTCGGTGCGCAACCTGTTCGCGCAGTGGTGGCGCACGCACTCGGCCGCGCTCGCGGCGGCCCGCCGGACCGGTGACCGCGCGGGCGAGGCGCGGATGCTCTACGGGCTCGGGTGGCTGCGCTACGAGCAGGACCGCTTCGACGAGGCCGCCGACTACTACCGGCAGGCGGTGCGGGTGTACGAAGCCGCCGGCGGCGGTGCCGGCGCGATGGGCGCGGCCCGCACGAGGGTCGCGCTGAGCACCGTGCAGCGCGAGCGCGGGCAGCTCGCCGAGGCGCGCGCGTCGCTCGACCTCGCCATCGCCGAACTGGGGGAACTCGACCGGTCCGGCCTGATGGCGCACGCCGTGCACGAACTGGGCCGGGTGCTCACCGAACAGGGCGACCTCGACGCCGCCCGACAGGCCGGCGAGCGCGCCGTGATCGCGTACCGGCGCGACGGCGACCTGCGCAACGAGGCGATGGCGTCGCGGACGCTCGGCATCGTGCACCGCGCCGCCGGACGGCTGGACGAGGCCGCGCTGCACATCTCCGCCTCGGTGACCCGGCTGCACCGGCTCGGCGACCGGCTGATGTCCGCCTACGCCGTGCAGGCGCTGGCGAAGGTGCGCATCCGACAGGGCCGCGGCGACGCCGTGCGCAGCGAACTGCTCGAATGCCTCGCGGTCTGCGTCGGGATGCAGGACAACTTCGGCCAGGCGCTGGTGCTGCGCACGCTGGGCGAACTGGAGTCGGCCGCCGGTCGCGCGGAGCCCGCCCGGCAGTACCTGGAGCAGGCGCTCAAGTGGTGGGACGCCCTGGGCCTGCCGGTCTGGCGGGCCCGCACGCTGCGCGACCTGGCGGCGCTGGGCGACGACGGCGCGGAGGAGGCACGGGAGATCTTCACCCGGCACGGGTGCCGCGAGGCGCACGAGACCCCGGCCCTCAGCGAGAGCTGAGCGCCCCCCGCGCAGGGTCCTACCAGGCCCGGCGCGGGGGTCCCCAACCGGTTGTCAAGCGGCTTCGGGCTCGATGTCGGCGAGGGCGGCGAACGCGGCGAGCACGTCGACTTCGGCCAGGGCGTCGTCGTCGGGGTCGACCCGGCGCAGCGTGTGCGGCAGCGAGCGGGCCGCGTCGGCGTTGACGAACGCGTCCCGGGCGTCGGTCTTGGCGCGTCCCGGGCAGAGGTCGGCGATGCGGCGCAGCCTGGGTTCGCTGTGGGGCAGCGGGCCGTCGTGCAGGCGCTCGCCGGCCGGGTCCAGGCCCAGGAAACGCCGAAACCGCTGCTCATCCACCATGCGGATCGTTCGTCTCGGGTGGCCGCCGGCAGGCGTCGACGGTCGGCACCCACGTTCTGACGAGACCTGCCCGGCGGGCGGCCGTCTCCCTGTCAGCGTTCCCTCGATGTCACCGGGTCCGGTGACACCACCCCCGGATCAGGCGTTCGACCGGCGGAGGAAGTCATGCCGGACCCGGCGACCACAGCTCCTTGATCAGGAACTGCGAGAAGGCAACGGAGGGGGATGCTCACCCCGGGGTGTGGGCGGGGTCGACGCGCTCGCCCTCCCGCACCGGTCCCGGCGGGGTGCCGTCGCCGAAGGGCCTGCCGCCCAGCGCCTCGCGGCCGTGCGGGGTCACCCAGCCCGACAGGTCCGGGCCCTTGGGCACGATCCGGCTCGGGTTGATGTCGGCGTGCACCACGTAGTAGTGCTCCTTGATCTGGGCGAAGTCGACCGTGTCGCCGAAACCCGGTGTCTGGAACAGGTCGCGGGCGTAGGCCCACAGGTTCGGCTGCTCGGTGAGCTTGTTGCGGTTGCACTTGAAGTGCCCGTGGTAGACCGGGTCGAAGCGCACCAGCGTGGTGAACAGCCGGACGTCCGCCTCGGTGATCGTGTCGCCGACGAGGTAGCGGCGGTCGGCCAGGCGCTCCTCCAGCCAGTCCAGGGCGGTCCACAGCCGGTCGTACGCCTCGTCGTAGGACTCCTGGCTGCCCGCGAAACCGCACCGGTAGACGCCGTTGTTGACCTCGGTGAAGACCCGCCGGTTCACCTCGTCGATCTCGTCGCGGTGCGCGGCGGGCAGCAGGTCCGGCGCCCCCTCGCGGTGCAGCGCCCGCCACTGCGTGGACAGGTCGAGGGTGATCTGCGCGAAGTCGTTGGTCACCACCGCCCCGGTGGTGGTGTCGACGATCGCGGGCACCGTGATGCCGCGCGGGTAGTCCGGGTCGCGCTTGAAGTACGACTCCTGGAGGCGCTCGACGCCCAGCACCGGGTCGCGACCACCGGGGTCGAGGTCGAAGGTCCACGACCGGGCGTCGTGCGTCGGGCCGGGCAGCCCCAGCGACAGGGCGTCCTCCAGCCCCAGCAGCCGGCGCACGATGATCGACCGGTTCGCCCACGGGCAGGCCCGCGCGGCGACCAGCCGGTACCGGCCCGGCTCGACCGGGAAGCCGTCCCGGCCGTCCTCGGTGATGCGGGTGGTGATGTACCGGGAGTCCCGGGTGAACTCCTTGCCCTTCACCGAATACGTCCCGCCCTTGCTGTGCTCGGGGTGCTCGCTCGACTCGCTCACACCGCTGAGCCTACGAGGTTCCGGCCGGTCCGCAGCACGACCGGCGGGCGGGGTGGCGGGCAGCACACCGCAGCCGCCCGCCCGGGGTGCCGGGCGGGCGGCCGGTGGCTCGTCGCGGTCAGCCGGTCAGTTGCTGACCAGCAGCAGGTAGCCGGAGGGCACCGTGCCGACGACGCACTGGTAGTCCGACCAGACGCCCTCGTTCACGCCGTTGTCGCCGACGGCCTCGCACGCGGGCTCGTCCACGAGGGTGGCGATGTAGACGTCGTCGAACGAACCGTAGGTCGGCTCGACGAACAGGCCGTAGTTCACCAGGATGGGGTTGCAGTCGTAGTCGGCGAAGACGCCGCCGTTCACGCCGTTGTCCCCGGCCGCCTGACACGGCCCCTGGGGTGCCGAGAGGATGAAGACGTCGGGGTCCGGGGCCGCCTGGGCGGTGCCCGCCGTGACCGTGAAGGCGGCGGCGAGACCCGCGAAGAGGGCCGCGAGCGATCGCGCTCGTCGGTTCATGTCGGTTCCTTCCACATCTCTCAAGGTGCGATTCCGGATGGACGGGCGGGGTGGCGTCCCGGACGCGCGGAACGCCACCGGTCTCACCAGCGGTCGACGAACAGGGTGTAGCCGACGATGCCGAGCTGGCACCCGTAGGTGCTCCACGCACCGTTGGCCAGGCCGTTGGCACCGACCGTCTCGCAGACCTCTTCGGAGTCGGTGAAGACGGGGGCGTTGGCCAACATGCTGCTGGTCGGGTCGACCAGCGTGCTGTAGCCGCCGAAGCCGCTCTTGCACTCGTAGGTGTCGAACACGTCGTTGGCGACGCCACCGTCGCCGATTTTCTCGCAGAGCGCCTCGGTGCCGGTGTAGAGGTGGACGGTGTTGGGGGTGGCTTGCGCGCTACCCCCGGCGAGCACCACGGTGGCCGCAGCCGCGACCGCCACGGTGCCCAGAACACGCGCGAGCTTCGTCATGTCGACTCTCCACAATGTCGGGTTCGACCGGACAGGTGCGGTCGAACAGCACCGGAACGACGTTAACAGCGGATTACCGGGAGCTGGAGACGCATTGTCGTCGACTGTGAAACAAGTGCTGCGGAATCAGCCCTGGCGTGCGCTCGAATGCCCTGGTGACAGTCCCTGCGACCCGGCATATGTGAGCTGCGTCACGCAGGTCGGTAACAGAATTGCCCGGGTCCTGGCGGAGTATTCCGCAACAGCGGTCGCAGTACCGGTTGCCCTTTTCGTCGCAACCCGAACGGACGGCCGGACGGAGCCCTCCGGCACCCCGTTTGCGAATTGGCGAGGTCACCGCCCGACGATCGCGGCCACCACGCACCGCCGCTCTTCCCGCGATCCGGACCCACGCCCCGCCGAAATCGGTTCGGACCACCGCCCGGCCCATCCCGCCGGAGCCTGGTGAACCCCCTGGCCACTGGCTTCACCAGGCCCGTCGGCACACCGGCCGGACCGGAGGCGGTGTTCGCACCCGTTCCGCACGGCCAGGTGCGGAGCCCACCCCAGGTGAATCGGCCGAAAGGACGACCCGGGTCACCCCACAACGATACCCGGACGTTCCCGAACCTGTTGGTTCCGATGCCGCGATTCGTGGCGGGGCATTCTACCGGAGCCAGGTCACGGACTGCCGCGAGCACGGACGGCCATTCTTTCGAGGAAAGAGACCGCGAACAGCGGGAGACGATTCGGTAATGCAGTTCTGCCGGTGGCGGGTCGAGTGCCGGCGACTGCGGACCATGACCCCGCAAGGCCACTGCGACCGGTTTAACACTTAACCGACGACAAATCGTCTGTTTGGCGGCTCTTTTCACATGAAAGTCCGCTGATAGCGTTTGGTCAGCGACGCTCCCGGGAGCCGGTGGAGCGCGCACTGGGGATTGTTCGCGTCGCGTTCACCGAACAGACGGGTGGCTGGAACATGCATGTCCGCGAGGACGAGAACGACAAGGTGATGGGCCGCAGGAGATTCCTGGTCGGCGGTCTGGTCGGCGGCGGCGTCGCCGTGGCCGCGGCGGCCGGTCTCATCGGGTTGGGCTCCAGCGCGCAGGCCTTGGGGCTGGAGGAGTTCGACGAGCTCTACAAGGGGCGCCGGATCAAGGGGTGGGCCATCAAGAGCGGCGACAACCCGCGCACCGAAGCCTCCGTCGACGGCGACCCGCTGCACATCATGCGCAACGGCGACGACACCTACACGACCTCGGTGAACCACTACGAGTCCTTCGACTCCCTCCGCTCCGCGACCCAGCGGGCCGTCGACACGCTCGGCGACCTGCGGCCGGAATCGTCACCGGCCCACCACGGGCATTGATCCGGCGATCGGACAGGGGGAGATCATGGGCATCCGCAAGAACCAGCAGAACCTGACCGCGACCGAGCGGGCGAACTTCGTCAACGCGCTGCTCGCGCTCAAGCAGAACGGCACCTACGACCAGTTCGTGCAGCAGCACATCACCCGCGCGAACGGCGACAGCGACTGGGGGCTGCGCATCGGGCACCGGTCGCCGTCCTTCCTGCCGTGGCACCGGCGCTACCTGATCGAGTTCGAGCAGGCGTTGCAGGCGGTCGACCCGACGGTCTCCATCCCGTACTGGGACTGGACCACCGCCGGCAGCACCTCCACGTTGTGGGCCAACGACTTCATGGGCCCCAACGGCACCTCGGCGACGAACTGGCGGGTCAACGCCGGCCCGTTCGCCCAGGCCACGGGCCAGTGGACGCTGACCGTGCGCAGCGACTCGGCCAACTACCTGCGCCGCAACCTCGGCTCCGGCGGCCTGGTGCTGCCCACGGCGAGCGAGGTGACGACCGTCCTGGCGCTGACGACCTACGACACCTCGCCGTGGAACAGCACCTCGCTGAACAGCTTCCGCAACTACCTGGAGGGATTCCGGGGCCCGAACCTGCACAACCGGGTGCACAACTGGGTCAGCGGGACCATGGCGGGCTTCGGCTCGCCGAACGACCCGGTGTTCTGGCTGCACCACTGCAACGTCGACCGCCTGTGGTCGCAGTGGCAGGCGCAGCACCCCGGCAGCACGTACCTGCCCACCTCGGGGACGGCGAACGTGGTCGACCTCAACGAGGCGATGAGCCCGTGGACCACCACGCCGAACGACATGCTCAGCCACAGCGCGCTCTACACCTACCAGTGACGGCCGGCGGCGTCGCCCGCTGACCGAACCGCCCCCGCGATCACCGTGATCGCGGGGGCGGCACCGTCAGTCAGTCCTTTGTGGACGGGATCAGGACACGGTCCAGGTGAAGGTCGTCTGGGCCGGACCGGTGTAGCTGTCGCTGGCGTACACCGTGGTGGTGTAGGTGCCGGCGGTGGTCGGCGTACCCGAGATCACGCCCGTGCCCGTCGCCAGGCTCAGGCCCGGCGGCAGGCCGGTCGCCCAGAACGTCAGCGGGTCGTCGTCGCCGTCCCACGCCTGGACCGCCAGGCTGGTCGGCACCCACCGGGTCGCCGTCCTCGGACCCGGGTAGGCGACGCGCTCCGGGAAGTTCACGTTCGCCAGGTAGTTGCCGACCGCCGTGTACAGGTTCGGCAGCGGCCCGATGTGCTGGGTGCCGCTCTGCGCCGTGCCGGTGGCGATCAGGATCTCCCGGGCCTCGGCCGGTGAGAGCGTCTCGCCGTTGGCCTCGGCGACGCTGAGCAGCGACGCCAGCGCGGACGCCACGACCGGCGACGCGCTCGACGTGCCGGAGAAGTACGCGGTGTACTTGTCGTTCGCGCCGGTGCCGTGCAGGTCGCCGTAGCCGGTGGTGGCCACGCACTCGCCCCAGCCCTGGAGGTCGACGCGGGTGCCGTAGTTGGAGAAGCCCAGCTTCGACCTCGGCGTGCCGGTGCAGCCCGGTGCCGCGCCCGCGCCGACGATGATCGCGCCCGAGTCCGGCTTGTCGGCCGGGAAGCGCGCGCCGAAGCACGGGTCGTTCAGGTTCTGGTTGCCGTTGCCGCCGGCCTCCACGACGTGCCGCCCGGACTGGACCACGGTGACGATCGCGTCGTACACCGAGTCCCAGACCTCCATGGGCGCGTAGTCGTTGCAGTAGTAGACGTGCTGCTCGATCAGCAGGACGTCGCCGACGCCGACGCCCGCGCCCGCCGTGAGGATCGCGTTGGCCAGGTCGTAGCCGTTCTCGTAGTTGACCACGTTGGTGTAGTGCAGGCCCGCGTCCGGGACCAGGCCGGTGACGCCGAACGTGTTGGCGTCGGCCCCGATCACACCGGCCACCGCCGTGCCGTGGTCGATGCTGCTCGGCACGAAGTCCGGCGTGCCGTTGGCGATCAGCGCGCCGGGCAGCCGCAGCTTGGCCAGGTCCTCGTGCTGCGGGTTCCAGTTCCGCTCCAAGTCGACGACCTTGACGTTGCCGCCCTTGCCGCCGGTGACGGTGTGCGCGTAGTCGGCGTCGATGCCGCTGCTGCCCACCGCGTCGGAGTAGCCCTGCTGGCCGGTGAAGTTCGGCGTGGTCGGGTCGCTGCCCTCCGGCTGCGGGTGGGCGGCCTCGACGTCGTCCCGGGCGGCCAGTTCCCGTGCGGCGGCGCGGGCGTCCACGCCGGGCGCGAGCTGGACCCGGTGCCACCGCTCCAGCCCGGGTGCCGAGGACTTGGCCCCGACCGGGCGCAGCGCGGCGAGGCGCTCGTCCAGCCGGGAGAACAGCGGTCTGACGGCGGCCACCTCGCGGTCGCCGAGCACGTCCCGCACGGCGGCGACGCCGACCCCGGCGGCCAGCTTCACCTCGATCACCGCGCCCTTGCCCCCGGGCGCCGCGACGGCGAGCGGCGCGGACAGCGCGGCGCTCCCGGCGGCCACCACGAGCGCGGTGGTCAGCAGTGCCAACGATTTCCTGCTCACAGAGTTGCCCCCTCCTCGTCCGGTGAGGACGGGCGACACCCACGCGGGACCCGCGCCGACGCGCGCGGAACCACACCGCCCGTCAGGCGGTGCGCGAACCCGGTCCCCCGTGGAAATCCCCCGAAATGCCCCAGTGCTCCCACTTCAGCGCAGATCGGCGTGGATGTCCAGCGCCAGGTGGACGCCGGGTTGCCCGGACCGGGACCGGGGGCTACGCGTTACCGAACCCGCGGCGCGGGCGGGGGCTTTGCGTTGCGGCGGCGGGAAGTCCTGCTCAGGTCGTGGGCGCGGCGGTGACGGTGGCGGTGATCGGGCCGTCCGGGCGCACGGTGACGCCGAAGGTCGGCTGCGGGTCGGTGTGCGGGACGACCTCGAACGCGGGCAGCAGGGTCTCCAGGAGCAGCACCATCTCCCGCAGCCCGAACTGGATGCCCAGGCACGTCCTGGGCCCGATCCCGAACGGGTAGTACGCGCCCGCCGCCGGCCGGGGTGCGCCCTCGGCGAACCGGTCCGGGCGGAAGCGCTCCGGCTCGGGCCACGCGGCCTCGTCGCGGTGGGTCAGGTAGGGGCTGGTGAGCACCGGGGTGTCCGCCTCGATCCGGTACCCGGCGAGCACGTCGTCCTCGGCGGCGTAGCGCGGCATGATCCACGCGGCCGGGTAGAGCCGCAGGGTCTCGTCGACGACGGCGCGGATCGCGGCCGTGCGCCCCGCCGACCCCGGCGGGTGGGCCAGCACGCGGTCGCGCGCGCCGGGGTTGCGGTGCAGCAGCAGGAAGAGCCAGCTCAACGTGGTGGCGGTGGTCTCGTAACCGGCGGCCAGCAGCGTGACCAGCTCGTCGCGCACGAGGCGCTCGGTGTACTCGGGCAGCTCGCGCTCCGCCGCGAGCAGCACGTGCAGCAGGCTCGGGCCGGGCCAGTCGCGGGCGGCGGCGATGGCACGTGCGGCCACCGCGTCGATCCGGGCGACCTCGGCGGTGATGTCGGGCGGGCCGGTGCCGGTGGCGGGGGCGAAGGCGGGCAGCGCGGCGACGGCCCGCCCGGCGGCCAGGAACTCCCGGTGCGTGGTCTCGTCCAGCGGGCGGCCGGTCATCGACCGCCAGATGACGTCGAGCGAGAAGTGCCGCATGTCGGCGCCGAGGTCGCGCGGCTGCCCGGTCCGGGCGCTGTCCGCCCACCGGTCGGCCACCTCGGCGACGGCGGCCCGCATCAGCCCGTCGTACCGGCGCACGCCCGGTCCGGTGAACTGCGCCTGCATCACCCGCCGCTGGGTGCGCCAGCGCTCGCCGCTCGCGGCGATCATCCCGTCGCCGAGCACGGCCTTGAGCCGGTGCGACCGCTTGACGTACCGGTCCGGGTGCCGGGCGAGCACGTGGTGCACCGCCTCGGGCGCGGTGACCAGGACCGTCATCCGGCCGCCGAGCCGGAACCCGCTGACGCCGCCGAGCCGGTGCGCGGCGGTGAGCAGGTCGATCAGCTCGCCACCGGAGTCCTGCCACCGCGCGACGTGCGCGGGGTCGAGCTCGGGGACGGCGGTGCCGGGCGGTGCGGTGTCCAAGGCGGTCTCCTGCTCGGTCCGGGACGCCGCGACTCTAACGCACCGTAGTCGGCCGGCCACGAGACGGTCGGGGCCGGAACCGCCTGGCCGCGCCGGTCCGCGCGGGATGGCTTGGCGCGGGATGGCGGTGGAGATCGTGTGCGACGAGTCGGGGTCCGAAGGCGAGAAGCTCGTCGGCGGCGTCACCGCCGTGTTCGCCCACGCGTCGGTCCGCATCGGCGCGGCGGACGCCGCCGCGTGCCTGGCCGAGCTGCGCGACCGCATCCGGTCGCCGGCCCGGGAGTACAAGGCCAACCACCTGCTGCGCCCCAAGCACCGCCCGGCCCTGCTGTGGCTGCTCGGCCCGGACGGGCCGGTGCTGGGCAACGCCTACGTGCAACTGGTGGACAAGCGCGCGCTGCTGCTCGACCGCCTCGGCCACACGCCGGCCGGCCCGTTGGAGCCGCACAACGACGCGCTGCGCGCCCGAGGTCCGCACGGCAGCCTCGACCCGCTGTTCCCGGCGATCGTCCGGGCGGTGCGCCACTGGGGCGACGACGTGGTGGTGCGCCACGACTTCCACCCGACGTTGACGCCCCACCGCATCGCGCACCTGCGCCGCGCCGCCCCCGGCCTGCGCGAGCTGACCCTGCTCGACTCGCGCGCCGACCACCGCGTCCAGGTCGCCGACTTCGTCGCCGGCATCGCCCGCCGCGTCGCGGAGGAGGAGTCGCTCGGCCGCCCGGACCCGGAGGTCGCCCGCCTGCTGCGGCCGTACCTGGTCGGCATCGGCCCGGCACGTCCCGGCCTGCCCGGTGTCGCGCCCGGTCGGTGACTCCCCGCCGTCTCCGACCCGACCGGCACAGGTGCGCGGTCGGGCCCGGGACGGTGGGGCACCGGTCAGAGGTAGCCGAACACGGGCGGGAACAGCAGCACGACGACCCACGCCCAGCCGGCGAACACCGGCAGGTAGTTGATCTGCCACCGCTCCAGCGCCGCGAACGGCGCGCGCCGGCCGACCAGGCGGAACACCAGCCACGCCGACCACGCCAGGTTCAGCAGCAGCAGCACGTTCTCCCCGAGCGCCGCCGCCTTGTTCGGCGTGGTGCCGAACTCGGTGATCCGCCCGACGATCTGCCACAGCACCAGCACGTCGATGGCCAGCGCGCTGACCACCAGCGCGAGCTGCAACCGGTCGAACAGCACGGGCGGACCCAGCGGGTCGCGCGCGGAGATCGAGTAGAGCAGCAGCGCCAGCACCAGCGCCAGCAGCAGGTCGAACAGGATCAGCGCCTCGCGCTCGACGTCGATGCGGTCGCCGGCCACCGCGTAGGCGACCAGGAACGCCAGCAGCACGGCCGTGAACAGCGGCGTGAACAGCCGGGTCAGCACCGGGGCGATGTTCTCCACGACGCTCTGCTTGGCCTCCACGAGCCACCCGGCCACCACGACCGCCGCCGCCGCACCGCAGGGCACCAGCCACTGCGACACGAACGTGTCCGACGTGATCCCGATGGCCTTGAACGTCCCGACCGTGAACGCGATCAGGACGATCCCGCCGAGGGCGATCAGCACGTAGTAGACGAACCACTCGCCGGTGAACCGGACGAAGTCCATGCGGCGGCGCGGTGAGCGCACGTCATCGGACACGTAGGCCACGCCCACCGCGAACCACAGCGCGATCGGCAGGTGGATGCTGGTCAGGACGAGCGACTGCGAGTCGTCCCCGAGCGGGTAGGCGTTGGCCGCCACCGCGCCGAGCGCGAACAGGCCCACCAGCACGCCGATCAGCGCCCGGCCGGCCCGCCGCCGCCAGGCCAGGAACGCCGCCAGCCACGGCAGCGCCAGCACGGCGGCGTTCGGCGCGTAGAAGGCGGGGTCGTCCTCCAAGCGCAGCCCGAACAGCTCCGGCACCTTGATCGTCACCGCCGCGCCGACCGCGAACGCCACCATGGCGAACAGGTCGCGGCGCGACCGGGTGCCGGCTGCCGGGCCGTCCCCGTCGCCGGTCAGCACGAGCTGCTTCCACAGCCGTTCCGAGTGCTCCCGGGCGAACTCGCGGGACAGGTCGTCCAGGCTGCCCATCCGCTTGACCGCGACCAGGAACGCCTCGTCGGTGTGCAGGCCCGCCGCGACCAGCTCGTCGACCGAGCCCCGGAGGTGGTCCTCCAGCTCGTCGGCGTCGGTCCGCCGCAGCTCCGGCCGGCGCTGCACGTAGTCGCGCCACTGGGCGAACTGCGCCTCCAACCCGTCCTTCCCCTCGGACGCCGTCATGCGAGACCTCCCGCCGGGATCGCGCTGAACGGCCGGGCGTCGCCGGACCCGGGCCAGATCTCCTTGAGCGCGTCGACCACGGTGGCCCACTGGCGGCGCTGCTCGGCCAGCTCGGCGAGCCCGCCGGGCGTGATGCGGTAGTACTTGCGCCGCCGCTCCCCCGCGACCGACTGCCAGCTCGACTCGACGTGCCCGAGCCGCTCCAGCCGGTGCAGCAGCGGGTAGAGCAGCCCCTCGGTCCAGTCCAGCTCACCGCCGGACAGCTCGTTGATCCGCCTGAGGATGGCGTAGCCGTAGCTGTCCCCCTCGGCGAGGATGCCCAGCACCATCGGCGTCGCCGAGGCGGCCACCAGATCCTTCGTGACTTTCACCAGCCACCTCTCCACTGAATACCTAGAACCGTGAGGCATAGTAGTTCTAGGTATCAACGGCGCGCAAGCAGGCCCCGGGACCTGCCGCCACGCCACGGGAGGAAGCCCGGTCCCCGGCGGGCGGGTGGGGCGCCCGCCGGGGACCGGGGTCAGCGGTAGTCGATGGTGTGCGCGCGGACCAGGTCGCGGGTCCTGGCCGACACGTCCAGCCCGGCCGCCGGGCGGGCCACCGCGAACCAGTCGCGGAAGCTCTTCGAGCGCGTCCCGACCATGCTGTCGAACGTCGGGCGCGCGCCGCCGTCCACCTTGCGCCACAACGTGATCAGCGCACCCGCCACCCGGGCTTCGACCTGGTCGCCGTCCTGCAGGTTGGTGGCCGAGTTCGGCTGCCCCGGGTCGAACGGCCTGGTGTTCATCAGGTCGACCGAGACGCCGCCGACGAAGACGAACCTGCCGTCGCCCATCGCGTGGCCGGCCACCGCGTTGGCGAAACCCTCGGTCCACGCGCAGGTGGTGCCGGTGCGCCGGTTGATCAGGTGCGGGTCGGGGCAGTCGCTGACCGGCCACTCGCCGTCGTAGAGCATGTCCATCAGGCCGTGCGCCGACTCGTGCACCACCAGGTGCTCCGAGTCCGGGTCGGCGTCGGACAGCTCGACGTGCCGGTCGGGAACCGGGACCTGGTTGTCCCAGTGCGCGCCCACCTCGTGACCGGCTTCCCACCAGATCGACAGCTTCCGGCAGCCGGACGTCTGGTTGGACGTCCAGCACGGGCCGGGGCCCTTGATGCCCCACATCCGGGTCACGGTGTCGAAGGCGTGCCAGCCGCGCATGTGGATGTCGGCGGGCGCGACGTGGCCGAAGTCCACAGTGGACCCGGACGCGACCGACGCCTTCACGGCGGTGGTCGTGTTGTAGGCGGCGGTGGTGCGGAACGGGCGAACCTGCCAGAGCCCCGAGTCGGCGGTGAAGCGGACCCACACCTGCGCCAGGGCTGTGGCCCGGGTGAAGCACAGCGAGAAGGAGCCGTCGCCGGCGCTGGTGAGGCCCGTGGCGTAGGTGGCGATCGCGCCGTTGGCGGTGGCCCGGCCCTGGACGTCGACCCGCGCGTTGCGCACGGCCTGCCACGTGCCGTCGTCATCGGTGTGCGTGAAGACGCCCTTCGCGCAGATGCGACCGGCGGTGGCGGCGGCCGTCGTCTGGCCGGTGCGCGCGACGGCGGCCGAGTCCGCGCCGGCGACGCCGGGGCGGGTGGAGCCCGACCGGTCGCCCACCGTCACCGCGACCGAGGACCGGGCGGGCCGGGCGCGGTCGACCACGGGCGTGACCTCGGCCTCGACCTGGGCGGGACCGGGTGCGACGGCGGTGACGCCGAAGGTGAACGCCCGCCCGGCCGCCGGCAGGGCGAACCGCAGCCCGGACCGCTGGGCCAGGCCGGCGGACCGGGGCGCGGACAGGCCGGCGGGGTCGGTCAGGCGCAGGGCAGGCGGGATGCGGACGGCCAGGTCGGCGGCGGCCACCGGCACCTCCGAGCGGACGGTGACCGTGACCGTGGCGGACTCGCCCACCGCCGGGAGGCGGTCGAGCGAGACGGAGGTGTCGACGCACGACCGCCGGTCGGCGTGCGGCGCGTCGGCGGTGAGGGTGCAGTCGGCGGCGGAGGCCGGCGACTGCGCGGCGAGGACCGTCGCGGAGGCGAGGACGACCGCGCACATCGCGGAGTTCAACCGGAAAATCATGCAGGGGCCTTTCGCGGAAGTCGTCACGGCGCTGTGACGACGGAAAGGATGAACCCCGCGCACTGACCGGGGCAACGGCCGCCCGGAGGGGCGGCGCATTGTGTGAAAACGGGTCGCCGCTTTCCGGGCGCAGCGGGTCAATCCTGTGAAAAACTGCGTTCACCAGCGCCAGCGGGTGCCGACGACCCCGGGCCGCTCGTCGAACGCAACCAGGCACGTGGTGCCGGACGGGCCGACCTGGGCCTGTTCCGCGTCGTGCTCGGGAGAGGCGAAATCGGCTTTCCGGAACGTGCCGCACCACATCGGCGGGTCGCCCTCGAAACGCACGATCTGGCTGTACTCGGCGACCGGGCCGGCCAGCCGCCGGTAGTACACCTCCACGGCCGGTCCGGCGGGCGCGCACATCTCGTACTCGACCACCGCGTGCCGCCCGGCGGTCAGCGGCCGGTCCAGCAGCAGTTCCGCCACCACCAGCCCGCTGCCCGGGTCGCCGACCACCCGCCCGACCCGGCAGAAGTGCGCGGCGAGCAGCGCGGGCGCGCTCCCCGGCCCGTCGGCCTGGTAGCGCACCAGGTACCGGCCGACCCGCCCGCGCACCCCGCGCAGCACCAGCCGCGACCGCACGCCGCGCTCGCTGCGGTCCCCGGCGACGGTGAACACGTCGTGCGCCGACACCACCTCGCACCGGCCCTCGGCCGGGTCGTCCAGCAGCCGCGCCAGTTCCGCGACCTGGGGCGCCTCCGGCCGGACGAGCCACCGCCCGCGCGGCCTCGGCGGCCCGAGCAGGGTGATCAGCGACGCCGGCGGCAGGCCCAGCACCCGCTCCAGGGTCTGGACGGCCCGCAGCGACCCGGCACCCTCCGGCCGCCGCAGACCGCGCCGCCAGTAGCTGAGCGTGGCGTTGCTGACGTCCACGCCCCGCTCCGCCAACCGGTGCCGCACCCGGTCGAGCGTGAGCCCGCAGGCCGCGATCCCGCCGTCCAGCGCCTCGGCGAACGCACCGCCCCGCCCACGCCGCCCGGACCCGTCGTCCACCACCGCCACCCGCCTTCCGGTCCGTGCTGCGCCACGGTCCACGACCCGGGTCGTCCGGTCCGCCCATGGTGCCCCAGGCGCACGTCCCGGACCACCGCCGAGTCGCGGGTGAGCGGTGTCGTCGGGTCAGGTGAGCGGTGTCGTCGGGTCAGGTGAGGCGGGCGAGCGCGCCGGACTCCAGGGCGACCCACACGGCCCCGTCCGGGCCGACCGCGACGCCGTGCGGTTCCGCGCCGGGCAGGTCGTGGGTCTCCACGGTGCCGTCCGGGGCGATCCGCCCCACCCGGCCGGTCGCCCACTCGGTGAACCAGCACGAGCCGTCCGGCGCGGCGGCGATCGCGTGCGGCTTGGCCTCCCGGTCCGGCAGCGGGAACTCGGCGACCCGGCCGTCCGGCGTGATCCGCCCGACCTGCCCCGCGCCGATCTCCACGAACCACACCGCGTCCGGGGTCGCGGTGATGCCCACGGGGTTCGCGCCGGCGGTCGGCAGCGGGTGGGTGGTCACGTCGCCGGACGTGGTGACCCGCCCGATCGCGTCCGCCTGGTTGAGGGCGAACCACAGCGCGCCGTCCGGCCCGGCGGTGATCATGGCCGGGAAGCCGCCGCCGGGCACGTCGAACTGCACGACGTCACCGGAGGTGGAGATCCGCCCGACCCGCCCGGTGTTCATGGCGGTGAACCACAGCGCCCCGTCCGGCCCGGCGGTCAGCCCGAACGGCCCCGCGCCCGGCACCGGGAAGGAGGACAGCCCACCGTCCGGACCGACTCGCCCGATCCGGTGCCCGGCGGTCTCCGTGAACCACAGCGCCCCGTCCGGCCCGATGGCCGGCACCGAAGGACGCCCAGCCGGGTCGGGCAGGGCGACAGCGGAGTAGCCGGTGCCCGACCACCGCCCGATCCGCCCGTGGTGCACCTCGGTGACCCACACCGCCCCGTCCCCACCGACCACGACCCCGTACGGCCCGGCACCCGGCTCTCCCACCGGGAACTCCTCGACGACCACGCGCGCCCCCTCCTCCGATGATCTTCACCCGAGTGTAGGCAGCCGTGGCACGCCCGGCCGGTCAGGAGACGGACAGCACCTCGACCACGAAGACGAGCGTCTCCCCCGCCGGGATCTGCCCCGCTCCCTCCGGATAGCCCTTGTCGGGCGGCACGACGATCAGCCGCCGCCCGCCCTGCCTGGCCCCGAGCAGCCCCTCCTCGAAACCCGGGATCATCTTCCCCCCTCCGACCTCCAGGTCGAGGGGCGTTCCGCCGTTGAAGGTGCTGTCCACCTCCCTGCGGTCGGACCAGGTCACGAGTGCGAAGTGGAACGAGACCGCCGCGCCGGCCACGACCTCCTGCCCCCTCCCGGCGACCAGGTCCGACTTCAGCAGCGCACCCGGCGGCGTGCAGCCGTCCGGGATCGTGACCCTCGGATTGGTGCCCGGGGTGACCCCGATGTCCCCGACGGCGCAGGACCGTGGCGAGGTGCCTGTGCCGGCCGGCGAAGCCGTCGTGACGGACGTCGTAGTGGACGTGGTGGTGGCCGTCGTGACGGACGTGGTGGTGGTCGACGTCGAACCTCGCGCGTCGGCGTCGACGGCCCGGTGCGACAGGGTGACCAGCGTGATCACCAACGCGGCCACGAGCGCGCCGCCGCCCAGGCCCCACCACAGGGCGTTGCGCAACGGGCGTGCTCCGGGCGGAGCGTCCCGAACGGGATGCTCCGCCACCACGTCCTCAGCCACGGCCTGCGGGACGGTGTCGGGGTCCGGTGCCGTCGTCGGACCGGCGGTCGGCGTCGCGGGGTCGGTGAGCCTGCGCAGTGCCCGGATGAAGCGGTCGCCGGGCATGGAGCCGTCGCGGACGTCCTCGAACTGGAGGTTGCCCAGGCGGAAGAACACCGTGCCCGCCAGCAGGACCGGGAGCACGGGCTTGCCCAGGTCGCGCGCCCTGGTGATCTCCAGGTCGACCCAGTCGGACGCCTCCGCTTCGGGCGTCATCACGACGACCAGCGCCGCGCACCGGTCGATGTTCGCGCGGATCACGCGTTCCCAGCGGTCGCCGATGACGAGTTCGTCGTCCATCCAGGTCGCCAGGCCGTGCTCCTCGCGCAGGAACCGGGCCAGTTCCTGCGCGTAGCCCTGCTGCCGGCGGCTGTAGCTGATGAAGACGTGCGTCACCGTGTCGGATCCGATCCTCGATTGCCTCCGCATCTTCGACGACGCACGACGCACGCATCGACTTCGCCGCCGCAGTTCTACCGCACCTCGTACGGCACCCGGATCGGCACGGCTCCCCAAAGCGACACCGCCCGGCGCGGCACCCCGGCCCGGGTGCCGCGCCGGGCGCGGTGGTCAGGTGGTCAGCCAGTCCGCGAGGCGGACCTCGCCCACCAGGGCGTCCGGGCCGGGCAGCAGGGTCTTCGCGTCCAGGCGCGTGCCGAAGTAGCGGGCCGCCGGGTCGGTCACGACCGTGCGCGGGTCGTTCCGCGCCGTCAGCACCGTCCGGATCCACTCGTCCATGCCGAACACCTCCGGGCCGCCGATCTCCAGCACGCCGTCGCGCGGCGTGCCGACCGACGTCCGGGCCACGGTCGCGGCCACGTCGGTCGCGGCCACCGGCTGGACGCCGCCGTCGGGGAGGGTGACCACGCCGTCGGCGGTCGCCGAGTCGGCGATGCCGCCGGCGAACTCGTAGAACTGGGTGGCGTGCACCAGCGAGTGGGACAGGCCGGACTCGCGGATCAACTGCTCCTGGACCACCTTCGCCCGCAGGTAGCCCGACTCGGGCGCGCGCTCGGCCCCCACCACGGACAGCGCGACGTAGTGCCCGACGCCCTCGGCCCTCGCCGCCTCCACCAGGGTGGTGGTGGCGGTGCGGAAGAACGCCAGCACGTCGTCGTCCGCGAACGACGGCGAGTTCGACACGTCGACCAGCACGTCCGCGCCCGCCAGCACCTCCCGCACCCCGGTGCCGGTGATCGTGTCCACCCCGGTCGACGGTGCCGCCGCCACCGCCTCGTGCCCGTCTTCACCGAGCCGGGTGACGACGTTCGACCCGATGAGGCCGGTCCCGCCGATCACGACGACCTTCATGGTGACTCCTCTCCGCCGACGCCCGGACGGTCCGGGCGTCCCTTCCCCAGCGAGGACAACGCGGGCCCCGGATCTGTGACAGCCGCGCCCGGCGGACCCGGGCACCGCCACTAGGATCGGCCGGGACGGTGTCGGCGGTGCGCAGTGCTGGAGGACGTCCGGACCATGGCGGAGACCGTCGGCGGCGACCTCGACCGGGCCACCTCCGAGTTCGCCGAGGCGCGGCCCCGGCTGTTCGGCATCGCCTACCGGGTGCTGGGCAGCGCGGTCGACGCCGAGGACCTGGTGCAGGACGTGTGGCTGCGCTGGCAGGCCGCCGACCGGTCGGCGGTGCGGCACCCGGCCGCCTACCTGGCCACCGCCACCACCCGGCTGGCCATCAACGCCGGCCGGACCGCGCGGGCCCGGCACGAGGTGTACGTGGGCCCGTGGCTGCCCGAGCCCGTCGACACGTCGGCGGACCCGCAGCTCGGCGCCGAGCGGGAAGCGGCGCTGGAGGTGGCGGTGCTGTTCCTCCTGGAGAAGCTGACGCCGACGCAGCGGGCGGCGTACGTGCTGCGGGAGGCGTTCGACTACCCGTACGACCAGATCGCCGACATCATCGGGGCCTCGGAGCCCACGGCCCGGCAGCTGGTCAGCCGCGCCCGCCGGCGGCTCGCCGACGAGCGGCGCACCCCGGTGGCCGCGCCCGAGCAGCGCCGGCTGCTGACCGCGTTCGTCGCCGCCGCGCGGGAGGGCGACCTGGCGGCGCTGGAGGAGCTGTTCGCCGCCGACGTGGTCAGCTGGTCCGACGGCGGCGGCGTGGTGCGGGCCTCGCGCATCCCGGTCGCGGGCTCGGTCACCGTGGCGAGGTACGTCCGCGCGTTCGCCGGGCACTTCTGGACGGGCGTCGAGGTGTCGTGGGCGACGGTCAACGGCGGTCCGGCGGCGGTGCTGCGCCGGGACGGCGCGGTGTTCGCGGTGCTCGCGGTCGCCGCGTCGGCGGACGGCATCGACACCGTCTTCTGGATGATGAACCCGGACAAGCTCGCTGCGGTGGGCCGGTCCTGACCGGTCCGGCCCACCGCGATGGCCACTCCACCGCGACGGCTACCCCACGGGGGCGTCGGCCGCGCCCGGGAGGGCGGGCTCGTCGGGCTCGGGCACGTCGAGCGCGGCGGCGGTCAGGCTGCGCGTGTAAGGGTGCGAGGGCGCGGACAGCACGGTATCGACCGGGCCCGCCTCCACGACCCGTCCCCCGTTCAGCACGACGACGCGGTCCGCGATGCTGCGCACCACCGCGAGGTCGTGGGTCACGAAGATCATCGACGGCCCGTCGGCGAGCAGCGAGCGCAGCAGTTCCACCACCGAAGCCTGCACCGACACGTCCAGCGCGGAGGTCACCTCGTCGCAGATGAGCAGCGTCGGCTCGCACACCAGGGCACGCGCGATGGCGACCCGTTGGCGCTGTCCGCCGGACAGCTCGGCCGGGAAGCGGTCGGCCAGCGCCGCCGGGAGCTCGACCCGTTCGAGCGCGTCCCGCACCCGTTGCCGCCCTTCGCGTGCGCCCACCCCGAAGTAGTGCCGCAGCGGCACCGACAGGCTGCCCCCGATGGTGCGGTGGGGGTTGAGCGAGCCGTAGGGGTTCTGGAAGACGTACTGCACCTCGCGGCGGGTCTCCTTGGTGCGCGCGCCCGCCGTGGGCGGGACCGGCCGGCCCCGGAACACCACCTGCCCGTCCTGCTCCTCGTGCAGTCCGACGAGGCAGCGGGACAACGTGGTCTTGCCGCTGCCCGACTCGCCGACGAGCGCCAGGCACTCGCCACGGGTCACGCCGAAGGACACGTCGAACAGGACCTGCCGGCCGCCGTGGCCGGCGTCCAGCCCGGAGACCGCGAACACCTCGGGTCCCCCCTCGGCGACCGCGTGCCCCCCGTCCGGGGACTGCGGGGCGCGCGGTGAGCGGGCCACCTCGTCGGCGCGCAGGCACCGCGCCACGGTCCCGGTCGGTCCGGGCAGGAGGTCGGGCCGGGTGGTCCGGCACCCGGCCACGACGTGGGCGCACCTGGGCGCGAACACGCAGCCCGACCGGCCCGCGCCGACACCGGGCGCGCGCCCCGGGATGGGCACGAGCCGGTGCCTGCGGGTCGCGGACGGCACCGCCGAGAGCAGGGCCCGGGTGTAGGGGTGGGCCGCGCGGACGAGCACGTCGCGGTCGGTGCCGCGCTCCACCACCTCGCCGCCGTACACCACGGTGACGTGGTCGGCGACATCGGCCACGACGGCGAGGTCGTGCGAGACGTAGACGGCCGCCATGTCGCGCTCCCGGCACAGGTCGCGCACCAGGTCCAGCACGCGCTTCCGGGTGGAGACGTCGAGGCCGGTCGTCGGCTCGTCGAGCACGAGCAGCCGGGGCCCGGGGGCCAGCGCCATGGCGATGGCGACCCGCTGCTGCTGCCCGCCGGAGAGCTGTCGGGGCCGGCGCGCGAGGAACGCGTCGTCGTCCGGCAACCCCACCGTGCCCAGCAGCCGCCGGACGCGCGCGAGCGCCTCGCGGCGGGGCGACCGGACCCCCTCGGTGAGCTGGGTCGCCAGGCTCAGGCTCGGGTTGAGCGCGGTGGCCGGGTCCTGCGGGACGTAGGCGACCCTGCTCCCCCGCGCGCGGCGCAGTTCCTCCGCCGGCAGCGAGAGCAGGTCCACGCCGTCGACGACGACCCGCCCGCCGGTGATCGTCGCGCCCTTGCGGGCGAAGCCGAGCAGGGCCAGCGCGAGCGTGCTCTTGCCGGAGCCCGACTCGCCCACCACGCCCATCACCTCGCCCCGGCCCAGCTCGAAACCGATGTCGCGGACGATGCGGTCCCCCGTGCCGGCCACCTCGACGGTGACGCCGGAGACCTCGACCTCTGCGGTCACCTCAGACCCTCCCTTCCGTGCGGCCGACCGACCGGGCGACGGACTCGGCGACCAGGTTGCCCCCGAGCGCCACCATCAGGATCAGCGCGACCGGCGCCAGGACGGGGAGCGGGGCGATGGCCAGGCCGTCCTGGTTCTCGCCGACCATCAGGCCCCAGTCCGCCCCGGGCGGCGCGATGCCGAACCCGAGGTAGCTCAGCGAGGCGATCGCCGACACCGCCCAGACCAGCCGCATCCCGGCCTCCACCATGAGCGGCGAGATCACGCCGGGCAGCACCTCGCGCAGCAGGACGCGGCCGGCGGGCAGCCCGTTCGCCCGCGCCCACAGCACGTGCTCGCTGCCGATCACCGGCAGCGCCGCGCCGCGCACCACCCGCGAGACGCCGGGCGTGAACGCCACGCCGACGAGCACCGAGGTGAGCAGCGTGCCGCGCCCGAGCACCGAGACGAACAGCAGCACGAACACGATCTCGGGGAAGCTGAGCAGCACGTCCATGGCGCGCATCAGCACCGCGTCGACCACCCCGCCCCGGTAGGCGGCGGTGAGGCCGACGACGCAGCCGAGGAGGACGCCGAGCGCCGCGGCGAGCACCGCCATCCAGGTGAGGTGGACGCCGCCGTGCAGCAGGCGGCTGAGCACGTCGCGGCCGAGGATGTCGGTGCCCAGCGGGAACTCCCCGCCCGGACCCGCCAGCGGCCGGCCGACGATGGCGTCGGGTGCGTGCGGCGCGACGAACGGGCCGACCACGACCAGCAGCCCGACCGCCGCGAGCAGCGCGAGGCCGAACCGTGCCTGACCGGTGCGCACGGCCCGGCCGAGCACGGGGAGCCCGCCGCGCGCGGCCTCCCGAGGACCTCCTCCGACCGGATCGGCGACCACCGGGTCGACGGCCACCGGCACCCCGGTCACCGGTTCCTCCCCACGACCGCCAGGACGTCCGCGAGCAGGTTGAACGCGTAGTACGCGGTCGCCAGCACCAGGATGCCCGCCTGCATCACCGGCAGGTCGTGGGAGTTCACGGCGCTGACCACCGCCGTGCCCAGCCCGGGGTACGAGTAGACGTACTCGACCACGACGACGCCGGTGATGGTCACCGCCGCCACCAGGCCCGCTGCGGGCAGGCCCGCCGCGAGCGCGTTCGGCAGCGCGTGGCGGAACAGCACCCGCCGGCCGCTCAGGCCCTTCAGCACCGCCATCTGCACGTACTCGCTGTTCATCGCGTCGATGAAGGAGGCGCGCACCAGGCGGCCGAGGTACATCACGCCCATCAGCGTGAGGGTGGTGATCGGCAGCACCAGCTCCGCCGGGTACCACCAGGGCAGGTCGCCGGGCGGGATGGTCGACACGCCCGGCAGCACGTCGAGCACCGAGGTGGCGAACAGCGCGATCAGCAGCATCCCCACGACGAACGCGGGCAGCGCGGTGAACAGCGAGGACACCGCCACGAAAGCCTTGTCCAGCGCGCTGTCGCGGCGGTGGGCGGTGGCCACGCCGACCACCACGGCGATCGGGATGATCAGGACCATCGAGCCGAAGCCGAGCGCGAACGAGTTGAAGATCCGGGGGCCGACGACGTCGGCCACGGGCTCGCCGTTCTCCAGCGAGGTCCCCATCTGCCCGGTGAGCATCCCGGACAGCCAGTTCCAGTACTGGGCGACCAGCGGCTGGTCGAGCCCGAGGCGCTGCCGCAGGTCGGCCACCTGGTCGGCGGTGGCGTCCTTGCCGAGCACGATCCGGGCCACGTCGCCCGGCAGCGCCTGGGTGACCAGGAACAGCAGCAGCGAGACCAGCAGCAGCACGAGCACGCCGATCAGGAGCCGGCGCAGCAGCCGGCGGGCCGGCGCGGGTGGCGAACCGCGCCGGGGAGCGCGGGTCCGCGTGGTCGGTGTGGGCATGGCACCCTTCGTCGGTCGGGCGGTGGGGGTGCCGTCGCGGCACCCCTCGCGGGGGGTGGGCTCAACCACCGACGGTCACGCCGGTGAGGAAGGACAGGGGGCGCCCGCCGACGTCGGGGACGAGCCCCCGCACGCGGTCGCGGTGGGGCATCAGGACGTTGACGAACGCGGGCGTGATCATCGCGCCCTGCTCGTTCTCGATGCGGTGCATCCGGTTGGTGATGGCGCACTGCTCCTGGCCGGTGGCCAGGAAGAGCTGGTCGGCCAGCGCGACGAAGTCGGGGTTGTCCCAGTGCGTGGCGTTGCCGACCCGTCCGGGCAGCAGGCTGCCGATCACGGTCGGCAGGTAGGGCGTCGGGTTGAAGTCGATGAACGCCGGCCACTGGCCCCACTTGGCCAGGAACTCGGGCACCGTCACGACGTCCAGGTCGACCCGGACACCGGCTTTCGCGGCGTTCTCGGCGAACACCTGGGCCATCTCCTGCATCCCGGGCAGCAACCCGTCGGTGGCGATGGAGAACGACAGGCCGGACTGCCCGGCCTCGGCGAGCAGCCGCCTGGCCCGTTCGACGTCCGGCGCGCGCTGCGGGATGTCGGGTGCGGCGCACTGCGGCGTGCCGGCCTCGTGGTCGTTCGCCACCCGCGCGTACCCGCCGAAGGCGTTGGACACCACCTGCTCCCGGTCGACGAGCAGGCGCAGGGCCTGCCGCACGCGCACGTCGCCGAACGGCGCGACGGTCGTGTTCAGGCCGATTCGCAGGGTGTAGTCGCCCTTGCTGTCGAGCAGTTCGATGCCGTCCTCGTCCGCCAACGACTTGGCGATGGTCGGTGTGGCGCCGGAGGCGATGTCGACCTGGTCGGACAGCAGGGCGTTCGCCTGCGCCTGCTGGTTCTGGTACTCGGTGATGTGCACCGCCGCCACCTTCGGCTTGTCGCCCCAGTACCCGTCGTTGCGGGTCAGCCTGGTCTCGCGGCCGGGGGTGAAGGCGGTGACGGCGAAGGGCCCGGTGCCGACCGGCGCGTCGGGCACCGAACCGGCCTTGGTCATGGGCAGCAGCACGTTCGCCCAGATCTCCTTGAACGGCCCGAAGGGCTTGCTCAGGCCGACCCGGACGGTCTCCCGGTCGACCGCCCGGACGGCGGCGGGGTCTATCCGCTCGATGAACGCCAGGCCCTGCGCGGCGTGCGCCGGGTCGCGCAGGTGCCCGATGCTCGCCACCACGTCGGCGGAGGTGAAGTCGGAGCCGTCGCTGAACCGGACGCCGGGGCGGAGCCTGATCGTCCACTCCGTCAGGTCGGCGTTGGGCGTCATCTCCGTGGCCAGTCCCCAGTCGAGCCGGCCCTCGGGGCTCAGCCGGGTCAGGCCCTCGTAGAGCAGCGCGCTGCGCATCTGCTGGGTGGGGCTCTGGTTGCTCGCGTACGGGTTCAGGCTCTCGCCGACGTCGGTCGCGGCGGCGATGCGCAGCGTGCCGCCGTCCCCGCCGGTCGACCGCTGCGGCGGGGAGCACCCGGCGAGCGCCGCCGCGACGAGCACGGCCGCGACAGCGGTGGCGGGCAGTGCCCTCGGGGTTCGAACCCGGTGGGTGCGGGTGCGGTGGGTTCCGGTCCGCCGGCGTCCGGCGGTGGGGTGCGGGGGTCTGGGCGTCACAGGGCGACTCCGCTTCCGAGTGCTCGTGGATGAGTGTTCTAATCGCTTAGACCAGCGTCCGCCGACTCCCCCTGGGCGAACTGCGCAACACAGTACGTCCGCCGTCGATGTCAGGGAAGGGGAGCTGAGTGACTTTTCTAATCGATTAGAGCCTTGCTAGCGTCGAAAGCGCACCGCACAACGCACCCCGGAGGTCGCCCGACATGACCAGCCCGTACGAGCGCCTGTTCGTCAGGAAGATGCCGAACTGCCTCGCCGACCTCGTCAACGAGGGCTCCGACAACGGCGTCCCGGACCCGGACAACGTGGGCGAGGCGCTCGCCCTCATGCGGTCCCAGGAGGTGCCGGAGAGCAAGGTCCACCTGACCTACACGTGGATCAACCCGTGCGACGAGCCGGTGCTGTGGGTGAAGGAGCACGTGCACGACTACGACGAGGTGCTGATCTGGCACGGCAACGACCCGGAGAACCCGGACGACCTCGGCGCGGAGATCTACTTCGACATCGAGGGCATCCGGCACACGGTCACCACCAGCGGCTCGGTGTACCTGCCGGCCGGGACCCGCCACTGCCCCCTGGGCTTCACCCGCGTGGACCGGCCGTTCCGCTTCAGCGCCCTGTCGCTGAGCCCCAACTACGGGTCCGACGAGCACGCGCCCAAGCCGTAGGCGGACCGCGACCGCCCCGTCGTGCGCTCACGGCGGGGCGGCGGCACCCGGCCGTCAGACGTCGGCGGCGGGGTCGCAGCCGCAGGTCACGCCGACGCTGAGGGTGCCGTCCAGGACCACCGGGGCACCCGGGCCCGCACCCTGCTCGACCTGGTCGAGGGCGTCGAAGGCGCACGCCGCGAACTCCTCGAACGGCAGGCACACCGTGGTGAGCGGGAAGCTGCCGAGCCGGGCCTCGCGCACGCCGTCGAAACCCACCACGGCCAGGTCCTCGGGCACCCGCAGCCCCAGGCTGGTCGCCGTGCGGATGGTCACCAGCGCCTGCTCGTCGGTCGTGGCGTAGATCGCCCGGGGCCGGCGGTCGCCCTCGATGACCCGGCGCACCACCCGCCCCGCCTCCACCCGGTCGAACGGCGCGCGCACCAGGCGGCCCCCGGTGGGCAGGCCGGCGTCCGCCATCGCCCGCCGCCAGCCGCCCTCCCGGCCGCGCGCCGGACCGGCCTCGATCTCGCCGGCGAGGCAGGCGATGTCCTCGTAGCCGTGCCCGAGCAGGTGCTCCACGACGAGTCGCGCACCCTCGGAGTCGTTGAACGTGACGCTGGGCGAGGTGCCGTCCGGGGCGGCCCACTGGAGGTACACGCGCGGGGTCTCGTCGTCGTGGCGCGGCCGGTCCCCGGTGGTCACGAAGATCCCGCGCGGGCGCAGCTCGGAGAACGCCTCGCCGTACTCGTCGCCGAGCGACGACCCGTAGCCGGTGTTGCCCAGCAGGGTCAGCAGGCCCCGGCGGCGGCCCTCGGCCTCCACGCAGCGGGACAGCTCGCCGTAGAAGGCGTTCGCGGTGTCGGGCACGAGCAGGCCGATGAGGTTGGACCGGCCGCCGCTCAGCGCCCCGGCCAGCGGGTTGCGCCGGTAGCCCAGCATCCGGATGGCTTCCTCGACCTTGACCCGGGTCTTGTCCGAGACCGGCCGGGGACCGCCGTTGAGCACGTAGCTGACCACCGCCGTCGACGTCCCGGCGAGGCGTCCGACGTCGAGCAGGGTGGGCCTGCGCGACGCCTTCCTGGCTCCCACGCTCGCGCTCCCCGTCATACCGGTGACGACCTCGACCTATCGCCCCGCTCACGGCGTGACCACCCTACTTTAGAGCACGCGGCATCCGGCGCGGACGACCGATCGCTCCACTGTGGACCCGGCGGGCCGCCACCGGCTCAGCGCCGCGCACCTCCGACAACGCGTCGAACCACCGGTCGGACGGCTCGACCGGCCCGGGAGTGGCGGGGACGCGGCGGTGGCGGACGGCTCGGACGCCTGCCGCGCGGGCCGCCGCCAGGTCGTCGTCCCCGCCGCCCACGAACAGGCACGACTCCACCGGGACCGCGCGCTCGTTGACCGCCAGGGCGACCAGGTCGGGCGCGGGCGGCAGCACGGCGGGGTCCGGCCCGGCCCGGCCGACCACGTGGCGCACGTGCTCGGCCGGCCCGTGCAGCACCAGGAACGAGCGCACCGCCGCGACGTCCAGCGCGGTGACCACCGTGACCCGGGTACCGGCGGCGGCGTGCACACCCGGCGCCGGGCGCGTGCCGGCCACGATCTCGTACTCGATCCGGCAGAGCTGCGCGTACACCGCCCGCGCGGTCGCCGGACCGATCTCCGCCGCGTGGGCGACGACCTCGAACGGGTCGTCGCCCACGCGCGGCAGCTCGGCAATCGGACCGTCGAAGGCCACCAGCAGGTGGTCCCGCTCCGACACCATCTTCCGGAGGCCCGCGCATCCCCCCTCCCGACCCCGGAGCCAGGATGCCGTCGAACGCCCGGCCTGTCAGCCGGATGCCCCGACCGACCCGTCCAGTCCACTGTGGAGGGTCGACGGGCACCCGCGCCGGGAGGCGGGACCGGTCATTGCGTCAACTGACAACGGGTTCACGGGCGCTGCCGGGCCATTGACGCCGGTTAGCGTGTTCGGATCAACCCACGGAGGTGGCATGTATCACAACCGGGCTCGTCGCAGGCACAGGCGTTCTGTGCTGGTGGTGGCCGCGCTGGTCTCGGTCGCCGCGCTCACCGCCGGCAACTCCGGCGCGCTCGCCGCCCCTCCGGACGCGCCGGAGCACCCCTGGCAGTACGACCACTGGCCGCAGCAGCAGCCGTGGCAGCAGGGCCGGGACACCGCGCGGGTGGCGGCGCAGGCCGGGTTCCCCGGTCCGGTCGACCCGCAGGACTGGGTGAACCCGGACCACATGACGTGGGAGCGGGACTACAAGAAGATCCCGGGCACCAACTGGGCCGACCCGGCAGTCAAGGGCTCGGTCCGCACCTTCAAGGGCGCGTTGGTGCTCTTGGACTACCCGAACCAGCCGTTCGTCGTCACCCAGCCCCAGTCCTCCACGGTGTTCGGCAACCCCAGCGCCGAAGCCCACGACATCCCGCGCGACCAGGTCGCGCAGTTCTACCGCGACTTCCTCAACAAGCCCAACGGGCTCAACCGGGGCCACACCGTCCACGAGTACTGGATGGAGGACTCCGGCGGGCGCTACGGCGTCGACCTCGCCTCCTTCGGCCCGTACACCATGCCGGGCAAGGACCACGAGTACGCGATGGAGTTCCAGTCCGCCGCCGACTGCCCGGCCGGCGACCGGTGCGACCGCGACATCCGCACCGACGGCCGGGCCGCCTGGGTGGCCGACGTCGGGGCCCAGGTGCCCGCCGGGTTCGACTTCGTCTACTTCCTGTCGGCGGGCCAGGACGAGTCCGGGACCTGGCAGGAGTTCGGGATGATGAAGTTCCCGACCAAGCAGGACGTGCCGGACGCGTTCGGCCCGCCCGACCCCGCCCTGCCGAACTGGTCGAGCACCCGGTACGTCGACTGGACGTCGTGGGCCGCCGGGTCGGCCATCTGGCCCAACGCGGGCGGCGGCTCGTCCACCCAGGCGGAGAGCTCCGGCCAGGGCGTGTACGCGCACGAGCTGAGCCACCTGCTGGGCATCGGCGACAACTACAACAACCCCTACGGCAACCCGCCGCGCCGGGCCTACACCGGCATCTGGGACATGCTCTCGCGCGGCTCGTTCAACGGACCGGGCGGACCGCACTCGCGCTGGGTCATCCCGGCCACGGCGGGCGCGTCGCTGGGCGCGCAGCACGTGCTGCGCAACAAGATCAAGCTCGGGATCGTCGACGAGCGCAACGTGCTGCGGCTGTCCCGCGAGGCGCTGGGCGACTCCGGCCTGGTGGTCGCCAAGGTCACCGCGCGGACCGTCCAGGCCGGCCCGAAGGGGCTCTCCGGGGTCAACGTCGCGCTCGGCACCGGCGACCTCGCCCCCGCCTGCGACATCCGGACCGACCCGCTGTGCGACGGCGGGGGCTACCAGAACTACACGGTCGAGGTCGTGGACCGGATGGGCGCGGACTCGTTCACGCCGGACGCGGGCGTGCTGCTGGCCAAGACCAAGAACGAGGACCGCGCGCCGTTCGCGTGGGTGGTCGACGCCAACCCGCAGGACATCGGCATGACCGACTACGTGCTGCCGGACGGGCGCAGGGTGCCGATCACGGTCGGCGACTACCGGCAGCTCTCGGACGCGCTGTTCCACGTGGGCACCGGATCCGGCAGCGAGTACGAGTACGTCGACCAGGCCAACCGCCTGCACTTCTACGTGCTCGACGTGAAGCGCGACGGCCAGGGCGTCCTGTCCTACACCGTCGCCATCAGGTCGCTGGACGGCGCGGGCCCGCAGCGGCGCGGCGTGCGGGTCCTGCCGACCGCCGGCCGGACCGGTCGGGACGGCGTGGCGACGTGCGAGTTCCCGCTGTTCAACACCGGGCGCAACGCGGCACCCGCCGGGCAGCACCCGGAGGACGTCGCCCAGTACCTCGGCAGCGACGTCTACCGCGTCTCGGCCACCGCCGAGGGCCGGGGCTGGACCGTCTCGGTGCCCAACGCGCTGGCCACGGCCGAGTTCGGCCGGCAGGTCCGGGTCCCGGTGCACGCCAAGCGGGACGGCGGCCCGCTGCTGACCAAGGTGACGCTGAAGGCCACCTCGGAGAGCGACCCGTCCAAGTCCGCGACCGCCACCTGCGTGGTGCTCGGCCGGTGAGTTCCGGTCGGCGTTCCCGGCGCACGCGCACGGGAACGCCGACCGGACCGGCGCGCTACCGCTCGTGGGCGCGCAGGGCGGTGGCGACGACCTTCCCGCTGTCCACCAGCAGCGCTTCGGCGGCGCTGCGGCCGGTGGCGGCCAGGTACGCGTCGACGAGCCGGTTGCCGACGGCGTAGCCCGCCCCGGTGGGCAGGCCGACCGGGGTGGCCCCGTACCGGGTGGCCGTCGCGTCGCCGTGCACCCAGGCGGTGAAGTTCTCCATCCCGGTCACCCCGAGCCCGGAGACGACCTTGGCGAACACGGCGTCGTCGCGCAGGTGCGGCACGCCGATCCGGGTGTGGCCGAGTTCGTCGCCGTGGAGCTGCCGGGCGAACGCGTCCGCCAGACCTTCGGACACCACCTGCTCCCCCACCGTGACGGTGGCCGGGTCCCACACGACGGCACCGCTGCCGTAGCGGAGGTTGTGGTTCAGCTCGTGGACCGCCGTCGCTTCCAGCCGCGCGAGGTTCTCCGGGTACGGCCAGAGGTTCAGGAACAGGTGGCCGGGCACGCTGCCGTTCGCCGTCATGCCCAGGGCGGTGCCGGTGAAGTGCTCGTCGCCGGGGTCGCCGAGCACGACCAGCACCGTGATGTCCGGGACCGCGAGCCCGGGTGTCGCGGCGAGCTGGACGGCCAGGGCGTCCTCCAGCGCGCGGGCGATCCGCCCCCACGCGTCGGCCTCGTGCAGCAGGTCCAGCGCCTCCAGGCACCGCTGCTCGTCGCGGTCGAGCGGGAAGCCCGACGCCATCGCGTGCATCGCCACCAGGTCGACGTCGCCGGGGAAGTACCGGTACATGCCCGCAGCGGGTTCCAGCACGGCCCGCAGCAGGTGGGGCCGGTCCGCAGGAGCGGCCCGCAGGACCTCCCGCATCGCGGGGCCGGTGTCGAGGACCGTGATCGTCATGCCGGGGACGCTAGAACTTCCAGTGGCTGGAGGTTCAAGCCGTTATGACGGCAGCCACCGCTCACGGCCGGAGAGGGTGCGGCCGGGCGTCACCGGAACGCCTCGCAGCGGTTGGTCCGGTCGGGTGGCCGCTGGGTCCGCTGCCCGCGCCGGCTGCCATCGGGCGGCCCAGCGGCGGCCGGTGCTTCCGCGTGATTGCCCGGTGGACGGCCGTGGCCAAGACTGGCCTCCATGGCGTGCCCGAGTTCCGCCCTCGCCCGAGTCGGCGCGGCGGTCGCGGCGGTTTCCCTGCTGACACCGGCCCCCGCAGCGGCGGCGGCGACCGGCCAGCGGGCCGCGATCCCCGCCTACTGGAGCCCGGCCGACCCCGACGGCCTGACCACCTTCCGCCGGCTGGCGCAGAACCGGCCCACCACCGGGATGGTGGTGCTCAACGGCAGCCTGAGCAGACCGGAGGTGCCGTTCTCGCCGGCGTGGGCCGAGGCGATCGAGGCGGTGCACGACTCGGGCGCGCGGGTGCTGGTCTACGTCGACACCGGCTACTTCGGCCTGGACCTGGGCCAAGGCGCGCACCCGACCCGGGGCGGCGGCACGTCGACCGAGGCGTGGGCCGCGCAGATCCGGCGGGACGTCGACGAGTGGTACGAGCTGTACGGGGAGTACGGCGTGGACGGCGTCTTCCTCGACCAGGCCCCGCACGTCTGCGGCCCGGACGGCGAGTACGCCGCCCGCTACGCCGAGGTCCGCGACCACGTGCGCGCCGCCCACCCGCACGCCCACATCGCCATCAACCCCGGCACGGGCACCGAGCAGTGCTACGACGCGGTCGCCGACACGATCCTGTCGTTCGAGGGCGACCAGCGCTCCTACCTGGCGCACGTGCCGCCCGCCTGGGAGTCGGCCAACCGCGACCGGGAGAAGTTCTGGCACCTGGTCTACGACGTGCCGACCGCGCAGGACATGGCCGAGGTCGTGGCCCGCACCAAGGCCAACGGCGCGGGCTACGCCTACGTCACCGACCGGCCCTTCAGCCCGTCGACGTGGGACTGGCTGACCTCGTACTGGGACGCCGAGCTGGCCGCGATCGGGGGCGTGGTGGACACGACCCCGCCGGGCGCCCCGCGCGGGGTGACGGCGGTGGCCGCCGCCGGCCGGGTCGTCCTGCGCTGGCGGTCGGCGCTGGACAACGTGGCGGTGTCGGGCTACGAGGTGCTCCGGGACGGCGAGCCGGTGGGCACCACCTACGACACCGCTTTCACCGCCGCGAACCTCTCGCCCGGCACCGGGTACGCGTTCACCGTGCGGGCGCGCGACGTGGCGGGGAACGCCTCCGCGCCCAGCGCCCCGGTCACCGTCACCACGCCGCCGGCCGCCGTGCTGGGGCCCTCCGCGTGCCTCGGCCCGACCACCGCGCACTACCGCGCGACGTTCACCCGCGACTTCCCGCACCGCCGGGTGTTCATCGACGCCGACGACGACCCGTCGACCGGGTGGGCGCTGCCGCCGGGGCTGCCGTCCGGCGCGGACCACCTGGTCGAGAACGACGTGCTGTTCCGCTACACCGGGCCGGGCTGGGCGTGGGAGCCGGTCACCGGCGTGGAGCAGGAGGTGGACGGGGCCGAGGTGACCTGGCGGGTGCCCGTGGCGGCGTTCGGCGGGTCGGCGGCGAGCACCCAGGTCGTGGTGTTCAACGGCAACGACGGCCAGGACGAGTACAGCGCCGTCGTCACCACGACGTCGACCGGCGAGCAGTGCCCCGGCGGGTGAGCCGGGTCAGAGCGCGGGCACGACCATGGGCGTGCCGGTCACCGGGTCCGGCACCACGACGCAGGGCAGGTCGAAGACCTCCTGCATCAGCGCGGCGTCCACGACGTCGGACGGTGCGCCCTCGGCGACCACCCGGCCGCCCTTCATCGCCACCAGGTGGTCCGCGTAGCGCGACGCCTGGTTGATGTCGTGCAGCACCGCGACCACCGTGCGCCCCTCGTCGCGCAGCCGGGCCAGCAGCGACAGCAACTGGTACTGGTGGGTGATGTCGAGGAACGACGTGGGCTCGTCCAGCAGCAGGTGCGAGGTGTCCTGGGCGAGCACCATCGCCACCCACACCCGCTGGCGCTGACCGCCGGACAGCTCCTGGACCGGCCGGTCGGCCAGGTCGGCGACGCCCGCGACGCCCATCGCGCCGGCCACGGCCGCCTCGTCGGCGGGCATCCAGGAGCTGAGCAGCGACTGGTGCGGGAAGCGACCGCGCGCGACGAGCTGCCGCACCCGGATGTCCTCGGGCGCGACGGGTTCCTGCGGCAGGAAGGCGAGCCGGCGGGCCAGCGCCTTGCCCGGGTAGCCGCCGATGTCCCGGCCGTCGAACTCGACCCGGCCCTCGGTGGGCCGCAGCAGCCGGACGAACGCGCGCAGCAGCGTGGACTTGCCGCAGGCGTTCGGGCCGACGACGGCGGTGAAGGCGCCGTCGGGGACGTCGATGCCCAGCCGGGTGGACACCACCCGGTCGCCGTAGCGCAGAGTCACGTCCCGGGCGGACAGGAGCGCTGTCACCTGCGTCGAACCTCCTTGGCGAGCAACCACATCAGGTAGCAGCCGCCGATCGCCGTGCTGATGACGCCGACCGGCAGCGAAACGGGCTGGAGCAGCATCTGGGCGACCAGGTCGGCGCCGAGCAGCAGGGCCGCCCCGGTGAGCGCGGCCGGCAGCACCGGGATGCCGGGGGCACCGGCCAGCCGGCGGCCGATCTGCGGCGCGGCGAGCGCGATGAACGCGATCGGGCCGGCCACGGCGGTCACCGTCGCCGTGCAGCACACGCCGATGAGCACCAGCCGCAGCCGCAGCGGTTCCAGCCGGACGCCGGTGGTCACCGCGACGTCCGACCCGAGCGCGGACTGCTGGGCCGCGCGCGACTGGACGGCCAGCAGGACCAGCAGCACGGCGATGATCGCGAACGGGACGGTGACGTCGGCCCAGTCCACGCCGTTGAGCGAGCCCGCGTTCCACCCGACGGCCGCGATCGCGACCTCCAGCTCGGAGCGCAGCACGATCCAGGAGTTCAGGGCGGTGAGCGTGGCGTTGACGGCGATGCCGATGACCACCAGCCGCAGCCCGGACGTGCCGCCGCCGGCCGACAGCAGGTAGACCGCGGCGGCGGTGAGCAGGCCGCCGACCACCGAGCTGAGCGCGAGCTGCGCGGGCGAGCCGGACAGCACGGTGATGGCGATGAGCGCGCCGGTGTAGGCACCTGCGTCGAGCCCGATCACGTCGGGGCTGCCCATCGGGTTGCGGGTGATGTTCTGGAACACCGCGCCGGCCGCGCCGAGCGCCGCGCCGAACGCCACGGCCGCCAGCACGCGGGGCAGCCGCCACTCGCGGATCACCACGTTCGAGCCGCCGCGCGCGCCGGTCAGCGCGTCGAACACCTTGGCCGGGCTCGCCCACGTCGGGCCGTAGCAGAGGCCGACCAGCGCCAGGCCGAGCACGACCAGGGTCAGCGCGGACGCCATGACCAGGGTCCGGCGCTCGACCAGCGCCGAGATCGGGCCGATGCGCACCACGAGCGCGGACGGCGCGACGGCCCGCACGGGCGTCTCCACGTCAGGCGTCTTCGGGTCGGGGGTCGGCACAGCGGGGGTCGGCACAGCGGAACTCCCGGTTCCGGGGGTCTTCGCGGCGGGGATGCTCACAGGGCAGCCGCCCCGTACCGGCGCACGGCCCACACCAGCACCGGGCCGCCGAGGAACGCGGTCACGATCGCCACCGGCACCTCCCCGGTGGGCAGCAGCACCCGCGACGCCGTGTCGGCCACCAGCAGCAGCACCGGCCCGAGGACCACGGCCAGCGCCATCGCCCACGGCACGGACGCCCCGGCCAGCCGCCGCGCCACGTGCGGCACCATCAGGCCGACGAACAGGATCGGGCCGGCGATCGCCGTCGCGGTGCCCGCCAGCACGGTGATCAGCAGCAGCGAGGCGGCCCGCACGCGGGTCACGCTCGCGCCCAGCCCGTGCGCCGCGCTCTCGCCGAGCGCGATCACGTCGAGCTGCCTGCCCAGCAGCAGCGCGCACACCACGCCCACCGCGATCACGGCCAGCGGCAGCGCGCTGGGCGCCTGCTCCCGCCCGGCCAGCGAGCCGACCGACCAGAAGCGGTACTTGTCGAACACCTCCGGGATCATCAGCCGCAGCCCCAGCGACACGCCGGCGAGCACCGAGCTGAGCGCCACGCCGGTCAGCACCAGGCGCAGCGGGGAACCCCGGCCGACCGAGTACACCAGCAGGGTCGCCGCGACCGCGCCGAGCACGGCCACCACCAGCTCGCCCACCGCCGACGCGGTCAAGCCGAGCGCCGACCCGACGGCGATGGCGAAGCCCGAGCCCGCCGTCACGCCGAGCACGCCCGGCTCGGCCAGCGGGTTGCGGGTCAGCACCTGCACCAGCACGCCCGCCGCCGCGAGCGCAGCGCCCGCGCCGAGGGCCAGGACGGCACGCGGCACCCGGATGTCGCGGACCACGACGTGGTCGCTCGACCCGTCGAACGCGACCAGCGCCCGCACGACGTCGACGGGTGGGATCGCGTGCGCGCCGACGCCGACGCTGACCACCGCCACGACGGCCAGCACGGCCAGGGCGGTGATCAGCACGGCGGTCAGCGCGCCCGGTCCTCGGCGCGCGTCCTTCACTTCGCCAGCAGCGGCGCGAACGCCTCGTCCGCGGCGTCCAGCGTCTTCATCGCCGACCGGTAGGTGGCGGCCTCGGTGTAGCGCAGCGGGAACACCTTGCCGGCCTTCACCGCCGGCAGCTCCTTCCACAGCGGCGAGTCCAGCACGTACTGCACCGGCGGCGGGACCGAGCCGTCGGCCTTGACCGAGTAGGTGATCGCGGTGGCCTCGGCGAACGCGGTCGGCAGCTCCTCGATCGACGGGTACTCGCTGACCGCCGCCGAGCCGGCGCCCTTCACCTTGACCTCGCCGTAGTACTCCGCGCCCAGGTCCTCGGCGATGTTCGTGCCCCACGAGCCGTTGAACTCCCGCTGGAAGTTGCCCTTGGCGACCTCGCCGTACGCGCCCACGTGGCCCAGCTTCAGGCCCGGCAGCACGGCGGCGTACTTCTCGGTGAGCTTGGCGGACTTGGCCTGGTACTCGTCGCGGACGGCGTCGAACTCCTTGAGCGAGCCCGCCGCGTCGGCCTGCTTGCGCGACAGCTCGCGCCACATCGACGGCACCGACGGGCCGATCGCCACGACCGGCGCGATGTCCTGCAGCCGCTTGAGGTCGATGTCGGCGAGCACCGGCTTGGGCACGCCGATGATGATCAGGTCGGGGTCGGCCTGCGCGATCGCCTCGTAGTTCGTCTCGGCGGCGGTCTCGCCGGCGATCTTCGGCGTCTCCTCGTAGCGCTTGCGGTCCTCGTCGCTCATCAGCGGGACGCCGCGCTGCCAGGACGAGATCCCGACCAGCGGGGCGTCGGCCTCCAGCATCGCGGGCACGGCGTAGCCGGTGGCCACCACGCGCTTGGGCGACACGGGGATGGTGACGTCGCCGTTGTCGGCGGCGAACACCCTGGTCTGCGCCTCGGCCGGCGGCGCGCTGTCGGCGCCGTCGGAGGAGCCGCAGCCGGTGGCCACGGCGAGGGAGAGCGCGAGCGCGCCGACGAGTCGGGGGGATCTGGCGAGGGACATGCGTGCTTCCTTGCTGTTCGCGTGCTCTTCGGGGGGTCTAGTGGTCGTCGTGACCGTGCTCGTGACCGTCGTGGTCGTGGCTGTGGTCGTGACCGTGGTCGCCGTGCTCGTGGTCGCCGTGGTCGTGGTCGTCGTCGAAGTCCTCGACCCCGCGCTTCCAGTAGCCGGTGATGTCGTGGTCGTGCTTGGCCAGCCCCAGGTCGTCGCGGACCCAGCGGCGCAGCGGCTTGATCGAGCCCGCCTCGCCCGCGACCCAGACGTAGACCCGCTCCCCCGGCGGGACGACGACCTCGCGGACCGCGTCGGCCAGCAGGGCGCTCGCGCCCGGCGGCACGTCGCCCCGGTGCAGCCAGCGCACCTCGACGCCGGCGGGCGCGGACAGCGCGATCTGCTCGTCGGGGCCGGCGACCTCGATGAACGCCCACCCGGCGGCGTCGCGGGGCAGCTCCTCCAGCCACCGGGCGATCGCGGGCAGCGCGGTGATGTCGCCCGCGAGCAGGTAGCGGTCGTAGCCGTGCGGCACGATCAGGCCGCCGGGAGGGCCTGCGACGTGCACGGTGTCGCCGGGTCGGGCGGCGCGCGCCCAGTCCGAGCCGAGGCCGCCGGCGTGCAGGGCGACGTCGATGTCCAGCTCGCCGGTCGCCGGGTCGTAGCGCCGCACGGTGTACTCGCGCGAGGTCGGCAGCGGCTTGGGCCAGCGCAGCACGTACCCGTTGCGCTCGGGCAGCCGCAGCACGCCGTCCTCGCCCGGGAACATCAGCTTGACGTGCTCGTCGGGCGAGTGCGCCTCGAAGCCCTCGGTGCCCGGCCGGCCCAGCGTGACGCGCAGCAGCCCGGAACCGACCGCCTCCGAGCGCAGCACGGTGGCCTCGCGCACGTGGATCGGGTAGCCGACCTTCTCGGCGACCCGGCCCGCGCGCACCTCGGCGATGCGCTCCAGGTGCCGGTCGCGGTGGTCGGTGCGCGGGGCGGTCGCGCCGCGCTCCCCGGCGGTGGACGGGCTCGCGTTGCTCAACTCGGTGCTCCTGCGGGGATCGGGGCCGGCAGCGGGGTGGCTTCGCCGCGACTCCGCCCGTCGTACGCCCGGTCGCGCCCCTCGCGTGCGAGCTCGGCACCGCTGTTCCGCACTGGCCGGAGGAACGTGAACATCCTTCCGCAATACTTAGCTGAAGCTAACCTAACCGCCCGGCAGAGGTCCAGAGATCTTCCGCCCAATTTGGTGACATAAACCACCTGGGAACCATTAAGGGCGGTTCACCGCCCAGTCGTCGAGGTGAAATCGATCGCGCACCATCCGTAACCGGATTCCGGGCCAGGTGGCGACGGTCGAAAACCCCTTTTCCCGCGACCCCTATATTCCCCCGCCGGAAGACGCGTGGACGCTCCCCGCAATGTCGCTCGCCGTGTTTCCCCCGACACCGTGGGTTCACCGGGAAACAGCGCTGCGGCGGACGTTCGCGCGCCCGCCGGAACTCCGGCGGGCCGAGCGCGGGTGATCCGTTCGGGCCACCGAAGTCACCCACGCTTTCGGTGACCGACCGGGCACGCAGTGCTACCTTGGTCGGGAGATTCCTCGTCGTCCGACCTGTCGTCACTCGACCCGTTGTCACCCAACCCACTGTCGAACGGTTCTGTCGTCACACTGCCTTGGGGGGCCGATGTCCGAAGCACAGCACACGTACGCAACAGCCCGGCGCACCGTGGTCGAACTGGTCTTCGGCTCGATGGCCGCCCAGGTCGCGGGCGCGGTCGTCCGGCTGGGGGTCGCGGACGCCGTCGCCGACGGCGAGCCGACCGCCGACGAGATCGCCGCCACCTGCGGCACCCCCGCGCGCACCACGAGGCGGCTGCTGCGCGCGGCGGTCGTGCTGGGCCTGGCCGAGGAGCGCGGCGCGGACCGCTTCGCGCTGACCCCCGCAGGCGCGCTGCTCCGCTCCACCGGACCGGGGTCGCTCAACGCCTTCACCCGGATGTTCACCGACCCCGTCATGGTGCGGGCGTGGCACGACCTGAGCGAGGCCGTCCGCGACGAGCGCACCACCTTCGACACCGCGTTCGGCCAGCCGTTCTTCGACCACCTCAAGACCGTGCCCGAGCTGGCCGCCGGGTTCAACGCCGCCATGAGCCAGGGTGCCCGGCTCGTCGCCGGGCTGCTGCCCGACGCCTACGACTTCGGCCGCTTCACGTCGATCACGGACGTCGGCGGCGGCGACGGGACCCTGCTCACCGCCGTCCTGCGCCGCTACGAGGGCCTGCGCGGCGTCGTGTTCGACACCGCCGACGGCTCCGCGCAGGCCGGTGCCAAACTGGCCGCCTCGGGCGTCGCCGAGCGGTGCACCGTCAGCGTCGGGGACTTCTTCGCGGCCGGCCCGGACCCGACGGACGCGGTGCTGCTCAAGAGCATCCTGCACGACTGGGACGACGAGCGGTGCACGACCATCCTGACGCACTGCCGCCGGGCCCTCCCGCCGGACGGCCGCCTGCTGGTGGTCGAGCCCGTCCTGCCCGGGGCCGCCGCCGACGCCACCACCCCGGTGAGCTACCTCAGCGACCTCAACATGCTGGTCAACGTCGGCGGTCAGGAGCGCACGCGGGCCGAGTTCGAGGCGCTGCTCACCGGGGCCGGCTTCACCGTCGCCGAGTTCGTCCCGCTGCCGCCGTCCGAGTTCCACCTGATCGAAGCCGTCCCGACCGCGTGAGCCACCCGTCCCGGGGCCGACCGGCCACGGGCGTCGCGCTGGTCGTCGTGGACCTCCAGGAAGCGCTGGTCCCGCTCGTCTGGCGCGGCACCGAGCTGGTCGACCGGATCGCCGCGCTGACCCGCGCGGCCCGGCGGGCGGGCACCCCGGTGGTCGCGCTGCGCCAGGTCGGCCCCGCCGGGACGGTCCTCGCGCCCGACTCCCCCGGATCACGACTGAGCGCGCGCCTGGGCCCGGCCGACGTGGTCGTCCCCAAGACGGCGACCGACGGGTTCTACCGCACCGACCTGGCGGACCAACTCGCCCGGCGCGGCGTGGGCACGATCGTGCTGGCCGGCGTCGCCACCGACTACTGCGTCGACGCGACCGCGCGCTCCGCGCTGAGCCACGACCTGGACGTCGTCCTGGTCTCCGACGGCCACGCACCGGCCGCCACCGGCGACCCGGAGGCGGGTCTCACCGCCGAACAGGTGATCGCGCACCACAACCGGGTGCTCGGCCAGGCGGTGCACCCCGGCGGCACCCTGGTCCTGAGGACGGCGGACGAGGTCGTCTTCCCGAACCCCACCCGTCCGCCACGTCCCGAGGACGACCGAAGACCGTGACGAGTGCCGGCGGCCCGGTTCAGCGGCCGGCGGCGCGTTCGTGCGCGCGCTGCACCCTGCGGGCGGAGAGGGAATCGCGCACGTGCAGCACCGATCCGTCCACGAAGGACAGCCGGACGACCGGGGGCACGCCCAGGCTCTGCCCGAGGAACACCGCGTCGAGCCGGCCCAGCCGGGTCGCGGGCAGGTCCGCGTGGGTGGTGAACACCGTCGGCGGGTCCTTGCGCAGCAGCTTCGTCGGGTACACCACGGCCACCCGCCGGTCGCTGACCGCCAAGCGCGCCTGCCCCCGGCTGTGCGCGAAGTGGTCGGCGAGCCGGATCGCGTCGTCCGAGGGCTGCCGGGCGGAGGCGAAGTAGCCCACCGTCCGGTCGTCCACCCAGTCGACGTCCGGGTCCGCCGCGACGTGCTCGGTCGGCAGCGGCCAGTGCTCCTTGCCCAGGTCCAGCTCCGGCACCTCGCCCACGGGCCGGTGCGGCACGCGGACCTCCGCGCCGACCCGCGCGGCGACGTGGGCCTCGACCGGCGGCAGGGCGAGCAGCAGGCGTTCGCCGGGGGTGAGCCAGAACTGGTTCAGCTCGCCCTCGACGACCTGGTCCTCGGCGTTCAGCGGCTTGCTCATCGCGCACCATTCGTCAGGTCGACCGCCCGGCGGGCCAGACCGTCGTCCGGGAACAGGAAGTCCACGCCGGAACCGTCCACGAAGGACACCCGGAGGCAGGGACGGCCCTCGCGCGCGAACGGCGCGACGGAGGCGATCCGCGCGCGCGGGAACTCGTGCAGCACCACGACTTCGGGCAGCGGGACCGGCTGCCCCGAGGTGTTGCGCCCGTAGTCGTGGTGGTTGCCGGCGATGATCCGGGCGGCGTCCACGCCGAAGTCGACCACGCCCTTGCCGAAGCTGACCGCCTTGCCCAGCAACGACCTCTCCGGCCGCGCCGGCGGTTCCGGGTCCCGCGCGCGGGCGACGACGAGCCGGTGCGCGGTCAGCGCCCACAGCACGACCCCGCGCTTGCCGGGCGCGACCGGGATGGCCGGCACCGCCTGGTGGGCCAGGCACCCCGGTCCCGGTCCGAACAGCAGGTGGTCCGGGGCGGGCGGCTGGTCCGAACCGGTCGCGTCGTCGCCGCCGAGCAGCGCCGCACCGACGAAGTCCAAGGTGAACCCGCCCACGCCCCGGCCGACCGCGCGGACGCCCCGGCCGAGCAGGCCCTTGCGCGGTTCGCCGACCGCGTCCAGGCCGTCCACGTCGAGGTAGTACGCGGTCCGGTTGACCGCCCACAGCAACTGCTCGCCGGGGCGGCACACCCGCAGCCGGGCCAGCAGGCCCGGTCCGGGCAGCGAGTCGAAGGTGCCCATGGCCTACTCGTACTCGAAACCGCGGTTCACGGCGTCGCGCCGCTCCTCGTCCGAGGAGGGGTCCTGGCCCTTGTTGTAGCCGTACTTGATGCCCTGCTCCACGGCCAGGCCGGGCGCGTTCTCCATGATGCCGTTGGTGACGGCGGTGGGCACGTGCGTGGTCCCGCTCAGGCCGGCCGTGCGCAGGCCGGCCTCGGCGAGGTTCGTGGTCAGGGCGTTGGCGCCCTCGCCGTCGACACCGTAGCGGGCCGCGAACCGGTTGCCGGTCTTGGACGCCATGGTCGCGGCCTCCTCGACGCCGTCCACGACGCGGCCCTCCGCGTTGGCCTTGGTGACGATCTTGGCCAGCGGGTTGGCGTCGATCTGGCGGGCCAGCCACTTCTGCGCCACGTTCCCGTCGCGCAGGCCCTCGGCCCGTTCCACGAGGTTCTTCAGCGGTCCCTTGCGCAGCTTTTGCAACATCGCCTCCAGCCGCTTGATCAGCGGCATCAGCTTGCTCAGCAGCTGGCTGGCCTTCGCACCCAGCCGGCCGCCCGCGATGGAGACCTGCGCGGTGGTCACCGCGCCGGCCGCGCCGAGCGACCCGCCCGCCGTGATCCAGGACGCCGCGATGGCCGCGAGCCACTCGATGATGAGGCCCATCACGAGTTCCTGGAGGATGTCGATGCAGATCTCGACGAACGCGTCGAACAGGTCGGCGGCCGTCTCCAGGATCTGCTGGAGCCCCCGGACCTCGTCGGCGAACGCCCGGGAGCCCTCGGCGAACTCGCCCATCTGCTGCCGGAACTTGTCGCCGGCCGCGCCCTTCCACGCCTCGGCGGTGGACTCGGCGCGGTTCTCCTCGTGGTCGCCGGCCCGGTCCAGCCACTCCGCGACCTGCGCCCAGCCCTGCGCGGTGCTGCGCATCTGCTCCGGGTCGCCGATCGCGGGTTCCAGCACGAACTCCACGATCGGGCTGATCACGATGCCGATCAGGAAGCCCAGGCCGTTGTCGATGAACGACTGCCCGGGGCTCATCACGAGCTGGAGCTGTTCCATCCGGGCGTTCACGGCGGCGATCGCCACGTCCGGCGGGCTGCTCGCGCGCGCGATGTCGCCGGAGGTGCTGAGCCAGGAGCTGCCGTAGCCGCCGTGCTGCTCCACGAAGCTCTTGCGCTTGCCGTCGCCCGCGCCGTTGAGGTCGCCGAGCCCGCCGGGGCCGCCCAGCCCGGTGCCCAGGTCGCTGAACGCCGAGCGGATCAGGTCCTCGACCTCCAGGTAGGTCTGCGCGGTCTGGTCGGCGCGCTCGGAGACGCCCTCCATGAAGGACTTGGCCTTGTCGGCCATGTCCTGGCACTCCTGGAGGCTGTCGAAGTACGCGAACGCCATCAGCTCGCCCAGCGGGCCGAAGCAGTCGTCCGACACCCGCGCCTGTTCAAGCAGGGTGGCCAACTGGCCGAAGTTGCCCGCCGCCTCCTGCGAGCCCTTGCTGTGCGCGAGCAGCGCGGCACTGTCCACGTCGTAGCCGGTCACCGGTCCCCCGTCACCTCAGGATCGAGCCGAAGCCCTCGTCGTCGTCTCCGACTCGCGGAGCAGGCCGGCGGTTCCGCGTGATCGGCGGCACACCGGGCCGGTTCGGCTGCCACGCGGGCGGCGGCCCGGCGGGCGGCGGCGCGGGCGGGGTGGCGCGGGGTCCGGGCGGCGGGACGGGCGGTGCGCCGGCCGGGGTGCCGGGTGGCGTGCCGGGCACCGCGTCGGGGCCGAGCGGCTGGATCGGCGTGTGCGCGTTGAACGCCTCGCCGAACTGCGCCGCCTTGTCGCCGAGCACCGGGCCGACGGTGTCCTGCAGCGCCTGCGCGGCGTGCCGGGTGGCCTGCCGGATGGCGCCCAGGATCTCCTGCTGGAGCTGGGTGTGGCTCAGCCGCATGGCGTTCGGCGCCAGTTGCAGCCCGAGCACCGCGCCCGAGGGGGCGACCGTCACCACGACCGACCCGTCGGCGCTGCGGGCCTCACCCCGCAGGTCCGCGAGCTTGTCCTTGAGCTGGGCGACCTTGTCCGCCTGCTCCTGGAACGAGCGGATGGCGTCGTCCAGGCGTGCCCTGCGATCCGGCACCGGTCCTTCCCCCTTGTCAGCACGGGCGCTACTCCATCGGGGCCAACCGTAGCAACCCCGGGCGCGTGCGGGGCCGGAACGGCACAGGGTCACGTCCGCGAGCGGTGCCGTCACCGCGCCGACGGGTCCGGCACGGCCTCCTGTTCGCGGCGCGGACGCCGGTCGAGGCCGCGCAGCCCGCCCGCCAGGGCCGACAGCACCACCACCCAGGCGGCGAAGACCAGGGCGGTGACCCGGGGCGTGACCAGGTCGAGCAGCACGCCGGCCGCCGCGCCGCCGACCGGGGTGGCGGCCCACAGCAGCAGGCTGAACGCCGTGCCGACGCGACCGCGCAGCCCGTCCGGCGTGACCTCCAACTGGTAGCCGAGCGCGGCGATCCCGAAGCAGGGCATGGACAGCGCGAAGACCGCCAGCACGATCCCGACGTGCAGCGGCGCGGTGGTGAACGCCAGCAGCACCCACAGCGCGCCGTGCAGCCAAAGCACGGACAGCAGCAGGCCGCCCAGGCCGAGCCGCGCCTTCAGCCGGGGTGCGAGCAGGGCACCGACCACGCCACCCACCCCCAGCGCGGAGAACAGCGCCCCGATCACGGCCGACGACGCGCCCGCGTCGCGCACGACGACGAGCGCCACCAGGGCGATGCCGGAGATGGCGACCTGGAGCCCGGCGGCGAGGAGCCCGATCAGGCGCAGCGCCCGGTGGTCCCACAGCCACCGCACGCCTTCGGCAATCTCGGCGCGCAACGAGCCGCGCGACCTCACCGTCCGCCCGGGGGCGTCGGCGCTGCGGAAGTCACCGCGCACGAACGACAGGCACAGCGCCGATGCCAGGAACGACAGCGCGTCGACCAGGAACGGCAACCCCCGGGAGACCTGGAGCAGCGCGCCCCCGACCGGGCCGGCGACCACGCCGCACGCCGACTGCGCGGTGCCCTGCGCCGAGACGGCGGCGGTCACCTGCTCCTCCCGCACCACGTGCGGCAGGCAGGCGCCCTCGGCGGCGCTGAAGAACACGTGCAGCAGCCCGCCGACGAAACCCGCGACGAACACGTGCGCCGCCGTGAGCGTGCTGACCACGAGTGCCAGCGGGAGGCACGCCATGTTCACCGCCCGCAGCAGGTCACAGGCGATCATGGTGCGCTTGCGGTTCCAGCGATCCGTGAGCGCGCCCGCGACCAGCCCGAACAGCAGGTAAGGCACCGCGCGCACCGCGACGAGCATCCCGGCGGCGGCCGGTGAGCCCGTGAGGGCGAGCATCAGCAGCGGGTAGGCCGGTTGGGACACCCCGTTGCCGAACTCGGAGAGCGCGTGCCCCGTCCACACCAGCCGGAAGTCCCGGTTGCGCCACAGCGGCACAGCCGGCGCGGGTGCGGTGCTCACCGCGCGAACCGCTCCCACGCCGACTGCCGCGTCATGCCCAGGGCCGTGCCGATGTCGGCCCAGGTGACCCCGCGCGAGCGCAGCTCGGCGACCCGCTCCCGCAGGCCCACCTCGATCCGCGACGACGTGGCGGCGATCCTGGGCAGGTGCGCGAGCAACTGCTCGTCGGTCATCACCGACCACTCGGGGACGCCCGCGCCGACCGGTGAGTCGTCGGCTTCCAGGATCTGCACGCACTTCTCGACGCACTCGTCGCAGATGTAGACACCCGCCCCGGCGATGATCTTGCCCACCTCGCCGGATGCCTTGCCGCAGAACGAACACCACGGCGAGCACTCCTCGTCCGCCACGCGATCACCCCCCTCTTGTCAGGCACTGCCTGACAGATGCGAGCCTAGCGCCTCGCCCCTTCCCACGACAACCACGACCGCCCGGACGCGCGCGGTGGGCTGCGGGCAGAATCGGCGGCGCACACCCCGGCTCCCCACGGCGAAAGCGCGCAATGTCCCGGAACCTCACGGTCGCGGCGGCGATCACCATCGCCACACCCCGTCTTCAGAGCTACCTGCGGGCACCCGTCCCGCCCGCGTCCGCCTGGGCCGAGCACGAGTGGGTCGGCCTGTGCGAGGCGTGGAGCGACGCCGCCACCCGGCGGCGGTACCGCGCGGAGCCGGCCGGTGCCGTCGCCGAGTGCGACCGCTGGGTCGGGGGCGACCACGCGGACCTGCTGCGCGGGCTCGACGACGACGGCGGGCTGACCCTCGGCCACGACGGGGACAGCGGCGCGCTCGTCCTCGACCTCGACACCCGGGTCGACTTCCCGCTCCCGTCGCCGGTGTGGGCGTTCACCGTCCTGCGCGGCGTGGCCGCCTTCCTCGCCGACGACGATTCGGGGCTGGTGGAGGTCACCGTCGACTGGGCGCCCGACGTGGTGCTGATGCAGCTGTCACCGGGCCGGTCGGTGTTCCTCGGCCGGGGCGTCGCACCGACCGCGCGGGCCCGCGACGCCGAGTTCGACGCCCGGTGCGCGGTGTCCGACACCGACCGGGGCGAGACGGCGTCGGAGGTCGTGGACCGCGTGCCGGCCGGGTGAGGTCCTGCCCCGGGTGCGCGGCACCGCGACCCGGAGTCAACGGCGCAAAGTGGTCTCCCGCGCCATGTGCGCCAGCTTCTCGGGGTTGCGCACGGCGTAGAGCCCGGTGACCACGCCGTCGGCCACCCGCACCGCCAGCACGGTGTCCAGCTCGCCGCCCAGCCGCAGGACCAGCGCCGGGTACCCGTTGACCTGGGCGGGGTGCAGCGACGCGCCGGGCACCTTGCGCAGCCCGGCCGCGATCAGGCGGGCCACCTTGTCCGCGCCCACCACCGGCTTCGGCACCGCCTGCTTGATCCCGCCGCCGTCGCCCAGCAGCACGACGTCGGGCGCGAGGACGTCCAACAGGCCCTGGAGGTCGCCGGTCTCGGTGGCCCGGCGGAACGCGGAGAGCACGTCCCGGGTCTCGGCCGGCGACGCGCCCCCGCGCGGCCTGCGCTCCGCCACGTGCGCGCGGGCCCGGTGCGCGATCTGGCGGACCGCCGCCGGGGTCTTCTCGACCGCCTCGGCGATCTCGTCGTAGCCCACGTCGAACACCTCGCGCAGCACGAACACCGCGCGCTCGGTCGGCGTGAGGGTCTCCAGCACCAGCATCACCGCCATCGACACGCTGTCCGCCAGCTCGACGTCCTCGGCCACGTCCGGCGCGGTCAGCAGCGGCTCCGGCAGCCACGAGCCGACGTAGGACTCCCGCCGCCGGCCCACCGCCCGCAGCCGGCCCAGCGCCTGGCGGGTGGTGATCCGGACCAGGTACGCGCGCTGCTCCCGCACGGCGTCGAGGTCGACGCCCACCCACCGCAGCCACGTCTCCTGGAGCACGTCCTCCGCGTCGGCGGCCGAGCCCAGCATCTCGTAGGCGACGGTGAACAGCAGGTTGCGGTGGGCGAGGAACACCTCGGTGGCGCGGTCCGGGTGCCCGTCCCCGTCCGGTGCGGCCTGGGGCGTGGCCGTCATGGGTGGCTCCTCTCCGAGGGCGGTCGCGGTCCCCATCAGACACCGGCCGCCACCGCCCTGTGACACCCGGCGGCGGTGGCGCGCGTCACGTGCCACCGCTGTCACGGCGACGCCGCCGCAGGCATCTGGTGGTCGTTCGGGAAGCGACACCCCAGAGTGAGGACGAGGTCATGGACGCCAGGCTCAACCTGTTCGACAACCCGGTCACCGCCAAGTTCGCCAAGCGGTTCATCGCCGCCGGCCAGGTGATCGAGCAGTCGTCGCTGCCGAGGGAGGTCCAGGAGCTGGTGAACCTCCGGGCCAGCCAGATCAACGGCTGCGGCTTCTGCACCGACATGCACACGAAGGAGGCGACCGCCGCCGGCGAGACCCCGGTCCGGCTGCATTTGGTCGCCGCCTGGCGCGAGGCCACCGTGTTCACCGACGCGGAACGGGCGGCGCTGGCCCTGACCGAGGAGGGCACCCGGCTCGCCGACACCCACCGGGGCGTGTCGGACGAGACCTGGGCGGCGGTGCGCGCGCACTTCGACGACGACCAGGTCGGCGCGCTGGTCTCGCTGGTCGCCCTGATCAACGCGGCCAACCGGGTCAACGTCATCGTGCGCACCCCGGCGGGGTCGTACGAGGCCGGCTCGGCCGCCGCGATGGCGGGCTGACCGCCGGACCCGGCCCGGCGCGACCGACTCGTCCGGCACGACCCGGGAACCGCCCGGTAGGGTCGGCCTCGCCCACCGGCCACGCGCCGACCGGCCGGTCGGCCGACGCGCCCGCCCACCGCCGTCGCGGGTGCGGTGCCCCGGGCACGCGGACTGGCCCGAGTGGTGGAATGGTCGGCACCGGGTGTCTCGGGACGGACTGCGCAGGGGGCGGCGACGTGGACAGTGACCGACCGGATCGCGGCCTGCTGGGCCGGCTGCCGGACCACACCGTGTCCGCGCTGCTCTCCCTGGGCGTCCCGGTCGCCTGGGGGCCGGGCGACGTGCTGTTCCGCGAGGGCGCCGAGGACGGGCACGCGGCGCTGCTGCTGACCGGCGCGGTCACCGTGTGGACGACCGGCGCGGACGGCGGCCCCACCCTGCTCGCGGTGCGGTCGGCCGGCGACCTGGTCGGCGAGATGGCCGCGCTGGACGGCAAACCGCGCTCCGCGACGGTGACCGCGTGCGGCGCGGTCACCGCCCGGCTGATCCCCCAGCACCAGCTGCTCGACCTGCTCGACCGGCACCGCGCCGTGCTGACCGAGCTGGCCAGGGCCGGCATCGACCACCTGCGCTGGTCCAACGACCTGCGCCGGGCGATGCCGCACCAGGCGTCGACCCGGATCGCCCGGGTGCTGGTGCACCTCGTCACCCGGCACGGGCGGCGCACCGACGACGGCGGCTGGACCCTGGACCTCCCGCTGACCAACATCGAGCTGGCCTCGATCGCCGGGATGAAGCCCCGCACGGCGGAGAAGGCGTTCAGCGACCTGCGCGACACCGGGGCGGTGCGGGCCAGCACGCGCCGGATCGTGCTCGTGCCCGACCTCGCCCGGCTGCGCGAGATCGCCGCCGGCCCCCAGGAGCGCAACGGCGCGTGACACGTCCGCCCGTCGAGCCGACCGGGGACAACCCGTTTAGGTGACCCCCGGTTGCGGAACGCTCCCTCCATGACCGGAGACCTCGACGCGCCGACGTCGCTGCCGAAACGCTCGTGGTGGGCCGTGCTCAAGCGCACCGCGAAGGAGTTCACCGACGACAACTTGACCGACTGGGCGGCGGCGCTGACCTACTACGCCGTGCTGTCGCTGTTCCCCGGCATCCTGCTGCTGACCTCCCTGCTCGGGCTGCTCGGCCCGGAGGCCACCAGGACGCTGGTGGACAGCCTCGACGCGCTCGGGCCGGGCGAGGCGCGCGACCTGGTGGTCGGCGCGATCGAGAACCTCCAGTCGTCCAAGGCGGTCGCCGGCCCGCTCGCGATCGTCGGCCTGGTCACGGCGCTGTGGTCGGCGTCGGGCTACCTGGGTGCGTTCATGCGCGCGGCGAACTCCATCTACGACGTCGAGGAGGGCCGTCCGTTCTGGAAGGTCGTCCCACTGCGGCTGGCGCTCACCGTCGGCGTCGTGACCCTGCTCGCCCTCACCGCCCTCGGCGTCACCGCGACCGGCGGCGTGGCGGACTGGCTGGGCGAGGTGCTGGGACTGGGCGACGCGGTCGTCACGGTGTGGGGCATCGCCAAGTGGCCGGTGCTGCTGCTGCTCGCCAGCCTCGCCATCGGCCTGCTCTACTGGGCTTCACCCAACGTCCGCCAGCCCCGCTGGCTGTGGATCACCCCCGGTGGGCTGCTCGCCGTCGTCGTGTGGGTGGCGGCGTCGTTCGGCTTCGCGTTCTACGTCAGCCACGCGGGCTCCTACAACAAGACCTATGGCTCGCTGGCCGGCGTCATCGTGTTCCTGGTGTGGCTCTGGATCTCCAACCTCGCGCTCCTGCTCGGCGCGGAGTTGGACGCCGAACTCGAACGCGGTCGGCGGATGCGCAAGGGCGAGTCGGGCGAGGACCCGGTCGCCCCGCCCCGCGACACCCGCGCCATGGACTGAGCACCGCCGGCAGCGAGCCTGGCCGTCAGTCCCGCGATCGGGCGTCACCCGATCCGGTTGCGACCGCCCGGGGTCACGAGCACGGGACGAAGCTGCACTGGTCGGGCTCGTTGCCCCGGAGGCGGACGTTCTCCAGCACGGTCGTCGGCGGGTCGGGCAGGTACCAGGACACCCCGACACCGCCGCCGGACCCGCGCGCGCCCGGGGAGCCCGGTCCGCCACCGGTCGCCCGGCTCCGGCCGGGTTCGCCGGCGGTGCCGGTCACGTTGTCGACGACGTCCAGGTCCACCAGGTGGAGGCTGCGCTTCTTGCTCACGTGCACGCCCCCGCCGCCACCGCCGCTGCCGCCCGAACCGCCGTACCCCTGCCTCAGGTCGGAACCGCCGCGACCGCTCGGGCCGCCGTCCGCGCCGCGACCGGTGCGGTTGCCGGAGATCCGGCCGCCGGAGATCACGACCACCGGGTTCGTCGGGCCGTTGCCCAGCTCGACGCCGCCGCCGGCACCGCCGGAACCGCCGACCGCGCCGCTGCCCGCCAAGCCGTCCGGCGCACCGCCGTCGCCGCCGTGACCGCCCGCGCCGCCGTCACCGGTCCGGTTGTCGGTGATCGTCGCGCGCTCCAGCGTCACCGCCCCGTCCGCGAAGACGGCCAGGCCGCCGCCGTCGCCGCCGTGACCGCCGACCCGCGCCTCCCGCCCGCCCCGGATGCCGCCGCCGGCACCGCCCCGGACCCCGCGCCCGCCGACGCCCGCGTCACCGGACCGCCCGCCGTCGCCGGTCGTGTTGCGCGCGACGGTGGTGTCCACGAGGGTGAGCACGCCGCTGCTGCCGATGCCGCCGGCGTCGCCGCCCGCGCCGCCCGGCCCCGCCTTGCCGCCCCGGCCGCCGTCGCCGGTGGTGGACGTGCCACCGGCCGCGCCGTGGCCGCCGGCACCGCCCCTGCCCGTGCGGTTGCCCGCGACGGTGCTGCCGACCACCGAGGCGTCACCGGAACTGGCGATCGCGCCGCCCATCCCGCCGCGCCCGCCGTCGCCGCCCTCGCCCCCGCCGGCCGACCGGTCCGCGCCGCCGTCACCGCCCCGCCCGCCGCGCCCGGTGGCGTTGTCCTCCAGGACCGACTGCCGCACGACCAGCGTGCCGGTGTCGAGCACCGCACCGCCGTCGCCGCCGTCACCGCCGGTCGACCCGTCCTGACCGGCGGCGGCCCTCGCGGCGGGTGCACCGTCACCGGTCCGGTTGCCCGCCACGGTCGAGCGGGTCACCAGCAGTCGGCCCGCGTTGAGGACCGCGCCGCCACCGACCCCCGACGCGCCGGGCGCGCTCCCGTCGGCGGTGTGCCCGCCGGTCACGGTGATCCCGTCGAGGGTCAGCGCCCCGCCCTGCGCCACCTGGAAGATCCGGAACCGGGGCGCGCGGGGGTCGCGCTTGATGGTGGTGCCGCGCCCGGTGAGCGTGAGCGAACCGGTGATCACGGCGAACCCGTTCTCCCCCACCGGTTCGTCGAGCACGTAGGTGCAGTCCGGCGCCAGGCTCAGCTGACCGGTCGAGTCCGCGACCTCGCGCACCAGCGCCGCCGTGTCGCAGGGCACCGCGACGGCGGCCGAGGCGGGCACACCGACCAGCCCGAACCCAGCCACGAGAACAGCGGCACCCGACACCCGCCCGAGCATGTCTTCCCCCTTCGCCGGCTGCCTCCACCCTCACGCCGCCCGCGCCGGGGGGATAGCCGCGAAACGGCCGAATCGCGTTGCGACACCGGCGATCCGCCCGGATTCCACCGCACTGCGCCCACCCTCCACTGTGGACCGTTCATCGGGTCCGGGTTGGTGCGTTCGGCACCGGGCGAGACGACCGGCCTGGCCCGGCGGCAGGAGCCGCACACGCGCGAAGCGCCCGGTCGGGGCAACCCGACCGAGCGCTTCGCCGTACTGCGAGGTGCTACCCCGAACGCGGGGTACGCCTCACTTCTTCATCTGCCAGGCGTACATGTTCCAGGTCACGCCACCACCGAAGCCGATGTAGGAAATCGGCGAGATGTCCGCCGTGCTGGCGGCGAAGTCGGTGAGCTGGAACAGCGGGACGCTGTGCAGGTCGTTGCGCATCTCCT